>JAZDGM010000018.1:0-7784 GCA_043806915.1 Pseudomonadota bacterium | reverse complement strand
GACCATATTCAGGTCGTCGCAATGGGGATAACCCATGTGGAAGGCGTTGATCTTGAGGTTCGGAAAATCGCGGGCCACGTCGTCGATCTGGATGGGCAACGCGTATTTGCTTTTGCCCGGAGGGACCCAGCAGAACCCGGTATGGATGTCCAGGACGATATCGAGTTCCTCGGCCTTTTTATAGAAGGGCCATAGCTCGGGATCGTTGATATGGGTGTCCTCGGGCGGATAAAATTTGAATATCCTGGCGCCCTTTGTCTTGACCCAGTATTCCAGTTCCCAGATGGTGTTTTCCACGCCCTTGTGTTTGATGGGGGATACGTTGGGTTGATACATGAAACGTTCGGGGTTGGATTCGACCACCGCCGCCATTTCGCCGTTGGAACACCACCGGCTGGTATACCCCGTGGTGTCCATCATGGATTCCGGCAGGAGGCAGGCGATGTCCACGCCGTATTTGTCCATGGCCCGAATCAGGCTTTGCGGGTCGACGTTTTTGGCCATTTCCCATTCTTCCATGCCTTGCATTGCTTCGGGCTTGAGACCCAACAGAAGAGGACGGTGAATGCTCTCAATGGCCTTCCACCACATTTGGACGCCGGGGAAATGGTTGATGTGCTCCATTTTGCCGATCAGATGCGGCTCGGGATCGATCTTGAAATAATCGTCGCCGGTCGATGCGCTCATTTTTCTCCTCCTTAAATTGTACTTTTACGGGCCGACATTCAGTTGATGGACCGATCGTGGTCTTCCCAATATTTTTTTTTCACATCTTTGCGCAGGATTTTACCCACGGGGGTGGTGGGAATCCGTTCCCAGAATTCGATGGCTTTGGGACATTTGTACCCGGCCAGCCTGGCTTTGCAGTGGGCGATCAAGTCCTGTTCAGTTACCACTTCACCAGGTTTCAAAACTACGGCGGCCTGAACGCGCTCGCCCCATTTCCGATCAGGGGCCGACACCACGGCGGCCATGGCCACGGCCGGATGCTGGTACAGAACATCTTCCACTTCCTTGGGATACACGTTCTCCCCCCCGGTCACGATCATGTCCGCCTTGCGGTCGACCAGGAACAGATAGCCTTCCCCGTCGAGGCGCCCCATGTCTCCGGTGTGATGCCAGCCGTGTCGGAGGGTCCTGGCGGTGAGTTCCGGATTCTTCCAATAACCCATCATCAGGCATTTGCCGCGGATGCATATCTCGCCGATTTCGCCCGGCGGAACATCCTTTTCCTCTTCATCCTTGACGCAGACGTCGACGATCACACAGGGTTTGCCGGCGCTGGCCAACAATCGGGATCGTTCGCCTTCCAGCACGTGGTCCTCCTTGAGGAGAAAGGTCCCGCCGATGCATTCGGTCATGGCGTAGGCCTGCTCGAATATGGGTCCAAACTTCAGGATGCACTGTTTGAGCAGGGCCGGGGGAAAGGGACTGCCGGCATAGGTGATGAGCCGCAGACTGGATAGGTCGTAGGCGTCCACGTCGGCCATCTGGAGCAACCAGCCGTACAGCGTCGGCACGGCGTTGATGTGGGTGCATTTTTCGGCCTGGATGAGCTTCAGCATCCCGTTCAAATCCGGTTTGCGATTCACCACCACCGCGCCCTGGACGAAAAGGACCGCGAACGCGGGCCAGAAGGAGACGTGGAACAGGGGCAGCACGAAACAGGTGATGTCGTTTCGATTGAATCCGCAGGAAATCGCCGCGCCGGCCGTGGCGGTCATCAACCCGCGATGGGACATCATGACGCCTTTGGGCAGACCCGTGGTGCCGCCGGTGTACATGAGGATGGCCATGTCGTTTTCGTCCGGGTCCAGACCGGGTTCCTCGGCCGAGGCCCCGGCGAGTAGGTCCTCGTAAACCAGGAAGCCTTCCGCGGGATTGTCCAGGGATATCCAGCGCCGGATATCGGGTAAGGAATTGCGTAGCGACGCGGCGCGTTTTTCATACCCGTCGCCGACAAAAAAAACTGTGGATTCCGAGTCTTTGACGATGTGCTTGATCTCGGGGTCGGCCAGGCGAAAGTTCAGCGGGGTGACGCTGACGCCGATTTTCGCGGCGGCGAAATAGATTTCCAGGTATTTGTGGGTGTTTTCCGACAGTACTGTCAGCCGGTCATCCTTCCCCACGCCCTCCGACAAAAGGGCGTTGGCCAGACGGTTGACCCGCTCGTTGAGCTGCCGGTAGGTCAGACGGACGTCCTCGTACACCACGGCTGTTTTGTCCGGCCATAGAATGGCGGACCGGCGCGGTATGTCTCCCAACGTATACATTGCATCCTCCTTTATCTAGGACCAGGACTTGGGAAAACCCATAAATTGCATGATCATGTTCTTGGCCATTTCATCGGATATGGGGGAAAAGACCATCTGCTTGTAATCCCGGAAATACCGCTGCATGTCGTATTCCATGGTGTATCCGTATCCCCCCAGGATTTCCATGCCCCAGATGACGGCTTTCTCGCTGGCCCTGGCGGCCACGATTTTCGCCATGCAGGCTTCTATATGAAAGGGCTTGCCGTTGTCGGCCAGCCAGGCGCACTTGTAGATCAGGTTGCGGGCGTTTTCGATTTCGATGGCGATGTCGGCCAGGTAATGTTGGAGGCTCTGAAAACGGGAAATGGGGCCGCCGAACGCCTGCCTTTCCCGGGCGTACTGAAAGGCGTCGTTGAAAGCGGCCTGGGCCACGCCCAGGCTCATGCACGCGGTTCCGATTCGTTCCGGGTTGAGCACCGTTAGGAGTTCGCCCCAACCGTGGTGCAGGGTCCCCAAAAGGTTTTCCTTGGGGATTTTAACGCCGTCAAAATAGACGTAGTTGGCGCCGCAGGAATGGCATCCAAGCTTGGGGATGAGCTTGGTCTCCAGACCGTCGCTTTTGCGGGGAACGATAAAGACGGAAAGACCCTTGGCGCGCTTGACGTCCGGATTCGTAATGGCGATCACGATCATGTAGTCGGCGACGTGAGCGGCCGTGATAAAGACCTTTACGCCGTTTATCACCCAATGGTCGCCTTTGTCTTCGGCCTTGGTCGAGATGGCGCCAAGGATGTCCGTGCCCCCGGCCGGCTCGGTCAGGGCCATGGCCCACTTTTCCTTGCCGGCCGCGATTCGCGGCAAATGTTTTTCCTTCTGCTCGGGGGTCCCCAGGTGCAGGATCGGCGTGGCGCCGAATCCCAGGGTGGCGCCGACGCCCAAGGCCGCGGCAGGCGTGGCCGTTGAAAGCTCATCAATAACGATGGCCTGCTCCATCTGCCCCAGGCCCGTCCCGCCGTATTGCTCGGGAATCGTAAGTCCCATGACTCCCAACTCGGTTAGGCCGTTCCAGACCTCATCCGGCATGAAATCGCAGTTTTCGTCCATCCAGCGGACTTTTTCCTTATTCAGCTTGTTTTGACAAAACCGGCGCAGGGTGGCGCGGAGCATTTCCTGCTCTTCGGTAAAATTGAAATCCATGGCATAACTCCTACTTTTTGACGGCTTCCCGGAAAGCATCCATCATTTTCCGGACATCCGGAGCATGGGTCAGCCACTGGACGCCGTTTCGTTCCACGGCCAGGGCCGTCTCGATGCTGCCCCCTTCCGCCGACCGCGCCATGACTTCCTTACCCATGCGCAAGGCGATGGGTTTTTTTGAAGCCACTTTGGTCACCATCTTCTCGAACTCTTCGTCGAACCGGTCATCGGGAAACACCCTGGTCAAGAGGCCCATGGAATACACTTCCGCCGCCGTATAGTCCTTGCGGCCCGTGTAGAGCAGTTCCCGGGCCCGCTGGACGGGCATGCTGCGCACGATCCGGGCGGTTCCCCCCCAGCCCGGCAGGATGCCCATGCCGATTTCAGTCAGGCCGACTCGAGCGGTTTCCTTGGCGTACAACAGGTCGCAACAAAGGGCCAATTCCAGCCCCCCGGCCAGGCAGTGCCCATGAATCCTGGCGATGACGACCTTTTCGCAGTCGGTAATGGCCCGTTGGACGTCCAGGCCTTCATGGGCCAGCCAATTGAGACCGGCTTGGTGTTCGGCCAGGGATGGAAAGATATCCAGGTCCCCGCCGGTGCAAAAAGCTTGGTTGCCTGACCCGGCCAGGACGACCACGCCGACCGATGCGTTTTCCCGCACCCTCCGGAACGCATCCACCAACTCGGCGGCCATGCGGCGGTTGATGGCGTTGAACTTTTCCGGCCGGTTCAGGGTGATTCGGCACACCGCATCGTTGACTCCGCCGATTTCATAAATAATGGCCTGGTAATCATCGACGCTCATCAAGCCGGTCGAGGCGATATCCTCGGCCGGGCCCACTTCATTGACCTTGGTTCGGCGGAGGGATTCGTCCACGGGCCGAAAAAGCGGCAGGGCGTGTTTCTCCGTGATGTCCTCGAACACAACTTCCACCTCCTGGCCGATTTCCACGACCTCCGGATCGCATTCCACGATGCGGGTCATCATCCGGGGGCCTTCTTCCAGATCGACCATGGCCAGGACATAGGGCAGATCGGCCATGAATTTCGGTTCGACCATGTCGCGAAGCACGGTAAAGGTGTGGACCTTGGCCCGGCCCGAAGCCTCCCGCCAGCCCAGGGCGGCGGACCAGCATTCCGGGCAGGCCTTGCGTGGATAAAAAATCAGGGATTGGCAATCCATGCATTTTTGGATCAACAGCTTGTGTTTTTTGGTGGCCTTCCAAAATTCCTCGGTCCAGGGCTGCATCACCGGTATCGGTTTTCCGTATTCTCCGCTCATGCCAACTCCCTCCCCCATACCGTGGCGATAAAGTTCATTCCAGACCCGCCGGACGTATTCTGAAAAACGAATTTCGCATCCGTCACCTGACGGTCTCCGGCCTTGCCCATGAGCTGCCGGGCAGTTTCCACATACGTGGCCATGCTGACTCCGGAACCGGTATGGCCGCGACCGACGGCATCGCCGATGGTGGACCAGGGCAGGTCCCCGCCGGGCCAGGTGCGCCCTTCCACAAAAGCCCGACAGCCTTTTCGAGGCGGGCAGAGGCCCAGGGCTTCCATGAGAATGGGATGCCCCATGGGGTACGCCAAGTAGATGTTCCAGATGTCGATGTCTTCCTTTTTCAGTCCGGACGCGTCCAGGGCCTCGATGGCGGCGGCCCCCCAGCTTTCGGCCAAGTCGCCCCTGAGGATCGGGCAGGCGGAAAGGTAGCGTACGCTCTCGCCCAGTTTGTAAACCGGCGTATCGGTCACCGTGGGAGCGATGTCAGCCGAAGTGACCACCAGGGCGGCGCCGCCGTCGGCGAGGATGTTGCATTCCCGTTTATGGAGGGGGTCCGCCACGAGCGGCGATCCCACTATGTTTTCAATGGAAGGGACTTCCTTTTTGAAAAAAATGGAATTGGGATCCAAGGCGGCCCATTTTCGCATGGATACAACCACCGCCGCCATGTCCTCGGGCGTGGCCCCGGATTCATACATATAGCGACGGGCCATCATGGCCATGATGCCGTTGTAGGTCGTGCCGAAGGGGTATTCCCATTGGAGGTCCAAGCCCGCCTGGGCAAAAAAGTTGATCAGGTCAGCCGCGGGAATGGTTGAATGGACCGTAACATGGGGTATGAGAACGCTTGTGGCTAGGCCGGCGGTAATCATGTGTTCGGCCAGGCGAAGGCAGTTGGACGTGGAAGCGCCGCCGGCGTTGCAAATGCACACGTCCTTGCAACCTTTCAGCCCCAGTTCCTCGGGTAGTTTACCGAACGAAATTTCCGCGGCCAGGCGGGGTTGAGCCTGCGGCGCCACGGTGATCACGGCTTCGATATCATTCTTGTCGAACCCGGAATCCCGGACCGCCTGTAGGCAGGCGTCGTAGATAATATCCCATCGTGATCGTTCGGGGTAAATACCGGTGGGGACCTCCCCGATACCCACGATGGCCATCTGTCCCGTAATCATATTCGACCTCCTTTGTAGGTGGGATGGCGTGGACTGCGACTATACACAAACCGAACTGTTCAGTTTTTATGTATAGTATATCCGGCGGCGAAGACTTGTCAAGTCCTTTTTCCAAGTGGTCGCAAAAAATGGAATTTATTTAATATATGTAGTAAATACATGATGTTATATTTATTTGCCGGAGCTTGACCAAGCACCCTGGTCAAGGTATACTGCATGCAATGCAAGAGTGAACTGACCGGTTCTGATATATATTCCGTTGAAGTGGAGACTAGTCATGAACCATGGGCCCGATCCGAGAAAAAACATGAAAATAGGCCAATTGGCCGAGCTTTCCGGCGTCAATCGCTCCACCATCCATCATTACTTGAATCTGGGCCTGTTACCGGCGCCGGAAACCACCGGGTTGAATATTCACCTGTATAACCAGACGCACCTGGCCATGCTCCAGGAAATCAAACGGCTCCGAGAAGACCAGAAACTGTCGCTGGCTGAAATCAAGGAGAGTTTGGAGCGCCCGGGCTGGTCGCCGCCGCCCGAGGAATCGGCCGACTTAAATCTCGATTTGAGTGAGTTGAGTGTGAGCAGGCGCGACGATCGCAGGGCCAACGTCGTCAAAACAGAACAGATTGTGGATAAAGCCACGGAATTGTTTTCCCGCCTCGGTTATGAAGCGGTTCGGATCAACGATATCACCGACGCCCTTCGTATGAGCAAGGCCACCTTTTATGAGTATTTTCAGGGGAAAGAACAATTATTTATAGAATGCATCGAGCGGCTGACCGTTGATATTGTCCCGAGGGAAGGTTGGAGTTCCATCCGCGCGGAAGACGATTATTTCAGGAGGCAGAAGCTGCGCGCCCGCTATTTTCTTGAATCATTCCCCGGGTATAGCGGAATTCTCCAACAGGCCCGCCTTTTTTCACGCGTCAACAATCCCGAGATGGCCGCCAAGGCCAGGGAAACCTTCCATATCATGACCCGGCCGCTAAAGAGGGATATGGAAAAAGCCCAGGCGAAAGGCATGATTCGATCAATCGATTCGGAAATCGGCGCTCATATGCTACTTGGCCTAGTCGAAGGTCTTGGTTGGAAGATGATGATGGATCCAAGCCTGGACATGGACCATGTACTCAAGACGGTGACCGAACTGATTACGCATGGCCTTTCCCCGAGGCCTGATCATATCGAAAATCTCCCTACAATGGCCGCGCCATGGGCTGAAATACACGATACAATGGGGATAGTAACAACTGTGCTAGACCCTAAATTCGAAGGACAATCCTATTTGGAAGGGAAAGCCGGCGAAGCTTCCGTGAAGGTGGACCTTCGCCAAGTACTTTTCGTCATGGTGAAAAGCGTTGAGGGTGGTTCAGTGGCATTGTCCATTTCGTCAATTGCCGGCCAGACGCTGTCGCTTGACGCGCCGGCGGATATGATAATCACGGGCCGAACGGTGTTTGGCGAATATTCCGTACCCATTGAAAAAGTCACAAATATCAGGTTTGAACAGAATCCGGTTTCAGCCGGTTCCTAGTTATGCTCCAATGTTAATCGCTCTGGGTCTAATTCCCCGAAGCTTGCTTCGATTTTAAAAGGGGCCATTCCTTTTTGATACCCCGTAGCCCTGCTGCGGGGTAGTTTATTTTTTTTCTCTTTGTCAATACAATGCTTCAAAAGGACATCCATTTTTATATTGATTATTCCTAATTCTTGTGATAGCTTAGATCGATAACTTTTTCGGGGGGGGGAGCCATGACCGTCGCCAGAAGTGAAATCGTGACCGAGGGGGCCGAAGGGATATACCATTGCGTTTCCCGGTGCGTCCGTCGCGCCTTTCTTTGTGGAAAAGACCCATACACCGGAAAGTCC
>JAZDGM010000017.1:0-38100 GCA_043806915.1 Pseudomonadota bacterium | reverse complement strand
CCCCTCTCGCTTGGGAACCACGGCCAGGGAAGCTCCCGACCCCGATATGCCTTGACTTCTTTACCAACAGATCAAGTATTTACTTGCCGGTTTGAGGCGAAGCTTCGCCGGCTTCCTCACTATAGAAATATGGATGTCTTTATTAACTTAAAGCCCCCCTCACCCCCCATGAATGGGTGGAGAGGGAGAATAATCACTTCTGTTTTGTTCATTTTATTCCGAAAGACAACACCTTGCCCCAAACGGAGGCGAGGGCCGGGTCGGACAATTATCTCCCTCGCCCCCCGACGGGGGGAGAGGGTTGGGGTGAGGGGGGAGTCCTTGGTTCACCCGGGCCGACGGGGCCGGCCAAGATGTTGGGTTTCGCCTACGGCTCAACCCAACCTACGGATATCACATTATTTTTTGACCTGTAGAGGCGTGCTCGGCCAAGCAATTCCAAACGCCCCGGACTTCTTCGGGCGGGCATGGACGCCCGCCAGGCGGGTTCTCCGGAAAAAGAGCCGGGGGAGCCGGGGGCGCCGGCTCCGGCGCGCCCCTGACCCTGGGACTGGAAGGAATCTCTCGAAGCCCAACGCCACGCGCGCGAGGGGCGGAGCAACCCCGCCCGCACGGCGCCGGCCAACGTCTCCAATTTACCGGGGTCGGGCCCGCAAAATAGTAAAAGATGGTGCGCGTTGCGCACCCTACAAATTTTCAAGAACTCCCTCGCTCCAACCCGCCTCTCCCCGGGGGAGAGGCGAGTCGAGGATGGCTCGCCGCTTCCTTGAAAACTGAGTCGTCAGTAATAACTTGATATTGCAAGATTAATCACACTCCAGGCGTGGGCGGCGCTCCCCTTGGCTTCCCGCCGGGGCGCGTTAAAATACTCCCTAGGCCAGATGACTTCCGGCCGCCCTTTTTCCCAAGAGGCAACAGGAGCAAAAACCAAGGGGGAAAGGCTATAATTAGTCCCTTTGCGGAGAAGCTAGTGGTCCGGGATAAACGTTCAGTAAAAGCCGCGAACTGGTAGGCGGACCGAGAAGCGAGGGTTGATTTATTGCAGGTTCCAGAAAATAAAAGGCCGGGATTCAATCCCTTGGCCGGGCCTATTGCGTGATGTGAAAAAAACAAACAGGGAAAAAGCAACCTTGGAGGATCGACGGGGGGGGATTCGATCAGTCACACCGGCTTAAGGATAATCCCGGATTTGGTTTTTCGGACCACAAAGACGTCATCGACTCGAAATCCCAATTTTTCCACCATGTTCCGGGGCAAGACGAGGCTGCCGTTTTTGGTTATGGCGATGTCCCCCAAGGGGGGCCCGATTTCGATCGCAACTGGTTCACCCGGGCTTTTCCGCTTCTTTCGTGGAGTTTTTTGAGATTTTCCCAGCCCGTAGCCGGCCATCGCGTCCTTGCTGACGCGACCGGACTGAACGGCGTCAAAAACCGTTTTCGCATCGACCTTTCTTCTTTTTTTATCGGTCATTCCGGTCCTCTCCCGCAAGGGATATCCATGCTATGGTTTAATTTTTTATCCGGCAGGCAATGCCGAGACGTTATCTTTTCTATACTCAACTGTCAAGACATCATCCTATCTAAAAACTGAAAAAGTAAATATTTTTTTAAAATTTTTTTACGGTGAAATAATATTTGGGGCCAACTCGCGTTGAAGGTTCTCCGACAAAAATAATCATGAAACCACGGGCTAGGGCGACCCTGGAAGGTATTACCCCGTCGCTGGGCCGGCTCGCGGCGGCGGGGAACAGTCGCGGAAGAATTTTGGTTTGTCACGGATGGGCGTTGTTCCCGAGCGTCGGGTCGTTTATCGGGCGCCGGAAAAAGGGTTTTGAAATTTAAATTGGTTGGCTCTTGTTCGAACCGCGGTTCCGGCCGGTTGGCCGCGGTTTTTCTCGCGGCGGCTGACCGAAGGCGATTGAAATAAGCGGATTGCTAACCCGGGTGTTTGGAAAGAACAAAAAAAAAGCCCCCTCCAGGGGGAGGGGGCTCGATTCGGTAACAGGGGCGAGAGGCCTAGTACATGCCGCCCATGCCGCCCATGCCGCCGGGCATGCCGCCGCCGGGCATGCCGCCGCCGGCGGGCTTGTCTTCCTTCTTCTCGGCGATCATGGCTTCGGTGGTCAGCAGCAGCGCGGCCACGGAGGCGGCGTTCTGCAGGGCGAAGCGGGTCACCTTGGTGGGGTCGATGACGCCCGCCTCGATCAGGTCTTCGTACTGACCGGTGTCGGCGTTGAAACCGAAGGCGCCGGTTCCGCCCTTGACTTTTTCGACAACCACGGAGCCTTCAAAGCCGGCGTTGTTGGCGATCTGACGGACAGGCTCTTCCAGGGCGCGTTTCACGATGGACACGCCTTGCTTGGCCTCGCCGGTGACGTCCATTTTTTCCAGGGCCGGGATGCAGCGCACCAGGGCCACGCCGCCGCCGGGAACGATGCCTTCCTCAACCGCGGCCCGGGTGGCGTTCAGGGCGTCCTCGACGCGGGCCTTTTTCTCCTTCATTTCGACTTCGGTCGCCGCGCCGACGTTGATGACCGCCACGCCGCCGATCAATTTGGCCAGGCGTTCCTGCAGTTTTTCACGATCGTAGTCGGAAGTGGTGTCATCGATCTGGGTGCGAATCTGTTTGACGCGGCCTTCCAGGGCGGCCTTGGTGCCGGAACCGTCGACGATGGTGGTGTTGTCCTTGTCGATGACCACGCGCTTGGCCTTGCCCAGGTCTTTCAGGGTCACGTTTTCAAGCTTGATGCCCAGGTCCTCGGAGATGACCTGGCCGCCGGTCAGGATGGCGATGTCTTCCAACATGGCCTTGCGACGGTCGCCAAAGCCGGGGGCCTTCACGGCGCACACGGACAGGGTGCCGCGCAATTTGTTGACCACCAGGGTGGCCAGGGCTTCGCCTTCGACGTCCTCGGCGATGATGATCAGGGGACGACCCATTTTCGCGATCTGCTCCAGGATCGGGAGCAGGTCCTTCATATTGGAAACCTTCTTCTCGTTGAGCAGGATGTAGGGCTCGTCCAGGGAAACTTCCATCTTTTCGGGGTCGGTCACGAAGTAGGGGGAGAGGTAGCCGCGGTCGAACTGCATGCCTTCCACGACTTCCAGCGTCGTTTCCATGCTTTTGGCTTCCTCGACCGTGATCACGCCTTCCTTGCCGACTTTATTCATGGCCTCGGCGATGATGTTGCCGATGGTGGAGTCGTTGTTGGCGGAAATGGTGCCGACCTGGGCGATTTCCTTCTGGTCCTTGGTGGCCTTGGAAAGTTTCTTCAGCTCGGCCACGGTGACTTCGACGGCGTTTTCAATGCCCCTCTTGAGGGCCATGGGATTGGCGCCGGCGGTGACCAGCTTCACGCCTTCGCGATAAATACCCTGGGCCAGGATAGTGGCGGTGGTGGTGCCGTCGCCGGCCACGTCCGAAGTCTTGGAAGCGACTTCCTTGACCATCTGGGCGCCCATGTTTTCAAACTTGTCGGACAGTTCGATTTCCTTGGCCACGGTGACGCCGTCCTTGGTGATATTGGGGGCGCCGAAGCTCTTCTCCAGGATTACGTTGCGACCCTTGGGGCCCAGGGTTACCTTGACCGCGTCGGCCAGAGTGTCCACGCCGCGGCGAATTGCTTCGCGGGCTTTGGCGTCATATTTGATTTCCTTAGCCATTATCTAATTCCTCCTAAAAAGCTTATATTCCTAAAATTTGGAAATTGAATTATTCCATGACCCCGAGGATGTCGTCTTCACGCATAATCAGGTAATCCTCGCCATCGAGTTTGATCTCGGTGCCGGCGTATTTGCCGAAAAGCACTTTGTCGCCAGGTTTGAGGTCCATCTCCACCCTGGTCCCGCTCTCCAGCATTTTGCCTTTGCCGACGGCGATGACTTTGCCCTGTTGGGGTTTTTCCTTGGCGGTGTCGGGGATGATGATGCCACCCTTGGTCGTCGTTTCTTCTTCAACTCTTTGGACGACAACGCGGTCCTGTAATGGACGTACTTTCATTTCTGCTAGCTCCTTTCCCTACAAAGACTATGTTAATTATTTTTAACCATGGCTTCCCCCGGGTTGCCGCGCGGTTGGGCGGGCGGGGGGCTCTATTAGCACTCTCCTCGCCTGAGTGCTAATAGGTGAAATATAATCAGTCATCCCTCCTTGTCAAGCCGCGACTCTATTTTTTTTCCCGAAAACCAAAATATGGGGTCGGTCAATTTCTTTTCCGGTTCCCGATCACCCGGGTTGATTCGAGCGGCGCGGGCCGGAGCACTTCCCCAAGGCCCGCCGGCGCTCATTCCCCGGGCCGGGGAACCGCGCCCTCTTTTCCGGCATAAGGTAAGCAGCAAAAAGGCCATTGCAAGGACGGGCCGGTTGTTTTTTTGTTTTTTTCCACGAGGCTTCCGGTTGCGGGCCGCCGACCAGGCCCGCGTCGGCTTGTCCGGACGCCGGCCGGGCGGATTCGGGCGGCGCGGCGAATTGAGTAATTGGGCGGCTTGCGGGTTACATTTCCAGGCCCGGCGATTGCATTATTTTTCCGTATTGTGTTAAAAAAAAGTATAATGGTCGACGAGGAAGGATGCGGTGACAAAAGGAAGGATAAAAGACCCGCGAAGGGTTAACGATTTTTGGACCCAAAAGGCGCGCGCGGAAAATTTTCCGGCCAGGTCGGTTTTCAAACTCAAGGAAATCGATCAAAAATACGGTTTGTTGAGAAAAGGCGCCAGGGTCCTGGACCTGGGATGCTCCCCGGGTTCCTGGACGATTTACGCCGCGACTCGGGTGGGCCCGGAAGGCTTGGTCATCGGCCTTGACCTCAATCCGCCGGAGCGGGTCCTTGGACCGCCGGCCCGTTTCATCCAGGCGGACGTTCTGGAAATCGAGCCGTCGACCGTAGGGGAAACCGGGACTTTCGACGTTATTCTCTCGGACATGGCCCCCAAAACCACCGGGGCCAAGTCGGTGGACCAGGCCCGGTCGGAACGCTTGGCCCGGTCCGCGCTCGACTGGAGCGTTCGTCTGCTGCGGCCCGGAGGCGCCTTGCTGGTCAAGGTTTTCCAGGGACCGGACGTGGATCGTTTGATTTTGGACCTCAAGGCCGCATTCACAACCGTGCGCCGGGTCAAGCCGAAAAGTTCGCGGGATATAAGCCCGGAGTTTTTTTGTCTGGGAGTGGGTTTTATAAACGATGGAGCCAATTGCAAAGCACGGATTTTGGGCCCAAATTAAGGAAGGCGAAAATTTTAACTCGCTGATATATTGAAGTATTTCGATGAGTTATAATTGAGCTTAACGACAAGTTGGGTCAGGGTCAGGGGTTTTGCAATTGGCCGGATGCCTTATCAATTTAGTCTGCTAGGAGGGCTGGGACGTGTCTGGACACAATAAATGGAGCACTATCAAACACAAGAAAGGCGCCGCCGACGCCAAGCGCGGCAAGCTTTTCTCTAGGCTTATCAAGGAAATTACCATCGCCGCCCGTGAAGGCGGCGGCGACATCGACGGCAACCCCAGGTTGAGGACGGCCGTGGCGGCGGCCAAGGCGGCCAACATGCCCAAGGACAACATCGACCGGGCCCTCAAAAGGGGCACGGGCGAAATCGAGGGCGCGGCTTTCGAGGAATACATCTACGAAGGCTACGCCCCGGGCGGCGCGGCGGTTCTCGTCCAGATTCTGACGGACAACAAGAATAGGGCCGCCTCCGAGGTCCGGCACGCCTTTACCAAATACGGCGGCAATCTCGGCGAGCCCGGGTCCGTGTCCTGGATGTTTTCCAAGAAGGGCAGCATTGTTTTCGAGAAGGACCAGGAAGGCGTCAACGAGGATTTGGTCATGGAAATCGCCCTCGAGGCCGGCGCCCTGGATGTCGACGCCGATGGCGATCAGATCGAGGTCACCACCGAGACGGGCGACTTTGAAGGCGTCAAGGCCGCCTTCGAGGAAAAAGGCCTGGTCTACGCCGAGGCCGAAATAACCATGGCCGCCTCCACGACCATGGAACTGGACGCCAAAACCGCTCCCACCACCATGAAACTCATGGAATTGCTCGACGACTTGGACGACGTCCAGAAGGTCTGGTCCAATTTCGATATTCCCGACGACGTGATGGAGAACCTGTAGCTTGCGGCGATTTGAAACGGTTGCGACCTATCCTGACCGGCGCGAACCACCCGGGGCCGGGCCGCCGGTTTCGACTTGAACGGCGTCGCGGCCCGGCCCAAGCCTCCCTTGGTCCTAGGCATTGATCCCGGTTCCAAATACACCGGCTGGGGCTTGGTGGCCAAGAACGGCTCCCGGCTCTGCCTGACGGCGGCGGGAAGAATCTCGGCTCGAAAGACCGATCCCCTGGCGGAAAGGTTGAACCAGATTTTTCAAGGCCTGACCCAGGTCATTCTGGAATTCAAGCCGGATTTCGCCGCCGTGGAAGATATTTTTTTCGCCAAGAACGTCCGGTCGGCGGTGCGCCTCGGACACGTGCGGGGAGTAGCCCTCCTGGCCGCCGCCGCCGCCGGGCTGCCGGTTTTCGAATACTCGCCCGCGACCATTAAAATGGCCGTGGTCGGGTATGGACGGGCCGACAAGGCCCAAGTCGGATTAATGGTGTCCAGATTGTTGTCGGTCGGGAACGACCTGGCCGAGGACGCGGCGGATGCTTGCGCCGCGGCCATTTGTCACCTCCACCAGACTCCTCTTCCGAAGGGACTCAAATGATCGCCAGACTAAAGGGCGTCCTGGCTTCCCGAGGCGCCGGCTCCGTGATAGTCATGACCGGCGGCGTGGGGTACGAAGTCTTCATACCGCTGTCCACTTTTTACGAACTCCCGGACGAAGGCCGGGAAGTCTCGCTCCACATTAAAACCGTGGTCCGGGACGACGCCCTGGAGCTGTTCGGCTTTTTGACTCCCGGCGAAAAAGAGGCTTTTTTGTTGCTGACCTCGGTTTCCAAAATAGGGCCGCGACTGGCCTTGAGCGTTCTTTCCGGGATTAGCCCGGGCGAACTGGTCGAGGCGGTCGGAACGAAAAACGTGGCCCGGCTCTCCAGGACTCCCGGGATCGGGACCAAGACCGCCGAGCGCCTGGTGGTCGAACTGAAGGACAAGATCGCCCGGCTGGCCGCGGCCTTCATTCCCCCCAAGCCCTCGCCCGAGGCCGACGATTTGGACCAGATGGGTCAGGATGTCGTATCCGCCCTGATCAACCTGGGCTATTCCAAGGCCGAGGCCCAAAAGGCCGTAACCCAGTCCCTGTCCGAGGCCGATAAAACGGATGGCGACCTGCCCAGCCTGCTCAGGTCCAGCCTGAAAAAGCTGCAAAAGGTATAATCCCTGATGGATCAACGCATTGTGGCTCCCGAGCCCCTGGAGGACGAGGGCGGTCTCGATCCGGGACTCCGGCCCCAGACCTTCAGGGAATTCATCGGCCAGGACGATGTCAAGAACAGCCTGGCCATCTTCGTTCAGGCGGCCAGGGCCCGGGGAGAAGCCTTGGACCACGTCCTGCTGCACGGCCATCCCGGTTTGGGCAAGACCAGCCTCGCCTATATCCTGAGCCAGGAAATGGGCGCGAACATCCGGACCACTTCCGGCCCGGTCATCGAACGCCCCGGCGACCTGGCCGCCATCCTGACCAATCTCGAGCCCCGGGACGTTCTGTTCATCGACGAGATTCACCGGCTCAACCACGTGGTCGAGGAAATATTGTACCCGGCCATGGAGGATTTTCAGCTTGATATCATTATCGGCCAAGGACCGTCGGCCCGGTCCGTCAAGCTCGACCTGGCCCCTTTCACCCTGATCGGGGCCACTACCAGGGCCGGGCTTCTGACTCCCCCCCTGCGCGACCGGTTCGGGATTCAGCTTCGGGTCGATTTCTATACGCCCGAGCAACTGGCCGCCATCGTCGCCCGGGCCGCTAGGATTCTGGGCGCCAGGATCGAACCCCAAGGCGCCTGGGAAATAGCCCGTCGTTCCCGGGGAACGCCCCGGGTGGCCAACCGCCTGCTGCGTCGGGTCCGGGATTACGCCGAAGTCAAGGCCGACGGGATCATCAACCGGCAAACAGCCGACGAGGGGCTGAAAATGCTGTCCGTCGACGAATTCGGATTGGACAACCTGGACCGTAAGATTCTTCTGACCCTGATCAAGAATTTCAACGGCGGCCCGGTGGGCCTGGACACTCTCGCCACCAGCGTGGGCGAGGAATCCGGGACCATCGAGGACGTGTACGAGCCCTTTCTGATTCTGGAAGGCTTCCTGCACCGCACTCCCCGGGGCCGCGTGGCCACCAAGCGGGCCTATGGCCATTTCTCCCTCGAACCGCCCCGGGAAAACCAGGGCAAGCTTTTTTAAACGCGGCCCGCCTTCAACTCACGGGGAGCTTCAACCGCCGCGGCCCCCTTGACGGTATATTTTTTGGATCCGGCCCGCGGCCCGTAAAAAAAACAGTTTGTAGGGTGCGCACTGCGCACCATCTTTTAACCCAACCGGCATGACCGCGGGCCATGTCGGTCACAACAACAAATGAAAATACCAGGCAATTTACCAGCAGCGACCTAAGGGTTCCCCAGCCTGGCGAAACAAGATGCCCCGGGCCGCCCCAAAAACCCTGGCCAATCACCCGTCGTTCAAGGGGAAAGTGTTGGGTTACGCCGGGAAAAGCTCCGCGGCGGCCGATTCAACCGGGCCAGCTAACCCAACCTACCCCTGTAACAGGGATATACAAAAAAATCAAATTAATATCCGTAGGTTAGGAAACAACCAGAGAGTTTTCGGGGCGCGAACCCGACCCTAAAACGCGGTAACATGGATTCAGCCCCAACCTCTCCGCCGGCCGGAGAATCACCTTCTGGGAGCGCGGCCATCCTGGCCGCCTAGACTAATGGCCTTAAAACATCTCTCCACGCCGAAAATTCGCCGTCGGGCCCAAAAATCCAAGGGACTCGCGGCCGTCGCCCCCAAAAGCCGCCAACCAATTCGTCACGCCAGACAGGTCTTCGATTACTCGCGGATGGCAAAAACTTCCCGGCCTCAACACCATCGACTTTAGAACAAATTTACCGTGTCCTCCCAATATCCGCCCCCTTGACAAACCGAGGTTTGCTTTTATCCTTTTGTCAAGGGTACTTTTTGCTTTTAACTGAATTATTGGCAGGTTCCGACCACCAGCCGGACGCGGCGCGAGTCCCCCGGGATTCGTCCCCAGGAGGAATAAAATGGATTCACCCCCGGAACATGAGCCCCTGAAAAGCGAGAGTTTTCTTCCCCCCGAGGTCCGGGAGCAGTTGCGGGAAGCCTTCAAGGTCTTGCCCCACGACATTCCGATACATCTTTTCACCGGCCCCGGCGACGACAACAAAGAGTTGTCCCTCGCCCGGGGTTTATTGGCCGCCTTTGGGGAGACTTCCCCCCGCGTCAAAATCAAGGAACATGGCCTCGCGAGCAAAGCCGCCAAGAAATGGAAGATCGAGCGGACCCCGACCCTGGCCTTCGCCCCGGAAAAGTATTCCCTGAAATACCTGGGGGTCCCCCTGGGCGAGGAGGGCCGGACCCTGGTGGAGATCATGATCCTGGTCGGACTGGGCCAAGCCAGGATCAACGCGGCCGCGGCCAAGGTCCTGTCCCGCCTGGACGGCCCCCGCCAGGTGCGGGTGTTTGTCAGCCCAACCTGTCCGTACTGCCCGCAGCAGGCGGTCAACGCGGCCAAGGCGGCCATCGCCCGCCCGGACGCGGTCTCCGTGGAAATAGTCGACACCGGTTTCAATCCGGAATTGGCCGAGACGTATTCGGCCTTCAGCGTGCCCCAGACTTTCGCCAACGAAATTTTGATCGGCAAGGGCGCCCAGTCCATGGAGTTGTTCGCCTCTTCCCTGGAGCGACTGGAAGAGCAGACGCTGTTCATTCCCGAAAGCGACGCCGAGTTGGTGGAGGCCGACCTGGTGATCGTCGGGGGCGGTCCGGCCGGGTTGACCGCCGGAATTTACGCGGCCAGGAGCGGCTTGAAGACGGTCATCATCGAGCGCGACGTTTTGGGCGGGCAGGTGGCCTCCACGCCGGTGGTCGAGAATTATCCCGGCCTGGCCAGGATCGGGGGCCGGAACCTGGTGGATATCATGGCCGCCCACGCCCTGGAATACGTCAAGATTTTCCCGCGGGAAGAAGTCATGGACATCGTTCCGGGGTCGCCCGTCCGGGTAACCACGTCCCTGCGTCATTTCACCGCCAGGGCGGTTTTGCTGGCCACCGGGGCGAGCCACAAGAAGTTGGGCGCCCGCGGCGAGGATCGACTGGCCGGCCGGGGCGTGAGTTATTGCGGGACCTGCGACGGCCCGCTCTTTAAGGGACGGAAAACCGCCATTGTCGGTGGAGGGAACAGCGCCGTGACCGAGGCCCTGCATCTCCACCACATCGGCGCCGACGTGGTCCTGATACATCGCCGGGACGCCCTTCGGGCCCAGGAACGGCTGGTCCGGGACCTGGAACGCAATAACATCCCGATCATCCTGAACACCGAAATCAGGGAAATCCGGGGCCGGGAAAAACTCCAGGAACTCGAACTCCATAACAACAAAACCGGCCGGACCGAGATGATGCCCGTGGAAGGCCTTTTCATTTCCATAGGGTACTCGCCGGCCGTGGACACGGCCAAGAAACTGGGCGTGGAACTGACTTCCGAGGGCTATATCAAGGAAGACGGCCGGCATCGAACCAACATCCCCGGAATTTACAGCGCCGGCGACGTGGAGGGTGGATACAAGCAGATCGTCACGGCGGCCGGCGCCGGAGCGGCGGCGGCCATGACCATTTTCGAGGATTTGACCCAGCCGTACTGGAGCGAATCCGACGAGGACCGGACTAAACCCCCAGCAGCTTGAGAATCCCGTCAACGTCCACGTGCCGCTCGTAATGGTCGGCCAGAAGGTCGTATTGGTGAAAGCGCCCCCCCCGGGACGGGGCGCTTTTTTTCTTTTCGGGCAGGAATTTTTCCCGGCGAATGTTGTTGAGAAAGTACAAGCGCCAGCCCGGGGAATCGAAAAGGCCATGGACATAGGAGCCGAGTATCCGGCCTTCCCCCAATGTCCAACCGTCTTCCCAGGTTCGGGAATCGCCGGGGGCGTGAAGCCGGAGAAACGGACCGCCCTCGCCGTCAATGACGGTGCGGCCCATGTGGATTTCATAGCCCGATATTTTCCGGCCGGTCAAGAGGTCGGTCCCGACCACGCGGCGCAGCACCTTGTCTCCTTCCATGATCGTGGCGGCCGGCAGCAGTCCCAAGCCGTCCACCCGCCCGAGGCTGGATTCCACTCCGTGGGGATCGGTAACTTCACGGCCCATGATCTGGAACCCTCCGCAGATGCCCACCACGCGACCTTTGTTCCGGGCGTATTCCCTGATCGGGTCGACCCAGCCCGTCCGGGCCAGCCAGGCCGCGTCGTCCAGGGTGCATTTGGAGCCGGGGAGGACGACCAGGTCGTATTCCCCCAGGTTTTGCGGCCGGGCCAGATAGTTGACCAGGACGTCCGGCTCCCTCTCCAAGGCTTCCATGTCGGTGAAGTTGGAAATGCCGGGCAGGTGAATCACCGCCGCGTTGATCCGGTCGGGCCGGGTGGGGGCGATCGACCTGCGATCAGCCTGCACCGCCACCGAGTCTTCAGGGTCGATATGGATGTGGTCGAAAAAGGGGACCACGCCGAAGACGGGGCGGCCGGATTTTTTCTCGATGATTTCCCGCCCGGAAACGAATAAATCCGGGTCCCCCCGGAATTTATTGATCAGGAACCCGGCCAGCATCTTTTTTTCGGCCGGCGTCATCAACAGAAAGCTGCCGATGGTCTGGGCGAAAACTCCGCCCCGGTCGATGTCGGCCACCAGCACGCAAGGCGCGTTGACCCGCTGGGCCATGCTGAAATTGACCAGGTCGTTTTCCTTGAGGTTCAACTCGCAGCAACTCCCGGCCCCTTCCATGACGATTATCTCGAACTGCCCGGCCAGGCGGTGGTACGATTCCATGACCGCGCCCACGAACTCCTTTTTGCGCCCGTGGTATTCGGCGGCTTTCATCTGGCCCTTGACCTGGCCCTGCAGAACAATCTGGGCGCCCATCTGGCTAGTGGGCTTGAGCAGGATGGGATTCATGTCCGAAGACGGCGGGAGTCCACAGGCCTCGGCCTGCACCACCTGGGCCCGGCCGATTTCGCCGCCCTCGACCGTCACGAAGGAATTGTTGGACATATTCTGGGCCTTGAAGGGCGCCGGCTTGAAGCCCCGCCGTTTAAGTATCCGGCAAAAAGCGGCGGCCGCGACGGACTTGCCCACATCCGACCCCGAACCCAGGAACATAATGGCTTTAGCGAGGTTGTTCATTTCACATCCACGGGTTAATTTCAGTTGTCCGTTTCGAAATAGCGGTCGGTCTTTCTCCGGGACAGGCCCGGGATAAACCCGCCCAGCTTGGCCGCCGAAGCCCCGATTTGCCCCAGCCGGCCCTGGGAATAAACATAATTAACCATTAGACTCAGGGACCGTTCCAACCCCATGGCCGACCAATTGGCGCCGAAATTGACATCCGCCGGCGAGAGGGTGGCGCCGTTGCCCAGGTGGAAGTTGGCCACCGGGTCCAGGGGGCGGCCCATCAGGTCTTTTTCCTCGACCAGGTAGTAATGGCCCAACTTAGCCAGGGGTTTGGCCAGGCTGTTGACCAAGGCCCTATTTTTAGCCCATTCCCGGGAAGAAAAAACCCCCAGCAGGATGTCGCTCAATTCCCGCCCGGTCGATCCGCCCATTTCCAAATACATTTTTTCCAGAAGGGTCCGGCTGCGTCGGTCGAAAAATTTTTCCAGATTCTGGCGGGACAGCTTGAAGTTCGAGGTCTTCTTTTCCAGAAGGGGCTTCAGGTACCGGCGCCAGAATCCCGGCAGGGGGCTGAGAGTGCAGAAGTTTTTTATTTCCGGGGTGTCCCTCTTCAGAAAAGCCACTACCTGGAAGATCAAGACCTTGCCCAGCCCCAACCCCGACAGCCCGTTCTGGGTGTTGTTTATGGAATAGAAAATGGCGGTGTCCTTCTTGACGTCTTCGTCGCCGGCCCCCTTGCCGTCGAGAATTTCGTGAATGGACCGGGCCAGGCCCCTGGTCAGGGCCACTTCGATGAAAACCACGGGCTCCTCCGGCATGGCGTGGTGGTAGAGAGCGAAGCACCTTCGGTCCCGCCCCATCCTTTTTCCCATCTCTTCGAGCCTGGTCATGGGGTGGACCATGTCGCCATTCATGATCAGTTCGATTTGTCTGTAGGGGGAATCCTGGGTTATTTCGTGGAGAAAGAGAAAACCGTCCTGGAACCAGGATTCAAAGAGGGAAACCAGGTCATGGTCCAGCGGTCCGAGGCCCCCGGTCCCGGTCCCTTGGGCGGACAGCACGTCGGCCCGGAGGTCCAAAAGGAATTTCAAGCCGCCGGGCGCTCCGATGAAACGGTGCAGCAGCCTGGAGCGGGGAGATTCGATCGCTTCCCGCAGCTTGACCAAGGCATTTTTCCATCCGGCCGGGTCCTTGGCCGCGCCCAGGGCTTCGTTGAGCAAGGGAAGGGCCTTTTGGGGCGAGACTTCCACCGTTTCCAGGAACCTGGTGAAAAAAAACGGCTTGCTCGACCGGTCGAGACGTTGGAATCCATCCTTGATCCTGACCAGTTGGCCCTGGTCGATGTTTTTTGCTCCAAGGCAGGCCTTGATATCCTGGATAAGCAGCCCGACCAAGTCGCCACGCCCTGCTTTTTCGGAATCGGCTTTTTTCGTCGCCATGGCCCACCGGTCACTTTCCCGAAGCATCGGCCGAGAGCGTCAGTAGTATCCGGCCTCGGTTCGACTCGATAAGGTTCATTTCCTGTTCGGTTATTTTTTCCGGGCCGGGCTTGATGTTCCGCCGGGCTTCCCCCAGGGCGCGGTCCAGCTCCGCGGTCAATTTTTCCTTTTCCGCGGAAGTCAGGTCGCTCCGGGCCGCGACCGCCGTTTTGCGGGCTTCCAGTCGTCCGATAAGGTCCGGTTGGAAGGTCGAGGCCTCCTCGCCCATGATTACCACGGTCACCCGGCGAAGTATGATGAAAAACCTTTCGGGCGGGGACCAGCCCCGGTCAACCAGGTATTTCCCCGCCTCCCCCCCCAGGTTGGCTTCCAGGCGCGGGTTTGCGGACAAATCGTCAAGGGCTTGGCTTTCCTGGTCGATCCACCTGGCGAAGCCGGGGAAGTCGGCCAGGAATTTTTCCAGTTCCGGGGCCGTGAAGGGGGCGTCGGCGGGGGAGCTCGCCGGGAACGCCAGGGCGGCGAGACCCAAAATCAACGCCAGCGCCGCAACCGCGCCCCTTTTAATCGCGATGAACATGGCCGGTCTCTCCTGACTTAGGTTTGACGAAAAAGTTCCGCGTCGGGTTCGCTTAACACGGATGGTTATACCCTAAAAACGGAGGCGTTTGAACCTAATTATCGCCTATTTAAGGGAAATTTCGGTCAGCGGCGGCGACTTCGGTCCGTTCCCGGTTCGGAGACGGCCCGGGGACTGAAAACCTCGTAATACGTATTCGACGCGAGTCCGGCGAAAAGAGCCGCGCCGGGACAGGGGACGACCAGTTTCTTGACCAACGACGGCCCGATTATATTGAAAAATTCCAGGCAGGCGCTGCAAACCCCCGCCGTGGGGGCGATGGAGTAGGGGACCTTCAGGCCGTTATCCTCGGTCATGAAAAAAGTCGGGGACAGGAAATTGGCGTGGTTGGCCGAGTGAGACAACAGCAGGCGGGAAAAAGGCTCCTGGGCCAGGCCCATTATTTTTTGCCAATTCTTGATCTTGTCCGGGTCTTCCCGGGAAAGGTCGTCCCATTCCGCGGGCTTGGAATCCAGGTAGGCCCGGGTTTGAACCAGCGCCGGAAAGCATTCCGGGCCGGGGAGCGGGGGCGGTTTGAATTCCGGCTTGGCCCGGATGATTGTTTCCGGGGTCAGGCCGTGCGCGGCCAGGTCGACGCCGCTGATGATCAGGGTCATTCCGTAAAACCGGCTCGACCGCTGCCAGGAAAATTGTCGCCGGCAGAATTCATAATCCCGCCAGGCCTCCGGAGGAATCAAGCCCACTTCATACCGGGTGGACAAGGGGATGCAGACCGCTTTTCGAACCACGAAGACGTCCAGGCCCTCGTGTTCAAGTCGGGACCGGAGGTCGCCCGCCGTGGAGGTCTCGACCCAATAGGTGTACTTTTCGAGGGGCATTCCTCAGGAATCCAGCACCGGCAGGTAAATGTAAAAGGTGGTTCCCCGGTCAACCTCGCTCTCCAGGACGACCTTGCCGTTGTGGGCTTCCACGATGCTTTTCACGATCGGCAAGCCGAGACCGGTCCCGGTGATGAATCTGGTCTTTTCGTTTTTGACCCGATAAAACCGGTTGAATATTTTTTCCTGGTCCTCCCTGGCGATACCCAGGCCGTTGTCGGAGACCTTTATTCGAATGAACTTTTCCTGCGCCTCGACCCCCAGGGAAATCCGGCCGCCCTCGGGAGTATAATTGATGGCGTTGGTGATCAGGTTGGACAGCACTTCGTCCATGTTCTGCCGGTTGGCCATGATCGGCGGCAACTGGGGCAGGGGGGCGAGATCGATGACCTGGCCCTTGGCCGCGGCCTTGGGGCGATGGAATTCCGCCTGGTCGGCCAACATCGGGCCCAGGTCGACTTTTTCCCTTTCCTGGGTGATAAGCCCGGATTCGATCCTGGCCAGGTCCAGGAGTTCGGACGACAGGGAGACCAAGGCCTTGATTCTTTCCGAGGCCCGGGTCAATATCGATGTTTGCTTTTCCGAGACCGGTCCGGCGAGTCCGTCCAGGATGACCTTGAGCTGCATGAGCACCGAGTTCATGGGACTGCGGATTTCATGGGAGACCATGGACACGAAATCGGACTTTAGCTGTTCCATTTTCTTGGCGACGGTGATGTCGTGCAACACGGTCACCGTGCCCAGATTGCGACCCATTCGGTCCCTGAAGGGCACGCACCTGGCCCAGAGAACGGTTTCACGGCTTTCGTCGGAAAATTCCGCGGTGAGTTCGGACAACCGGTCGGCCGGCGCGGCCAGGGCCTCGTCGATCATTTTCAGGATTTCCGGTTGGGCGACCAGGTCCGACACCGGGCGTCCAATAAAGTCGCCTCCGACGACCCCGATCATCTTTTGGAAGGTCGGATTGGCCAGGGCCACGTTGTTTTGGGTGTCGGCGGCCATGACCCCGTCGCCCAGGTGATTGATCAGCACGCGCATGCGGGATTTTTCGTGGGCGATATCCTTGAGGGTCCTGATATGTTCCAGGGCCTTGGTAATCACCAAGCGCAGGTCTTGAGGCGAAAACGGCTTGGGGATGAAGTCGAACGCCCCTTTTTTCATGGCCTCGATGGTGTGTTCCAGGGTGGCGTACCCCGTGATGACGATGATCACCGTGTCCGGGTGGAGGCTCTTGACCTTTTCCAGGACGTCGAATCCGGACAGGCCGGGCATCATGAGGTCCAGCAGGATAATATCGAAGTGATCCTTTTGAATCATTTCCAGACCCAGGACCCCGTTTTCGGCCCGGGCGACCTCAAAGCCTTCTTGCGTCAGCATCTTATGACAAGCGTCCCGAATTCGTTTTTCGTCGTCAATGACCAGGACGCTAGGGGTGAAGGAAACGTTTTGCTGTTCAGTCATCTTGGGGGGCTTCTCCTAAAAAACCATGCTGTCTTCGGATGGTTGGTAGATGGGCAGTTCCACCAGAAAGGTCGTGCCTTGGGGACTGGTCCGCTTTACCGATATATTTCCACCGTTTTCCTGGACAATGCCGTACGCGGTGCTGAGGCCTAGTCCGGTCCCTTTTCCCAATTCCTTGGTGGTGAAAAACGGATCGAAAATTTTCGAGATATTGGCTTCCGGAATTCCGCAGCCGGAATCAGAGACTTCCAGGTAAACCTTCTGCACCGATTTGTCCCTATGGGTGCGGAAAGTCATGGTCCCTTTTTCATTCATGGCCGCCACGGCGTTCATGACCAAGTTGATTATAACCTGACTCATCTGGTTTTTGTCCACATGGACCAGCATCATCTCGTCGGACAGTTCCTTGACCACGGTTATGTTGCCAAAAAGTTTCTGATCCCGGAACAGATTGAGGCTTTGGTTGACCAGGTCGTTGATCTGGATAATGTTTTTGGACGGGCTGGTCTGACGGCTGTACGCCAGCAGGTTTTTTACGATGTCCTTGCACCGATGCACGTCCTCGATCACATAACCGAGGTCTTCCCGGAGCGGGCTGTCCGAGGGAAGACTTTCCATGGCCAGGTTGGAATAGAACAGAATGCCGGTGAGCGGATTGTTTATTTCGTGGGCCACGCCGGCCGCGAGTTGCCCCAGGGAAGCCATTTTTTCGGATTGAGCCAGTTGGGCCTGGGCTTCCTTGAGCTTTTTTTCGACCTCGAGTTTATCCCGTAAATCGTAAAAAATGCCCATGGTGGCGGCTTCGCGCTCGCCCTCGTAAATTATGGACGCGGTCATTTCCGCGGGAATTTCTTCTCCTTGGGCGCTCAGAATAGGAACCTGGGCGCCGGCCAGCTTGCCCTTGCCGCCCATGGATTCATCGCGTAGTTTTTTCATTATTTCGCGGGCTTGCCCCGGCGGATACAAGCTTTCCACCGTTTTGGACCCCATGATGACGTCCTCGAGCTTGAACCCGAACAGGTCTTCGGCCGCCTCGTTCATCAGCAGTATCTTGCCGGCCCGGTCGGCCGCGACGATGGCGGTGGGCGAGCTATGAATGACTTTTTCCAGAAATTCCTTGGTTTCCCTCAACTCCCGTTCCAGGGCGTAGACCCTGGTGACGTCCCGGATGGAATCCATGACATAGGCCACGTCCCCGTTGTTGTCCAGGATGGGAGAAAAAACCCGATCCTCCCATCTCTCGGTTCCATCCTCGCCGACAACCCGACGGATGACGGAATGGCCCCTTTTATTGGCTAGGACCTTGGAAATGGGGCAGACATCCAGGCGGCAGGGTTCGTCGAGGCCGTAGGTGATCTCGTAGCACTTACGGCCGAAGACTTCATCCATGTCCAGGCCGAATCTTTGCAGGAAAATCTGATTGGCGCTGATCACTTCACGGTCCGGCTTCAGAATGAGCGTCGGGAAGGAAAGGGAGTCGAACACCCGGAGTCGCCAGTCGATTTCCTGAAACACCTTTTGGTTGTTGGGAGTCACTTTTTTCTTTCAACGACAAGGGATGATTTGGGGACTTCAAACGGCTCCGTCAAGAGAGCGAGAGCGCTTTCGGCCTGTCCGGGAGACAAGACGACATGGATGGACGAGCCGGCGCAGGTCAGGGCCAGCGGCGAGATTCCGCCTTTTTCCAGGGCCCGGAAGGCCGAGTCGGCTATTCCGTAACGATCGCCGAAGTGCGGCCCCTGAAATTGCAGGATTTCGACCGGGCGTCCGGACGTCGGAAATTCCTCGGCTTCGGACTGAAACCTGGAAGAGACCGTCTCCCGGAAGCGGCCCTCGTCCTCCGGACGAAGGGCGATGTTGATTTTCAACTCCCCGCCGTTGGCCGGTCCGGCCAAGACCAGAAGGAATTTTTTCCCGCCTTCGGAAAAGTCCACCAGGGCCTGCCCCAGGTCGGCGGTTCGGGATGACGGCAGGTCGATCTCCAGCAGGCGGACGTCCGCCGTGACTTGAAAACCGTATGTTTTAATCCTTGACTCCCAATAAACGGCGATCGTTTCCATGGCCGTCATTCCTTTCCAACGATCGTGCTTTGACGAACCTGTATCTCCGGGGTGAAGGGCGCGTGATAGCTGGGAATATCGAAGACGGAAGTCAAGGTCCGGACGGCCAGGTCTTGTCGAGCCAAATCGATCACGAAAGTCAAGGTTGAAAGGGAAGAGGAGATGGCCCGGATTTCGACCCCGGCTTGGCCCAGCGACCACAAGGCCCGTCCCAGGATATCGGCCCCGGATTTGGCCGGAAAAATGGAGATGGTTGTTTTATCGTGAAAAAATTCCGGATGAAGCCCCTTGAAGGATTTGGCTAGGGCTTCGACCCGAGGAGCGTCCTCGGAGGCCGTGGTAAAGGAAATTTTCACGCCGTCTTCCTTCCGGAAAAAGGCGAGCATGGTCATGTTGATCTGGTTTTCCGCCAGGGCCAGACGAAAACCCGGGTACAGAACCGGGTTGGTTCGGGATTCGGAGAGGACGGTCAGGGTTAGATTCCCGCTAAGCTTAATGCCGCCGATCCTAATTCTTTCCTTCATGTTTTTTCAAGGACGTCCCTTGGAGGCGGCGCCGGATTCGTTCCGTTGGCGCCCCCTAGTCGCCGGCCCGAAAGCCCGGCGGTTTTGTGGTCTTTTTCGCGTTCAGAATTATTCGGTAAAAAGACCGACGTCTTTCCGGGCGCCGGCCGGAAAAACGTCGGGGGTTGTCGGTCGGGCCGTCGTCAGTTGATGTAATCCCTGACGATTTCCATGAGTTTGTCCAGGTCGATCGGTTTGGCGATGTAATCGTCGGCCAGGGTGGACATGCCGTCCTTATGGGTGTAGCTGGTGGTGGTCACGGCTGAACCGACCGCGGTCAAAAGGACCACTTTGATGTCCTGGTACTCGGGGCTTTCCTTGATTTCCCGGCAGACGACATAGCCGTCCTTGCGGGGCATCATCACGTCGAGCAGGACCAGGGCCGGCTTTTCTTCCTTGATCTTTTCCCAGGCTTCAACGCCGTCGTAGGCCGCGGCCGCCCGGAGGTTTTCGGCCTCCAGCTTCATGGAGACCATATCCACCAGATCGGGATCGTCGTCCACAACCAGAACGAGGGGTTTTTCGCTCATTATAGGTTTTCCTCCCTTATTAAAAAGAAACGGCTTTTCCTAGACCTCGGGCCTGGGCAGGAGCTTGCCGCGTTCAACTATTTCCGGAACCATGTGTTCCCATTCGATGGCCATGATATGGAAGCCGCTCACGCCCTTGCATTCCTTGAGGCGCCAGATGGTTTCCTCGCAGATTTTCATGCCTTCCTCGGCCTGTTTTTCCTTGGGCACTCCGGCCATGCGCTTGATCACCTCGTCGGGAACATCCATGCCGGGCACCTTGTTCTTCATGTATTTACCCATGCCCACGGATTTCATGGGAGTGATGCCGGCCATGATGTACACTTTTTCATCCAGGCCCCGGTCGCGAACGCCTTCCATCCACTTCTCGAATTTTTCGACGTTGTAGATGCACTGGGTCTGGATGAAGTCCGCGCCGGCCTTGACTTTCTTGGCCAAGCGGGAAACCCGCAACTCGAAGGGATCGGCGAAGGGGTTGGCCGCGGCGCCGATGAACATTTGGGGCGGATTGATGATGTCGTCGCCGCCCATGAATTTGCCTTCGTCCCTCATCTTCTTGACCATCTGGACCATTTGGACCGAGTCCAGGTCATAGACGTTGGCCGCGGTGGGATGGTCGCCGAATTTGGGATGGTCGCCGGACAGACAGATCACGGTGTCGACGCCGTGGGCCCAGACGCCCAAAAGGTCGCTCTGCATGGCCAGGCGGTTCCGGTCCCGGGCGACCATCTGGAGGATGGGATTGAGACCGAGTTGTTTCAGGTAGATGGCGGCGCCCCAGGACGAGAGCCTGACCACCGCGGTCTGGTTGTCGGTGAGGTTGATGCCGTCCACGCAGCCGCGGAGCATTTCCGCCTTGGTCTTGACCTTTTCCAGGTCGGCGCCCCGGGGCGGTCCGACTTCCGAGGTTACCGCCAGATGGCCGGCGGCGAATATTTTTTCAAGCTTGGTGTTGGTTTTCATTATGCCAAGTCCTCTCTAATGATCTTGCGGGGTCCTCCATCCCGGCTGGTCCGCCAATCCTTGGCTTCCATGACCTCTTCATAACGGTCTTGAATGCCCAGGGCCTTGAGCCTTTCCCATATAAGGTGCCAGGCGCAGTCGACGTCCTTGCTGATCTCGCATTTGCCGCCGCTTGAACCGCCGCACGGGCCATTGAGAAGTCTCTTGGAACATCTGGCGATGGGGCAGATCCCGCCGGTGATCCCCAGGATGCAATCGCCGCAACCTTGGCAACGCTCGGCCCACACGCCCTGGCGTTCGGAAGCGCCCATGAACTTGGTGTTGACCGCCGGAAAGACCGGTTTATCCTTGTAACGCCGGGCCACTTCCTGGACGCCGCAGCCGCAGGCCATGGACACCACCGCCTCCACCTGGTCGATGAAGGGAACCAGTTCCTCGACGTACTCGGGGTCGCACTGACGTTCGAGAGTTATCTCCTTGACTTCCAGGGTCCGGCCGTCCTTCATGCGGGCCATTTGAAGGGCCGAGGAGAGAATCCCGACTTCCTTCCGGCCGCCCGCGGAACAGACCGTGACGCATTCGTTGCAACCGGCCAGGAGTATCCGGTTGTATGGTTTTATAAGTTCGAGGATTTCATCCATTGGTTTACGTTCTGCTGTTATCATTATCCCTAAGGTCTCCTTTATAGAGCTAGCAACCCGCGGCCGCCCGCGCTTTTTCCCTGGCCGCATCCTTGACGGGATTCGGACCCAACTGGCGGATTTGTTCAGTAAACTCAATCGCGGTTTGAGCGAAAACGCCTCCCATGCCCGCGGACATGTTCAGCATTTTCACCCGGTCCCCGCTAATGCCGATTTCTTCGAGTAGTTTTTTCACGCGCTCCACCCGCTGGGCGGCCCTAATGTTGCCTTTATCGAAATGACAATCGCCCTGCAGGCAGCCGGCCACGTATACTCCGTCCGCGCCGTTCTGAAAGGCTCTCATCAGATGAATAATGTCCACCTTGCCCGTGCAGGGGACCCGCACGATCCGGATGTTGGGCGGATAGGACAACCTCATGCTTCCAGCCATGTCCGCCGCCGTGTAGGCGCAGTAATGGCAGGCGAAAGCGACGATCACCGGTTCGAATTCTCCCATCAAAGAACCCCTTCCAATAATAAACCTTCAAGGAGGCCGTCCACCTTCGCCAGGATGGAATCGTCCTCGAACTGCATCAATTGGATCGCCTTGGCCGGACACTCCGCCGCGCAAATGCCGCAACCGCGGCATTTGGCCGGGTCGATCTGGGAATAGCCGTCCGCGTTGATAAAGGGCACGCCATAGGGACAGGCCCGGACGCAGATCAGGCAGGCGGCGCACTTCTCGCCGTCAACCCTGGCCACGGAAGCTCCCAGGTTGATGCTGTCCCGGGCCAGCATGGCCTTGGCCCGGCCGCCCGCGGCCAGTCCCTGGGCGATGCTTTCCCTAACGCTCCTGGGCGAATGAGCGGTCCCGGCCACCAGGAATCCCGGGACGGGCAGGTCCACCGGCCGCAACTTGACGTGTTCCTCCAGGAAGTAGCCATCGCCGGTCCGGGGCAGGTGGAAGATGGCGGCCAAGTCTTCGGTCGATTCGTCGTCCGCGACGAACCCGGCGCTCAGGGCCAGTAAATCGGCCTCGACGCTGACTTCCAGGCCTAGGACAGGGTCCAGGAAGGTGACGGCGGCCTTGGCGCCGACCTTCTCGACCCGGGGTTTCCGATCGAGGTCGTAGCGGGAAAAGATGACGCCTTTTTCCCGGGCCAGGCGGAAATACTCTTCCTGGAACCCATAGGTCCTCATGTCCCGATACAGAACGAATATTTTCATTTCCGGGTTCAGTTCGAGGATTCTCAGGGCGTTCTTGACCGCGGCCTGGCAGCAGACCCGGCTGCAATTCGGGTTTTCGGGGACCCGGGAGCCGACGCACTGAATCATCACCACCCTTTTCAGGGCCTTGATCCGGTCCGGGTCCTCCTCGAGCAGCCGGTCCAGGTCCAGTTGGGTGACCACGGCGTCGCTTTCGCCTAGGTAATATTCCCGGGGACGGTTGGCCAGGGCGCCCGTGGCCAGGATGGTCACGCCATGGTCTATCTGGCGATAGGCCATCTGGGGACCGCGCTGGATGCCGGTCTTGAACAGGCCGGGCATGCCGGAATGATCGGCCACGACCGCGTCGGTGATCACCTGGATATTTTTTTGGCCCTTGACTTTTTCCACCAAGCCCTTGACAAAGGCGCCGACGTCGTCGCCTTCCAGGGTTTTCTTGATTTTCGCCGCCAAGCCGCCGAGTTCCGAGGCCCTTTCCACCAGGAAAACCCGGAAGCCGTCGTCGGCCAGGTTCAGGGAAGCGCTCATGCCGGCCACGCCGCCGCCTATGACCAAGACGTCCTTGTTCATGGGCAGGGTGTTGTCCTTGAGCGGCTTCTTGCTGGCGACGCCGGCAACCGCCATCCGCACCAGGTCCTTGGCCTTGCTCGAAGCCAGGCCCGGTTGTTCCAGGTGGACCCAGGAATCCTGGTCGCGAATGTTGGCCATCTCGAACAGGTATTTATTCAGGCCGGCCTTGCGCAGGACGTCCTGGAACTTGATTTCATGAGTCCGGGGCGAACAGCCGGCCAGCACCACGCGGTTGAGCTGCTTCTCGCCGATCGCCTCCTGAATGCGGAGAATGGACTCACTGCTGCATCCGTGGCCGACCATTTCCGCCATGGCCACTCCGGGTAGTGTTTGCGCGTATCGCACCACCGCGTCGGTGTCGACCACTCCGCCGATATTGAAGCCGCAGTCGCAGACGAAGACCCCGACCTTGGGCGCCTCGTCGGATACGTCCCTTTCGGGAATTTCGTCATCCTCGAACTCTTCCGCCGCGAACTCCCCGCCCCGGCCCAGGAACTTGGAAGCCAGGCCGGCGGCGGCGCTGGCCTGGACCATGGTCTCGGGAATGTCCTTGGGGCTTTCGAAAAGACCGCAGACGAAAACGCCGGGCTTGGAACAAGCGACCGGTTCGAAGGCCGTGGTTTGGGCGAAATTGTGCTTGGTCAGTTCAATTCCGAAAGTTTTGCCCAGCTCGGCCGCGTCGGGCGGGACCTTGAAACCCGTGGCCAAAACGACCATGTCGAAGGTTTCGGTCCGATGCTTGGAATCCTCGTCGACGGTGTAGGTAATGGCCAGGTCGTCGGAATCGTTGAGTCGGTCGACCGAGTGCGGCCGGCTCCGGACCAGGCGGACCTTGTAGTCGTTGACGGCCCGGTTGAGGTAAAGCTCGTAATCCTTCCCGAAGGTCCTCATGTCCATGTAGAAGACCACGGTTTCTATGTCGTCCTTGAAGCGCTCCTTGGTGATAATGGCTTCCTTGAGCGCGTACATGCAGCAGGCCGAGGAGCAGTAGGGCGCGTCGGCCTGGTTGATGTTGCGCGAACCCACGCACTGTATCCAGGCCACCCGCAACGGCTGCTTGCCGTCGGAGGGACGCGCGAGCCGGCCTTCGGTGGGGCCGGACGCCGACATGATTCTTTCATATTCCAGGCCGGTCACCACGTTGGGATACATGCCGTGGCCGTAGTTGAGCAGGGCCTTGGGATCGAACAGGCCGGCCCCGGGCGCCAGGACCACGGCGCCGACTTCAATCGTCATTTCCCGCGGCTCGTCCTTGGTCAGGATGGCCCCGAACTGACAGGCCTTGGCCACTTCCTCGAGGTTCCCGCATTTTTCCGCGTCAATGGAATAGGCCAACGGCGTGGCCTGGGGATACCGCATGCAGGTGGGCGCCCGGGGGTCCAGGCCCGGAGTGAAGTTGACGCACTCCGGAAAAAGCCGACGGCATTCCCCGCAGGCGGTGCACTTTTCCAGGTCGATATAGCGAGGCTTTCTGTTCAGGGTGACGCTGAAGGCCCCGGCTTCCCCTTCGCACGCGGTCGCTTCGGTCAATGGCAGAAGCTCGATGTGCAGTTCCCGACCGCTCTCGGCCAGGTGGGGGGAGACGGTGCACATATCACAATTGTTGGTGGGAAAGGTTCGGTCCAACTGAGTCATAAGGCCGCCAATGGACGGGGCCTTATCAATCAGGACGACGTCCCGGCCGGCTTCGGCCAGGTCAAGGGCGGTTTTAATGCCCCCCACGCCTCCGCCGACTACTAGTACCTTGTTGCTTTTCTTACTTGTCGTCATTTTTCCAACTTTTTCGCCATTTCCGTACAACAGATGGAAATTATTATATTTACGGCGCCTTGCCTCCAATTTGGATCGCCTTTGTCGCCGGCGAAGGGACTGCACGCCTTTTGTGTCGATACCGAAGCCGCGTCCGGGCGCCTGGGCCTGTTATTCCCTGGTTCCGCCAAGGTTCTATAGACCGGCGTAGTCCAGGAGCGCGGGCAGGCGGAATTCCCACCCCAGGGTCACGATATTGACCCCATGAGCCAACTTCTTGAGCGCGCCGGCGGTCTCGCCCGCGATCTTGACGCATTCCGTGACTCTGTCCGGAGATTTGCGAATTCTGGTGATCAAGTCTTCCGAAATAAAGGAGCCGGGCACGTTGGCGGCCATGTACCGGGCCACGCCGACGGATTTCAGCAGGAAGACCGTCGGGATGATCGGAACGCCGAGCCCCTTGGCCTTTTCCATGAAAGAGGAAAAGACCTTCAGGTCGAAAACCGGCGGGCTGATCAAAAACTTGGCCCCGGCCTCAATCTTTTTGCCGGCCTTTTCCAATTCCCGGTGCAACGCGGCGTCATCCGCGCAGGGAGAGATTGTCGCGCCCACGGTAAAGCTGGGGTTCCCCTTCAGGTCGATCCCCGCCAGGTCCACGCCTTCCTGCAAGGACCGCACGGCGCCGAGCAAGCCCAGATCATCCAGATCGGCTACGGTTTTAGCGTCAATATGGTCGCCGAAACTCATGTCTTCGCCCTGAACCACTATCAGGTTCTGGATGCCCAGGACGTGGGCCGCCAGTAAGTCTCCCTGAAGAGATAACCGGTTCCGGTCCCGGGGACAGATATGAATCACGGCTTCCAAACCTTGCTGTTGCATCAGCACGCCGCCGCCGAGGGAACTCATTCGCATGACGCCGTTGGCCATGTCGGGGATGACGACCGCGTCAACCCGGCCTTTAATACGGCGGGCATTGGTGACCAGTTCCGAGATGTCGACTCCCTTGGGAGTATCCATCTCAGCCAACACTACAAATTCACCTGATTGTAACCGTTTCTGAAAACTCATGGAATTTTCCTTCTATCTAATATTTCAAATTGCGTAGGGTTTCTGGCATGGTCAGCCGGAATTGTCAAGAACATTCGGCTTCCTTTGTGAATAATTAGACAAAAAACGTAACCCCCATCCCGGGACCATTTTGTTATCAGCCTGAATAAATTATAAAAACAGCCGAATATGCGCTAAGATTCCATAATAAATTATTTTCGTTGAAAATAAGCCCGCAAGGGCCGATTCCCTAGGTCCGGCCGGAATAAAACGCGTTTATCCGGCGCCAATTTATAATAAAATAAATTATTTGTTTTTGCAAGGACTGCCCGGCGAAACCGGATCAGGCGAAAGCTCCCTCGGTGGGCCGCCGCCCGGGCCGGCTGGCTCGGAAAGACCGGCCCGAAAAAAGACCGGTCCGCTCGTGGCGGCGGGGCGGGAGCGGAACAGCGCGGCTTCACCAGTTTTTTTCGCCCAGGGACTCGATGCGGGCGATCCGGGACCGAAGTTCGGGCAGAACGGCCAGAATTGTCAACAGCCCGAACAGGGCCATGGTCATGGCGGATAATTCCAGGATGAAGTTGAGGGAGGGGCGGCTGGAAAGTTCGAGGAAATCTTGAACAAGGGTCAGTTTAAGACCCGCGATTATCCAGGATCCCAAAAAAGTCAAAAAACCTCCGAAAACAAACCAACGGAATAGGGTTTTAAGCGAATGTTTTTTGGCCATGGCTTCTTCAGTGTCCTTCCAGGCGCCGTATGGGAGCGCATTTCAGCCTAGATTACCCGGGGATGCCGGGCCTTGTCAAAGGGTTTTAGGCGTGGTCCATATTGTCGCTTTGTTTTTCCGGCGCCAGGCGCGCGGGAAACAGGCCCGGAACCCGCCGCCGGCCACGCCGATTCCGCCGCCCGAAATCATGGCCGCCGGTTTGTTTGTGCAGTATTGATGTTTACATTAACATTTACATTGACATTTACATTTCGCCGGTCTAAGATGGAAGCATCAACTGGCCGGAGGAAGCCATGTCGCCGGAATTGACGGATAAGCAGAAGATTTTTTTAGAATATCTGGAGCGTGAAATCGCCGGGAGAGGCAAGGCGCCTAGCCTGCGGGAAGCTTCGGCCGACCTGGGGGTGAGCCATTCAGCCGTCGTGCAGTACCTCAAGGCCTTGGAAGAAAAGGGGTTTGTCAGGCGGGAAGGGCGGTACAGCCGGAAAATCCATGTGCTAAACCGGGTCGGGGAGGCGGCCGGGGCCCAGCGCTGGCGGGAAATTCCGATTATCGGCCGGGTGGCCGCCGGCTTGCCCCTGTACGCGCAGCAGGAATGGGAAGGCGCCTTGGTCGTCGACGCCATGGTCTATCGGGGCGCGAACCTGTTCGCCTTGCGGATTAAAGGCGATTCCATGATCGAGGTCGGGATTCTAGACGGGGACCTAGCCATCTGCGAGCCTCGGCAGTTCGCTCGTAACGGCGAGATAGTGGTGGCCCTTATCGGCGGCGAGGAGGCCACGGTCAAGCGTTTTTTTCTGCGGGACGACCACGTGGAGCTTCGTCCGGAAAATAGGCGCTACGAGCCGAAACGGTATGATTTCAGCGAGATATTGGTTCAGGGCAAGGTCATTGGCCTGGAACGCGGGCCGGACCGCGTCGCCGGACTCTAGGCGTTTTCGGAGGCGAATGGTCATGGAACGGCAATCCGGGGCGAACGAACCGGCCCGGGTTTGGGTCGGGACCAGCGGTTATTCCTACACCGGCTGGGTGACGGCAGGGTTTTATCCGCCGGACGCCAAGCCGGGGCAACTTCTTTCCTTTTACGCCAAGCGGTTCGCCCTGACCGAACTGGTTCAGACCTGGCACCAGACGCCCCAGGCCTCGGCCCTGGAACTGCAACGCCGCCAAGTCCCCGCCGGGTTCCTGTTCTGCGCCAAGCTCTGCCGCTCCCTGACCCACGAAGCGCCCACGGACCTGTGGCGGGAACAGGCCGCGGCTTTTCGCCACGGCTTGGCGCCCCTGGTTCAGGCCAGGCAATTGGCCGCGGTCCTGATCGAGCTGCCGTCCTGGTTCGACCGGAGCGTGGCCAACCGACGCCGTCTGGCCGAGCTCTTGGACGAGTTGGAGGGATTGCCCTTGGCCGTCGAGTTTCGTCAGGGGTCCTGGAACACGGACCGGGTTTTCGCCGAGTTGGAAAGGCGGGGCGTGACCCTGGCGGCCCTGGACGCGCCCGACCTGCCCGGCCTTTTTCCTCCCTTGGAAGTGGTCACCAACCCGGAATTATTCTACGTCCGATTTCACGGCCGCAATTCCCGGGGGTGGCGCGAGGAAAAAAAGTCGGCCCAGTTCGACTACAGCTACGGCGAGAACGAACTCCGGGACTGGATGGAAAAGCGGATCGTCAAACTGGCCGGGCGGACCAGGCAAGGGATAATAGTTTTCAACAATCACGTCCACGGCCAGGCGCCACAGAACGCCTTGGTCATGGCCCGGCTGCTCAAGGAGTACGGCTTTGTCCTGGGCAAGTGCTGACCGGCTGGTGGTTCACCTCAACGTGGCGGACTTCGCCTCCGCCGTGGAAAGGGTGGTGGACCCCCGCTTGCGGGAACGGCCGGTGATCGTGGCCCCGCCCCGGGCGACCCGGGCCGCGGTTTACGACATGAGCGACGAGGCCTTTCGGGCGGGGGTGCGCAAGGGCATGCCCTTGTCCCGGGCCTTGAAGGCCTGTCCGGACGCCCGGGTCGTGGGCCCTCATCCCGAGCATTACGAACGGGCCATGCGGGCCTTTCTGGGACGCGCCCTGCCTTATTCTCCCCTGGTGGAAGCCGGGGAAGGCAACGGCCATCTCTTTCTCGACCTGACCGGTTCCAGCCGGCTGTTCGGCCCCCCCCAGGACGTGGCCTGGCGCATCCGCAAGGACGTCCGGTCCGACCTGGGGTTCGACCCGATCTGGTCCCTGGCGTCCAATAAGCTGGTGGCCAAAATAGCCACTCGCCTGGTCAAGCCCCGCGGGGAATACATTGTCCGCCCCGGCGGGGAGGAGGAATTGCTTCGCCCCCTGCCCGTGTACCTGCTGCCCGGCCTGGAACGGGAGGACCTGGCGATTTTCCGGGAGTTGAACGTGGTCCGGGCCGGACAAGCCGCCCTCTGGACCCCGGAGCAACTGGCCGTGGTTTTCGGCCGTCGGGGGGAGCAACTATACCGAATCGTGCGGGGCATCGACCATTCTCCGGTCCGGCCGCCGGGGAAAAAGCCGCCCGAGGTGAGTCTTGAACACGATTTCGAAAATGATTCCAACGACCTGTTTCTGGTGGAGTCCGCCTTGAGGCGCTTGACGGACAACGCCGGGTTCGACCTCCGGGAACAGGGGCTCCGCGCCCGGAGAACAGCGGTCTGGGTCTATTATTCGGACGGCGCGCGCCTGGCGCGGCAGCGGACGGACCGGACCGGCACGGCCAACGACTATAAATTGTTCGCCCTGGCCCGGGAAGCCCTCGCCCTGGCTTGGCGTCGCCGCGTCAGGGTCCGGAAGCTCAAGCTGGTCTGCGACCGGCTGACCCGCCCGCCGGGACAGTTGGAATTGTTCCCCGAGGAACGGGACGAGACCCAGGCCCTTGACGGCCTGGTCCGGGCCTTGGACCTCATCCGGAACAAATACGGCCCCGGCCTGGTTCAAACCGGCCGGACCATGGCCCTGGAGGCGTGAATGGTCCCCCTGGTCGTTCGGTCGCATTATTCCTTCATGTGGGGAACCGCTTCTCCCCGGGACCTCTGCCGTCGGGCCCGGGAACTGGGTTACACCCGCCTGGCCCTGACCGACACGGATAACCTTTGCGGCTTGTGGGCTTTTCTCCGGGCCTGCCGGCTCGAGGGGCTGACCCCGATTGTGGGGGCGGAACTGACCGAGCCCGGGTCCCGGCGCCGGGCCGTCGGCCTGGTCGAGGACGCCGAGGGATACCGGAACCTCTGCCGATTGATCTCCCGGCGGTGGCTGGACGACGGGTTTTCCCTGAAATCGGCCGTGATCGAGCACGCTCCGGGCCTGACGTTCCTGTCCGCCTGCCCGGACCTCCTCGAAGCCTGGCGCGAGGCCGAAGTCACGGCCGCCGGGGTCATTTATCGTCGCCTGGACCGCCGCGCCGACCGGGTTCGGCGGGCGGCCGAAAGGCTGGGGCTGCCGGCGGCGGCCGCGCCCGGATGCTTTTTTCCTCGCCCCGAGGACTACCGAACCCATCTGACCCTGCGGGCCATCGGCCTCAATACGTCCTTTTCCCGGCTCGGTCCCGGCGACGCGGCCCCCAGGGACGCCTGGCTGGCTGGGCCGGACGAATACCGCCGCCGCTTCGAAGCTTATCCGAAAGCCGAACGGGACGCCCAGGCCTTGGCCGAGCGCCTTGCTTTTCGGGAGCCGGAATTTCGGACCATCATGCCCCCCTGGCGGGACCCCCGGGGACTCGAGGCCGCCCAGGTCCTGCGCCGGGCCGCGTACGAGGGCGCCCGCCGGGTCTACGGCCGGGACTTGTCCGAGACCGTGGTCGAGCGATTGGAACATGAACTCGGCCTGATCGAGCAAAAGGGCTTTTCCTCCTACTTCCTGACGGTCCGGGACATCATCCGACGCTCGCCCCGCGTCTGCGGCCGGGGTTCCGGGGCCGCCTCCCTGACGGCCTACGTCCTGGGAATCACCAACGTCTGTCCCATCAAGCACAACCTGTATTTCGAACGCTTCATCAACGCCCAGCGCCGCGACCCGCCGGATATCGACGTCGATTTCGCCTGGGATGAAAGAGACGACGTTATTTCTTCCGTTTTGGAGGAACACCGGGGCCAAGCCGCCATGGTTTCCAGCCACATCCTTTTTCAACCCCGCCTGGCCATCCGCGAAACCGCCAAGGTCTTCGGCCTGACCAAGGCCGAAATAGACGAAAAATCCCGGCGCCTGCCCTGGTTCTGGACGGGCGGGGATTTTTCCACCGACCTCCGGACCAAGCTTTACCAGCGACCCGAGAGCCGGCATCTGGAATTTCCGGAACCCTGGCCCGAGATACTCGAACTGGCCCAGCGGATCATCGGCGCCCCGCGCTGTCTGTCCGTGCATCCCGGCGGCGTGGTCATCACTCCCGGCCCCATCGAGGATTACGCTCCCGTCCAGACCGCCGCCAAGGGCGTGCCCATCATCCAGTGGGAAAAGGATGGCGCCGAGGACGCCGGCCTGGTCAAGATAGACCTGCTGGGCAACCGCAGCCTGGGCGTGATCCGGGACGCGGCCGACAACGTCCGGGAAAACGGCCGCGCTTTCGACGAAAAAGGCTGGGAGCCCGAGGACGACCTCGCCACCCAGGAAATGACCGCCCAGGGCCGGACCATGGGGTGCTTCTATATCGAAAGCCCGGCCATGCGCCTGCTCCAGAAGCGTTCCGGCCGGGGGGATTTCGAACACCTGGTCATCCATAGCAGCATCATCAGGCCGGCGGCCAACGACTTCATCCGCGAATACCTGCGGCGGCTCAAGGGCGGGGCCTGGGAGCCGATTCATCCCCTTCTGGCCGAAATACTGGATGAAACCCATGGCATCATGGTCTATCAGGAAGACGTTTCCAAGACCGCCGCGGCCGCGGCCGGCTTCTCCCACGCCGAAGCCGACGGCCTGCGCAAGGTCATGACCCGCAAAGACAAGGAACTGGAGTTGGCTGATTATCGACTGAGATTTTTCGAGGGCGCCCGAACCCGGGGCGTAACCGAAGATAAAACAAGGGAAATCTGGGAAATGATGCTCAGCTTTTCCGGGTATTCCTTCTGCAAGCCCCATAGCGCCAGCTACGCCCGGGTTTCCTTTCAGGCCGCGTACCTCAAAGTCCATTTTCCGGCCGAATTCATGGCCGCCGTCCTTGGCAACCAGGGCGGCTTCTATTCCGCTTTCGCCTATGTGTCCGAGGCCCGGAGGCTGGGGGCCGCGATTCTGCCGCCCGACGTCAACCACGGCCGGATGCGCTGGCGGGGCCGCGACCGGGAAATCCGGGTCGGCTTGATGGCCGTTAAGAACCTGGGGAGGGAAACCGGGCGCCGCATTGCGGCCGAAAGAGGGGAAGGATTCACCGGCCTGGACGACTTTTTTTCCAAGGTCCGGCCCGACGAAGCGGAAGCCCGGGCCCTGGTCCACGCCGGCGCCCTGGATTCGCTGGCGCCGGGCCTGAATCGGGCCCAGCTTCTTTGGGCCCTGGCCGGGCTGCGCCGGAAAAAGGACGTTCCCGCCTCCTCGGGTCTGTTCCCCGGCGAGGACCCCATCGCCCCGCCCCTGCCCGCTGGGCCGGAAATCGACCGCCTCCGGCTGGAATTCGAGGTCCTGGGGTTTCTGACCGACCGCCACCCCATCGTGCTTTTCGAGGATGAACTACGGGGCCTCGACTTGGTCAAGGCCGTGGACCTGGACCGCTGGGCCGGCCGTCGGGTCCGGCTGGCCGGGTGGTTGATCTGCGGCAAGCAGATTAAAACCTCCAAGGGCGACCCCATGCAGTTCCTGACCTTCGAGGACGAGACCGGGACTTTTGAAACCACGTTTTTTCCGGGCGCATACCATAGATTCTGCCGGATTCTGGACTGGAACCGGCCTTATATTCTGGCCGGCCTGGTGGACGAGGATTTTGGAGCGGTTTCCCTGACGGTTGACCAAATTCGCCCGGTGCGCCGCCAGTGAAGGAAAAACTTCAAATATCAGTCCGCGGCCTGGTGGAATGCACCCTCCGGTCCGGCGACCTGACCTGGGAAGTCGCCGGCCGGAACCGGGCCGTCGAGGGGACCCGGGTCCACCGCGAACTCCGGAAAAACCGGCCGCCGGAATATTCCGGTGAAGTCCCGGTTTCCATCCAGGTGGAAACGGACCGCTTCATCCTGGAAGTCGGCGGGCGAATGGACGGCCTGTTCGCGTACCCCGACCGGGTTATCGTGGAGGAAGTCAAGTCCACCGTTCTCGATCCCGAGGACCTGGGCGAGGACCCGAGCCCCCTGCATTGGGGACAGGTCAAGGTTTACGCCTACATCGCGGCGGTTCAAAAAGGCCTGTCCCGCCTGACCGCCCGCCTGACCTACGCCCATGTTTCCTCGGGCCGGACCAGGTCTTTTGACCGGGATTTTTCCCTCCCGGAACTGGAATCATTCTGGAACGGGATAATCGACCGCTACCTCGGTTGGGTCGGCCGGGCCTCCGACTTTCGGGCCAGGAGGAACGCCTCCCTCGCGGAACTGGGTTTTCCCTACCCCGGCTTTCGACCCGGCCAGCGGGACATGGCCGTGGGCGTGTACCAAGCCGTCAAAAACCACGGCCGGCTGCTTGTCCAGGCCCCCACCGGAATAGGCAAGACCATGGCCGCCCTGTTCCCGGCGCTCAAGGCCCTGGGCCTCGGCTCGGCCGACAAGGTTTTTTATCTCACCGCCCGGGGGACCGGCGCCGAGGCCGCCGGTCGGGCCCTGGAAAACCTCCGCCGCCAGGGCGCGGTCGTCAAGAGCCTGATCCTGTCGGCCAAGGAAAAAACATGCCTCAACCCCGGAACGGAATGCGGTCCGGAAACCTGCCAATACGCCCGGGGCCACTTCGACCGCGTCGACCAAGCCCTGGAAAACCTTTTTCCCCTCCACGCCTTCGACCGGGAAACAATCCGGGATTCGGCGCGGCGGGAACGGGTCTGCCCCTTTGAACTGTCCCTGGACCTGGCCCTGGGGGCGGACGTGATAATCTGCGACTACAACTACGTTTTCGACCCGCGGGTCCACCTGCGGCGGTTCTTTCTCGAAACCAGGGAAAAATACGTTTTTTTGATCGACGAGGCCCACAACCTGGTGGACCGGGCCCGGGAAATGTTTTCCGCCGAGCTGAGGTCAAGCGATTTTTCCACCGTGAAAAGCTTGTTGGGGCCGGATTTTTTCGAATTAACCGCGGTCCTGGAAAAAATCGAGGCCCGGTTCGCCCTGGCCGGCCGGGGCGCCAAGGCCTTTTTTCACGAAAAACAACCGCCGGAAGGCCTGGCCCCGCTTTTGGATGAATTCGTCAAATCCGTGGAAAAAAGATTGTCCCGGTCAGGATTGGGTCAAGACGGGGCGCCCCTGGCCGACCTTTACCGCCGGACCGGGTTTTTCCTGAAAATCGCCGAGGGGTTCGATGAAAATTACGCCGCGTGCCATTACCCGGAAGAACAAGGACTCCGGCTGCGGCTCTTCTGCCTGGACCCGTCGGCCAACCTGCGGGCCGTCTTGAAACGAGGGACGGCCGCGGTCTTTTTTTCCGCCTCGTTGGCCCCCCTGGCGTTTTTCCAGGGGATGTTCGGCCTGGACGAAACCGCCCGTTCGTTGGTCCTGCCGTCGCCCTTTCCTCCGGAACGGTTCAGGGTGCTGGTGCTGGACCGGGTTTCCACCCTGTATCGGGACCGGGAAAGGACCAAGCGCCCGGTGGCCGAGGCCATTCGGGCCGTGGCGCGCTGGAAAAGCGGCAATTACCTCGTGTTTTTTCCTTCGTACGAATACCTGGCCCTGGTGGGGGAGGAGCTGGAAAGGGATTTTCCGGAAGGGGAAATTCTGCGCCAGACCCCGGGGATGTCCGAGGATGACCGGGCCGCGTTTCTGGCCCGGTTCAGCGCCGAGGCGCCGGGCCGGGTGGTCGGCTTGGCGGTGATGGGGGGAGTGTTCGGGGAGGGCGTGGACCTGACGGGGGAGCGGTTGTCCGGGACCGTGGTGGTCGGACCGGGCCTGCCGGGGATATCCCCGGAAAACGAGCTTATCCGCGAACATTTTTCGGCCCGGGGGCGGGACGGGTTCGAGTTCGCCTACCTCTTTCCCGGCCTGGGCCGGGTGTTGCAAGCCGCGGGGCGGGTCATCAGGTCGGAAAACGACCGTGGAGTCGCGCTGCTGATCGATCACCGGTTTTCCCGACCGGAATGCAAGTCCCTTTTTCCCCGACACTGGCGACCGACCGGGGTCGGGAATCTATCCGGTCTAGAAAGTTCCCTGAGGGATTTTTGGGAGGGATTTTTGGCATGAAGATTCTGTTTCTGTCCGACACCCATCTGGGATTTGATCTGCCCCTGCGGCCCCGGGTCGAAAGACCCCGGCGGGGGCGGGACTTTTTCGCCAATTTTCGCCTGGCCCTAGCCCCGGCCCTTGAAGGGCGGGTGGACCTGGTCGTGCATGGCGGGGACCTTTTTTTTCGAAGCCGCGTTCCGGCCTGGCTGGCCCAGGAGGCTTTCGGCCCCCTTCTGGAAATCGCCGACCGCGGCGTCCCGGTCTATTTGGTCCCCGGGAATCACGAGCGTTCGGTCCTGCCCCGGGGGCTCCTGGCCCGCCATCCCCTGGTCCGGGTTTTCGACCAGCCTTCCACCTACCTGATTAAAAAGGACAACCTGACCCTGGCCCTCTCCGGGTTCCCCTTTGAACGCAGCGGAGCGCGGGAAAATTTCCCGTCCCTCCTCAAGGCGACGGGGTGGCGGCAGGCCAAGGCCGAAGCCAAAATTCTCTGCCTGCATCACGCCGTGGAAGGCGCGGTCGTCGGTCCGGGGGATTTCACTTTTCGCCGACAGCCCGACGTCATCAGGGCCGCCGACATCCCGCGGGGCCTGACCGCCGTCCTGGCGGGACATATTCACCGCCGGCAGGTCCTGACCCGCGATCTGTCCGGCCGACCCCTGGCCGCGCCGGTCTTCTTTTCCGGCTCCATCGAGCGCGCGTCCTTCGCCGAAAAGGACGAGACCAAGGGGTATTTCATCCTGGACGTCGGCCCGGCCGGGCGGCTGGAAAACTGGTCTTTCAAGTCCCTTCCGGCCCGGCCCATGGCCGAGGTCATACTCCCCGCCGCGAGCCTCGACCGGGACCAGGTCGAAGCCAGGCTCAGGGCGGCCCTGTCCGACCTTCCCGGGGACGGCGTGGTCAAGATCAAGGTCGAGGGCCGCCCCAAGCCCGAAACCCTCGCCGTCCTGTCCGCCGCTTCCCTGCGCCGGTTGGCCCCGCCGACCATGAACGTCTCGGTGAGCTGGGAAACCTTTGTTTTCCCCGGCCCGAAATCGACCGGTCCGTCGCCCGAGGCGGATGGCCTTCCGGAGATCGTCGGCTGAGCGGCCTTCGCCAGGCCGGGCGGGGGGATGATCAGGGCTCGGCCGGGAAAGCGGGGCCGATGACCGCGGCCGGCTGTTCCTTGACCAGGTTGAAGGGGTCGCTCCGTTTTTTTTCCTCGGATATCAACCGATCGAGGATCAATTGTTCCTCCGCGCTCTTGAATTCCAACTGGAGGCCTAGCTGAAAGCCGTTCTTGATATTGGGATCGTCGGCCAGGCGAACGGCCTTGGCCTTCAGGTTCAGGCTCGTCCCGTTGTTGACGTGCAGGATCACCACTTCCAGGAATCGACCGGCGGTAATCGGTTCCGGTACTATGCAAAGCAGACCGCCCAGGCTGATGTTCCTGGTCGCGCCCTTGATGAACGCCCCGTTTTTTCCGTAATACCGAAACAGGGCCTCCCGCCGGATGTTGAACCTGGGAAACCGCCTTTTTTCCGGGGAACAGGTCACCACGGCGTTCCGGCCCAGCTTTTTGGCGTTGTACATGGCCTGGTCGGCCCGTTGCAGCAGGAAGAAACAGTCGTGCGCGTCCAAGGGAAAATTGGCCACGCCCACGCTGATCGTCAGGTGTTCGCTCTCGGCCGAGTCGTGAATGAAAAAGAGGTGTTCCGACACGCCTCTCCGGACCCGTTCCCCCAGGGCCGAGGCCTCGGGCTTGTTGGCGCAGGGCAGGATGACGATGAACTCCTCGCCGCCGTACCTGATGACGTAGTCCATGCTCCGGACCGTTCCCTTCACCAGGTCGGCCAGCTCCCGGAGGATGACGTCGCCGGCCAGGTGGCCGAACTTGTCGTTGAACGCCTTGAAATGATCGATATCCAGAAGGATTATGGAAAAGGGCTGCCGGAGTCGGTTGAACCGTTCTTCTTCCTTAATTAAATAGTTTTTGAGGAACCTCCGGTTGTAGAGCCCGGTTAATTCGTCGATATGGATGAAAGACTCGAATTTGTTGAAAATTTCCAGGTCGATTATCAGCGGTTCCTTGATCACGCCCTGCAGGTTGACCAGGTAATCGCATAGGGAAACCCTGAAGCCGGCGTCGCGCCCCAGCAATTGGGTCAACCGGCCCCTGTGTTCCAGTATTCCTTCCCAGTGTTCCCGGGCTTCCTTTTCCTTGAACGTGATTCTGGTGATATAATAGAGAAACTGACTGAAAACCCGCGCGCCGAATTCCTTTTCCACATTTTTTAAATATTCCGAATTAGTTTGGTTTTGGTTCAGTTTTTCATTAAGACAAAAGAGCGCTTTCTTTAAATCATCATCCATCTTGTTGAAACCCTTGCCGGATATCTGTAAGCGAACCGCCCGGCGGCCGCGCGACCCGGATGTTCGCGGTTTCCGGTGGCAATAGAACCATGCTTGGCGACATAAATCGTTGTGTATTCCGAGAAAGAGGGCGCCCACGGGGAGGCGCCCCTACAGACGCCGCCCGTTGTTTACGGTCTGTCGGGGCGGTGGTAGTTTAAGGGGCGTCGGGTCGGTGATTGTCGAAGGCTTGTCGGGGCAGGTCCCCGCGCCTGCCCTCTCATCCGCGATCGGAATTCAGGCGGGGTCGAAATCCCGGCTGGCCGTTTCAAGGGCGCCCACGGGGAGGCGCCCCTACAGACGCCGCCCGTTGTTTACGGTCTGTCGGGTCGGTGGTTGTTTAAGGGGCGTCGGGTCGGTGATTGTCGAAGGCTTGTCGGGGCAGTAAGTAGGGTGCGCAACGCGCACCATTTTTTACTGTTTTGCGGGCCCGACCACGGTAAATTGGAGACGTTGGCCGGCGCCTTGCGGCGGGGCTGCTCCGCCCCCCGCGCGCCTAGCGTTGGGCTTCGAGAGACTCCTTCCCGTCCCAGGGTCAGGGGCGCGCCGGAGCCGGCGCCCCCGGCTCTTTTTCCGGAGAACCCGCCTGGCGGCGGTTTCACGCCCCGAAACGTCCTGTTTCGAGGGCGGAAAGGGCGGGCGTCCATGCCCGCCCGAAGAAGTCCGGGGCGTTTGGAATTGCTTGGCCGAG
>JAZDGM010000016.1:0-18274 GCA_043806915.1 Pseudomonadota bacterium | reverse complement strand
GGGCGGCCGCGGCGAGGTCCTTGCCCTTGACCAATTCTGTCAAGGCCGAGGAACTGGCTATGGCGCTGGCGCAGCCGAAGGTTTGGAACCTGGCGTCCTCGATGACGCCGTCCGGGGAAACCTGAATGGTCAGGCGCAGGGCGTCTCCACAGGCCAGGGAGCCAACTTCCCCCACGCCGTCGACCCGTTGCACTTCCCCCACGTTGCGGGGGTTTTCAAAGTGGTCTTTTACCTTGTCGGTATACTCCCACATGCTCGGTTCTCCTATTGATGCTCGGGGTATTCACAGAGCTCCGTCAAAACCCCGAAAGTAGCCTTGGGGTGAATGAATGCGATCCGGGCCCCGTGGGCGCCGGGTCGGGCGACTTCGTCGATCAAGGGCACGCCCTTGGCTTTCAGTTCCGCCAAGGCCGCGTCGATATCCTCGACCTCGTAGGCGATGTGATGAACCCCTTCCCCCCGCTTGGTCACATGCTTGGCCATGACTCCCTCGGGAGTCGTGGATTGAACGAGCTCCAGATTGGTCTCTCCGACCGGGATGAAGGAGATTTTCAATTCCCCGAGGGTCTCTTGCCGGTCAAGCCCTAGGTTTAACATGTCCGTGTAAAAGGAGCTGGTCTTATCCGTGTCGGAAACGGCCACGCCGATATGAGCGATTCGCTTGATCTTCATTTTTCTTCCTCTTTCCTTCGTAAAGTTTAAGACCGATTGTTCCCGGATGCAATAAAATCCTTCCCTTATTGTAACACTTTGAAAAAAAGGAAAATTTTTAGTGGGTTCCACTCAAGGGAGGGATCGTCCCGCCCTTGGCGGTTATTTTTGCCTCCAGCATCGTCATCTTTTTCCGGTAGGCTTCATCGTCCGGCTTGATGGCCGAGGCGTTTCGCACTTCCACGAAGGCTTCGGCCAACAGGCCCTTTTTTTCCAGGGCTAGCCCCCTGAAATAGTGGGCTTGGGCGTAATTGGGGTTTATCCTGAGGGCCCGGTCGAAATCCTTGACGGCGCCGTCGAGGTCGCCTTTGTCCTTGGCGGCCTCGCCTCGCAGCAAGTAGGAAATGGCCCTTTCCCGGGCCTTGAGTTCACGGTTGCGTATTATTTTGGTGTATAGTTCAATCGCTTGATCATATTCGCCTTTTCGGTGGGCCCGAAAAGCGGCCTCCAGGTCGTCCAGCATGTCGGCCCCGACCGCGGCGGCGGGCAGGAGAGTCGCCAGGGCGATAAGAAGTATGATGCGCTTGATCACTTTTTTCTGGAACCTCCAGGGGAGCCTCGGGTTGAACGACCCGGTAATTACATTTTATCTTCGAAAATATCCAATCAACGCACCCCTGTCAACGGCGCCGGTCTAAAACCCTGGGCTAATAAAGCGCTTTATGTTAATCTAGGTCTTCCATGGTCCGTGGAGTCTTGAATTTTTACCGGAGTAATGATTATGGAGCATTTCATCGCCAGGCAACCGATTTTCGATCAAAAACAAAAAGTATTCGCCTATGAGCTATTATTTCGTTCCGGCCTGGACAATTTTTTCGACTGCGCGGACGGCGACCGGGCCACGAGCCAGGTGATCGCCGACAGCTTGATGTTGTTCGGGATCGACGTTATCACGGGCGGGGTGAAGGTGGTGATAAACTTCACCAAACCCCTGCTTGTCCAGGGATACGCCTTGCTGCTGCCGAAAAACGGCGCCATCGTCGAAATATTGGGGGATGTCCAGCCTGACGACGAAACCATCGATGTTTGCCTGCAACTCAAGCAAAAGGGGTACACCCTGGCCTTGAGCGGGCTGGCCGACGGCCCCAGGGCTCAGGACCTCCTGGCTCTCGCGGATATCGTGGAAGTGGATTTTCAGGCCTCGGGTCCGGAGGTCAGACGCCGCATCGCCGAGTCCCTGGATCGCAAGGGGGTTCGGCTGTTGGCCAAGAAGGTCGAGACCCGGGAGGAAGTCGCCGAGGCCCTGGATATGGGGTTTTCCTTCTGTCAGGGGTATTTTTTCAACAAGCCGGTGATTATTTCCAGAAAAGACATTCCGGCGCTGAAAATACATTATCTCCGGCTGCTCAAGGAGATAAACGCGCCGGAAATGGATTTCGACCGGCTGGAGGAGTTGATAAAAAGCGAAGTGGCCATGGCCTATAAGCTTTTGCGGTATGTAAACGCGGTCTCCTTCGGATTCAGCACCAAGGTGACGTCGATCAGGCAGGCGTTGGGGCGGCTGGGTGAAAACCAGATACGCATCTGGGCCTCCTTGGTCGCCCTGTCCGACTTGGGGCGGGACAAGCCCCTGGAGTTGGTTCAAGGCTCGGCCATGAGAGGCAAGTTCTGCGAGGAAGCCGCGGTGTTGGCGGGGATGAGGGAGCGGGCGCCCGATCTTTTTCTGATGGGGCTGTTTTCCCAGTTGGACGCCATTTTCGGTCGTCCCCTGGAGGAAGTCCTGAGCGAGTTGCCCCTGGCCGATGACTTGCGAGCCGCCTTGTTGGGAGCGGAAAACAAGGTGGGCCGTGTTTATCGGCTGGCCTTGGCCTACGAAAAGGGCGACTGGGCGGAGATGTCGCGGCTGGCCGTCCAGCTAGGGGTGGATGAATCCCTTTTGCCGGGAATGTACGTTGGAGCGGTGCAGTGGATGAGAGGGGTCTTCTCCGAGTAGAAGTCGATTATTTACCGCGCCGGGTTCCGCCTAGGGTTTTTCCTCGGGCGCCGGAACGAAGACCGCTCCGCGGGCCCGGCATTCGGCTTGGGCTTGGTCGCCGCGGATCAGGTCATAGGGGTCTATTCCGTTCCGCGCCATTTCGACCAGGTTGGGGATGGAGGTTTTGGCCGTTACCGCCTTGGACCCGCAAACCGGGCATTCCATTTTATCCGAACTCCTTGTTTTTTCCGGACGTTCCGGCTGAATCGCTCCCGGGGTCGTCCCGTCGCCTCGGCCTAGCGCCCCGGACCGGGGGGGATTTTTTGTTGACGTGGCGACATCTGGGTATAATATGTTGAACCGCCCGAGGTCAAGACCAAACAGTCGGCGGGTGGATGAGGGAAAAATGGTTTTGGATGTAAAAAATAGAAGAAATGAAACTGCCCCCGGCGTCAGGAAAAGGACGTCCCCGGACGCCCCGGGGTCAAGTCGTCCGCCTAAAAAACCGGCGCGGCCCGAGGTCGGTTGGGGCGGGAAAATTTTTTTCGGGGTAATCTCTTTTGCCGGGGCAGTGGTGGTCGTGGTTTTGGCGACCGCGGTTTTGGGCTATTATTATTTTGCGCAGGATTTGCCTCCGGCCGATTCCCTTAAAAATTACAAGCCCAAGACCGTCACGTTCTTTTACGGGGACGACGGCCGGGTTATCGGGGAATTCAGCCATGAACGCCGCATAGTGGTTCCCTTGGCCAAGATTCCCCTTTTTGTGCGGGAAGCCTTTATCTCCGCCGAGGACGCCAATTTTTTCCAGCACAGCGGCATCGATTTAATTTCCATCGCCAGGGCTTTTGTCAAGAACGTCGAGGCCGGGCGCATCGTCCAGGGCGGCAGCACCATCACCCAGCAGGTCACTCGGTCCTTTCTGCTGACTCCGGAAAAGTCCTACGGACGAAAAATTCGCGAGGCCCTCCTGGCTTTTCGGATCGAGAACAACCTGACCAAGGACGAAATACTTTTCCTTTATTTAAATCAGATATATCTAGGGCATGGCGCCTATGGCGTCGAGTCGGCCGCGGAGCTGTATTTCGATAAGCACGTCGACCAGCTCACCATCGCCGAGGCGGCTCTCCTGGCCGGACTGGCGCCGGCCCCCAGTCTATACTCCCCCTTCAACAACCCCGTGGAAGCCCGGGCCAGGCAGGAATACACCATCAGCCGCTTGGTGGCCAACGGATACATTACCAAACTCGAGGCCGAATCCGCCTTGTCCCAGAAACTCGTTTACGTTGACCGCCCGAACGTCAATTTAACCCGAACGCCATATTTCACCGAGCATATCCGGCGCGTCCTGGAGAAAAAGTTCGGGGTCGAGAGCCTTTACAATGACGGCTTGAAGGTTTTTACCACGGTCAACATCGAAATGCAGGCGGCGGCCGGGAAAGCCATGGACAAGGGGTTGCGGGAGTTCGCCAAGAGGCGGCCCTTTAGCGGTCCCGTTAAAAAACTCCAGCCCGGCGACATCGAGACCTTTCTAAGGAAACAGAACGACGCCCTGGCCGAGGACCCCTTGGCGCCGGGTCGTGAAGTGGAGGCCGTGGTCGCCGAGGTTAACGGTAAGGCGCAAACCCTGCAAATCCTGGTCGGCGCCCATGCCGGCCTGATACGCAAACAGGACCTGGCCTGGACCTTGAACCGGGGCAAGACCCTGGCTCGGATGATCGAGCCGGGCGATGTGATTAAAGTCCTGGCCCAGGAATACAACGAACAGGACCAGGCGTGGCATTTTTCCCTGGAACAGGAGCCCCAGGTTCAGTCCGCGCTGATGTGCCTGGACCTGGAAACCGGCGCGGTCAAGGCCATGATCGGCGGCAAGGATTTTCGGGAAAGCCAGTTCAATCGCGCCGTCCAGTCCCGCCGTCAGCCCGGGTCGGCCTTTAAGCCGATTATTTACACGGCGGCCATGGACAACGGCTTCACCCCGGGATCGATCCTGATAGATTCCCCCATTGTGTACGACGATTTCGCCCACGACCGCCGCTGGAAACCCATCAACTACGACGGCAAATTTTACGGCCCCACCGACCTTTACACCGCCCTGGTCAATTCCCGCAATGTGGTGACCATAAAGTTGTTGGACAAGGTCGGAGTCAACGCGGTCATCGACACGGCCAAGAAGTTGGGAATTACTTCTCCCTTGGAACGCAACCTCTCCCTGGCCCTGGGCTCCTCGGGCGTCTCCCTGGCCGAGTTGATCACGGCTTTCAGCGCCTTTCCCAACCTGGGCGAGCGGGTCGAGCCGATGTATATCACCAGGGTCGAGGACCGTGACGGCAACGTCATCGACCGGTATTCCCCCGTCCGGGTCGCGGCCATCAGCCCGCAGACCGCCAGCGTCATTCAGCACATGTTGCGGGGAGTCGTGGACATGGGCACCGGAACGAGGATCAAGGCCCTGGGACGGCCCGCCGGCGGCAAGACCGGCACCACCAACGATCTGGCCGACGCCTGGTTCGTCGGATTTACTCCGGAATATGTCGCCGGGGTCTGGGTGGGCCTGGATGAGGTCCGGCGGATGGGCTTCGGCGAGAGCGGGGGGCGGGCCGCGGCGCCTATTTTTCTCTACTTCATGCAGCAGGTCTTGGAGGGCAAGCCCATTCGGGATTTTCAAGACCCCGAGGGCGTGGAAATTATAAGTAACGGGGCGTCCGGCATTTGTTACAAGGAAGGGACCGTCGGCCGGGGATATTCCGAGGTCGCGCCCCAGTCGGATGATTCTCTCGGTCTGAATGGGGAAAAGGACCTCTAGCGTCCGACCGTGAGCAAGGAAAAAGACATCGCCGCGTTGACGGCCTCCATTCTGGGGCCGGAAGGTCGACTGGCCAGGGAATGGCCGGGTTACGAGCCTAGACCCGGCCAACTCGAGATGGCCCTGGAAGCGGCCAGGGCTTTCGCGGACGACGATATCGCCCTGGTGGAGGCGGGGACCGGCACGGGAAAAACCCTGGCCTATCTGATCCCGGCCTTGCTCAGCGGCAAGAAAACCATCGCTTCCACCGGCACCAAGAACCTCCAGGAACAGATTTTTCACAAGGACATTCCCTTTATCCGCAAGGCCCTCAAGGCGGATTTCCGGGCCGCCTATCTGAAGGGGCGGGAAAACTACCTCTGTCTGCACCGCTTTCGGAACTTTCTTCAGGAACCCTTTTTCGAGGCGGTTCATGAAGCCGTTTTCCTGGACCGCCTGAAAGCATGGGCGGACAACACGGAGACCGGAGATCGGGCGGAACTGACCGATCTGCCCGAAAGTTTTGTCGCCTGGTCGGATTTGACCTCCTCGGGCGACCGCTGCCTGGGGCGCAACTGCCCGGAACGCGAGGACTGTTTTCTGCAACGGGCCAGGCGGAAAGCCGCCGCCGCCGACTTGGTCGTGGTCAATCATCACCTCTTCATGGCCGACCTGGCCATTCGGGAGGAGCGTTACAGCGAGGTCATTCCGGAATACCAGGCGGTGGTGTTCGACGAGGCTCATCTGCTGGAGGACGTGGCCACCCAGCATTTCGGAATAGAAGTCAGCACCTGGCGCCTGGCCCGCTTGCGGCGGGACCTGGAAAAGGAATTGGGCGCCAAGAAAATACTTAACCCCGACTTCGGCGGCGTCCTCGAGGGGCTCAAAAACCTGACCGACGTCCTGGGCCGGGATTTTTTCCCTCAACCCGGCGAATACGATTTGTGGGGCGAAAACGATCCCGACCTGATGAATCGGCTGTCCGAACTGGGGCGCCGCATTCTGGCTTTCCTGGGGACCCTGACCGTCCGGTTGGAAAAGGCCGGCGAAAAGGACGAGGATGTTTTGAACCTGGCCAAGCGGGCCGCCCGGGCGGCCGGGGACCTAGCCGACTTGCTGGAAGCCCGGAGCGCCGATTTTGTGTATTGGGCCGAACGCCGGGGTCGCGGGCTGCACCTCCACGCCTCGCCCATCGATGTTTCTTCCTTTCTTCAGGAAAAACTCTATAAACAGGACGTCAGCCTGGTCTTCACTTCCGCCACCCTGACTTCCGACAATTCCTTCGCCTTTTTCAAGAAGCGGATGGGATTGCCGCCGGAGTTGGACGGGTTGATCGTGGATTCCCCCTTCGACTACCAAAACCAGACCTTGCTGTGGGTCCCCGGTCGACTTCCGCCTCCCCAAAGCCCATCGTACCTGGACGCCTTGACCGAGGAAGTGGAGCGGCTTCTGCACCTTAGCCGGGGGCGGGCTTTTGTCCTGTTCACTTCCTTCCGGAACATGCATTACGTTTCCAGCCGACTTCGGGCCCGGCTGCCCTGGACCTGCCTGATCCACGGGGAAGCGCCCCGCAACGCGCTGTTGGAACAATTCCGGCGGGAGACCGATTCCGTGCTGATGGGTTCCCATTCCTTCTGGCAGGGAGTTGACGTTCCGGGGGAGAGCCTGTCCGCGGTCATTATCGACAAGCTCCCCTTTCCCCGCCCGGACAGCCCCCTGGTCAGGGCCAGGTCGAATCGGCTCCAGGAAGAGGGGGGAGACCCCTTCTACGACTATTCCATACCCGAGGCGGTCATTACCCTGAAGCAGGGGTTGGGCCGCCTGATCCGCGGCAAGACGGACCGGGGACTGCTGGCGGTCCTGGATTCCCGGCTTATGACCAAGGGGTACGGCCGCCGGTTTTTGAAAAGCATTCCCTACACCCGGTTGACCAAGGACCTGGAGGAAATACGGAAATTTTTCGCGGGTGGGTCGGAGGGGTCCGACCAGGCCCCGAAAACCATGAGGCGACCCGGTCGGACGTCGAAGGGCGGGAAGTAGTTACCTGGACAGCAGGACCTTGCCGATGGTCATGACTTCGGCTTCCTTGGTTCCTTCGTACAGCTCGAGTATCTTGGCGTCGCGATAGAATTTCTGGACCGCGTATTCGTCGATGTACCCGTATCCGCCGTGGATTTCCACGGCCGCGTTGGCGCAGAAGACGGCGGTCTGGCCGCCCAGGTACTTGGCCATGGCGGACAGGGTGTAGTCCGGGCGGCCCTGGTCGATGAGCCAGGCGGCCTTGTAGGCCAGGTTCCGCAACGATTCAATTTTAATGGCCATTTCGGTCAGCTTGAGCTGGGTTAGCTGGAAGCCGCCGATGGGCGAGCCGAAGGCGGTCCTTTCCTTGGCGTATTTGACGCTATGGTCCAGGCAGGCCTGGGACAGGCCGAGGGCTTGGCCGGCGATGAGGAGCCGGGTGGTGTCGAAGAAGTGCATCAACTGGTAAAAGCCGCGGCCTTCCACTCCGAGCAGGTTTTCCGCGGGCACGCGGACGTCCTCGAAGGCGATTTCCGCCGTGTCGCTGGCCCGGATGCCCATTTTGCCGTGAATCTTGGTGCGGGTGATGCCGGGCAGGTTCCCGGGGATGATAATCTGGCTGAACCGATGGTGGCGCGGGGCGTCGGGGTTGGTGATGACCTGGGTCACGAAAAAGTCGGCCACCGTGCCGTTGGTGATGAACATTTTCGACCCGTTGACCACGTATTCGTTTCCGTCCTTGACCGCCCTGGTCTTCACGCCGGCCACGTCGGTTCCGGCGTCGGGCTCGGTAAAGGCGCCGGCGCTGACCATTTTGCCTTCACAGACCGGGGTGATCCATTTTCTTTTCTGTTCCTCGGTTCCGTACAGGAAAATGGCTTCGCTGCCGAAGGTGGCGGCGGTGATGTTCAGGGCGATGCCCATGTCCACGCGGGAAAGTTGCTCCATGATAATGCTGGCGCCCAGAATGCCCGCGCCCGCGCCGCCGTACTCTTCCGGGACCCAGGCCCCGACGAGTCCGTTTTCCGCGGCCTTTTTCCTTACTTCCGGCGTGTATTTCTCTTCCACGTCGCACTGGTGGGAAACCGGGGCCAATTCGTTAAGGGCGAATTTATAGGTCATTTCCTTGAGCATGTTGATTTCTTCGGGCAGATCGAAATTCATTGTCATCCTCCTCGATGTTTGGGCTCCTCGGTTTTTGGGCGCCCCGATTTTTGGGCTTTCGGCAATCTTTCCGCCGGCCCGGCGCGGCCGCCGCGAGGCCTCCGGCTGTTCGAATGGCTTAGGGCTCCTCGAGATTGAACCGGTAAGTTGAAGACCCGTGAATTTATGAGACCAACCGCCGCCATGCGGAAAAATCAACTATTTTGATAGGGAAAATTTTTTAACACAAGAGGTGAGCGAATGTCAAAAGAATAGCGGCCCTATGGCCGGATGGCCGGTTTTTTGTTGAGTCGGGCTGGAAAAAGTGCTACCTTTTCTCAAGCGACGATTCAGGAAGAGGGGCGGGTTGGAATCCACCAAAATATATTTGACCATTGATCGGAAAAAAATAGCCCTGCTGAAATTCCTTTTGGAAAGCTATGAAGGCCTGGCCTTGCTTCGAACGATCGACCCGGGAAGCGGTCGGGTCGTGTTAATGGTGGGTCCGGGCGCCGAAAGGGAGACGGCCGGTCTTCTGGCCGCGATCAAGGACGACCTTGGCTTGGCGCCCGGCCTGTCCGACGATTTTGAAAAATTCTTGACGGTTAACTGAAATATGAAAAAAAATGACGTGTTTGTGGTCCTGACCCGGTCGGCGGGTGTTCTGCTGCTGGCGGCGGTCCTGATGGGCATGGGCGGAAAAAACGCGGGGCCCCAAAAAATCCCCTCTCCGGAACAGAATTATTCCGTCGCCATCATCGACCGGGCCGAGGTCCGGACGGAAGCGTCGATGTTCTCCATTGACGGGTATGTTTACTTTTTCGGCCGCAAGGGCAAGGGGCAGTTGGCCGTCCCGTTCAACAAGATCAAGACGGCCGATTTCCGCCAGACTCCGGACGGCTTGGAAGTCAAGCTTGTTTTCAGGGACGGCCGGGAAACCATCCTGGCTGTTGACCGCGACCGGCAATGTTACGGGAAAACCGGGATAGGCAATATCCAGGTTGGCCTGGACGACGTCAAGATGATACTTTTCGGGGACAAGCCCCCGGACGCGGCGCCGCGCAATTAATTCGACTTCCCTTTTCCCGGGCGCCCGGACCGGGAGCCCGGTCTCGCCCGGCCTCCAAACCCCTCATGTTCCGGTCCCTTCGCGGAATCAGGGCCTTGCGTGTTACAGCGGGATTTTTCAATGAGTTCAGAGAGCCAAGAAAAACAGGTTTACGTGGCGACGTTCGGTTGCCAGATGAACGAATACGATTCCGAGAGAATGGTCAGGCTGTTGTCCGACCGGGGTTACCGGACTTGCCCGGACCCGGCCCAGGCCGACCTGATTATCCTCAACACTTGCAGCATTCGGGAAAAAGCGGAACAAAAAGTTTACAGCCTGTTGGGACGACTGCGGCCCTTCAAGGAGGCCCGGCCGGACTTGGTTATCGCCGTGGCCGGGTGCGTGGCCCAGCAGGAAGGCGAAAAACTTCTCGAGCAGGCCCCCTATGTCAGCCTGGTCCTGGGCACCCACGCCGTGGGCCGCTTGCCGGAACTGCTCGACCAGGCCGCCCGGACCGGCCGACGGGTCTGTCAGACCGCTTTCGACTACAACCTGGCCCCGTCGCCGACCGGGGCGGGCGAACCGGGGCGGATCAAGGCTTTTCTGACCATCATGCAGGGTTGCGACAATTTCTGTTCCTACTGCGTGGTTCCCTACGTGCGCGGCCGGGAGGTCAGCCGGCCCCTGGAAAGCGTCCTGGACGAGGCCCGGGACCTCCTGGGGAGGGGCGTCAAGGAAATCACGCTGTTGGGGCAGAACGTCAACTCCTACGGCCGGGGGCTGGAGCCCGGGGTGGATTTCCCGCTGTTGCTGGAAAAAATTTCCGAACTCGACGGGCTCGCGCGGCTTAGGTTCACCACTTCCCACCCCAAGGACCTGTCGCCCCGGCTGATCGCCATAATGGGGCGGGGGGGAGTGGTCTGCGAGCACCTCCACCTGCCGGTGCAGTCCGGGGCCGACAAGGTTTTAGCGGCCATGCGCCGGCGTTACACCCGGGAGGATTACCTGGCCCTGGTCACGGCCCTGCGGGAGGCTCGACCGGACATCAGCCTGACCACCGACGTGATCGTGGGGTTCCCCGGGGAGACGGAAGACGATTTTCGGGAGACCATGGACCTGTTGGCCCGGGTCCGGTTTGACGGCATGTTTTCCTTCAAATACTCGGATCGTCCCATGACCAAGGCTTCCGGCATGAACGACAAGGTGGAAGAGGAGGTCAAGGGGCGGCGGCTGAGCGAGCTTCAGGCTTTTCAAAAAAGCATCACCCTGGAGCGAAACCTGGGGCTTATCGGGTCAGTGGCGGAAGTCCTGGTGGAGGGGCATGGCGGGCGTTATCCCGACCAGCTTACCGGTCGGACCAGGGGCGCCAAGATCGTGAATTTCAACGGCCCGGACAGCCTGATCGGGGGCTTGGCCCGACCCCGGATCGTCAAGGCTTGGGCGAATTCCCTTTTAGGCGTCCTGGATGATTGAGCCGGGCCGGTCCCGGGGGGCGACCGTCCTTTCCCGGCTCGTAAATTACTTGCGGGCGCCTGGCAAAGTGGTCGTGGGGCGTGATATAATGACCCTAGGCGCGAATCTTACGGGGCGAGTTAACCGAAGATTTTGGCGGGAGGTCATTAAATGCTGGTAAAAATGAATGTTTCCGGGCTCACTATCGACCCCTACACCAATAGCCCGATCATGATCCTCAAGGAGGAAAGCGGCGAAAGGTCCTTGCCTATCTGGATAGGGCTATTGGAAGCGACCGCCATTGCCAGCGAACTGGAAAACGTTAAATTCGCCCGACCCATGACTCACGACCTGCTGCGCAACATGATCGAAACCTTTGGGGCCCACGTGGAAAAGGTGGAGGTTTGCGATCTTCGCGACAACACTTTTTTCGCGCTCATTCACATGGTCGACCGGGACAAGCACCTGGAAATGGACGCCCGGCCCAGCGACGCCATCGCCCTGGCCTTGCGCGCCGAAGCTCCTATTTTCGTTCACGAACAGGTTTTTGAAAAATCCGCCCGGGTGGAAACGACCGGCCAAGAGGCGGTCAAGGACAAGGACGCCAAGAAGTGGACCGATATACTGGAAGGGCTGTCCCCCGAGGATTTCGGGAAATATAAAATGTAGCCGCGCCGCCTGTCCGCCAAGCCCGGCGGCGAGGACGAGACGCGCCCGGACCCGGCCAGGCTTAGCGCCGGTCCCCTTGACGCCCCCACGCTTTGTCTACCAGCCGAAATACATACACCACCGAGGAAAAATGCTTGATCTACATACTCACTCCTTTTTCAGCGACGGCGCCCTAAGTCCGGCCGAACTGGTCCGCCGGGCCGAGTCCATCGGATACACCCACCTGGGTATTTCCGATCACGCCGATTCTTCCAACCTCGACCACATTATCCCCCGCCTGGTCAAATTGATCCGGGAAACCGCCCCCTTTGTCGCGACCAAGGTGCTGCCCGGAGTCGAGCTGACTCATGTTCCGCCCCCCTTGATCGGCATCCTGGCCCAGCGGGCCCGGGACCTGGGGGCCGCGTACGTGGTGGTTCACGGCGAAACCATGGTCGAACCGGTCCCGCCCGGAACAAACCGGGCCGCCATCCTGGCCGGAGTCGACATTCTGGCCCACCCCGGCCTGATCACCAGGGAGGACGCCGCCTTGGCGGCGGAAAGAAACGTCGTTCTGGAAATCACCGCCAGGAAGGGGCATAGCCTGAGCAACGGTCATGTGGCCGGGACGGCCAAGGCCGTCGGCGCCTCGTTGGTCCTCAACACCGACTCCCACGATCCCGGCGACCTGATCACCAGGCCTTTCGGCCTGAAAGTGGTCCTGGGGGCGGGCCTGACCGAGCGCGACTTCGAGGAAATGCAGGCCAACTCCCTTGCATTGTTCGAGCGGGCGACCCACAATTGACTTGAAGACGGCCGGGACTTCCGGCCCAACCGACATGACCGCGGGCCATGTCGGTCACAACGAAAATGCCCTTCGGGCATTTTCAGGCATTCATCTTATTTTTCAGGGAGGCCCCTTTCAGGATGAGCTCCACCAGGACCGGATTAACCATGGTCAACCTCGTCAAGGTTGCCATCGTCATCCCGTGGTTGATCATGATGGCGGTCCTGGTGGGCCGAATTCATTTCGTTCCCGAAATAAAGCTAAGCCCCGCCGAGGAACTGTCCGACTCGGAATCCTACATGGCCATTTACCTGAAGGGGCGGAAAACCGGCTACTCGGAACAAATCCTGGCGCGCAACGCGTCGGGATACCTGATGAACAACAATACCTATCTCCGGCTTAACCTGATGGGGGAAATACAGGAACTGCGGACCCTGACTTCCGCCCAACTCGACGAGTCCCTGGGTCTCCGGACCTTCGATTTCTTCATGTCCGCCGGTCCCATCAGGTATCAGCTCGCCGGGCGGGTGGACGGCTTGAACCTGGAATTGGTCAGCCAGACCGGGGGGCATCGCTCCAAGAGCATTCTAAGGTTGGACGAAGTTCCCCGGCTCGCTTCCGGGCTGGCGCCTTTTTTGGCCAAGAAGGGGTTGAAAAAAGGGGAACGCTTCAGTCTTCCCATTTTCGATCCCTCGACCCTTTCCACCAAGTCGGTCCAAGTGGTGGTGGAGGACAAGGAGACGATCGAGGTCGAGGGCCGGGAAGTGGACGCCTTCCGGGTGAGGATGGATTATTTCGACGTCCAAAGCTACACCTGGATAGACGAAGCCGGCCGGGTGCAAAAGGAGGAGGGACTGTTGGGCTTGTCCATGGTCAGGACCACCGAGGACCAAGCGCGGGAGGGTCTGGTCGGCAAGGCTGACTTGACGGACTTGGTGGCGGCGACGTCGGCGCCCACCAGCGGCGTGCTGGCCCATCCCCGGGACGTGCGGTTCCTCAAGGCCCGTTTGAAAGGCGTCGATCTGACCGGGTTCGATCTTTCCGGAGGTCGGCAGGTCCTGAACGGCGAGGTTGTCGAGGTCCGCCGGGAAACGATCGATGTTCGGGACGAGGCCGCGCCGCTTCCGCGGGACCCGCACGTCATCCCTTTCACCTATCCCTCCCAGTTTATTCAAAGCGATGACCATCAAATAATATCCCAAGCCCGGGCCCTGACCGAGGGGGCGGCGTCGCCCCTGGATAAAATCGACCGCATTGTCAAGTGGGTCTATGAAACCCTGGAAAAAAGGCCCACCATGTCGGTCCCCAGCGCGGTGGACGTTTTGGAAACCAAGGTCGGGGATTGCAACGAGCACGCCGTGTTGGCCGCCGGCTTGCTGCGGGCCGCGGGGGTCCCGACCAAAACGGTCGTGGGCGTTCTATATTTCGACGGTCGTTTTTATTATCACGCCTGGATCGAGGCCTACTGGGGCCGGTGGCTGGCCGCGGACCCGCTATTGGGCCAGGTCCCGGCCGACGCTTCCCACATCCGTTTCCTGACCGGAGACATTTCCCGGCAAGCCGAGATGGTGCGCGTTATCGGCCGGCTCGAAGTGGAGATACTGGAAGACCGATGATTGAATTAATTGATCTTTCAAAAAAATTTAGACAGGTCGACGCCGTCGTTCGGCTGTCGTTGCGGGTCGAGCCCGGGGAAATCTTCGGTTTTCTAGGACCGAACGGGGCCGGCAAGACCACCACCATCAAGATGATGGCCGGGACCCTGAAGCCCACTTCGGGCCGTATCATCATCGCCGGCGCCGATTTGGCCAAGGAACCGGAAAAAGCCAAGCGGGCGGTGGGGTTTATTCCTGATCGACCTTTTTTGTACGAAAAACTCACCGGGTGGGAGTTCCTGCAGTTCATGGCCGGGCTGTACGGGGTCAATGGCGGGCGTTTCGCCCCCCGGGCCTCGTCCTTGCTGGAACTGTTCGAATTGCACGAATGGCGCGACGAGCTGGTGGAGAACTATTCCCACGGCATGAAACAGCGGCTGATCATGTCCTCGGCCCTGATCCACAAGCCCCGGGTCCTGGTCGTGGACGAGCCCATGGTCGGCCTGGACCCCAAGGGCGCCCGGCTGACGGCCAATATCTTCCGCCGGCTGCGCCGGGACGGGGTCGCCATCTTCGTCTCCACCCACACCCTGAGCATCGCCGCGGACCTGTGCGACCGCATCGGCATTATCCTCAAGGGGCGGCTCTTGGTCCAGGGAACCGTGGAGGAACTCAAGGAACAGGCCGGCAAGAGCGCCGAGTTGGAGGACGCTTTCCTGAAGCTGACCGGCGGGGAAGGCGAACAGGCCCTGGACGATTTCCTGCGGGGCGAGGAATGAGGCGGCCATGAGCGAGTTCACGCTCCTCCTCTCGCCCCGAATTAAATCCTTTTCCAACCGTCTCAAGCGGGGCGAGGAGGGCTCGGCCCTGAAGCTTTTCTTCATGGGGTTGGTCGGCCTGGCCTTCTGGATTGCCATTTTCATCGCTTTTTTTAAAGTGTTGGGCTATTTTCAAGCGGCCGAGGGCTTTGGAAACATCCTGGCCCAAAAGCTGATGAACATGGTCTGGATGACCTTTTTCGCCGTGTTGCTTTTTTCGAACGTCATCACCGCCCTCTCCACCTTCTTCCTTTCCCGGGACCTCGAAATGATCCACGCCTCTCCGGCGTCCCTGGAAAACCTTTTCTGGGCCCGCTTCACCGACACCCTGGTGGATAGCTCCTGGATGGTCTTTCTGTTCGGCCTGCCGGTTTTTATCGCGTACGGGATCGTTTTCGAGGCCGGGCCGGTTTACTTCCTGAAACTCCTGGCCACGGCCGTCCCTTTTCTGATCATGGCCACCGCGCTGTCGGTGATGTTCGTCTTTTTCCTGGTCAACATCTTTCCCGCCCGGCGCACCAAGGACGTGCTTCTTCTCTTGTCCATAATGCTGGTGATAGTACTGTACCTGCTGTTCCGCTTCATGCGTCCGGAACGCCTGGTCAACCCCGACGCCTTTTCCTCGGCGGTCGCCTATTTCGCTTCCTTCAACACGCCGGCCACGCCTTATCTGCCAAGTTATTGGGCGTCCCAGGTCCTCTGGCCGAGCCTGGCGGGGCAGGGGGGCTCGGACGCGGGCTTTTTCCTGGCCCTGCTCTGGTCCACGGGCCTGGCCATGGCCGTTTTCGCTTCCTGGGCGGCCGGGGCCGTTTATTCGTACGGTTATTCCAAGTCCCAGGAAGGGGGGGGAAGGCCCGTCGCGACGCTGGGCCCGGTCGAATTGTTGGCGCGTCTGGCGGGCTGGCCCTTCAACCCCACCAGTCGGGTGATAATTGCCAAGGATATCAAAACTTTTTTTCGGGACAACACCCAGTGGTCCCAGCTTCTGCTCCTTTTGGCCCTGATCGTTATTTATCTTTATAATTTCAAGGTGCTGGACCTGAAGAGGTCGCCCATCGGCGCTTTTTATCTCCAGAATTTCATTTCCTTTTTGAATATCGGACTGGCCGCCTTTGTCAGCGCCTCCCTGGGGGTCAGGTTCGTTTTTCCGGCCGTGAGTCAGGAAGGCTTTTCCTACTGGATTATCAGGTCCTCGCCCTTGTCCTTGACGCGGTTCCTCTGGACCAAGTTCTGGATATATTCCCTTCCGCTTTTGATCGTGGCCGAGATACTGGTCGTCCTGTCCAACTACTTGCTGAATGTCACGCCGCTGATGATGGGCATTTCCACGGCGACCATCTTTTTTTTGGTCCTGGGCGTCGTGGGGTTGGGCGTGGGTTTGGGAGCGGTTTATCCGCGGTTCGAAGCGGAGAACCTGGCCGCCGTGGCCACCGGCTTCGGCGGGTTGATCTACATGATCGTCAGCGCCATTTACGTGGCCCTGGTCGTTTCCCTGGAGGCTTGGCCGGTTTACACCATTTTCATGGCCAAGGCCCGGGGCCATGACATCGCGACCTGGAAATGGATTCTGATCTCCCTGTGCTTTGTCGGCGTGGCGGCCGGCAACGCGGCCGCGGTCTTTATTCCCATGATCCTGGGGCAGCGACGTCTTCTGGCCCGGGAATCGAGGTGACATGGCTTCACGACTGTTCGAATACACCGCCAATCTTCATGTGCACACCACCTTTTCCGACGGCGCCGGGACCATCGAGGAAGTCATCGCGGCGGCGCGAAAAACAGGCCTGGACGTTCTCCTGATCAACGACCACGACACCCTGGCCGGCCGGGAACACGGCTGGGAGGGACGTCACGGCCGGGTCCTGGTCCTGATCGGGACGGAAATATCGGGCCGCCATAACCATATCCTGGCTTACGGCGTCAGCCGGGTCGGGCGGCGGGACTGGAAAAAGCCCCAGGAGTCCCTGGATTTCGTCCGCGCCCAAGGCGGCGTGAGCTTTCTGGCCCACCCCTTCGAAAAGGGGTCCCCCCTGAGCGAGGGGGGCCTGGCCTTCACCTGGGAAGACTGGAACGTCACGGGGTTCGAGGGGCTCTGCGTCTGGAATTATTCCTCGACCTGGAAGACCCCGGTCCAGGATTGGCCCAGCGCTCTGTACCGTTATTTTTTGCGGGCCGGGACCTTGCCGGGGCCCGACGAGCAGGTCCTGGCCAAATGGGACGAGTTGGGAAAGACGCGGCGAGTCGCCGGGATCGCCGGGTCGGACGCTCACGCCTTTCCCGCCCGCCTGGGTCCCCTGACCCTGCCGATCTTTCCCTATGAATACCTTTTTCGGGCCATCAACACGCACCTGCTCTTGCCCGAGGAGTTTTCGGGCGACGTGGACCATGATCGGACCCTGGTCCTGGGCGCCTTGGCCCAGGGGTCCTGCTTTCTGTCCCACGACCGTCTCGGGCCTGGCCGGGGGTTCGATTTTTGGCTGGAAAACCGGGGCGAGCGCCGCGTCGGCCAAGGCGGGGAGACGACCCTGGCGTCGGGGGACGCCCTGGCCTGGCGGCTTCCGTCCCGCGGGACGGTCCGTTTGATCAAGGACGGCCGCCAGGTTGGGTGCGAGTTTACGGGGCGGAGCCCGGCGCCGATTACCTCGCCCGGGGTGTACCGCCTGGAAATCCACAAACCCACGCTGTTGTTCGGCGAAAGGCCCTGGATTTTTTCCAATCCCATTTACGTCCGGGATACGTAACCCGACTTCATGGCGATATAAAATAATTGCTAAAAATTCAATGAGTTGTCATTCACGTCTCTTTGATTTAGGCACTACGGATTTTTTTAGGAGGTCAGGTGATGCTTTTTCGGATCGAACCAGGTCGGTGTGCCAAGCCCAAGGCGTCGTAGATAACCTTCCGGCGTTCTTCGGGCTTGCATATATAACGGCCGCTGGTTCCCAAGCTCTAGCTTGGGAACCCGAGAAGGGGAAGCTCTAGCTTCCCCACTTTATCCGGAAAGCAACCAAGGGGAATCAACGCGGCGTTTCCATTCCGTAGTGGTATCGCGGCGGTGAAGGTATCTATATTAGTCGGTTTTTATTTTCATCCGTCTCGTTGAACCCATGCCTAAAGGCTCGCCGGGCAAGGTCTATCCCCTGGCTGGCGATTATGGGCGGGGGCGGGGGAGCTCCATACTCTAGAGTGAGGAAGCCGGCGAAGCTTCGCCTCAAACTGTCAAGTAAAAATTTGATCTGTTTGTAAAGAAATTGAAGCATATAGGCGTCTGGAGTTTGTAGGGTGCGCAACGCGCACCATTTTTTACTATTTTCCGGGCCTGACCCCGGTAAATTGGAGACGTTGGCCGCGCCTTGCGG
>JAZDGM010000015.1:0-33240 GCA_043806915.1 Pseudomonadota bacterium | reverse complement strand
GGGGGGGTGGGCGGGGTGTGGGGCGGCGGGGCCCCCCCCCCCCCCCGTTTTTAAAACGGCAGCCTTTGACAATTTCGGGCATTCAATCCTGGCGCTGAACCATGGCGCGGGCGGCTTTTTTTTACAATCTTCGCGTTTAATCCTTTCCGGGTCCCACAGGGTTGGTTCCCCGCTATCCAACCCGTCGCGGATATCCTGCCGTAACGCTTCAAGCCTTACGGCTCTTGTTCGGTCTTGTTCCTCCATGAGGTGCAAAGCCTCACGGGCAACCTCGTTCGCCGAGGCGTAGAGGCCCGAGGCGACTCTTTGCCTCACCGTTTCTTCAGGCTGGGGGGTTGGCGTATGAATATCCCAGGACTTGAGACTTGTTACGAGCGGCAGACGCTTATGGAGGGATTCGGGACGGCGGGTCAGGATAAGTTCGACACCTTGCCAGGCTTGCACAAACCCCTATTAATTGGCCCCCACCGAGGTAAAAAGTACTAAAGATAATCAATACAACTACTTAACTCCATCGCCCCCAACGGGGGAGAGGGTTGGGGTGAGGGGGCGCGGAGTCGGAAAAGCGGTGAAGCCTGGGCTTGGCGGCGGGTTTGAAAGGCCCCTCACCCTGCCCTCTCCCGGCGGGAGAGGGTGAATATGGTTGCCAATACGACAAGTTAGTCCTTTCTGACCCAACGGGGGGGAGGGTGGGAAATATTTGCAAAGACATCCAATATTCGCTGGTTCCCAAGCTCTAGCTTGGGAACCCGGGAAGGGGAAGCTCTAGCTTCCCCACTTTATCCTGAAAGCAACCACGGGGAATCAATGCGGCGTTTCCATTTCGTAGTCGTAGGGCGGCGGTGAAGGTATCGCTATTAGTCGGTTTGAAATTTCATCCGTCCCGTTGAACCCAGGCCTGAAGGCTCGCCGGGCAAGGTCTATCCCCTGGTCGGCGATTATGGGCGGTGGCGGGGGCGTTACATCTCTAGAGTGAGGAAGCTGGAGCTTCCCTGGCCGAGGCCCCCAAGCTAGAGCTTGGGAACCAGCCTCCTTACTCATTTTCAACCGGCCGCTGACAATAGAAGAAACTAGCCCCCTCGCCCCCAGCGGGGGGAGAGGGTTGGGGTGAGGGGGGGTCGGGTTGGGAGCCCGTTGCTTTAGGGCTGCCGGGGCGGTTGGGTCCCCCGGCTTTTCATCAGCCACATCAACTCGTCGTCCCGGGATAAAAACAAGGTGGCCCGGTGGTCGAGGGACCGGCGGTATAGTTCCAGGGTCCGGGTGAAGTTGTAGAAATCGGGGTCCCGACCAAAAGCGGCGGAATAGACGCCGGCCGCTTCCGCGTCGGCCCGCCCCTTGATTTCCTGGGCTTTCCGGTAGGCTTCGGCCCGAATGATGGTTGCTTCCTTTTCCGCGGCGGCCTTGATCCCGGCGGCCAGTTCCCGGCCCTCGGCCAGGTGCTTCCTGGCCTGGCGGTCCCGCTCGCTGCGCATGTTCTCGAAGACGGCCTGCTCGTTTTCCCGGGGCAGGCCCAGCCGTTCCAGGTGGACATCCACCACGCCCACGCCGAAGGTTTTGGCGGCCTCGCCCACCCGGGCGGTTACGTTTTTCAAGATGTCGCGCCTGGCGCCGGCCGCCGCCTCGTTGAGGCTGAACCGCCCGACCTCGGTCCGGATTTCCGCCAGGATCAAATCGTTAAGCCGCGCCTGGGCGCCCGGCTCGTCGCCCACGGTCACGTAAAAAACCAGGGGGTCGACGATCTTCCATTGGGCGTGGACGGTCAGGAGCAGGTTTTTCTTGTCCGCGGTGAGCACGTCCACGGGCGGGGGGCTGAAATACAAGAGGCGGGTGTCAAAAAAAACGGCCTTCTGGACCAAGGGGACCTTGACATGGAAGCCGGGTCCCAGGGGTTGGCCCTGGGGTTCCCCCAACTGGACGATAAGGGCTTGTTCCGTCTGGTCCACCGTGAAAATGGTGGAGTAGAGGGCCCCCAACAGGAGAAAAAATATCAGCCAGACCGGACCCTGGGATTTACTCATGGTCGCCCCTCCCTTCCCGACCCGCGGGCAACGCGGCCTGGGGCGGCGAACCCGGCTCGGACATTTGCAGCAACGGCAGCACGTTCCGGTCCCGGGGGTCCAGGACGATCCGTCCGGCCCGGGACAGCATGTCCTCCATGCCTTCCAGATACAGCCTCAGGCGGGTCACGTTTTCCGCCTGGCGGTACTCATCCCAGAGGGACAGGAAACGGGCCGCGTCGCCCTGGGCTTGCTTCAGCTTCTCTTCCCGGTAGGCTTCGGCTTCCAACACGACGGCCGCGGCCTCGCCCTTGGCTTCGGGAATGATTTCATTGACGTACCCCTGGGCCTCGTTGACGACCTTGTTTTGTTCATCCCGGGCCGAGGCGACCCGCTGGAAGGCGTCCCGGACTTCCGGGGGGGGCTGGACCGCCTGGAGTTGGACCGCGGTCAGGGTCACGCCGAGTTTATAGGCGTCCAGCACGGCCTGAAGATCGGCGGCCGCTTCCTTGGCGATGGCGTCCTTGCCCGAGGTCAGGACTTCGTCCAGCCTGCTCCGGCCGACCACTTCGCGCATGACCGCCTCGGCCGCGGCCCGGAGCGCGGCTTCCGGGTCCCGGACTTGAAACAGATGCCGCTCCGCGTTATTGATGCGGTATTGAACGACGAACCACAAATCGACCAGGTTTTCGTCCCCGGTCGGCATTCGGGCTTCGTCCGCCGCCGGCCGGGGGGGCTGGTCCGGTCCGGCTTCCCGGAAACCGAACTCCATCCGGTGCACCCGGCCGATTTTGACCTTGAGGGCCGACGAGATGGGGTACGGCAGGTGATAGTGAATCCCCGGTTTTTCCGTCCGGCTTTTGAGCCCGAAGGTCTTGACCACCCCGATCTCGTCCGGCGCGATCACAAAGACGCCGGAAATCACCCAGGCAAGGAAGGCGATAAACAACAGCGCCGGCGGGCTGGGGAAAAAGGAGACCAGCCGGCGCGGGCCGCCGAGCGCCCCGGCCCCCGCCCTCTTCAATCGGTTTTTCAGGTTCGTGGACATGGGTCGCTCGCTAGCCGGCGGCGCCTGTTCGTGGTTTGGCCGCTCGATCATGCCGGGCCTTGGTCGAATTCATCGCCCGGCCCCTTGAGAGGCGCGGTCAGTCCGTTGATATCGCCGCCCGCGACGCCGATTTCCTTGAGGACCGCGTCCACCAGCGGGGCCTGGCCGCGATAGCGCAGGGCGCTGTTGACCAGTTGGTCGGCCAGATTGCCGCCGCCTCCGCCGACGACGGCGGGGAGGTCGGACCGGCCGCCGCCGCCCTGGCCGGTCAGCCCGTCCACCTGGATGATCTTGATGCCGTCAATGGATTCCAGCGGCTTGACGCTTTCCCGGACGATCTCGGCCAGGTGCTCGATAACCGACGTCTTGACCCGGGCCGCGGTTTTTTCGGAGTCGAGGACGTTTTCCGCCTCGTTGAGGGCCCGCTTGCCGTCGGCGTCGGTCTGGTAGCGTTTTTCGTCGGACTTGGCCTTGACCAGGTCGGCCTCGGCCTGGGCCTCGGCGATGGTCCTGATCTTCCGGGCCTCGCCCGCGGCGATGACGCCGACGGTCTCGGCCTGGCTGGCGGCCGCTTTCAAGCGGGCCTCGGCCGTTTCCACGATCTGGATGGCTTCCCGCTCAACCATCTTGCGGGCCTCGAGCAGCTCCACGGTCTTCCGGCGTTCGGCGATTTCCACTTCCCGGACGGTGACCACCTGTTCCTCGGCTTCCACGGCGGTCAGGCGGCTCTTGTCCACCTCGGCCTGGGCCAGGTTGTGTTCCCGGGATTTTTCGGCCAGGGCGATCAGGCGGTTCAGCTCGGCCAGCTCGGTATTCTTCCGGCGTTCTATTTCCGCCAGCTCGAGGACCTTGGTCCGGCCGATGTCCAGGTCCTTGAGGAACTGGTCCTTTTTGATCGTTTCCTCTTCCAGGACTTTTTCCGAGGCCAGGCGGGCCCGCCGGACCTGTTGCTCGCTCGAGATGCGGGCCTCGCCGATGGTCCTTTCGGTTTCGAGCTCGATTTCCTCGATGGCTTTCCTCTGGGCGATCTCCCTGGACTTGACGACCTCTTCCTTGGCGATGCGGTCTTCCTCGATTTCCCGGTCCGTTTGGAGTTTCAGCCTTTCGAGGCTGGTCCTGGCCTGGAGATCGGCTTCCTGGACCAGCTTCCGACTGGCGACCTCGGCCGCTTCCAGGGTTTTGTGGGAATCGATCTCTTTTTCCCTCAGATACAGGTCCTTGACGATTTTCTGTTCGGCGACGAGCATGTCCCGTTGTATTTCCTGTTCCGCGACCGCGGCTTCCTTCCGGAGGCGCTCCTCTTCCAGGGCCTGGGCCGCCACGATCCGGGCCGACTCGATCAGCCTTTCCGACTGAATCTGGGTTTCCTTGATTTCCCGTTCCTGGTTGGTTTCGGCGATTTCCACGGCGCGCCGGCGGGCCAGTTCCTTTTCCTTGAGGTATTGGCTTTTGGAGATGCGGTTTTCCTCGAGTTCCCGTTCGGCGGCCATTTGGGCGATTTCGATGCCTTTTCTGGCCTCCACCTCGGCTTCCCGGGCCAGGCGTTCCTTTTCGACCTGCTCGGTGATGATCAGGGTCTTCTGTTCGGACCGGCGGACCTGAATTTCCCGTTCCTGTTCCAGGCGGGCGAATTCCTCTTCCTTGGCCAGTTCGAGTTTCTGGCGCTCGGCCTGCAAGTCCTTCTGGCGAATGGCCACCTCGGTGTCCCGTTCGATGGCGTTGCGCTGCTTGGCCCGGGCCTGGATCATTTCCGTGAGCAGCATCAGGCCTTCCGCGTCAAAGGCGTTTTGCGGGTTGAAAAATTTTCGGTCGGTCTGGTCCAGCTCGCTCAGGGACACGGATTCGAGCTCCAGGCCGTTTTTCATCAGGCCGTCCCCCACGGCTTCCTGGACCAGGCGGACGAACTTGCCCCGGTTCTGGTGGAGTTCGTCCATGTTCATTTCGGCGGCGACGGCCCGCAGGGCGTTGATGAACTTGCCCTCGACCAGGCTTTTGAGGGAGTCCACGTTGGTGGTGCGTCGCCCCAGGGTCTGGGCGGCCATGGCGATGTCCTCGACGCTGGGTTTCACCCGCACGTAGAACTCGGCCTGGACGTCCATGCGCATGCGGTCCTTGGTGATCAAGGCCTGGTGGTTGGCCCGGGCCACGTCCAGGCGCATGGTGTTCATGTTCACGGGGATCACTTCGTGCAGCACCGGAAAGACCAGGGCGCCGCCGTTCATGACCACCTTAAGTCCGCCGTACCCTGTTCTCACGAACGCGGTCTCCTGGGAAGCCCGCTGATAGCGCCTGGAATAGATCAGCCAGACAAAAAACAAGGCGATGGCTAGAATGATCAAAATAAGGAAAGATAACGCCGGTGCAGACATATCGGGTCCCTCTTATCTTCAAGAATCCGTTAATTGCTCGAAATCGACAAATCCAGGCCCCGCTTGGCCAAAATTTTTCCGAAGTCAAGCGGGGTCGCGGCTATTTCGGACTTCCAGGCGGAAAGATCGAGGCGCTCGGCGATGCAATGCCTGATCACTCCCGCGTCCAGGTAACTTCCGATGAGCAGGGCGCCGGCCAGGACCGGTCCGTCGAAAAAAAACTTCCTGACCACGCCCCGCCTGGAATCAAGGTGCTTGATTTCCTCGTACCGGCCGTAATCGGGGCGGGACTGCCCGACCACGGCCACGACCACCCCCAACAGGGTGGTGACGTTTTCCCGCAACTGACCGGTCCGCCGGGCCGGCCGGCCGGCCATGTTCAAGCCGGCTATTTCCCCCTGGGCGGCGGCGTTGAACCAGGTGGCGATGACTTCCCGCTCCCCGGACACCTGGTTTTCGCCCTCGGCCACGTCCCCGGCGGCGTAAACGTCCGGAACGCTGGTCCTCATGCGGTCGTCCACGATGACGCCCCGCCCGGTCCGGATGGCGGTCCCCCGCACTAGGTCGGTGTTGGCCCGGACGCCCTTGCCCACCACCACCAGGTCGGCCGGCAGGGTCTCGCCGTAGCTGGTGGTCGCCTCGACCCGCGTCCCGCGGCGGGTCACGCGGTCGATCCCGCGGCCGAAAAGGATGTCCACGCCTCCGGCTTCGAGCCGCCCCTGGATAATCCCGGCGCTTTCCCGGTCGAGTTGTTGGGAAAGCACCTGGTCCGACCCGACCGCCACGGTGATCTTGAGCCCGGGCCGCAGCAGGGCCTTGACGGTCTGCAAGCTGACCAGTCCGGCTCCGATCACCACCACTTCCGAGGCTTTTTGGCCGAGGGCCCGGATTCTTTCGGCGTCTTCCAGGGTGCGCAGGGTGCAAACCAGCCCGGCGGCGTCGGGGGCGACCCGTTCCAGGGGACGGGCCGAGGCCCCCGCGGCGATGAGCAAGTCCCCGTATTCCAGGCGGGTCCGGTCGCCGAGCACGACGAGCCGCCGGTCCGGGTCCACCTCGACCACCCGTCGCCCCAGGATCGTTTTGACCCGATGGCGGCGGTAGAAGTCGGCGTCCACCAGGAACATGTTCTTTCTGGAGATGCCTCCGGCGATATAATAGGTGGTCAGGACCGGGGAATAGGCCGGAAGGTTTTCGGCCGAGACCAGGACGATGGGCCGGTCGTCCCCGGCGCGCCGGATGGCCCGGACCGCGGCCAGGGCCGCGGCGCTGTTGCCGATGATGATATGTTTCCCGGTCCCGCTCACTGGCTCGACCCTACAGCAGTCCCAGTTCCTTGAGCTTGGCCTGGGGCGGGACCCCATCCGGGCTCCAACCCCTGAGGCGGTAATATTCGGGCAGCATCTCGTCCAGATGCACCACCATGCCCTTGGACGGACCATCCGGCATGGGTTCCCGCAGCATGCGCTGGGGCAGGGTGTCGTCCCGGCAGGTGAGCCCGGCCTTGAGGTTGAAGAGCCGTTCCTGGTTGAAGATGCGTTCACCCATGAGCATCAGGCCCCGCTGGCCGCCCATGTCGATGCCCGCGGCCGCCTCGACCAGGGCCCGGCAGTTGTCCTCGTCCAATCCCAGGAAGAACATGAAGTTGCACATGCCGCAGGAATCGATGATGCAGAACCAGTCCTGAACGGCCATGGCCAGTTCCGGCTTGTCGTCCCACCGGAGCGGGTCCGTGGCGCCCACGATGCCCCGGTCCTTGGAGACCCGCCAATAGTCGACGCCGTACAGGGACAGGTCGTGGACTTCCCCCCGGATGTGGCAGGCGCCCCGGCTGTTGGTGGCGTACCCCAGGCCCATGCCCTGGACCCCCCGGGGATCGTAGCTGGGGAATTCGAGCTTTTTGGAGCCCATGAAATATTCCGGGTGGCCATAGCGGGACGCGGTCCGGAAGGCCCCGTCGGCCAACACGTTGCCGAACCCCCGGCGATAAGCCATGTCGTTGACCAACTGAATGACGGCCTCGGCGTTTCCGAAATTCAAGGGCAGGCCCGCGTCCTTGAGGGGCAGGTGTCCTTCCTCGTACAGCTCCATGGCGCAAGCGATGGTGGAACCGGCCGTAATGGTGTCCATGCCCATTTCGTTGCAGATGAACCCGGCCTTGGACACCACGTCCAGGTCGTTGACTCCGCAACTGGACCCGAACAAGCCGATGGTTTCGTATTCCGGGCCCACGCCTTGGGAGGCGTACTTGGGATTGGTCACCCGGGTCACGCGGCCGCAGCCCACCGGGCAGCCCGGACAGGCCAGGCCCATGTTTTTACGAGTGGAAATGGTGGACGCCAGGCGTTCCCCCGACAGCTTTTGCCATTCGCTGTTGGTCCCGTATTTGAAATTCCGGGTGGGGATGATGCCCAGTTCCTTGACCAGGCTCAGCACTCCCGGAGTGCCCACCTGGTGGAAATGCTCGGTGCCGGGCGTGTCGAGCTTTTTATAGGCGTCCCGCATGGCGGACCAGAAAGCCGTCTTGTCCGCGACCTTGACGCCCTTGGTCCCGTGGACGACCAGGGCCTTGAGGTTCTTGGAGCCCATGACCGCGCCCACGCCGGACCGCCCGGCCGCCCGGCCCATGTCGCTCATGACGCAGGCGAAGAGGACCTGGTGCTCCCCGGCCGGGCCGATGCAGGCCGCCTTGGCGTCCGGATGGGTTTGGGCGATGACTTCCCGTTCGGTCTCGGTGGTGGATTTACCCCAGAGCTGCTCGGCGTCCCGGACTTCCACCCGGTCGTCGTCGATGTAAATATAAACCGGCCGCCGCGACTTCCCTTCCAGGATGATCAGGTCGTACCCGGCCATTTTGATGGCCATGGCCAGGGGGCCGCCGGCGCTGGAATGGGCGATGGCGCCGGTCAAGGGTCCTTTCGTGACCACCATGTAGCGGCTCCCGCCCGGCGCCCCGGTCCCGGTCAGGGGGCCGGTGACGAACAGGAGCTTGTTGCGGGGGGACAAGGCGTCCACCGCCGGGTCGATTTCGTCATACAGATACTTGACGCCCAGGCCCCGGGCGCCGAGAAAGTCCACGGCGATCCGGCGGTTGAGGTTTTCCACCGTCACCAGGGGTTTGCTCAGATCGATTCTCAGGACATTTCCCGTCCAGCCGTACCACATCGCTAGACCTCCTGGTACGAAGATACAAGGCGTTCCGCCACGTTCTTCTTCTTGGCCGTCAAAGCCTCCCGGGGGTCCTTGAAACTCAAGGCCCCGGCCCGGCAAAATTTCACGCACTGCGGATCGCCATGGCACAGATCGCATTTTTCCGCGACGCCGTCGCTGACCACGATGCAGCCGAAGGGGCAGGCCAGGGTGCACATCTTGCACCCGACGCACCGGTCCTTGTTCACGGCGATCAGCCGGGCTTCCCCGGTCGAATCGGTTTCAATGGCCAGGGCGCCGGCGGGGCAGGCCTTGACGCACCAGGGGTCCTCGCACTGGTAACAGACCACGGGCACGGCCAGGGCTTTCTCGATGAAGACGCTGACCTGTATCCGGGCCTTGAGCGGGTTGAATTCATTGTGGTGTGCAAAGGAACATATCAGCTCGCAGTAGCCGCAGCCGGTGCAGCGCGATATGTCGATAACAAGGTTTTTGGACATCTATTCCATGCCTCCTCGCAATAATAACCAAACGTCCGCCGCCGCCGTCCCCCGCGCGCCGCGTTTTGGCGACGCCCCGGGGCGTGGATCATCCTCCGAAAGTGGGAGGAAAAAGGGCCAGAACGTCGCCTTCATTCAGTTCGGCTTCGAGTCCGCCGATGAACTTGATGTTCCGGCCGTTCTTAAACACGGTCAAGTCCCGGCGCAGACCGCCCGCGGGATCGAAAATTGTTTCGCGCCTCTCGCGCGTGGCGGCGATCGCTTCCAGGGCCGCGCCCACCGTGCGCGACGACCCCGCCAGGGTCGCCCGGGTCGACGCGGTCCCGAACACGGCCTGGACGCCGGCGTAAAAATCCACTTGGACCGTTATTGTTTTTTTCGTCATCTCCGTCTCCCCCCGCGAGGTCGTCCGAAGCCGGGCCCCGGTCAACCCTTGGGTTTGAAAACCTTTTTAACGAACTGGAGCTCGCCGCCTCCAAACGGTTTCGGCGGGGTCGGTGAAGCCAAGACGCCGCGGTCCTGGTCCCGGTCCTGGTCCTCGTTGTCGCCCGGGGACGCGCGCCCGGGTTCCCAGTCCCAGGGTTGGCGGTCCGATCTGTCCCTCGACCACCCGAAGGGCTCCCAGGTTTGCAGTATCCGCGGCGGCGCTTCCGGGGGGACGCGGTTTTTCCTGGGCTTATCCGCCGGTTCCTTGTGATCGAATTCGGCGCCGCCGGGGCCGCGGACATCGGCCGGCCGGTCCGGGGGGGCCTTGGCCGCCTTTTCGGCTTCCTCCGCGGGTCCGGCTTCCTGGTCGGGGTCCAGCCCGAGATAGGCGGCCTTGACATGCCGGTTGTTCCGCAAGTCGCAACTGTCGCCTTCCAGGACCAGCCGGCCCGTTTCCAGGACGTAGCACTGCTTGGCCAGGCTGAGGGCCAGGCCGGCGTTCTGCTCGATGAGCAGAATGGTGACGCCTTCCTGGGAAATCCGCTTGATGATGGCGCCCACCTCGCGGGTCAGAAGAGGCGACAAGCCCAGGGACGGTTCGTCCAACAGCAGGATTTTGGGGGCGCTCATCAGGCCCCGGGCGATGGCCAGCATCTGCTGCTCGCCGCCGCTCATCTGGGCCGCCGGCCGGTTATAGGCCCGGGCCAGCACGGGAAAGTACCCGCGGACCCGGTCGAGGTCCCGTTCGAGTTCCTTTTTGTCCCGGCGGAGGTACGCTCCGGTCAGGAGATTGTCCCGAACGGTCATTTCCAGGAACAGCTTTTTGCCCTCGGGAACATGGCCGATGCCCATTTCCACGATTTCCTGGGGTTCGAAGCCGTCGATCCTCTGGTCCCGGAACCAAATTTCCCCGGAAGTCAGGGGGACCATGCCCGAGATGGCCCGGAGGGTCGTGCTTTTACCAGCGCCGTTGGCGCCGATGAGACAGGTGATGGTCCCCTCGGCGGCTTCCAGGGAGACGCCGCGCAAGGCCTTGATGCCGCCGTACTGAACGACTAGGTTTTTTAAAGAAAGCACGAGTCCACCTCTCCGCCGAGGTAGGCTTCGATCACTTGAGGGTGCGAGCACACCGCCCGGGGCTCGCCCTCGGCGATCTTGTTTCCGAAATTGATGCAGGTGACTTCATCGCAGGCGCCCAGGACGGCCTTCATGTCGTGTTCCACCAGAAAGACGGTGACGCCGGAATCCCGGACCGACTTGATCCGCGCCATGGTGTCCGCGGTCTCGGTGGGGTTCATGCCGCCGACCGGTTCGTCCAGGAGGATCAACTTCGGCTCCGCGGCCAGCACGTTGGCGATGCCCAGGGCCGCGGCGTGGCCCTGGGGCAGGTCGCCGGCCTTTTCGCCGGCCAGGTCCCGGAGGCCCATCCATTCCAGCAAGCCCAGGGCCTTGAGTTCCAGGGACTTTTCCCGGCGCCGGACCTTGCGGTCCCGCCAGAACTGCTGGAACAGGTTGGTTCCGGTGTGGAGGTGGCAGCAGACCAGGACATTTTCGAGCACGGTCATTTCCCGGAAAAGCGCGGTCAACTGAAAGGTCCGGGCCAGTCCCAACCGGGCCGTCCGATGGGGGGGCAGGTTGGTGATGTCCTTGTTGTCAAAGTATATTCTCCCCCGGGTTGGGGTGAGAAAACCGGAGATCATATTGAAGACCGTCGTCTTCCCCGAGCCGTTGGGGCCGATCAGACCCTTGATCCGTCCTTCTTCCACCAGCAGGTCCAGGGCCATGACGGCGGTGTTCTGCCCGAAGGTTTTGGTTAGTCCGTGAAGTTCGAGTAAGGCCATGTTGGGGCGCCCTTCTAAGCGTCTTTTTTTCCGGCCGCGTCGGACCCATTGGCCCGCTTGGTCTTGAAATAGGGTTTGATCCTGCCGGGCAGGCTCTCCAGGCCGTTCGGCAGAAAAATCAACGTGAGAATGATGATGGTCCCGTAAATCATGGGCACCCATTCCACCAGCGGGCGGAGCAGCTCGCCCAGCACCGTCAGGGCCGCCACCCCGATGATGGGGCCGGAAAAGGTGTGCGAGCCGCCGAAGACCACCCAGACCAGGAGATACAGGGTGGTGGTGAACCCGAACTGCTGCGGCTCGATGGCCCACAACCGGTGCGCCAGCAGCACCCCGGCGATCCCGGCGAAAAAGGACCCAATGGAAAAGGACAGGACCTTGTATTTGGTGCAGTTGACCCCCACGCTTTTACTCAGGTTTTCGTGGGATTCAATCGCCTTCCAGGTCATTCCGATCCTGGATTTGTCCAGGCGGTGCATGATGGCCAGGCTGATCAGGGCGACCGTCAAGGCCAGGAAGTAGTAGGGAATGGCGCTGGAAAAATCGAGCCACGAGACCCCGTGCAGCAGGTCCGGGGGAGGGGCGGTCAGCCCCTTGTGGCCGCCGAAGGGGACCTTGAAGCGCATCCAGCTCAACCGTATCGCCTCGCCCGCCGCGAAGGACGCCACGAAAAAGGCGAACCCCTTGGTCCGCGCCAGGGGAAAGCCGATGAGGCCGCCGATGAGCGCGGCCGCGAGCCCGGACAGGGGCATGGAAATCAGGAAGGGGACCCCCAGGGCGCCGGTCAGCAGGGCCGAGGCGTAGGCCCCGCAGCCCATCATGGGGATGTGGGCCAGGGACCACCCGCCCGTGGAGGTGATCAGCCGGAAGCTGCTCACCAGGATGATGTTGATCAGCAAATTGGTCAGGAGGTCGACCTTGTAGCTGGTGACCATGAAGGGCGCGGAAATGACGATAATGGGAAACGCGCCGATGGCCAGGGCCTGCTTGTAATTAATGTTCCGCATGTCCCGCCAGACCTTGGGGCCGTATGGCCAGGATAACGAGCATAACCAGCACGTTGACGAGATTGGCTATGGTCGAGTCCAGGAGCGTGGTGATAATCGTGGTAAGAAACCCGAAAAGAAGGGAGGCCAGGACCGTGCCCTTGATGTTGCCCGCCCCGCCGACGATGACCACCACGAAGGCGGTCCAGACCACGGCATGGCCCATGTAGGGGTGGACGGACATGATCGGGGCCATCAGGGCGCCCGCCGCGCCGGCCAGGGCCGAGCCGATCAGCATGGCCGCGGCCGCGCTCTTGCGCACGCTTATCCCTTGCAGGGCCGCCGCTTCCGGGTTGAGGGCCGAGGCCCGCAAGGCCCGGCCGATGCGGAAGTTGTCCAGGAAAAACCACAGGGCGCCCAGCAGCACGATGGTGATCGGCACGACGATGAACCTCTGCCAACTGGTGGTGATGCCGCCCAGGTCCAGGACTTGGGGGAACGCCGACGGCACCGGCTTCATCTTGCCCAGGCCCCACAGCTTGACCACCGCCACCTGGAGGATGAAGACCAGGCCCACGGACATGATGAATCCGCTCAGGACATTGCCTTCGGCCTTGCGGAAAACGAGGCGCTCGCAGGCCAGCCCCAGCAGCCCGACCAGAATGATGGCCGCCAGGACCGCTAGGAAAAAAGGCCAGTGCATCTTGGCGTACAAGACCCAGACGGTGTACGCGCCGATCATGTAGAATTCGCCATGGGCGAAATTGACGATGTGCATCACGCCGAAAACCAGGCTCAGTCCCACGGCGATCAAGGCGTAGAACGAACTGGTCATCAGCCCGTTGAGGATTGTTTGCCCTATGAACTCCATGCCCTGTTAATCCGCTTTTCTCCCGTTGGAGGCCCGGCCGGGAAGGCCGGGCCCGGTACAATGGTTTGGTGTTATTTCAGCTTCCATCTGACCAGGGCTTTTTCCAGGATTTCCTTGTTCCCGGGCTTGGCCAGCCAGTCGATCAGGCTTTTCTGGGCCACTATGTACGGCTTGTCGTCCCGGACTTCGGTAATGGGCCAGGTGGGCACCAGAAGGTTGTCCTGGCCGAAGATTTCCTGGCCCCACCACTTGGCGGGTCCAAAGGCGTGGGGGACTTCCTTGGCGGCCTTGAGGGCCTGGTAGACTTTTTCCGACTCGACGCTGCCGGCTAGCTGGGCGCCGAATTTCCAGACGTCCAGGGCGGCCTTGTATTCCCAGACGATCTCGGAAAGCCGTGGTCCGGGTACTTGGCCTTCCAGGCCTTCCAGAATTCATTATGCTCGGGGGACAGCTTGGGATCGTCGAAATCCGGGAAGCCGGAAACCGCGCCGTCCATGTAGCCCTTCGGGACCTTGGCCGTGATGGCCTTGAAATCCCAGCAGGCCGAGGTGATGACGCCCTTCCAGCCCTGGGTGGAAGTCTGTTCCAGAATCAGGGCCTGGAATTCGGGGTACGACGCGCCCATGCTGATGATGTCGGGCTTCTGGGCCAGGGCCGCGGTCACGATCGGGGCGAAGTCGGTCGTTTCCACGCCGAAGGGCTTGGAATAGACCACCTTGATTCCCGCCGCCTCGAAGCCGGCTTCCGACCAGGCGATGGCCGCCAGGCCGATTTCGTCGTCCTGGGAAATGATGGCCGCGGTCTTGGCCTGGGGATGGGCCTCGGCGATGTATTCCGTATGCAGGAGGTGATACGTCGGGAAGTTGTCGGTCACGTCCAGCAAATAGGGGCGGTCCTTGGTGATGTCCGAGGCGATGAGAACGAAGGACATGATCTTCTTTTGGGTCAAATACGGCTGCACGGCCGCGCTGGTGGAGCCGCCCAGCATCAACAGGGCGACGACGCCGTCTTCCTCGACCAGCTTGCGCGCGCCCAGGAGGGCCTTGCTGCCCACGCCTTCGTCGTCATACTGGACGATCTCGACATTATAGGTTTTGTCCCCTATTTTGAGGCCGCCGTCCTTTTTGAGTTGTTCCAGCCAGATTTCCACGCCTTCCATGCCGGGCAGCCCCCAGGCCGCGGCGGCGCCCGAAAGCGGGGCGCAGAACCCGATTTTAACCGTTTCCTGCGCGAAAGCGCTTCCGGCCAACAGGCCGACAGTCAGTAGGGCCAAGAGAAATAGAAAAATCGATTTTTTCATGCCTGCCTTCCTCCACGATGTAAAATGGTTAGTGTTGTTGACGGCGACCCGGGCCGCCGCATCCTTCCCTACCCTTCCCAAGGGACTCCAGGGGCCCGACCGCGAGGCCGCGCTCCCACCGCCCACGTCCGGCGCCCCCCCCAGGTCCGGCGCCGGTCCCGTTCAATCGGCCCGGGCCGTCGCCGCCCGGACGCTCGGTCCGGCGCGCAAGGCGGCCAGCCCTTCCTCCATGACGGTCAACCCGCGTTCCAATTCGTCATCCCCAATCACCAGGGGCGCCAAGACTCGAATCACGTTTCCGAAGGCCCCGCAGGTCGAGATTATCAGGCCCCGGTCATGGCAAAACCGGGCCAATTCCCCGGCTTCCTCCGTCGCCGGCGCCTTGGTCTCCCGGTCCCGGACCAGTTCCAGGGCGTTCATGGCGCCCAGGCCCCTGACGTCGCCGATGATCTCGTACCGGCTCATCCAGTCCGTGAAGCGGGCCCGCAAGCGGTTCCCCAACGCCTCGGCCCGGGTCAGGATGTTTTCGTGATAAATGATGTCCAGGACGGCCAGGGCCGCCCGGCAGCCTAGCGGGTTGCCGGAGTGGGTCCCCCCCAGCCCGCCCGGTTCCGGGGAATCCATGATCTCCTTTTTGCCCGTCACCGCGCTCAGGGGCATCCCGGCGGCGAAGCCCTGGGCCAGGCAGATCAGGTCCGGCGCCAGGTCGAAATGTTCCACCGCGAACATTTTCCCGGTCCACCCGGCGCCGGTCTGGATTTCGTCGGCGATGAAAACAATGCCGTATTCCCGGCAGAATTCACGCAAGCGGTTCAGGAACCCGGGCGGCGGGACCACCACCCCGCCTTCCCCCAGGACCGGCTCGACGATCAGGGCCGCGATCAGTTCGGGCTCCAACCCGCCCCCGCCGAGGCGCCTCCAGGGGAATTCGGCGCAAAAAAGCCCGCATTCCGGGCGCTTGAGGCCGAAGACGCACCGGTAGCAATAGCCGTAGGGGAGGCGGTGGACCTGGTCGGCCAGGGGGCCGAAGCCGCGCTTGCCGGTCCGCCCGCCGGACGACAGGCTCATGGCTATGTACGTCCGGCCGTGACAGGCGTGCTCGAAGGCGATCAGGCCCGGCCGCCCGGTGTGGTGGCGGGCGAGCTTCACGGCGTTTTCCACCGCTTCCGCCCCGCTGTTCAGAAAGAGGGCCATTTTATGGAAGGACCCCGGCGTCAGCGAACAGAGACGGTCGGCCAGTTCCACGTACGGCTCGTACATGACCGCGTGCCAGCAGGTGTGCGTGAACTTTTCCGCCTGGTCCTTGAGGGCCGCCACGACCTTGGGGTGCGAATGCCCCACGTTCAGCGCCGCCATGCCCCCCGTGAAATCGATCAGCTCCCGGCCGTCGACGTCGTGGATCAAGGCGCCCTCCGCCCGGGCGGCGAAAAAGGAGGTGAGGTTGGCGGTCCCGCGGGGAGCAACCACGGATCGCATCTTGCGTAGATATTCGCTTCGGCTCGCCTCGCGCATTTTTGGGCTCCCATGGGGGGTGCTTAATTTAATTAAAAAGAGACCTCGGTTTGTTTAGCAAAATCCACGCCAGGAGACATCCGAAAAAAATGTCAATCATATCGAGATGTTATTTTGGAACGTCTTCGCGCGTTTCGGCCATGATTCATGAATGAATCATTTCCCCCCGGCGGCCGGTATATTCACAGCAATAGCAACAAAAAAGCTTGATTCGTTTTTGATTTTCAGGAAATATTTTGAATTTATCCTTTATTCCAGTGTGTTAGGGAAAAAATTGATTCAGTTTCGTTTCGCCGGCGCGGCGAGCCCGTACTTCTTCAGCCGCCGGACCACTGTCGGTTGGCTGGTCCCCATAAGCCGGGCTAATTCCCGGGTGGACTGGGCCCGGGTCAGGGTTTTTTTCAGGAGTTGGCGCTCGAAATTTTCCATCTGCTCGGTGAAGGTCCGGCCCCGTTCGTTTTTGAGTTCCCGGGGGGGGCTGTCCTGGTCGGGTTCCTTGAGTCCGCCGAGGATGAAATCGTCGAGAAGGTCGCCCTCGCCCATCACGATGGCTTGCTTGACGATGTTGCGTAATTCCCGGACATTGCCGGGAAAGCCGTAATTTTGCAGCCGCTTGAGGGCGTGGGAGCCGATTTTTTTCTTGAAGCCGTAGCGGGTGTTGAATTCGTCCAGAAAGTGCATGATCAGCTCGAAGACGTCCTCCGGCCGTTCCCGCAGCGGCGGAATATTGATGGTAAAGGTGTTGAGCCGGTAGAAGAGGTCGGACCGGAAGCGGCGTTCCTCGATCAATTGGTCCAGGTCCCGGTTGGTGGCGGCGATGATGGTGCAGTCGATGAGGCGCGGCTCCAGGCCGCCCAGGCGCTGGACTTCGTGGTCGTCGAGGTATTTGAGCAGCTTGGCCTGAATGGCCCAGGGGCAGTCCCCGATCTCGTCCAGGAACAGGGTCCCGGCGTGGGCCAGTTCGAACAGGCCGGCCTTGCCGTTGGTCCCGGCGCCGGTGAAGGCGCCTTTTTCGTACCCGAAGAGTTCGGCTTCCAGCAGGCCCTCGGGCATGGCCGCGCAGTTGATCTGGATAAAGGGCTTGCCTTTTCCGCGGCCCTGGTCGTGGATGAATTGGGCCAGCAGCCCCTTGCCGACCCCGGATTCCCCGGTGACCAGGATATTGGAGGCGTCCAGTCGGGCCAGCTTGATGGCGTACTGCAGGACCTGGCCCATGACCTGGCTTTCGGCCTTGATCAGCCCGCCCCGGTATTCCAGGACCGCCAGTTCCGCGAGGTTGTCCTTGTACTTGTCGGTGACCCGCCGGGCTTCCTCGAGCTGTGTTTTAATGGCGTTGAGCTGGGTCATGTCCCGCTCGTTGACGAGCACCAGCTTGACGCGCCCGTTCCGGTCGAACAGGGGCGTTCCCGTTACCAGCAGGTGGTTTTTGGTCCGCTCGATATACTGCACCAGGTTGACCGTTTTTTGGGTCCGCAGGACGTGAAGGGTCGCGGACTGGTCGATCCAGCCTTCCTCGACCAGGTCCTGGACCCGGCGGCCCGCCACTTCCGCGGCCGACCAGCCGTTGAGCCTTTCGGACGCCTCGTTGATCCGGACGATCCGGCCTTCCCCGTCGCACAGAATGATGCCGTCGGACGACAATTCGAAGATGGCGTTCAGTTCCTGGATTTGAAGCTTGTGAAAGGCGCTGTTCTGGAACAGGGAAAAGGACGGTTCCGGGGTGATGCAGCAGACCGCCCCTTCCGGACCGCCGTCGCGGCCCAGGAGCATGGCTTCCACCCGGTGGTGGGACCCGTCGATGGAACAACCCGCTTCCCGGTAGGCTTCCCGGCCTTCCAGGACGGTCCGGCCCAGTTGGATCACCTCCGGCAGGGCAAAAGCCAGGTCCGCGGCCTCCCATTGACCGGGGCTAAAACCCGCCTTGGCCACGATCCAGGGATTGGCGTAACCGATTTCCGCGTCCGGGGTCAGGACCACCACGCCGAAGGGAATGACCTCGGGAATGCGATTCAATAATTCCGACGGAATCATGGCTCGTATCCTTAAACTGAACCGCGTCGTCCTGTTTTAGATTTTGTCGCCGCCCGCGACCGAGGCGTATTTTAACGCGCGCGGCGGATTTTTTGCGGAAAATCAACTATGTCTAAAATGAATAATATTTTTGGCCCGCGCGGGCGGGAACCCGCCGGGGAGGCGGGAGGCAATGGTCCGGCCCCGCCCCACGCCCCTTGGGGTTGGTATGAAAATGACCGAAGGGCATTTTCATTGGTTGTTGTGTCCGACATGGCCCGCGGTCATGTCGGTTGAGGCGAGGGGTTGTCTGGCGGAAAAAAAACAAGCCCGGGGCGTTTTTTCCCCCTCTCCACCCATTCATGGGGGAGAGGGCGGGGTGAGGGGGGTAGTCCTTGGTTGACCCGGGCCGACGAGGCCGGGCAAGATGTTGAGTTTCGCCTACGATTCAATTTAACCTACGGAGATCAAATTATTTTTTTGACATGCAGAGGCGTGCTCGGCCAAGCAATTCCAAACGCCCCGGACTTCTTCGGGCGGGCATGTACGCCCGCCCTTTCCGCCCTCGAAACAGGACGTTTCGGGGCGTGAAACCGCCGCCAGGCGGGTTCTCTTAAAAGAGCCGGGGGTTGTCAGGGGCGCCGGCTCCGGCGCGCCCCTGACCCTGGGACGGGAAAGAGAATGTCGCAGCCATAATGATTCAAAGCGAGGGGCGGAGCAACCCCGCCCGCAAGGCGTGGCCAACGTCTCCAATTTACCGTGGCAAGGCCCGAAAACAAGTAAAAGATGGTGCGCATTGCGCACCCTACAAGCTTACCCCCCAAGGCTGGTTCCCAAGCTCCAGCTTGGGGACCTCGGCCAGGGAAGCCCGAGCTTCCCCAACCTTGATGGAAACCCTTGGTTTTTAGGCTTTTCCCGCCGCCCGGCGGGAGAAAAAGCCTCCGCTTCCAACCATCCGCCCTCCTTGGCGCGATGGCGAAGAGGGCGCCCACGGGGAGGCGCCCCTACTGCTGTTGACCACCACCGGTTATCAGGGGTTTGTAGGGGCAGGTCCCCGTGCCTGCCCTCCTCGGCGCGATGGCGAAGAGGGCGCCCACGGGGAGGCGCCCCTACTGCTGTTGACCACCACCGGTTATCAGGGGTTTGTAGGGGTAGGTCCCCGTGCCCGCCCTCCTTGGCGCGATGGGAAAGAGGGCGCCCACGGGGAGGCGCCCCTACCGCGGTTGACCACCACCGGTTATCAGGGGTTTGTTGGGGCGGGTCCACGGACCCCTATCTTTCCCGCTTTTCGCCGGGGGCGGGGTCGGCCGAAACCACGCGGTCGCGGGCCTGGTCCTTGGCCCGGTACAGGGCGGCGTCGGCCTTATGAAAAACCGCTTCCAGGTTGCGGTCCGCCGGGTCCAGGGAGGCGACGCCGATGCTGACGGTGATCCTTATCTCCCCCGCTGCCGTGGGAATCGGGTGTTCCGCGACAAGACGCCTGATTCTTTCGGCCGCGGCGAAGGCGGCGACGCCCTCGGTCTCGTGGAGCAAGACGCAGAATTCCTCTCCCCCGATCCGACCGAACAGATCGTTTTCCCGAAGCTGGGTCTGGACGGTTTGAGCGAAGGCCTGGAGGACGGCGTCTCCAACCTGGTGACCGTGGGCGTCATTGACGTTTTTAAAGAAGTCGAGATCGAGGACCAGGACGGAAAAGCGACGTTGGTAACGCCGGGACCGGGAAAATTCCGCTTCTCCAAGTTCCATCACCTTGCGGCGATTGTAAATTCCAGTCAGGGAGTCGGTGGAAGCCAAGCGCAGCAGTTCCGATTCCATTTGTTTGAACGCGGTGATGTTCCGCCAGACCATGACCTGCCCCACGGGCTCTTTCTTCCGGCCGGGAATGGGAAAAATCCGAAGATCGAAAATTTCTTCCCCGTCCTCGTTCCGGAAAGGCTCCTCCGCATTGACCAGGACCTCGGTCCGGAGATTGGCCTCGATCCAGGGGCGGCCCGGAAGGACTTCCTCCGCGGTCTTACCCACCAAGTCGTCCCGGGACCGGCCGAGGATTTTTTCAGCGGCCGGGTTGAGGTCGATTATCCGGGAAAGCCGGTCCAACACAATCACGCCGTCGACGAGGCTGTTGAAAACCTGGGTCTTGGCGGCCGGGGCGAGATCGAGGAGGCCGCGGCGAAAAAAGCCCCAGGCCAAGGCGCCGGACAGGGCCGAGAAGGTCAAGGGGGTCAAATCCAGGTTGCGAATGGGGCTGAGTCCGGCGACGTAAACCAGATTGGCCGCCCAGGCCGTGGCGATTACCAGGAGAATAAGCCGGGCCTGGGACCGAAAGACGGAGGGACCGGCCGCGGCCTTGGGTAGGAGGAAAACCGCGGCCACGCCCAGGCAGAGATGGTTGTAGAGGGAAAAAAGCCAAAAAAACGGGCCGTGTTCCAGGCCGAGCATGGGCGCGCCCTGGAAATGGACGACCAGGAAGCGCGACCAGATGAGGTGATGCCGCTGGTTGGTCCAGGCCAGGACAAGAGTGATCGCGGGAAGAAGAAGCAGGGCCCACAATCTCCGGGGGCGGACGTAGTCGCCTTGGGAAAACAGGTTTAGCACGAAAATTAGTATCCACGGCGCGACCCAGACCAGCCCCAAATACTGAAGCTGCGTGATCCGGATGTTGACGTCGAGGTCGAAGCCGAAATATAGAAACCCCTCGCAACAAGACCACCAGCTCGAGCACAAGCTGCCGATGGCCAGGGAAATCGCTCCCGGGGTCCGGCGCAGGGACCAGGCCTTGACCGACACCCACAAGGTCCCCGCGGACGCCAGAAAGAAAGGGATGATTAAAACGAGCTTGGTCTCCATCTTCACCTTGTCCAAGTGAGAAAGCTACAAAACGGGACGCTTCGCCCTGGTCCGTCCCTGGTCCGTCCCTGGTCCGGGCCGGCCGCGACCGGAAGCCCGCCCCCGCCGGCCCCCTGAAAGGCTATACCATGCCTCCGCGCCGGTTGCAAAACCTCGGTCCTTGACCCAACTCGTCGTCAGCCTCAATTTTAACTTCTCGAAATACTTCAGTATGTCTCCGGGTTAAAATTTTCGGCGAAGCCGAACATGACCAGCCCAACCGACATGGCCGCGGGCCATGTCGGTCACAACAACCAATGAAAATGCCCTTCGGTCATTTTCATACAAAGGCTTATAACGGCCAAATAGCCGTGTTTTGCAAGTGGCTCCTCTTATTATAGATTGTCGCCCCGGTTTTTTTCCGTAATAATTCTCCTCCCGTCCAGCCCGCTTAAAAAATAACCGGAAAGGCGCCTACATTTTTGTCATTTCGTGGTAATATGGCTCCAAGCAGGCTGAAGGCGGACCGCGTCGACCCGCGGGGACGGTTATGTTCCGGAGGGCCTCCGGGGCGCGGCGAGCGGCGGTTATCTTGGGGAGGTTTAGGGTTTTGGCTCCAACTGAAGGCGATTTGAGCTCGGATTTTTCCAACCGGGAAGAAATGACGGCCCTGTACGAAGCGGCCATGGTGGTGGGGGGGACCCTCGACCTGCGCCAGGCCCTGGCCGGGGTTTTGGAAATACTGGTCAAGAGGCTGGGCATGATGCGCCCCATGGTGACTCTTCTTTCCCCGGACGCGGACGAGGTCCAGCTCGAGGCGGCCCAGGGGTTGTCAACCGAGGCGGTCAGGCGGGGCCGGTACAAGAAGGGCGAGGGCATAACCGGCCGGGTGGTTGAATCGGGGGAGCCGATCGTGGTCCCGCATATCGACTCGGAGCCCAACTTCCTGGACCGGACCCAGTCGCGCCGCAAGGGCCGGGACCGGGACCTGTCCTTCATCTGCGTCCCCATAAAGTCCGACACCAAGATCATCGGGGCCTTGTCCGCCGACGTCCCCTTCAAGGGGGAGGCCGGCCTGGTCTCCGATTTGCGGATACTGACCGTTATCGCCTCCCTGGCGGCCCGGACCGCGGTTAAGCTCGAGGCCCACAACCGGGAAACCGAATCCCTGAAGCAGGAAAACGAGCGCCTGGCCCTGGCCCTGGCGGACAAGTTCGCCACCCATCGCATCGTGGGCAACTCCAACAAAATGAAGGAAGTGTTCCACCTGGTCAATCAGGTGTCCCACTCCTCGGCCACGGTCATCATCCGGGGAGAGTCGGGCACGGGCAAGGAGCTGGTGGCCACGGCCATCCATTTCAACAGCCCCCGGGCCAAATCGCCCTTTATCAAGATCAACTGCGCCGCCTTGCCGGCCTCCCTGATCGAAAGCGAGCTTTTCGGCCACACCAAGGGCGCCTTCACCGGGGCCATCAAGGACAAGCCCGGCAAGTTCGAGCTGGCCGATCACGGGACCATCTTCCTGGACGAAATCGGGTCCATCCCCATTGAGGCCCAGGCCAAGTTGCTGCGGGTGCTTCAGGAACGGGAAGTGGAGCGCATCGGGGACCTCAAGCCCAAGCAGGTGGACGTCCGGGTGCTGACCGCCACCAACCGCGACCTGGAAGCCGCCATCGCCTCCGGGGAATTTCGCGAGGACCTTTACTACCGGCTCAACGTCTTTCCCATTTTCATGCCGCCCCTGCGGGAACGCCCCACCGACATCCTGCTCCTGGCCGACCACTTCGTCGAAAAATATTCGCGCCTCCACAAAAAGGACGTGCGCCGCATGTCCACTTCCACCATCGACGCCCTGATGAGCTATCATTGGCCGGGCAACGTCCGGGAACTGGAAAACTGCGTGGAGCGGGCCGTGCTCATGACCAACGAGCCGACCATTCATTCCTTCCACCTGCCGCCGACCCTGCGCACGGCCGAGCAGACTTCCACGACCATTTCCACGTCCCTGACCGACATCCTGGCCAACGTGGAAAGGGACCTCATCGCCGACTCGCTGAAAAGCGCCAAGGGAAACATGGCCCAGGCGGCCCGCATGCTCCAGACCACGGAGCGGGTCATCCGCTATAAGATCGGCAAGTACAACATCAACCCCAAAAGGTTTCGCTGAAGCCCGGCCCTTTTCCTCGGCCCAAGTCGCCGGCCGGCTTCCCGGCGCCTTGGTTCACTAGGAAAACCCGTCCCCCCGGACCGGGAAAATTTTGCCGCCCCGGCCCGGCCGGACGCGGCGCCTATTGCTGACCCTTTCCCTAAAAAGACCTTAAATCAACGCATTACAAAAACCTGAGCCTTGGCCTCAAACTTGCCTTACAGCAGGGCATCACCTTTTCGCCAAGGAGGACCTATTTACCATGATGATCAAAAAGGACTGGCTGACGATAGGAGAGGTCTCCAGCATCACCGGCGTCCCCATCCACACCCTGCGGTACTGGGAGGGTGAGTTCAACGGATATTTCAGCCCCTTTCGGACCAACGGCCGTCAACGCCGGTACGACGAGGACGCCGTGACCAGGGTCCTGGAAATCAAAACCCTGCTCAAGGACGAAAAATACAGCATCGCCGGGGCCAAGCAGGTTTTGGGGAAGAAAAACGGCTGTTCCGGCCTGGAGGAAAACGAGCAAGCCCTCTCCTTCAGCGTGGCCGGGCAATAAAATAATCGTCCTCGTCCGACCTTGACCCGCTCGACGGGTTCCCGCCGCGCCGGCGATATGGTATACTGACTTCATCACGGTGTGGAGGTGGTTCTATTTGGCCAAGGTTATAGACCTGACCGACCGGAAAAAACTGAAGGAAGACCTCGGCAAGGCCGACAAGCTCGAAACCCTCCAAGGCTTGCTGCGTTGCGGCGAATGCGCCATGAAATGCGGCAAGTGCGGGTTCCATGGAGAACCGGCCACGCGGGTCACCCATGCCGGGACGGGCGTGGCCTTCAACCTTTGTTCGGCCTGCCTGACCGAATACCGGGACTTGGTCAAATACCTGGAAAAGGGACAGCTCGCGGACATGCCGTCCTGGTTCAACCGGGAATGGGTGCGTCTCTGGATGGCCTGGCTGGATTACCAGTGGGCCCTGTCCAATTATAGGTCGTCTCCCGAGGTTTTGGCCGTCCTGGCCGAGCTCCAAGATAAATAACCAAATATTTCGAAGGTCGCGGCCCCGCTGGGGCCGTTTTTTATGACAACCGCGGCGGGCGAAAACCCTTGTTTACCCAGGCCGCCTAGGCCGGAACATGGGGCCGTGTTCCCGCTGCCCCGCATCCGGGCGGCCCTCGGGGGGACGTCGTATCTACCAATTACGATCATGCCTACAAGGGCGGGCGCGGGGACTCGTCCCGACAAGCCCTGGGCGCCCACCGCGAACGGGACAAGGTAGGGGCGCCTCCCCGCGGGCGCCCTCTTTTTCCGGATGCGCGAGCACTTCCGCCGCTAGGTTTAGCTTAAACAGGCGCAACGGGAAATGATCCAACACGAAATAGTATCGGCCCCTCGACCTGACCTGGTTTCCACGTCGCTCCGAACTCGGACGGGCGGTTCGGGCTTTCCGGCCCCGCGCGTGAAAGGAGCCCCATGACCGCCGCGCCCAACAAAAATTCGGGACTGATCCAAAAAAGGGTGTTTTTCACCACCGCGGCCTTGTTGGCCTTCTTCATCCTGGCCGCCGGCGCGGCCACCTATTTCGTCCCGGGCGGGCGGTTCGTGGATGTCGAGGGCCGGCCGGAAAAGGTGTTCGAACTCGTGGCCCGGCCGCCCTTGCCGGCCTGGCAAATCGCCCTGTCGCCCCTGCTCTCCCTGACCGGGTCCAATGGTCCGAGGATCATATTCCTGGTATTTTTCATTCTGACCATCGGCGGCGGTTTTTCCGTCATGAACAGGTCCGGGGCCCTGCCGCGACTGGCCGCCGGGCTGGCGAACCGGCTGGCGGGACAAAAAAGGCTGTTCCTAACCGTCAACGTCGTCTTTTTTTCCCTGTTGGGTTCGTCCCTCGGCATACTGGAAGAGATTGTCCCCCTGGTCCTGATCTTCGTTCCCTTGGCCGCGAGCATGGGCTGGGACAAGATGACCGGGCTGGCCATCCCCTTTTTATCGGCCGGTTTCGGCTTTTCCGCGGCCATGTTCAATCCGTTCACCGTGGGGACCGCCCAGAAGCTGGCCGGCGTGCCGCTTTTTTCCGGGCTCTGGCTTAGGGCGCCGCTCTTCGTCCTGACCACCGCCCAGGTCTGGGGATATCTGCTGCTGCACGTCCGGCGGATCGAAAAAAAACACGCCCCCGGCGCGGCGCCGGAAAAAATGGCGCCATCCGTCGCCAGCCCCGGCGAGCCGGGCCCGCCCAAACCCGCCGGGTCGCCGTGTTTATCGGCTTTTGTTTCGTTCCGATAGTCGCGGCGGCGGCGGCCGGCGCCTTTTCCCCCCAGGCCCAGGAACTGGCCTTCCCCTCGATCGCCCTGGTCTTCCTGATCATGGGGCTCGGGACCGGGCTTCTGTCCGGCGCCGGGGTCCGGACCTCGGCCGGGTATTTCATCCGGGGGCTGACGGATTTCGCCCCGGCCATCGTCCTGGTCCTTCTGGCCGCCGCGGTGGGTTACCTGATGGAAGTCGGCCTGACCATGGACCCGCTCCTGCACCGGGCTTCCGGATACATCGGCCGTCTGAGCCCTCCGGTCGCGGCCCTGGGCCTCTATCTGTTCCAGGTGATGATGAATTTTTTCGTCCCATCCGGCACGGGCCAGGCCGTCCTGACCATCCCGATCCTGGCGCCCCTGGGGGACCTGGTGGGAGTCACCCGCCAGACCGTGGTCCTGGCCTTCCAGTGCGGCGACGGCTTTTCCAACCTCATCTGGCCGACCAACCCCATGCTCCACATCGCCGTGGGCCTGGCCGGGGTGAGCTACCGGGACTGGGTCCGCTGGGTCTGGCCCCTCCAGGCCCTGCTGCTGGTTCTTTGTTCATGTTTTCTGGTGACGGCGGCCCTGGTGAAGTATTAGGATAATTCCGCCATCAAAATTAAACCGAAGCGGCCGGGGATATAACCCAGGGGCCAAGGGAGGCGACTCTTGAATCGAACTCGCGCATCGATAAATAAGACCGTTGGAATCTTGGCCCTGGTCCTCTTGGCCTGGGCCCTGGGGGCGGCGGGATTGGCCCGGGCCGGGTCAGGGGCCGAGTCAGGGGACGGGACCGCGGTCGGTGAAAGCCGGGTCTTGGCCCGGGTGGAAATTCCGGGCGTGCTCCAGGATTTGGACCTCCCGGTTTACGCTCACTTGATCGATGGCCAGGGCGGGTCCTACGCCCTGGCTATCGCCCCGTTGGAAACCCTCCAGGCCGGCGGCTTTTCCTTCCAGGTGATCGCCGCGCATCGGGCCGGAAACAGGTATATCCTGGCCGGGGCGCCTCTCGGACGGTCTCGCGGGTCCCTCGACCCCGGCATTCCGGTTTTGCACGACGACGGTCGGACCTTCATCATCGGCTACGAAACAGGGCGGATCGAAGCCCTGATAAAACAGGGCTTCCAGGCGTCCTTGCTCCGCCAAGCCCCCCTGGTCGTCATGCGGCCGGCGGCCGCCGGCGTGGCCGCGGATGAGATCGAGACCGAATTCGTCGCCGACCCCGTGGTGAAACAAATGATGGACGCGGTCACGGAAGCGGACCTGGAAAAAACCATCGGGGAACTCAGCGGCGCCCGGGAGGCGGTCATCGGCGGGGAGCCGTACACTTTCCGCACCCGGTATACGCGTTCCGGACCGCCGATCGAGAAGGCCACGCAATACGTGTTCGAGAGGTTCGACGCCCTGGGCCTGTCGCCGACCTATCACTATTGGACCTTCGATGTCTTTTCCGGCCGCAATATCATCGCCGAGCTGCCGGGTCGGGACGCTCCCGATGAAATCATCCTGCTGACGGCTCACGTGGACAGCATTACCCGGGACATGATCTCCTACCAGGACGACGCGCCCGGGGCCGACGACAACGCCGGCGGCTGCGCCGCGATATTGGCCGCCGCGGAAATCATGAGACATCATGCCTTTGAGCGGACCATCAGGTTCGCCGTGTTTTCAGGCGAGGAACTCGGATTGCTGGGCAGCGCCGCGTACGCCTCGTCCGCGGCGGGCGAGAAGATCGTGGCGGTGATCAACCTGGACATGATCGCCTATTCCACCAATGCGAACCGGGCCATGGCGCTCCTGACCAGGACCGAGGCCGACGAGGGGCAGGCCCTGGACCGAAAAATCGCCGACCTCTACCTGGACGTGGTGGCGCAATACGGATTGGACGGCGCCCTCGCACCCACCGTTTTCATGCACGACTCGCCCAGCAGCGATCACTACAGCTTCTGGACGGAAGGCTTCCCCGCGATCCTGGCCGTGGAGGATTTTGTCAATGATTTTAATCCGTATTACCACAGCAAGAAAGACACTATCGACAAGCTGAATTTTTCCTATTGCCGCGCCCAAACCCAGGCTCTCCTGGGCTCCGCCGCCCACCTGGCCGATTATAAATCCGCGAACCCGACCTGGACCGCCCCCGCGGGCTTATCCTCCAAGGCAGCGGGTTGCTGGATTTCGACCGCCTGGGGCCCCTAATTCCGGGGCGGCTTCCGGCGGCCCCGGGGGCTGGGCGGATAACCGGCGGAGCCGCGCGGCCATCCCAACCTTGGCCGACCTTGGCCGACCGCTCCGCCGCGGGCCCAGGGTCATGCAGATATGCCGTTATTATTTATGTTGACGAAACGGCCTTATAAGTTACAATGAAAAAATCTAATCAATAACAGAATCGCCAGCAGCCAGCGCGCCCGGGAGGTACTCATGAAGTACAAGATCGGCATTGACGTCGGCGGGACCTTTACGGATTTCCTGTTAGCCTTCGCGGACGGGACCAGTAAAATCTACAAGGTATTGTCCACTCCGGACGATCCTTCCATCGCCACCATGAACGGACTGGGCGAAATGGCCCGGGACTTGGACTTGACCCTCCAGGAATTCCTTTCCCAGGTCGAGGTCATCGTGCACGGCACCACGGTGACCACCAACGCGGTCCTGACCTATTCCGGGGCCAAGACCGGCCTGGCCACCACCCTAGGGGTCCGGGACGCCCTGGAAATGCGGCGCGGGGTGCGGGAAGAGCAGTACAACAACCGCTATAAAAATGTAAAACCCCTGGCGCCGCGGCGCCTGCGGCGTCCGGTCCGGGGCCGGCTGGACTACCAGGGCGAGGAAGTCGAGCCCCTTAGCCTAGGCGACGTGCGCGCCGCGGCGGAGGTTTTCGCGGCCGAGGGCGTGGAAGCCCTGGCCGTCTGCTTCATGAATTCCTTCGCCAACCCGGCCCACGAAAAGGCCGCCGCGGAAATACTGGCGTCAATGCTGCCCGGCGCCTATCTGACCGTATCGTCCAAGTTGCTGCCGTCCATACGTTTTTACGACCGTGTTTCCACCACGGTCCTGAATTCCTATGTGGGGCCTATCCTCAAGAGGTACCTGGACTCCCTGACCAGGAAGCTTACCGCCGTGAATTTTCCGGGCGTGCTGCTGATCATGCAGTCCAACGGCGGGGTCATCAGCCCCCCGGCCGCCGTGGAGACCGCGGCCGCCACGTTGTTGTCCGGGCCGGCCGGCGGGCCGGTGGCCGGCATCGCCTATATCTCGGCCCAGGGGTATGACGACTGCATCACCGTGGACATGGGCGGCACCAGTTTCGACGCGGCCCTGATCAAGGACCGCCAACCCACGGTGACCAACGTGGGCGAAATAAACCGCCTTCGCCTGGCCCTGCCCATGCTCAACGTGGTGACCATCGGCGCCGGCGGGGGCTCCATCGGCTGGATCGACGAGGGCGGGTTGCTGCGCATGGGCCCCCAAAGCGCCGGTTCCAAGCCCGGTCCGGCCTGCTACGACATGGGCGGGACCGAGCCGACCTGCACCGACGCGGACCTGCTGTTGGGATACCTCGACCCGGGGTACTTCGCCGGAGGCAAAATCCCCCTCAATTACGACAAGGCCTTCCGGGCCGTGGAGGAAAAGATCGCCCGGCCCCTGGGACTGGACGTTTTCGAGGCCGCCTTCGGCATGTATAACGTCATCAACGTGAACATGGCCGCGGCCGTGCGGGAAGCCTCGGTCAGCCAGGGGTGCGACCCCCGGGACTTCCCCCTGGTCACGGCCGGAGGCGCCGGGCCCAACCACGCCGCCATGATCGCCCGGGAACTGGAAATCCCGGTCCTGATCATTCCGCGGGAATCGTCCATCTTCTGCGCCGCCGGGATGCTCATGTCCGACCTCAAGCACAATTTCGTCCGGACCTACCCCACGCTCCTGGAAAAAATCGACCCGGGCCGCTTCCGGGACCTGTTCCTGGAAATGGAACGGGAAGGCCTGGCCCTCCTGGCCTCGGAACATTTCCCCCGGGAACGGGTCCGGTTGCATTATTCCCTGGACCTGCGGTACGTCAAGCAGTACCACGAAGTCGGCGTGGAAATATTCCCGAGCGAGATCGAAACCCTCGATTTCGCGTCCATGGCCGCCCGGTTCCACCCGGTCCACAACGCCCTGTTCGGCTATTCCCTGGAAGACCAGGCCACGCCCATCGAACTGATCAACATGCGCCTGGTCGCCATCGGCGTGACCGAGAAGCCCAGGTTTTTCGAACAGCCCCACGACGGACCGGACCCCGGCCGGGCCTTCAAGAAAACGCGCCGGGCCTACCGGCCGGTGCTGCGGGTTTTCCAGGACGTCCCGGTTTTTGACGGGCTGTTGCTGCGGTACGGCAACCGGATCCCGGGGCCGGCTATTATCGAGCAGGTCAACACCACCACCTACGTTTCCGGGATGTATAACGTTTTGGTGGATAAATTCGGCTCCTACACCATGTTCATCAAGGACAGGGAAGACGAGTTCAAGGAAAGGATTCTGTCATGAAACACGAGGGAATAGACAAAATCCTGGCGTCGATCCTGCAAAGGAGATTCAAGTCCATCACCGAGGAAATGTCCATCGCCCTGTCCCTGACCACCAGGTCGCCGATTCTCTGCGAGGCCAAGGATTTCGTCACCGGGCTGTACGACGGGCAAGGCCGGATGCTGGAACAGACCGAAAACCTGCCCATCCTGAGTTTTTCCCTGGCGCCGGTCTGCCGGTATATCCTCGACTACTATGGGGACGACATCCATCCCGGGGACGTCATCTTTCATAACGACGTCTTTTCCTTCGGCAACCAGAACAACGACGTGGCCGTGTACAAGCCGATTTTTTGGGAAAGCGAGCTGATCGGGTGGTCCGCCTGCAAGGGTCACCAGGCCGACATCGGCGGCGCGGTCCAGGGCGGGTACAATCCCCAGGCCGTGGAAGTCTGGCAGGAAGCCCTGCGCATACCGCCCATCAAGGTTTTCGAACGGGGCAAGCTGCGCCGGGACGTCTGGGACCTCATTTTCGCCAACATCAGGCTCGACATCGTGGCCGAGGACATGCGGGCCCAGATCGGGAGCTGCGTGGTCGGGGAACGGGGAATATTGAAGCTGGTGGAAAGGTACGGGCTGGACCGGTTCCAGCGGCATAAGGAGTTCCTGTTCGATTCCACCGAAAAAATGATGCGGGCCGAGATTCGAACCATACCCAATGGGGTTTACCGCGGCGAAGCCAACTGCTATTATGACGGGGTCCATCCGGGGTCCGTTCACGCCATCCGGGTGACCATCACGGTCGAGGACGATGGCATTCATTTCGATTACACGGGCACGGACCCGCAGACCAAGGGTTTCATGAACGGGACTTACAGCTCCTCGGCCTCGGCCGCCATCCTGACCTTCCTGCAGATGGTCAACCCGGACATACCGCATAACGACGGCATGGTCCGGCCCATCAAGATCACCATACCCGAGGGGACCCTGCTCAACGCGGCCTATCCCGCCGCCACCACGTACGGCAATCATCTCTGCCCCAACAACGCCGACGCCATCATGCGGGCCCTGGGGCCGGTCATCCCGGACCGGGTGACCGCGGAATGGAACGAACTGCTCTGTTCCCTGACCACCGGAACCGACCCCCGCAAGAACACGCCGTACGTGGACATCGGCTTCATGGGTCTCAAGGGCGGGTCCGGGGCCATCAGGGGTTGCGACGGGTACGACCACATCGGCATGATCGACGCCTCGGGCGGGGTCCTCGACCAGGACTACGAGATGTTCGAGCAGCAGACGCCGCACCTGTTGACGCGGCATGAATACTGGACCGACTCGGCCGGAGCGGGCCGGTGGCGGGGCGGGCTGGGCGTGATCACGGAATTCGTCATCGGGTCCGACCAAACCACCCTCGTCACTTTCGGGGACGGGGACGTGGAACCCGCCCGGGGCGTGGACGGCGGCGGAAACGGGACCCTCAACAAGATCACCCTCGCCTATCCCGACGGCCGGGAATACCTCTGCACCACCAAGGACATGGTGAAAAACGTCCCCCGGGGGACCAGGTACCACCAGGAAGCCGGCGGCGGCGGCGGATGCGGCGACCCCTTTTCCCGGCCGGCGGAAAAAGTGGCCGAGGAAGTCAAGAACGAAATCATCTCCCCCGAAAAAGCCCGGGATTTATACGGCGTGGTCGTGGACCCCGTTTCACTGGCCCTGGACGAGGCCGCCACCTTGGAGCTTCGTCGGAAAAGGGTCGCCGGCTAGGCGCCTGGAAGCGGCGCCGGCCGCCCAAGACCATTGCCTCAAGGAAAGAAAAATGCACCATAAGACCTTCATGCCGAATTTCAAAACCGCCGGGGAACTGGCGGCCCTGCAACTCGACGGCCTGAAATGGACCGTGAACCACGCTTATCGCGGGTCGGACTATTACCGGTCCCGCCTGGACCGGGCCGGGGTCGGGCCCGGGGATATAAAAACGCTCCGGGACCTCCAAAAGCTGCCCTTCACCACGGCCGACGACCTCCGGGCCGGGTACCCCTTTCCCCTGCGGGCCGTTCCCTTCGAGGAGATCGTCCGCATTCACGCTTCCACCGGCACCACGGGCAAGCGTAAAATCCTGTCCTACACCCAAAAAGACATCGACGACTGGGCCGATATTTTCGCCCGGTGCTTTGAAATGGCCGAGCTGACCCCCCTGGACCGGGTCCAGATTTGCGTGGGCTACGGGCTCTGGACCGCCGGGGTCGGGTTCCAGGCCGGAGTGGAAAAATTCGGGGCCCTGGCCATCCCTTCCGGGCCGGGCAACCTCGACATGCAATGCCAACTGCTGGTGGACCTGGAAAGCACGGTCCTGTGCTGCACCGCCTCCATGGGGCTGCTTTTGGCCGAGGAAATCCGGCGGCGCGGCCTGCGGGACCGGATCAAGCTGAAAAAAATGATCTTCGGGTCGGAACGGTCCTCCGAGGCCATGCGGTCCCGCATCAAGGAACTCCTGGGCCTGGAACACATGTTCGACATTCCGGGCCTGACCGAGCTTTACGGCCCGGGCACGGGCCTGGACTGCGTCCATCATTGCGGCGTTCACTACTGGGCCGATTACTACATCCTGGAAATAATCGACCCCGTGACCCTGGAACCGGTCCCGGCGGGACAGTCCGGCGAGATGGTCGTCACCACCTTGAAAAAGGAAGGCGCGCCCCTGATCCGGTACCGCACCCGGGACCTCTGCCGCCTGCTGGCCGGCGACTGCCCCTGCGGCTCCCCCCTGCCGCGTCACGACCGGATTTTCGGGCGGTCCGACGACATGATCATCTTCCGGGCGGTGAATATCTACCCGGGTCACGCGGATGAAATCCTGTCCGGCGTCAAGGGGCTGGGGTCGGAATACCAGTGCGTCCTGGAACGGCGGGACGACGGCCGCGACTACATGGTGTTGAAGGTGGAGCGGGCCGAGGGCCGCGATCCGGCGGGCGACCGGGAACTGGCGAACCTGGTCGCCTTGCGGATCAAGAAGGAATTGATGGTCAGCGCCGAGATCGAGGTGCTGGACCACGGGACCTTGCCCCGCAGCGAAAGAAAAAGCCAACGGGTTTTCGATAACCGGGATTGAACCCGGGGGCTCTAGGCCGGTTCCCAAGCTCTAGCCCGGGGAACAGCGGAATGCGGCGCTAGCGCTTGGAAACCGACGGGTTAATCAGGCTGGTTCCCAAGCTCTAGCTTGGGAACCCAGGCCAGGGAAGCTCCAGCTTCCCCACTTTTCGAGACTGCCCGAGGCTTCCCGGCGCGGTGAACGCGCCCCGAGGCTTAGGCCGGCCCCCAAGCTCTAGCCCGGGGACCAGCGGAATGTGGCGCTAGCGCTTGGAAACCGACGGGTTAATCAGGCTGGTTCCCAAGCTCTAGCTTGGGAACCCAGGCCAGGGAAGCTCCAGCTTCCCCACTTTTCGAGACTGCCCGAGGCTTCCCGG
>JAZDGM010000014.1:0-28551 GCA_043806915.1 Pseudomonadota bacterium | reverse complement strand
AAAGGGGAAGCTCTAGCTTCCCCACTTTATCCAGAAAGCAACCACGGGGAATCAGCGCGGCGGTGAAGGTATCGATATTAGTCGGTTTGAAATATCATCCGTCCCGTTGAACCCATGCCTGAAGGCTCGCCGGGCAAGGTTTATCCCCTGGCCGGCGATTATGGGCGGGGGCGGGGCGCTACATCTCTAGAGTGAGGAAGCCGGCGAAGCTTCGCCTCAAACCGTCAAGTAAAAACTTGATCTGTTTGTAAAGAAGTCAAGGCATATAGGTGTCTGGAGCTTCCCTGGCCGAGGTTCCCAAGCTAGAGCTTGGGAACCAGCATAAAAAGGCCGGCAGAGGCGCGGCGCCCCCAAGGGGCCGGTATTGAACGGACGTTTGCGCCGAGTGGATTGTAGGGGCGCCTCCCCGTGGGCGCCCTTCTTTATCCGTCCGGCTGGGTCTCGTCGGAAAAGGCCGGCCGGGGCGCGGCGCCCCCAGGGGCTGGTCTTGAACGGACGTTTGCGCCGAGTGGATTGTAGGGGCGCCTCCCCATGGGCGCCCTTCTTTATCCGTCCGGCTGGGTCTCGTCGGAAAAGGCCGGCAGAGGCGCGCGACATCTTGGCTCGCCCCGGAGCCCGGGTGAACCAAGGCCCCCACCGCCCCAACCCCGTGGGGGGCGAGGGAGATAATTGCCCGGCCCCGCCTACGCCCCTTCGGGTTTGGCCGAGGTGTTGTCTTGCAAAATAAAAGGAACAAGCCCGTGACGATTTTCCCCTCTCCACCCATTCATGGGGGGAGAGGGCGGGGTGAGGGGGGGTTTGGGGTTCGCCATGATCAACGCCGAGAACCGCGCCTTGGGGCGATTCAGGCCCTTTTTCGGCCGATTCCCACGCGGCGGGCGGCCGGGTTTCCCCGGCGCCTTCCGGCGCTCAAACCATGTCCAGTCTCAGGATATCTTCACGGGCGTCGATCTTTTTTATCCTGACCAGCACCGTTTCGCCCGGCTTGAGATTCAAGCCCGACCGTTGGGGCAGGTCGGCGTCCATCATCAACTCGGTTAAATAGATGCGCCAGCGATGCGGGAGTTTTTCCAGGACCAGGGCCTCGTATTCCTTGCGGCCCTGGACTTCGAGGTATCTGAGGAGCCAGTAACGGCGGCGCTTCAACTGGAGGCGATTGGCCCTCTTTTGCGTCGCGTCGACCAGGGTCAGGGTCGAGGACATCTGCTCGACGGAATACATGGCCGGCCCGCCGTTGACCACGGACCGCACCTGGCGCTGTATGATCAGGTCGATATACCGGCGCAAGGGCGAAGTCAGGTTGGTGTACAGGTCCAGGCCCATGCCGCTGTGGGGCGCCGGCTCCAGCCCCCAAGCCACCCGGCTGAGATAGCGGCGCTGCTGAAGGCACAAGAACAGGTTTTGGTAATCATCTTCCGTGTTGACCAACCTTTCCGAGGGCCCCGCCTGGGCCCGAAAAAGGCAGGCCGCGTCCTTGTCCCGCAGGGCCCGCGCGGCCAGGTGGTTGGCCAGGATCATGAATTCGCTGATCATGGAGCGTCCGGGGTTTTCCCACATGGTCAGGTTGACCCCGATCTCCCCTTCGGGAGTAAGGAAGACGTTCAACTTGGGCAGGGGGATGATCATGGCGCCGCGGGCGGTCCGTTGGGCCTTCAAGGCGTTGGACAGCTTGAACATGCGGCTCAGGGTGGGGTCGTGCTCCACCAGGGAATCGACTTCCTGGTAACTGAGCTGCCGCTTGATCCTGACCAGGCTGGGAAAAAATTCGAAATTCAGGGCCTCGCCCTCGGCATTGAGCTCCGCCAGCATCGAAAAGGCCGGTCGGATTTCCCCGACCTTCAGGCTGAGGCATTCCTCGGACAATATCTCGGGCAGCATGGGAATGCGCCGGTCCGGCAGGTAGATCGAGGTGGTCCGTTCCAGGGCTTCCCGGTCCAGGAGGTCCCCCGGGTGTATAACCGCCGAGACATCGGCGATATGGACGCCCAGGACCAGCCGGTCGTCGCGGTATTCCAGGCTGACGGCGTCGTCGAAGTCGCGGGCGCCGCCGCTGTCCGCCGTAATGACGTCCAGGCCGGTCAGGTCCCGTCGTTCCTGGCTTTTCCACACGGCGGCCCGGGCCACGCCCTCGGCCTCGGCCATGACTTCCCGGGAAAAGGACGTGGGAACCTGGGCCCGGGCCAGGTCCAGGTTTTCGTGCAGCCCCATTTCGCCCATCTTGACCAGGAGATAAAAGGGCTTCAACCCGTCGGCGCCCAATCCGGCTCGTTCCAGTAGTCTTTGACCCCACTTGTACTCGGGGGCTTCCGACCCGTTGATGGTCATGTCCCGCAGGACCTTGATCACCCGGTCCCCGCAATCCGGCTCGTCGGAATAATCCCCGGCCCAGACCCGGGACAACCAGCCGCCGCCCTCGCTCAGTTCCCTTTCCCGCTGGTCTTCCCGGGCCCGGGTGAGGGTTATCTGCTCGACTTTTTCCGCGTCATTCCTGATGGCGGCCTCGGGGCGCATCTTGAACAACACGCCGTCGTTAAAAACCGCCCGCTGGAGGGCCGCGACGTGGTCGGCGACGACCGGCGCGGGAAAAGCCAATTCGGCCAGGAACGGGTATTTGAACTCCTCGCCCTCCCCTTCCAAGAGGTCCCAAATTTCCCGCAGGTCGACCTTGCGGGCCAACGCTTCGCGGCGCGAGGAAATATCCTTGAGATTCCGGATGAGTTCATTTCGGGGAGCGCTGGGGTTGAGGCCGGACGAAAAAATAGTGAGAACCCGATTTTGAGAGATGTTCATCTCGCGATCGGTTTCGCTTAGGACCAGGATTTTCGCCCCCTTGAGGCGAGTGACCAGGGCGGTTAGAAATCCTTGCCCCTCAATGAATTCAACCACCTTTCCCGGTTCCATTATCCTCACGCCACATGTAAATCAAACGAAAATAACAAGATCACGACCATCTGTCAATATGGGGGGACGATAATTTTCGGGCCGGCCCCAGGGGAAGCCGGCCCGGGCGAACGAGGCGGGTGGAAGCCTAGGCGGTTTTGGGGGACCCGAACCTGGCCTTGGCGGAGTCGGCCAGGGAACAGAGCACCGGCACGACCACCAGGGTCAGCAGCGTGGCGAAGGTCAGGCCGAAGATGACCGCCACGGCCATGGACGTCCAGAACTGGGTGGATGATCCGCCCACCACGAAGGCTAGATTGCGAAAATCGAAACTCACGCCCACGGCCATGGGGGCCAGGCCCAGGATGGTGGTCAAGGCGGTGAGCATGACCGGGCGGAACCTGGTCAAACCCGCCCGTTCCAGGGCCTGCCTGGAATCGTATCCCCGACTCTTCAATTGCTGGAAATAGTCGATCAACACAATGGCGTTGTTGACCACCACCCCGGCCAGGGAGATGACGCCGATGCCGGTCATTATCACGCCGAAAGGCTTGCCGGTAACGAGCAACCCGACAAACACCCCGATCAGGGAAAGAAAGACCGAGGTCAGGATGATGAGGGGAGCGACCAGGGAATCGAACTGGAACATCAGCACCATCAAAATAATGAACAAGGCGACAATAAAGGCCTTGCCCAGGAATTGCTGCGCCTTTTCCTGTTCCTGTTGTTCCCCGGTGAACCGGTGGGTGTAGCCCCGGGGAAAATCAAAGCCGGCCAACCTGGCGCTGATGTCGGCGATTATTTCATTGGCCAGGCGGCCGGCGTTGTTTCCGGAGATGGTCACCACCCTTTTCTGGTCCTTGCGGGTGATGCCCCCCAACCCGGAAGTCACGTTAAAGGTCGCCACGCTGGTCACCGGTATGGGTTCGCCCTTGGGTCCGGATATGGTGATCCGCTTCAAGCTTTCCACCGAATGGCGCTGGGCCTCGGGAATCTTGGTCAGAATGTCGTATTCATCCTTGCCTTCCCGATAAACGCCCACCTTAACCCCGTTGATGGCGGCCTTGATATAATAGGCGATGGTGTAGGCGTCCAGGCCCAGCATCGCCGCCTTTTCCTTGTCGATTTCCACCCTTATTTCCGGTTTGCCCTTGACGAAATTGTCCTTGAGGTCCGTCAGCCCGGGGATGTCGCGGATCAGTTTCCTGATCTTTTCCGCCAAGTCCCCCAACACATGGATATCGTCCCCGGAAATTTCCAGGTTGATGGGCGGGCCGGTCGGAGGGCCTTCCTCGCTTTTATCGACCTGGACCTCGGCCCCCTTGATGGCGGCGAGCGTCTTTTCCCGTATTTCGTCGATAATGCCCAGGGAGGAACGGGACCGTTCATTGAATTCCTTGAAATCAAGAGATATTTCGCTCAAATGGGTCCCGCTGCCCCCGCCGGAAAACGGGTCGCCGCCGGTGGTCCCCGCCCGGGCGATTACGTATTCCAAGTCCTTGAATTCAGAGACAATTTCTTCCGCCTGGCGGACCAGTTCATCCGAGGCGTCGAGGTTGGTCCCCACCGGCGCCTTGATCGTCACCGTTCCCCAGTCCGGGTCGGTTTCCGGAAAAAATTCAACCCCCTTTCCAAATTTGCCGAACAGGCCGACGGAGGCGACCAGAAGGACCACCGCCACCAGCACCACCACCAGCCGGTGATCGAGGGACCAGGTCAGCCCGCGAAAATAAATCCGTTTCACCAAGGGCTGGGGTCCGGAAAACACCCCTTCCTCGTCCAGGGTGGACTTCAAGGGCTTCACGGTCTGGTACCTGGCCGACAACACCGGATTGATCACCAGGGCCACGAACAGGGAAGCGGTCAGGGCCAGGATGAGGGTCAGGGGGAGATAGCCCATGAACTCGCCCATTATGCCCGGCCAGAAAAGCATGGGTATAAAGGCCCCGATGGTGGTCAGGGTCGAGGTGATGACCGGCCAGGCCACCTCGTCCGAGCCGCTCCGGGCCGCCTCTTCCCTGGTCGCGCCCATCTGCATGTGGCGGTATATGTTTTCGACAATGACGATGCCGTTGTCCACCAACATCCCCAAGGCCAGGATCAGGGAAAACAACACGATGGTGTTCAGGGTCACGTCCAGGGCCAGGAGCAGGACGAAGGTAATGAACATGGAATAGGGGATGGCCAGGGAGATGAACAGGGCCGACCGTCCGCCGATGAAAATAACGATGACCGCCAGGACCAGGATCAACCCGGACAGGATGTTGTTTTCCAGGTCCGAGACCATCTGCCGGACGAACTTGGATTCATCCGAGGTGACGTCGATCTCGAGGTCCGGGGGCATGAGGGGCCGCATTTCCTCGACCGCCGTCTTGACGTCATCGCAGATGCGGACGATATTCTCGCCGCTCCGCTTGATGACGCTCAAGGTCACGCTGGTCCGGCCGTTGATGCGGCTCCTGGTCTGGGGGTCCTTGTAGGCGTCCCGGATAAAGGCCACGTCGCGCAGGTAAATCTGCTTGCCGCCCACCGAATGGGCCACGATGTTGAATATTTCCGCCGGGTTCTTGTAATCTTCCGGAACCCGCACCAGGTATTTGGCCTCCCCGATATCCATGCTGCCCCCGGGCATGTTGACGTTGCCCTTGGTCACGGAATTGATCAGGTTGGAAAAGGGCAGGTTGTAGGCGGCCAGGCGATCCAGGTCGAATTCCACATGGATTTCCCGTTCCAGGCCGCCGGACAGCCGGGCTTCGAGCACACCCGAGATCGATTCGATCTTGTCCTCGAAATCGTCGGCGAAGCTCTTCAGGCGGCGCAAGGAAAAGGGTCCGGACAGCACCACCCGGATGATGGGGATTTCATTGAAATTCACTTCCTGCACGTAGGGGTCCTCGGGCAGGTCGTCCGGCAGGTCCTGCATGGCCTGGTCGACCTTGTCCTTGACTTTCTGCAGGGCGTCGTCGATGTCGACCTTGGGCAAAAACTTGACCGCCACCGTGGATATGCCCTCGGCCGAAGTCGCCTGGATTTCCTCCGTGTCGGAAAGCCCCTTCAGCTTCCTTTCGATCGGAATGGTGATCAGGGTTTCCATGTCCTCGGGCGACACGCCCTCGTAAGTGGTGGTCACAAACACGTACGGTATGGTTATATCCGGGTGCGATTCCCGGGGCAGAACGATGTACGCATACAACCCGGCGATCACGAGCAGGACTAAAAGCGCCAGGACCGCCATCTGGCGCTTGATGGCCATCTGGTTGATAATCATTCGGCAATCACCTTCGTTCCCTCTTCCACCTCGGTCTGACCGACCACGATGACCTTGTCTCCCGGATTCAACCCCTTGACGATCTGGACCCGGGCGCTGTCGATCACGCCAATTTCCACCTGCCTGGCCCTGACCGTGCCGTTGTCGTCCACGAAGACGAGGCGTTCGCCGGCCTTGTCCACCAGGGCGAAGAGGGGGACCACCAGGGCGTCCGTAATGTTCCGGCGCACGAAGGCGACCCGGGCGATCATGCCCGGGCGAATCCGGTGTTCCGCGTTCTCGATCACCACCCGGACCAAAAAGGTCTTGGTGACCTCGTCGGCCTTGAAGGCCACGAAGTCGATAATCCCCCCCAGGGTTTCGCCGGGGAAGGCGTCGATGGCCGCCAGGGCCTGATCACCGACCTTGAGGTGCCTGACATCCAGTTCCGGAACGCTGACATCAACCTTGATCCGGTCGATATTCACCACGTTGAACACGGGATCGCCGCGGGCCACGAATTCGCCGTGTTCCACATGGAGGGCGTTAATCAGGCCGTTGATCGGCGAACGGATAAAGCCCTGCTCGTAGGCGACCTCGGCCTGGCGAAGGACGCCCCTCTTGACCTCGAGTTCGGTTTCCATTCTGATGAAGTCTTCCCGACTGATAATTTTCCGCTCGAACAGGCTTTTCCGGCTTTCGAACAGATTTCGGGCCAGGTCGACATCGGCCTTGGCGTTATCCAGGACCGCCTTGAGGGTCTTCACATCCACCTTGGCCAGCAGGTCCCCGTTTTTGACTTGGCGCCCCTCCCGGGGCCCAACCCATTCCACCCGGCCGCCCTGGTCCGCGGACACATTCACGTCCTCCCAGGCCAGGGTTTGTCCGGGCAGGGAAAGGATGTCGTCCAGGCGGGTCGGTTGAACTTCCAGAACGGAAACCCTGATCCGTTTTTCCTCTTGGGGAGTGGTCACGGCCTTGGCTTCCCCGCTGGAACCGTCGCATCCGGCGGCCATCAAGACTGTTTGAACGCAGAGCATCATTAACAAAAGAAACAGGCTTGCACGTTTCATTTTTTATCGTCCCCTTGAATAAGTCCCCTCAGAGCCAGCCGGAGCATCTCCAGGGGCAGGCTCGGTCTTGTCTGTCCATTAAAAGCGAAATCCAAATGAATGGCGTGGTTGATCAAGGCCAGGATAATCTGGACCACCACCTCCGGGTCCGCCGCGCCGGCCTCCCCCTGGTCCACGCCTTCCACGTAAAGGGCCTTGACCGCCAGGGCCAGGCGCTGGTGAAACACGCCGAAATCGTAATCCGGCTTTCCCTGCTTGGGACCGAAAATAATCCCATGGATCATTCCGAGAAGGGCCCGGTTTTCCTGGGCGTCCTTCATCACCGCGGCGAACAGGTTGCACAGCCGTTCCGGAAAGGTCCCTTCCGACCGTCGCATCGCCTCGATGATTTCCACCTGCCTTTGAACCGCGCCTTGCACAATGTCCCGGAACAGGCCTTCCTTGCTGCCGAAATAGTAGTACAGGACCGGCTTGGTCACTCCCGCCGCCAGGACAATCTCCCGCACGGAGGTCGCCACGTACCCCTTGTCGGCGAACATCGAGATGCCGGCTTCCAGAATGCGCCCGCGGGCGTCCAACCCGGTCCGGAGGTCTTCCGGGGTCGTCGGGGCCCGGTCCAGCGCCGGGCCGGCGTCCAAGTGTCGACGTCTCATGTTCAACCTCGTCGGTAAATTTGGTCTACCTACCGGTAAGTAGACCCTGCGCCAAAAAATACAGGATCACGCCGAATCCGGCAATGACCCAAATAATTAAAATTTTTTCACCACAGTGGACGAATATCCCCGAATGCCGCCTTCCCAACCGCCACAAGACGGCGCCGTGAAGGGAACCCATCCGCTCCCGCGAGGACCGACGTCTTCGCCATCCGAGCGCGGTCCGGACCGCCGGGATCGATTGGTGCGCCTTTTACTATTGCAATTACCGTACCAGCAGTTTAGTAGTCAAGACCGGCCCGGGTTACCGCGCCGGCGGGCGACCAGGCCCCGCGTGCCAAGGGTCCATGCTTTTCAATTTGAACTAATTTTTTTCATTTTGAATGTTTCTATCTGAAGGAAACGGCGGGGTCATTCAGGAAGGTCGTGACGGTTTCCAGGTCCGGCAGGGCCGTTCTGCCGCCGATCCCCCGGCACTTCAAGGCCGCCAGGGCGGCGGCGAATCTCATGGCGGCGGCCAGGCCCCACCCGGCCAGGACCCCGTAAATATAGCCGCCGTGATAGGCGTCGCCGGCCCCCGTGGTGTCAAGGACCTTGACCCGGTAGGCCGGTTGACGGTTAAAGACCTCGCCGTCGTATCCCAGGCTGCCGCGCTCGCCCAGGGTGACGACCGCGTGCCGGGGGCCAAGGGCCTTGAGCCGGACCAAGCCCTCGGCCGGGTCCGGGCCGGGATTAAAATCGGCCATGAATTTCTCGGAAACGATCAGGTAATCCACCAGCCCGGCCAGTTCCAGGCAGCCGGGCCTCAAGGTCCCGGCGTCCAGGACCGTGGGGACCCCGGCGGTCCGGGCGACCCGGGCGGCCGCCAGGGAGGAATCGAGTTTCAAGCCGTCAAGGTGCAGCAGCCGGGCCGAGGAAATAACCGCGAAGTCAACCGCGGTCAAGTCCCGCTCCAAGCCCCGGCCCCTGTGCCAGAAAATCGTCCGGGCGCCGGTCTGTTCGTCGATGGCGACGAAGGCCGTCTGGCTGACCCCGCCCGGCGCGACCAGCAACCGGCCGACATCCACGCCCTCCCCGGCCAACTCGTTCCTGATCCTTGGTCCGAACGCGTCGTCGCCCACCGCGCCGATAAACGCCGTTTTAACGCCCAGTCGGCTCAAGGCGACCAGGGCCGTCGCGGCCGGCCCGCCGCCCTGAACCACCAAGGTCGATAATTCGCATTTGGAATCAAGGGCTGGGAAACGAGGCGCCACGCCCAAAAAATCGAGGGAAGCCTGACCCAGGCCGACCACCGGCCCCGCCGGGCCGGCGTTTTGTTCCAATAATTCCCCGTCCACGCCAAGCCTTTCCGCCGGGAGGTTTCCGGTGCTAGATTCGAATCGGAATTCCCACTTCCCGGCGCAGCATCTGGTCCTCGAGATCGTTAAACCTGCGGCCAATGACCCGGGCCACGTTGCGCATGAAAATATACCCCAGCCGCGGCGCCTGCTCGAATAGATTTATCAGGTCGCGGCTTTTAAACCTCAACAACCGGCATTCCCGCTCCACGGAGTAGGCGGAAAGCGTGTATCGATATGGAGGAGTAAGGGCCGACCAACCAAAAGAGCCGCCGGGCAGGATCGCCGACACCGTGGCTTCCTCCCACACCGCCTTGGTCGAAAGCTCGAAGCGCAGATCGACCCGACCCTCGATCACGACAAAGAAATCCTCGGCCCATTGCCCTTCGGAAAAGATTTTGCCACCCTGGTCGTGCTCCTCCCGAAAACCGATTTCCATCAGTTCCCGCAATTCCCCTTCCTCCAACCCGGCGAATACTTCCACCTTGGCCGGCAAGCGCTCACTATCCATAATTCTTCCCACCATCTTCCCCAAAAGCGATTTTTCGCCGTTTTTCCTCGCCGACGCGCTTGAAACCGCCCCCCTGAAATCCTCGTCGCCGCCGCCTTCCCGGCCGGGTCCGGACGCCGCCTTACGTCCGGGGCGCCAGTTCGTATCCCAAATCCAGGGCCTTCCGGTTCATTTCCATGAAGCCCGCCGGGATTCTCCGTTCCAAAACCTTGATGATCGATTCCGGGTGAACCAAGTCCTGCAAGGCGATCAAGGCGCCCAACATGCAAATATTGAATACAACCGGTTTGCCGATTTTGTCCATCACCGTTTTATACATGGGCAGCTCCCGCCGCCGGGCGTCGATTTCCTTGCCGATTTTAACGAAATGGGAATCGGTCAGGAGCATCCCTCCCGGTCGGATCAAGGGACTGTATTTATTGAATGCTTCCTGGGTCAGGCAGACCAGGACGTTGGGTTGCAGCACCTTGGGGAAATAAATCTCGGAATCGGAAATTATGACGTCCGATCTCGTGGCCCCGCCCCGGGCCTCGGGGCCGTAGGACTGGGATTGAATGGCGTTAAGGTCCTCGAACAACACCGCGGCCTCGGCCAGGATGATGGACGCCGTTATCACGCCCTGCCCTCCCGAGCCGGAAAAAACTATCCTGTAGCGCTCCATCAACCGAGCTCCTTCCCGGCTTTTTCCATAATTCGTTGGTATTCCCGGCAATACTCGGGTCGTTCCCTATCGACGAAGACCCCGCGTTCAATCAGGTCCGGGTTGTCCCGCTTGGCCTTGGACCCGATGGGCGTGGTGCCGTCGCGGTAGGATTCCAACATTTCCACGGCGTCGCCCATGTTGTTTTTCCGTCCGAAATAGGTGGGGCATTGGGAAAAAATCTCGACCACGGAAAACCCCTTGTGCTCGATGGCCTTGACGATCACGTCGGAAAGCTGCTGGACGTGATAGGTGGTGGTCCGGGCCACGAAGGTGGCGCCCGAGGCCTTGGCCAGCTCGACCACGTCGAAGCTGGGGTCGATATTGCCGTAGGGGGCGGTGGTGGCGCCGGTCCCATATCCGGACAAGGGCGAGTATTGCCCGCCGGTCATGCCGTAAATGCGGTTGTTCATGACCAGGGCGGTGATATCGATATTCCTGCGGGCGGTATGAATGAAGTGGTTTCCGCCGATGGACAAGGCGTCCCCGTCCCCCATGGGAACGATCAGGTTGAGTTCGGGGCGGCTCAGCTTGACCCCGGTGGCGAAAGCCAAGGCCCGGCCGTGGATCGTATGCAGGGTGTGAAAATCGACGTACCCGGAAATCCTGGACGAACAACCGATGCCCGAGGCCATGACTATTTCGTTCTTGGACAGCCCCAGCTTTTCCACCGCCCGAACCAGCCCGTTCAGGACAATGCCGTGCCCGCAACCGGGACACCAGATATGGGGAAAAAATCTTTTGCGTAGATAATCGCCGGCGGCCATGCCTAAACCCCCTTGCCCTGTATCAGGCGGAGTATGCTGCGGATATCCTTATGGGTGATGAAGACGCCGTCGATGCGGTTGGCCAGGAAAACCCGGTCCGGATGATCGACCGCCGCCTTCACGGATTTCATGACCTGTCCCATGTTCATCTCCACGACCAAAATATGCTTGGCGTTTTTACACTTTTCCCTGACCACCTGGCTCGGAAAAGGCCACAGGGTCTGAAGTTCCAGCAGGCCCAGCGCTTCGCCCCTGCGCCGCCGGGATTCCACCATGTGCCTGGCGCTGCGGGCCGACGAGCCGTAGGAGATCAGGACGCATTCGGCGTCGTCGAGGTGATACTGCTTGTACCTGGCGATGATATTGGCGTAATTTTCAATCTTGTCGACCAAGTGGCGCAGTAGTTCATGGACCACCAAGGGGTCTTCCGAGGGGAATCCCCACATGTCGTGATAAAGTCCCGTGACGTTGTATCTATGGACGCCGCCGAAGTCCGACATGGGCAGGCGGCCGTCCTCGCGGGGCAGGTACGGATGGTAATCCACTTCCGGGGGGACCGAGGTCCACAACCGCTCCACCAGGGGGATTTCCCCGGGGCTGGGCGGGTACAATCTTTCACGGGTATGACCGACCACTTCGTCGAACAAGAGGACCACCGGGGTGCGGTAGGTTTCGGACAGGTTGAAGGCCTCGACCGTGACCTCGAAAACATCCTGGGCGTTGGAAGCGGTCAGGGCGATGATGGAATGTTCGCCGTGGGTCCCCCAACGGGCCTGGTTTACGTCTCCCTGGGCCGTGTGGGTGGGTAGGCCGGTGGAAGGCCCGCCGCGCTGAACATTCACTATGACGCATGGTATCTCGGCCATGATCGCGTATCCCAGGGCTTCCTGCATCAGGGAAAACCCCGGTCCGCTAGTGGCGGTCATGACCTTGGCCCCGGTTAGCGAGGCCCCGATAATGGCGCATAAGGAGGCGATTTCGTCCTCCATTTGTATGAATTTCCCGCCCCGTCGCGGCAGGCGCCGGGAAAGGTGCTCCGCGATTTCGGTGGAGGGGGTGATGGGGTATCCGGCGAAAAAATTCAATCCGGCGTAAAGGGCCCCCTCGACGCAGGCTTCGTTGCCTTGAACGAAAATTCTATCCCTGTCCATGAAATATCCTTAACATACCAGTACTTGAATGGCTAAATCCGGACATCTGAATTCGCAGAGCCGGCAGGCCAGGCAATCTTCCGGGCGCGCGGCCCAGGCCTTGCCGTTCTCGTCGAGCTCCAAAACATTTTTGGGGCAAAAGGCCGCGCATATGCCGCACCCCTTGCACCATTCCCGTGCGAGGACATGTTCCCTCAACCTGGGCGTTGTCATTGTCATCCTCCCCGCCGACGGCCGGTCTCGAAAAAGTCGAGGCGGGCCGCGGCCATGCTTACCTAATATTATCATTCATTGGGGAGTGATGGAAAACCCTTTGGCGGGAATTTTTTAAAATAAGGAAGGAAAACGGTTCGACCCCGACCGGGCGGGGCCGAACCAAGGCGGTTTTATTCCGAGGAAAGCAGGGGGGACTTGTTCCCTCGGAAGGCGAACCCGGCGCCAAGGCCCGCGAATACGGCCCGGCTACATATTATCGATGATGGCCCGACCGAACTCGGAACATTTCACCTCCACGGCGCCGTCCAACTGCCTGGCCAGGTCGTAGGTCACGATCTTCCTGGAAATGGTCGCGGCCAGGGCGGCCCGGATCAGGTCCGCGGCCTCGATCCAGCCCAGGTGCTCGAACATGAAGGCGCCCGATAGAATAAGGGAGCCGGGGTTGATCATATCCCGGCCAGCGTATTTAGGGGCCGTGCCGTGGGTGGCCTCGAACACGGCGGTCCGGTCCCCCACGTTGGCTCCGGGCGCCATGCCCAACCCGCCGACCTGGGCGGCCAGGGCGTCGGACATGTAATCGCCGTTGAGGTTGGGCATGGCCAGGACGTCGTATTCATCCGGCCGGAGCAGTATCTGCTGAAACATGGCGTCGGCGATCCTGTCCTTGACCACGATCCGGCCCTCGGGGACCCCGGCCGCGGTCAACTCGGCCTCGAAAACGGTCGACGCCCCGAATTCATCCCGGGCCAGTTCATAACCCCATTGCCGAAAGCCCCCCTCGGTGTATTTCATGATGTTTCCCTTGTGCACCAGGGTGACGCTCCGGCCGCCATGGTCCAAGGCCCATTGCAAGGCCCGCCGGATCAGCCGCTTGGACCCGAAGGGACTCATCGGTTTAAGTCCCAGGGCCGAGTCCGGCCGGATGTCCACGCCCAGCTTCTGCTTAAAAAACTCGATGGCCTTGGCCGCTTCCGGACTTCCCGAGGGCCATTCCAGGCCCGCGTAGACATCCTCGGTGTTTTCCCGGAAAACGATCATGTCCACTTTTTCGGGCGCCTTGACCGGACTGGGAACTCCCGGGATATATTTTACCGGCCTGATGCAGGCGTACAAGTCCAGCTTGTGGCGGATGGTCACGTTGAGGCTCCGGATGCCGCCGCCCACGGGCGTGGCCAGGGGGCCTTTTATTCCGACCTTGTATTTCCGAAGAGTCGCGATGGTTTCCTCGGGAAGCCGCTCCCCGGTCCGCTCGAGGGCTTTCTCTCCGGCCAGGGTTTCCAGCCACCTGACCCGGCGGCGGCCGGAATAAGCCTTGGCCGCGGCGGCGTCGAAAACCGCGACCGAGGCCCTCCAGATATCCGGCCCCACGCCGTCCCCCTCGATAAACGGGATGATCGGTTCGTCCGGAACGACGAGTCCTCCTTTTTCGTTTTGACTGATGATGTGTTGGTCTTCGGTCATCCATTAGCTCCTTACCCGATATTGACGGCGATTCTCGATAAATTCCGCGGGCCGGGGCCGTCGCCACGCCCCCGCCCGACCGAGCCGGCGACCTAGTCGATTGTCTGTTCCCGCTTCTTTTCCGCCAGCCTGGTTTTGCGCCTGGACTGGGCTTCCCGGTTTCGACGGACCTCTTCCTCCGTTTCGAGGGCCAGGGGGGGAACTTCCAGGGGTTGGCCCTTGTCCCCCAGGCAGACGAAGGTCAGGTAGGCCGAGGCGGCGTGCCGACAATCGCCGGTCCTGATGTTTTCCGATTCCACCCGAACCCCGATCTCCATGGAGGTTCGTCCCACCATGTTGACCCCGGCTTTCAGGGTGACCAGCTCGCCCACGAAGACCGGGGTCTTGAAATCCAGGCGGTCGATGGACGCGGTCACGGCGTTTTTGCGGCAGTGCCTGATGGCGCAGACGGCGGCGGCGTTGTCGATCAATTTCATGATCGCGCCGCCATGAACGCTTCCATAGGGATTGGCGTCTTGAGGCATCATGGTTTGCGCCATGATGATTCGGCTTTCCTCAACGGTCTTGGCTTTCATGTCTTCTCCATTATTTTTCGGCGAACTCCCGCCTCGCCGGGCGGACCCGGACTTTTCCCCGGGGGGAAGTTCCGGCGGATCGCCTTGCGTTGGGAGGCCTTCCCTGTTAAGATTCGAAAAATTCGAGACAATTGAAGGCGGGAATTCTGCCTGGCGCGAAAGGATGCTCCAAATGGCCTATCTCGAACCCACGGGAAAACAGCTCAAATCATTTTCGACCATGCCCTCCAACGGACCAATTGTAATGGTAAACCTCCTCAAATTCAAGGCTAGCGGCGGCCGGGAATCCTACGCCCAATACGCCGCCGTCGCCGGACGACTCGTGAACAAAATAGGCGGCCGCGTCATCCACCAGGGCGAATTTTTAGCCGCGGTAATCGGGGACGGAGACTGGGACGAGGTCCTGCTGGCGGAATATCCATCCAGGGAAGCCTTTTTCCGGATGATCGGCTGGGAGGAATACCAGGCGGTCGTTCACTTCAGGAGCGAGGCCCTGGCTGACTCCAGGTTGTGGGCGACCAGGCCGGAATAATAAAAAACGGGAGGAAGTCATGAGTTCCAAGCTTTTGGTGGTGGTCTCCACGGGCGAAAAGGAAAAGGCCTATACGGGGATGATGTTCGCCCACCTGTCCCGGGACCAAAAATTCATGGATGACGTCAAAATCGTCTTCATGGGGCCGGTGGAAAAACTTCTGGCCGAGGACAAGGACCTCCAAGACCTGGCCAGGCAAATGGTCGCGGTGGAACCGCCCGTCGCCTGCCGCTTTATCTCCGACCAAGGCGGTTTTTCCGACAAAATCGAGGCCCTGGGGTTGAAGTTGGAATTTGTGGGGTCAATTATCGCCGGCTTCTTGAAGGACGGATACGCTCCCATGGTGTTTTAGCCGTTGTAGGATAACGCGGTCCGAAGCCCTCGACCGGTCGGGGCTTGCCGCGACGGCGCCGGCCCCTCTCGCCCAACCGACATGGCCTAGGGCCATGTCGGTCACAACAACCAATAAAAAGGCCCGAAGGGCATTTTCCTACAAACCCGGGGAAAGAACGGCGGTTTCGGCCTTGACGGAGAAAGGGAACGGCTTTATGCTTCCAAGGCCTCGAAGTGGGCAAAAAACTGTTTGTTTTAAGGATGTTACAAAATGAGTTTGGTTTTTTCCCCCGGCGGGACCTGGCGTGAACGATTTTCCGCCGTCAAATTCATAAAACCCGGCAAAACCGGGCGGCTGATCATTTACAGTATTTTGGTCGGAGTCATAGCCGGTTTCGGCGCCGCCCTGTTTTTTTACGGTTTAAGCTGGGCCAAGATTTTTTTCATGGAAATTCTGGCGGGCCGCACTGTCCTGGAACCTCCCGGAGAGCAAATCATCAAGGTCCACCTGGCCCATGAATTCCGGCCCGTGGTTTTTTTCCTGATCCCGGCCTTGGGAGGGCTTTTGTCCGGTTTCCTGGTCTACACCTTCGCCCCGGAAGCCGAGGGCCACGGCACGGACGCCATGATCGACGCCTTCCACAACAAGGAAGGAATAATCCGCGGCCGCGTGCCCATTATCAAGAGCCTGGCGTCCATAATCACATTAGCCACGGGCGGCAGCGCGGGTCGGGAAGGACCGATCGCCCAAATCGGCGCCGGTTTCGGGTCCTGGCTGGGCGGGGTCCTGAAAGTGGACGCCCGGGAAAGAAGGCTTCTGCTGTTGGCGGGCACGGCGGGAGGGTTGGGCGCCATTTTTCGCGCGCCCCTGGGAGGCGCCCTGACCAGCATCGAGGTGCTCTACAAGGAAGACTTCGAAACCGAGGGCGCCATCACGTCCATCATTTCCTCGGTCACGGCGTACACCATCTTCACTTTTATTTTCGGACACGGCTCCATTTTCGACACGCCCCTCCTGACCTTCGGCCATCCCCTGGAACTGATCTTTTACGGACTACTGGGACTGGTCTGTTCGCCCCTAGGTTTTATCTACACCAAGCTTTTCTACGGCTCCAGGGACCGTTTTTTCCGCAAAATCCCGATAAAAAAGCATTTCATCCCGGCCATCGGGGGCCTGGGCGTGGGCCTGATCGGGCTGTTCCGACCCGAGGTGCTGGGCGACGGCTACGCCGTCCTCCAGTCAGCCATTCAAGGCGATCTGCCCATTAAGGTCATGTTCGGCGCCATTTTCCTAAAAATGCTGGCCACGTCCTTCACCATCAGCTCCGGGGGGTCCGGCGGCGTCTTCGGCCCCACTCTTTTCATCGGGGGGATGATCGGCGGAGTGGTCGGCCAACTGGCCCACGCCTACTTTCCCGAAATCGTGGTCGAGCCCGGAGCGTTCGTTCTGGTGGGCATGGCCGCGTTCTTCGCCGGAGTGGCCAACGCTCCCATGGGCGCCATGCTGATGGTCTGCGAAATGACCAACTCCTACGGACTCCTGGCGCCCTTGATGATCGTCTCGGTCATCGCCATCATTCTGTCGCCGAACTGGTCCATTTACGAAAAACAGGTCAAAAACAAATTTTTCTCTCCGGCCCACGTCGGCGACATGACGGTCAACGTCATGCAGGACATTAAAGTCGGCCAAATATTCAAACCCGGGACCGCGGTCAACTCGCTGTCATCCGCCATGAGATTCAAGGACCTCAAGGACGTCATCAGCCGCACCAGGCAGGCCCACTTTCCGGTGGTGGATGAACAAGGTCGCCTGACCGGCATTCTGAACCTGCACGACATCAGGTTCGTCCTGTTCGAGGACAGCCTGAGCGACCTGGTGGTGGTCGGAGAACTGGCCGGGCCGCCGGTCTACGTCACGCCCCACGAGGACTTGTTCCAGGCCATGTCCAAATTCATTGACTCCGGATACGGCCAGCTTCCCGTGGTGGAGATCGACGGCGACGGAAACCAGACGCTGCAAGGTCTTCTGGCCCACGAGGACGTTATCGAGGCCTACCGGCGGGAGGTCATAAAACGTCGGGAAGCGGCCTAAAAAAAACGAATGCTCTTGCGTTTTACCGTCGCTTGGGATATTTCCCTAGAATAAGGATGGGCCCCCTTGGGGGTAGGAGCCGACCATGAATATTTTATTCGTTTCCCCTGAGGTTTTTCCCTTCTCCCGAGCCGGCGGCCTGGGAGATGTGTCGTATTTCCTCCCGCGGGCCCTGGCCGAAAAAGGACATCGCCTCTGGGTGGTCACCCCCAAGTACCGACAAACGGAACAAGCGGGAATCCCGCTGACTTTCCTGGAAGACAATGTCCGGGTTCCCCTTTCGTGGCGGGAAAAACGGGCCCAGATTTTTTCGGCCCGGGTCTCCGACCGGATCGAGGTCTTTTTCATCGGCTGCGACGAGCTGTTCAATCGCAACGGCCTTTACGGAAATGAATTCGGCGATTACGAGGACAACGCCGAACGGTTCATCTTTTTTTCCCGGGCGGTGATGGAACTGGCCAAGAACATGGGCTTCAGACCGGACGTGGTTCATTGCCACGACTGGCCCACGGGCTTGGTCCCGGTCTACCTCAAGACCCTGTACGCCGATGTCGAAAACCTTTCCCGGGCCGCGTCCCTGTTCACCTTCCACAACCTGGGGTCCCAGGGGATTTTCTGGCATTACGACTTCGCCATGACCGGCCTGGGTTGGGAATTGTTCACTCCCGAGGGTCTCGAATTCCATAACCAGGTCAACATGACCAAGGCCGGGCTGATCATGGCCGACCTCATCAGCACGGTGAGCCGGAAATACGCCGAGGAAGTTCTGACCCCCGAGTACGCCTTCGGCCTGGAAGGGGTCCTCCAGGCCCGGCAAGCCGACACCCACGCCGTGCTCAACGGGGTCGACTACGACATCTGGGACCCGGCCAAGGACCCCGAAATAGTCGCCCATTACACTCCCGATAACCTGGCCCCGAAAGCCGCCTGCCGGAATGACCTTTGCCGCCTGTTCGAGCTTCAAGACGATTCCCGGCCCATTGTGGCGGTGATCTCGAGGCTGCTTGACCGCAAAGGCTTCGACCTGATCAGCGAAACCTTCACCCGCCTCCTGACCCTCGACATGAAAATGGTGATCATGGGCATGGGGGAAGACAAGTATCACGCCCTGTTGAGGGACCTGGCCGCCGCCAATCCGGACCGCCTCGGAGTCAAGGTGTTCTTCGACAAGGGGCTGGCTCATCGGATCATGGCCGGCGCCGATATATTCCTCATGCCCAGCCGGTACGAACCCTGCGGACTGGAACAACTCTACGGACTGAAATACGGGGCCGTGCCGGTGGTCAGGGCCACCGGCGGACTGGAAGACACCATCGTCGACGTCAAGCAATACCCCGAATCGGGCTCCGGCTTTAAATTTTTCGACTACACTCCGGACGCCCTTTTTTCCGCTCTGGCCGACGCGGTGAACCTTTTTTCCCAAAAACAAGCCTGGCAGGCCCTCATGAAAAGGGGCATGGTCCAGGATTTTTCCTGGACCGCCGCCGCCGACGAATACGAGGCCCTCTACGGGTTGGCCCTGGACAAGCGGAGCCGGGCTTGATGCACAGCGGTTTGGATAGATACGTCATCCTGGACAAGGCCATCCGCATTTCCAACTCCACCGTGGACGTGGAACGGCGGCTGAAAAACCTCCTGCAACTTTTCCGCCGGGACATGGGGTCGGAAACGGCCTGCCTTTTCAACCTGGACCGGGAGGCCTGGGTCCTGACCCTGCGCGCCACCGACGCCGAAAGTCCGGCGCCGGATCTGAAACTCAATCTCAACGACAATTTTATCGGCGCCGCCGCCCTTAAAAGGGAGCCGGTGCTGACCGGTCCGGAAGGTTTCGAACGCCTTCCCGAGGCCTGCGCCGCGATCTTTAAAACACCCGGGTTCGGGGCCGCCTTTCCGATCATGGACGATCAGGTCCTGTACGGGGTCCTGGCCTTGCTCCATCGGGACCAGGAAGGGTTCACCCCGGAACGGATCGGCCTCATCCAGGGCCTCGGCCTGGAAATGGCCGGGACCATACGTAATTCCCGGCTTTACGTCGAATCGAAAAAACGAATCGCCGAGCTGTCCGTCCTCTTCGAGGTGGCCCGGGCCGTCAGTTCGACCATTAATCTCGGTAAAATCCTGGACACCGTGGTCAACATAACCTGCAAGGTCCTGGTGGCCGAGGGTTGCGCCCTCAACGTCATGGACGTCGCCGAAAACGATCTTAAAATCGCGGCGGAATACGGCATTATCCCGCCGTCGTGCCGCTTCCGGCGCTTCCTCGAGCCCGGAGCGGGGCCGATCCCCCGGGATGTTCTCGATTGCGTCAGCCGCAAATCGGCCTACGTGGGACCGGCCGCGCACGATGTCCACTGTCGGCCCATGAGAAGCGAGGGCGGGGCCAAATCCGTCATCTGCCTGCCGCTGCACTTCAAGGGCGCCTTGAAGGGGACCCTCAGCGTCTACAATAGAATACCGACCCCCACGACCGGCCGGGCCGCCGCGGAATTCAACCGGGAAGACCTGGAATTGCTGGGCGCCATGGGCGCCATGATTTCCAGCTCCCTGGAAAACGCACTGTCCTTTCAAGCCGTCGATCGACTGGCGAAAAACAATGAGCTGTTGGTTAAAAACCTCAGCCTCCTGTACGAAATTTCCGGGGCCATGATGACCACGGTCAAGCTCGACGAGTTGCTGGCCATCATAACCAACGCCCTGACCCTCGGCCAAAGCCTGGGCTTTGACCGGGCCTTCATCCTGCTGATGAACGAGGAGGAAGACGCCCTGACCGGCGCGGCGATCAGGGAAGTCCGGCCCGAAACCAGGATCGATAATGGCGCCGGGCTCTCCGATCAGCTCCGGGACCTGCCCGAGCCGGACGAAGTTCTTTCCAGAGCGGGGATGGATTACCTGAAGGTCAAACTGCCCCTGGACCAGCGGGAAGGAATACTCGTCCATGCGGCCCTCCAAAACCACCCCTTCAACATCACTTCCGAAAACGGCCGGCCCAACCCCGGCCTGCCCGTCCCCAAGGAATTCGGAAAATTCGCCTTCGCCGCCGTGCCCATGACCGCCAAGGGAAAAGTCGTCGGAGTCATTGCCGTGGACCGGGATTTCAGCCGGAGGGAAATAACGGACGAGGACATGCGAAACCTGTCCATGCTCGCCAACCAAGCCGGCCTGGCCATCGAAAACTCCCGGTTGTACGAATACATCGAACACGCCAATTCCGAACTTAGCCAAACCCGCGAAAGACTACTGGAAGCCGAAAAGCTGGCCGCCCTGGGCGAGATGGCCGCCGGCATGGCTCACGAAATCAGGAACCCCCTGGTTTCCATCGGCGGCTTCACCAGGCGGTTGCTCAAAAACCTCGACCCCAAATCCCCCCACAAGGTTTATGTGGAAGTCATTATCAACGAGGTTTCCCGCCTGGAAAAAACCCTCAGCGAAGTCCTTGACTTTTCCCGGGACACCCTGGGTCACATGGCCGAGTATAATCTGAACGACGTCGTGTCCGAGGCCCTGTACGTCCTGAGAAGGGATTTCAGGGAAGGGGGAATCGACATCGTCAAGGAGTTGACCGAGGCGCCGCGGGTCTATATCGACGAGAGGCAGATCAAGCACGTCTTCTTCAACCTCTTTTTCAACGCCTCCCAAGCCATGCCCAAGGGCGGGACCCTAACCGTGCGAACCTATATGGTCCGGGAGGATGATCGGGCCTTCGTCGCCTGCGAGGTCGCGGACACCGGACCCGGCATCGACCCGGTGGTCCTGCCCAACATCTTCAACCCCTTCTTCACCACCAAGGACGCCGGCACCGGCCTGGGACTGTCCATTGTCCATAAAATCGTCAGTCGCCACCACGGCCTCATCGACGTCCTCAATAACGAAAGCCGCGGGGCCGTCTTCATCGTCAAGCTGCCCGTGGCCGCGGAGGCCGGCCTGTACCTGAGATAATTTCCGGCCGCCTCGCCTTGCGCGCGGCTAACCTCTTCGCGCGGTTTCCCTTTTCCATATCGATACGACGTGGTATATTTGGTCCCTAGCATTCAGGGATTTATTTTTTACCGACCGCCGGCGCCTGGGCCGCGCTTTCCGCTGGGCGACCCCGGAAATCGAGCGGCCCCGGCTTTCGTCCACTGCCCGGGCTTGGTCGCTGGACCGCGCCCGGGCGGCGGCCCTTTTTTTATCGCGTCGGCCCGACGCCAAGGAAAAAGTTGTTTTTTTTCTCGATTTATGCGAATAATGAAATTAAAAAGAGGCTAAAAGATGGAAATCGACAAACTCAGGGCAAATGGAACAAGGCTAGTGGATGCTCTCCGGGAGATGGCCGAGATCGGCGCCACGCCTGGAGGCGGCGTTCAACGGCTGACTCTTTCCGACGAGGACAAACGGGCCCGGGACCTTTTGGCTTCCTGGTGGAAGGAACTTGACCTCGAAATAATTGTCGACGAGATGGGCAACATGTTCGGGACCAGGCCGGGACAAAAGGACCTGCCGCCGGTCATGACCGGTTCCCACGTGGATTCCCAGCCCAAGGGCGGTCGTTTCGACGGCATTCTCGGCGTCATGGGCGCGCTGGAAGTCATGCGGACCTTGGTGGAAAACAAGATCGAAACAGTCAGGCCGGTGACCTTGGTCAACTGGACCAACGAGGAAGGGTCCCGGTTCGCGCCGGCCATGCTGGGTTCGGGCGTGTGGGCCGGCAAGCTTAACCGGGACTGGGCCTACGGTCGGACCGATATCAATGGGAAAAAAGTCCTGGACGAACTGGTCCGCATCGGCTACCAGGGCCCGGCGCCCGCCAAGGCCCGCCCCTTCGCGGCCTATTACGAGTATCATATCGAACAGGGCCCGATCCTCGAACGGGTCGGCAAGACCATCGGGGTCCCCAAGGGGATTTTCTGCCTGCACTGGTATGACGTATACCTGGAAGGCAAGGCCAACCAGGTGGGCCCCACCCCCATGGAGGGACGGAACGACGCCCTTTGCGCCGCGGCCGAGATGATCCTGAAGGTCAACGAGCTTCCCGGTCGGATGGGAGGCGGCATGGTGGCCACGGTCGGAGAAATTCAAAACTACCCCAATTCCCGGAACATCATCCCGGACCGGGTCCACTTCACGGTCGATATTCGCTCCTGGGACGATGACCTGGCCCTGCGGGCCTGGGACAAGGTCAGGGACGATTTCGAGGCCATCGCCGCCCGGCGGGGCTGTCCGATCCGGATCGAGACCACCTGGCGGGTCGAGCACACGCCCTTCAACCAGAAACTGGTGGACGTGATCACCGCCGCCGCCGGAAAACTGGGCTACGACCCTCACCCCATGGTCAGCGGCGCCGGGCACGACGCCAGTTACATGACCATGCTTGGCCCCACGGCCATGATTTTCGTCCCGAGCATCGGCGGCCGGAGCCATGTCGAGGTCGAAAACACCACCTGGGACGATTGTAAATCCGGAACCGACGTGCTGCTGCACGCGGTCCTTGCTTCCGCCATGGCGGACTAGGGTCGTCAATATCCCGGAAGCTCGCTTCCATAAATCGGCCGGTCAAGATCGGCCCGAACGAAAAACAAACGGAACGGCCCCCTGGGAGGCCGTGTCCGGAAAAACAAAGCCAGGTCCGCGACGCCGCCGCCGGCGGCAAGCGGCCGGGCGCATCCTTCAGGAGGACTTAAATGGCGGTCAAGAAGCTGCTTAACTATGTTAACGGAGAATTTGTCGAATCGAAAACATCCGCCTGGCTGGACATAAAAAATCCGGCCACGGGTGAAACCCTCGGCCAGGCCCCCCTGTCCACGGCGGGGGAAATGAATGAAGCCATCGCCGCCGCGCACAACGCCTTCGCGGACTGGCGGAACACCCCTCCCGTGGCCCGGTCCAGGTATTGCCACCGCATGATCGCCCTGTTGGAGGAAAACTTCGACGAGATGAGCAAGGTGCAGACCCGGGAACACGGCAAGACCATTGACGAATCCCGGGGGGAGACCAGGCGGGCCATTGAAATGTGGGAAGTGGCCGCCGGCATTCCCTCGCTGATGCAGGGTTACAACCTCGAGGACATCGCCCACGGCATCGACGAATACGCCATCAATCAGCCCATGGGCGTCTTCGGCTGCATCGCCCCCTTCAACTTCCCGTTGATGGTGCCCCTGTGGTTCCTGCCCTTCGCCGTGTCTTGCGGCAACACCTTCGTGGTCAAGTCCTCGCCCCGGACCCCCATGAGCCAGGTCGAACTATTCAAGCTGATGGACGAAGCCGGATTTCCCCAGGGCGTGGTCAACCTGGTGGGAGGCGGCGCCGAACCGGCCGACGCCCTCATGGAAAACCCCGCCGTGCAAGGCGTGACCTTCGTCGGCTCCACCCCCATCGCCAGGGCCGTTTACAAAAAATGCGGCGAAACCGGCAAACGGGTGATCGCCCAGGGCGGCGCCAAAAACTTCGTCGTCATCTTGCCGGACGCCGAAATCGACCAGGCCATGGTCAGCCTGGCGGCCAGCTTCTACGGCAACGCCGGGCAGAGATGCCTGGCCGCCGCCAACCTGATCGTGCTGGGCACGGACGCGGAATACCAACGGTTCGTGGACAAATTCGTGGCCGCGGCCAGGGCCATCAAGGTCGGAAGCGGCCTGAACGAACAGGTCCAGATGGGCCCCTTGCAGAACGCCGAATCCAAGCAGCGGGTCCTGGGCTACATCGAAAAGGGCCTGGCCGAAGGCGCCAAGCTGACCCTGGACGGCCGGAAGCTCAACCTGGTGGGCGATCTCGCCGAGGATTGCTTCCTGATGCCCTCGGTTTTCGAAAACGTGACGCCGAACATGACCATCGCCAAGGAAGAAATCTTCGGCCCGGTCGCGTGCATCCTCCGGGCCGGCAGCCTCGACGAGGCCATTGACATCATCCACGGCAACCCCTACGGAAACGCCGCCTCGATCTTCACCAACAACGGGAAGCTGGCCCGGCGGTTCCAACACGACGTCGTCGCCGGCAACATCGGCGTCAACGTCGGCATCGTGGCCCCCATGTCCTTCTTCCCCTTCGGCGGGCGCAAGGATTCCTTCTTCGGCATCGTCCACGGTCAGGGCCGGGACGTCATCAGGTTCTTCACCGAACCTAAAATCGTCATTACTAGGTGGTTCTGATGAAACTGAACACCATGGCCGCGGTCATGACCTTTGTGTCGAAGCTCGAAAACGATTCGGCTTCGTTTTACCGGGATAACGCGGACCAATTCGGCGCGTCGCGGGACTTGGTCCTGGCCTGGGCCAAGGAAAACCTGAAGTTCGAAAAACAGGTCCGGCAGACTTATTTCGGCGTGATCACGGACACCCTGGAATCCAATTACGCCTTTGAAGGCCTGGACGACGACCATTACGTCCTGGAAAGCGGCCCCGTGGGCCCAGCGGCCGGGGACGCGGCTCGCCGGACGGAGGAAACCATTATAAACTTCTACCTGGAAGCCGCGCGCCTGTCCGATGGATTGATGGCCGACGTGCCGCGGCTCTTCAAGAAAATAGCCAAGAAAAGGGAAGAACGACTGGAATCCCTCGCCTAAACCCGCCGCGCCCCGAATCGCGCGACGCGGTTCGGGGCGTTGGGGCTCGGCCCGGCGCGGCCTTTTTTCCGAAAACGACCGAGATCGGCCGGGGCCGGTCTCGGCCGGATCGGTTAATCCATGGAAAAGGGCGTTCTCTTTAAAAAGACGCCATCCCCGGCCCGGCCCTTGAACTCGTCGTTTTCGATGACGATCCGGCCGTTGGACAGGACGACCCGGGGGGCCCCGAGGCCGGACATCCCTTCGTACGGCGTGTAATCCACGCGTTGGTGATGAGTCTTGGCGCTGATTTTAAACGGCTTTTGCGGATCGAAAACCACCAGGTCGGCGTCCCCGCCGACCACGACCGAGCCCTTGCGCGGATAAAGACCGAACAATTTGGCCGGCGTGGCGGCGACCACGTCCACGAAGCGGTTGAGGTCCAGCCTCTTCTTGTTGACGCCCTCGTGGTGTAGCAGGAGCAGGCGGTGTTCCACGCCCGGCGCCCCGTTGGGAATGGCCGCGAAGCCGCCCTTGCCCATGTCCTTTTGTCCCTTGAAGTTAAAGGGGCAATGATCCGTGGACACGACCCGCAGGTCTCCCGCCGCCAGTCCCCGCCAGAGGACGTCCCAATTGGATTTGTCCCGCAAGGGAGGCGACATGACGTATTTGGCGCCCTTGAACCCGGGTTCCAGATAATCGTCAAAGGACTTGAGCAGGTACTGCGGGCAGGTTTCGGCGAAAACCGGCCGCCCCTTTTCCCGCGCTTCCTTGACCCGGTCCAGGGCTTCGCGGCAGGACAAGTGAACGATATAGATTGGCGCCTCGGCCATGTGGGCGATGGCTATGCCCCGGCCCGTCGCCTCCCCCTCCGCCTCCGGCGGGCGGCTCAAGGCGTGATATTTCGGCGCGGTCTTCCTGCGGGCCGTGAAATCCTTGATCAGGACGTCCAGGACTTCCCCGTTTTCCGCGTGAATCATCACCAAGGCGCCCGACTTTTTCGACTTTTGCAGGACCTTGAACAAGGTCCCGTCATCGATCATGAGCGCGCCCTTGTAGGCCAGGAAACACTTGAAACTAGGGACCCCGCTCGCAACCATGGCCGGGATTTCATTGAGCACGTCCTCGGTCAAATCCGTGATGGCCACGTGGAACCCATAATCGATCACCGCCTTGCCTTCGGCCTTTTCCCGCCATTTGTCCAGGCTTTGCCTCAGGCTCTCGCCCTTGCCTTGGATGGCGAAGTCGACCAGGGTGGTCGTGCCGCCGAAAGCGGCCGCCTTGGTCCCGCTTTCGAAGTCGTCGCTGGAAACCGTCCCCCCAAAAGGCATGTCCAGATGGGTATGGACGTCAATACCCCCGGGAATGACATAACAACCCTTGGCGTCCAATTCCCGCTCGGCGGGTTCCTCGATTGTTTCGGCGATGCGAACGATCCTTCCTCCCACGACTCCCACGTCCGCCCTATAGGAGTCGGAAGCGGTGACGATAGTCCCGCCGACGATCTTCAAATCCACGGGGTCCTCCTTTCTTTCCCACATAACCATCGAACGCTGTTTTTTATACTCCGAGACCGACACAGCCCGGCACGGGACAAACATGCACGCACAAGGAACAACCGGTGCACCGGGACGCGTCGACCAGGGGTTTTTTATCCTCGCCCAGGCTTATGGCCTGGTACCCGGAATCGCGGCAACTGACGAAACAGGCGCCGCACTTGACGCATTTTTCCAGGTCGATGCGCGACGTCGGCTTCCTTGTCCGGCCCAGGGCCTCATGACTCACGATCTTGGCCAGGCTCAGCCCCTTCAGGTCCTCGATCGTCGCAAACCCCTTGCGGGCCATGTACCCGGCCAGGCCATCCTTGAAACCGGCGACCACCTCGAACCCGCGCGACATCACCGCGCTGCAAACCTGAACCGTGGACGCGCCCAGCAGGATAAATTCGGCCGCGTCCTCCCAGGAATTGATCCCGCCGATTCCGGAAATGGGAACATTCACGGCGCCGGCCAGGGAAGCCACGGCCCGCAAGGCCAGGGGCTTGATCGCCGGTCCGGATAAACCCCCATAAGTGGAAAGGCCGCCGACATCCGGTTGGGGGACCAGGGTTTCCAAATCAACTCCGGAGATGGCCGCCACCGTGTTTATGGCCGAAATAGCCCGGGCCCCGGCTTCCACCGCCGCCTCGGCCGCCACCCTGATATCGGTGATATTGGGCGTCATCTTGGCGATCACCGGAATCCCGACCGCGTCGGCGGTCCAGCGGGTCACCCGGCCCGCCAGTTCGGGGTCCTGGCCGATGGCCGACCCCATTCCCCTTTCGGGCATTCCATGAGGGCAGGACATGTTTATTTCAATCATGTTCGCCCCGGCCGCCTCGCATTGACGGGCCAGGGACGCCCACCCTTCCTGGGACGAGGCGTCATCCATGATGCTGGCGATAACCACCTTGTCCGGGTATTTCCGGCGCAGGCCCTCGATCTCCCTCAGCCAGACGGAAAAAGGACGGTCGGTCACCAGTTCGATATTCTCGTAGGCGAAAACCTTCCTGACGCGGCCGGAAAGGGAAAGGCTGGACAACCGGGGTCGAACGTTGACAATGTTATCGACGTTCAAAACCAAGGTCTTGGTGACCGCGCCGGCCCAACCGGCCTCGAAGGCCCGCCCCATCATCTCCCCGGTGGTGGTCGGCGGGGCCGAGGCCAGAATGAATGGATTCGAAAATTTTACGCCGCACATCTCCAAGCTAAGATCGATTTCTGTCATTCGCCCCTGGCAACCTCCCTGTTATCATGGTCCGGTCATTATTGAAAAAACAGCCGCCCCGGAAAACGGTCGCCAGCCGAGCCGTTCCCCGCCGGGCGGTCCCAACCCCGTCGGCCTAACCAACCCGCGGTCCCGACCCGCCGCCGGCGCTTGAAAACAAAAAATCGCCGGGCCGGCGCCCCCGGCGAAATCCCGGATCGGTTGGCGCGGCCGCTTCACCAAAAAAATGAACTACCTAGGACGGAAACTTTCTAAAACCCGAATGAAATCTTGTAGCACTCCCGGAAATAAAATTCAAGGACGTGGGCCGGCCGCGCCTTAAAAAAACGCCGTCAAGCCAATTGCCAAACCTAGATATTCGGCCTTTAAAAGCCTTACGGCCGGTCATGTCCGGCTTCGCCGAAAATGGCCTAAAAGGCCTCCTTGTTAGCGGCCGGTTGAAAATGTAAGGAAAATGGCCAAATGAAAATGAGTAAGTAGGGTGCGCAACGCGCACCATCTTTTACTGTTTTGCGGGCCCGACCGCGGTAAATTGGAGACGTTGGCCGGCGCCTTGCGGCGGGGCTGCTCCGCCCCCCGCGCGCCTGGCGTTGGGGTTCGAGAGACTCCTTCCCGTCCCAGGGTCAGGGGCGCGCCGGAGCCGGCGCCCCCGGCGACCCCCGGCTCTTTTTCCGGAGAACCCGCCTGGCGGCGGTTTCACGCCCCGAAACGTCCTGTTTCGAGGGCGGAAAGGGCGGGCGTCCA
>JAZDGM010000013.1:0-51811 GCA_043806915.1 Pseudomonadota bacterium | reverse complement strand
GGCGGAAAGGGCGGGCGTCCATGCCCGCCCGAAGAGGTCCGGGGCGCTTGGAATTGCTTGGCCGAGCACGCCTCTACAGGTCAAAAAATAATGTGATCTCCGTAGGTTGGGTTGAGCCGTAGGCGAAACCCAACATCTTGGTCGGCCCCGTCGGCCCGGGTGAACCAAGCCCCCCTCACCCCAGCCCTCTCCCCCCGTGGGGGGCGAGGGAGATAATTGTCTGGCCCGGCCCTCGCCTCCGTTTGGAACAAGGTGTTGTCTTGCGGAATAAAAGAAACCGGCCCGGGGCGTTTTTCCCCCTCTCCACCCATTCATGGGGGGAGAGGGCGGGGTGAGGGGGGCTTTTCAACCACCTTGCCTAGGCCCCATCCTTCACCACCCCCATGGCGTGGGAACCCGCCGCGTCGATCCTAACCGGCGATGGCCTTTTTCCTCAAACGATATAATAGGTTGTAGGGTGCGCAACGCGCACCCTATAAGTATGCCCGGCAATGGAAATATCAAACTGGCGCCCATTTATAAACCGGCTGCTCGATTGTAGAATGGACGTCCTTTCATACTATTTACGGTGGGTTGATTGTTGATTAGCCCGGCTGTAAAATGACGGTGGTTTTCAGGGCCGGCCGCCCGGACCACAAATTCCAGACGAGCGACGGGAGGACTTCCCGATGAATTCCCTGTTCAAAGCGCCGGAAGCTGTTTCCCTGGCGGTTCACGCCCTGGCCTACCTGGCCTCCTTGCGTGGCCGCAAGACCCAAGCCCAGGAAATAGCGTCCAGATTGAATGTGTCGTCGGCCCACATGTCCAAGGTCTTGCAGCGCTTGGCTCGGGCGGGGCTGCTCTGTTCCACCCGGGGGCCCCGGGGCGGCTTCACCCTGGACCAGGCCCCGGAACACGTCGTTCTGTTGGAAGTATTCGAGGCCATGGAGGGTCCGTTGAAGCCCGCCCGCTGCCTGATGGGGCGTCCGGTCTGCCAAGCCGCGTCCTGCGTTTTCCAGGAACTGGCCGTTAAAATGGAGCAAGGCGTCCGGGAACAATTGGGCCGGTTGACCCTAGCGGATTTGGCCGGAATATTTGGGGAGGACGGTTCGCCCCGGTCCTGACGCGGCGGCGGGCTCAGAGCCGCGGCGCGGTGACGTACAGGTACTTGCCCAGGCCGAGGGTGAAGAGCAGGGCGCCGTAAAGGGCGTGTTCGACGCCGGAAATCACCAGGGACCCGGTCCGGAGGTAGGTGCGTCCGAATAGCAATCCTCCGATAAAGGTCAGGATCAGGGCCAGGGGGTTTTTTAGGACGACGTGCATGAAGGAAAAGGCGGCGGCGGCGGCCAGGACCATGACCCAGCCTTGACCGAACAGGGGTTGGTAACGGTGGAAAATGAAGGCCCGGTGGGTCAAGCCCTGGGGATAGACGCTGAAAAAAGGGTAGAGCAGCAGCACCAGCAGCCACAACAGGGGGTGGCGGCGAGGGAAGGCGAAAAGAATATTCGGGGCGAAAAGCGCCGTTCCAGCCAGAAGGAGCAGGGCGGCCGGTAAAAAGACCAGCAAAACGGGCCGCAGGCCGGTTCGGAAATCACCGACCCGAAAAAAGGCCCTTTGGTCGAAGGTCTTGGATTTTAGCAGGGCGACGAGGCACAGGGCCGAGGCGGTCAGGAGCAGGGGAAAGGGATGTATCGGCGCGATCCCCCAGGCCAGGACCAGGGGCGCGAGCCAGAAAATCAACAGGTATTCCAGGGCCAGATGGGTATTGCTTGGATTTTTCATGATTATTCCAATGGGCTCGAGGTTGCGGCCCCTTGAGCGCAACGGTCCGGGGCGGCTGTTTTTATTCGCTTCCCGATCCCGGGTTGAGCGAATCCAGCATGGTCCTGGCTTCCTGAAAGCCGGGATTTAAGGCCAGGGCCCGGACCAAAACCTTGTAGGCTTCGGTGTACAACCCCAGGCTTAGATAGACCCGGGCCAGGTTGTAGTGGATGTTTTCGTCCTGGGGGTCGACCTTGAGGGCCCGGCGATAGTTCTTGATGGCTTCCTCGAAATCGCCCCGCCGGCGGTAAATTATCCCCAGTGAATTGAAAATATTGAGGGTCTTGGGATTGAGCTTCAACGCTTCCAGGAGAACTTCCTCCGCGTCCAGGTCCATGGATTTTTCCATGAAAATTTCGGCGGCCCTTTCCAGGCTGGTCCGGGCCTCGTCCACCCGGCCGAGCTTGATGTAGACTTCCCCCATTTTTTTATAGGCCGCGGCGTGGGCCTTGTCGATCTGGGCCGCCCGTTGGAAAGCCATGATGGCTTCCTCGTATTTTCCCTGGGCGGTTTTGATGTACCCCACGTTATAGTAAATCTCCGCGTTTTCATAAATGGAAAGCATGGCCTTGAATTCTTCCAGGGCTTCCTCGAAACGTCCCTGTTTCATCAGGTCGAGACCCTTGGCATACCTTTTCTTGAATTCAAGGTCGGTGGGTTGTTCCTGCCTGGCGACGGTTTGCCAGATCTTTTTTTTGAAGGCGTTTTTGGTCGCCGGGCTGGTGATAATGTCCGTGACCCCCGCTTCTCCGGCCTCGAGCACCTGGCTTTTGGTGACGCTCTCGACCACCAGCAAGTAGGGGATGTGGGCGGAGGCCGCGTCGGCCCTAAGGATTTTCAAGAGGGACACGCCGCTCATGTCCGGCAGTTCCCAAAAGGCGATTACGAAATTGGCCTCGTAATTTTTCAGAATGGACCACGCCTCGGTCCCGCCGCGGGCCTGGAATATTTCCTGGTAACCCATTTCCCGCAGAAAAGCGTTCTGGATTTTTCGCCGGTTGACGTCCTGATCCACCAGCAGGAATTTTATGGGTGATTCCTCGGCCAATATCCCGACTCCAGCCCCAAGGTTGAAGGGTTCGAGCGGCGTCCTTGTTCCGGCGCGCGGGAACCCTTCGGGTTTCCATTATAAATCCTTTCGCGGGCGCGGATTGATCCGCCAGGGCGCCCACTGGGGAATACTACCGGAAAATCCTTATGATATTATGCCTTGTCCGGGAAGGAACTCGCAACTCTTTTATGCCTCGAGTCGCCCCCCCGGTTAAATCGGCGTCCCGGGAGGCGCCCCTGCTTGGGCCTGGGCCTTCAGGCGATGGGTTCGGGGCCGACAGCCTTCACGTAGATCACCTTGTGGTCGTCCGGTCCGTAAAACCGTTGAATCACGGCTTCCTGGAAATAGCCGGCGCCTTCGTAGAACTTTCTGGTGAGGCGATAATCCGGCCGGGAAGACGTTTCCACGTAAATTCGTCCGCGGCCCGCGCCAAGGATTATTTTTTCGACTTCGTTCAGGATTTTTCGCCCGAGGCCCCGACCTTGGACTTGCTTGTCCACGACGATCCAATAAAGGTCCCAGGAACAGAGCGAGCCGGCTATGGGGCCGAAGCAAGCGTACCCCACCACCCGGGGGCCGTCCTGGGCGAAAAGGAAAAAATACCCGCTGGCCGCGGCGCCCTTGTCCAGGTGTTCCCGAACCAATTCCTCGGCGATGTCCACTTCGGCCGGGGAAAACATTTCCGAGGTCCGGCAGAGTCGCCGGACCGTTTCCCGGTCCCCGGGATAAGCCTCATGCCTCCAGGCTGGAGCCGTCTCGTTCCCGGGTCGGCCATGGGGCTCTTTTTTTTCCCGGGCCGGGACATCGGCTAGAATCCGGCCGAACACGTTCCGCGGGGTCAAACCGGCCTGGGCGGCGGCGGCCATGAATCCGGCGTCGGCGGACAAGCAGGGATTGGCGTTGATTTCCAGGATAAAGGGCTGTCCGGCTTGGTCGACCCGAAAATCGACCCTAGCCCAGCCACGCAGCCCAAATCCGTTCCAGCAGGCCAGGGACAGGCTTGTTAGCGTCTCCAGGAGCTCACGGTCCCCGGGGGGGTGGAGGAACCGGCGCGGCGTATTCCAATATTCCGGGGCGTCCTCGTTCCATTTGGCCTTGTACCCGACGACCTTGATGCTGTCCGGGGCGTAGCCCTGAAAAATTATTTCGGCGGGAGGCAGCACCTCGGGGCCGTCCGGACCGGCCAGGACGGCCAGGTTGAATTCCCGCCCCGCGATATATTCCTCGGCGAAACATTCCCCGCCCAGAAAGGGAGCGCGGCGGACCAGCCGGGCGCCGGCCTCCGCTGGTCCGGTCCAGGGCGAAACCGAGTCCTCGTCCAACCCCACCGAACTGTGTTCCCAGACGGACTTCACAATATACCTGGCCGCTCCTTCCCCCAAACCTGGTCCGGGCAGCCAGGCCGGCGTGGGCAGCCCCAGGCGGCGCAGGGCTTCCTTGGCCAGGAGCTTGTTGGAAGTGTGCTTCATGGCCCAGGCTCCGGCGCCGCAAAAGGGCAGGGCCATCTTTTCCAACAGTTCCGGCGCCAGGTGGATATAGCGGCCCTCGCCTCCCACGGATTCGACCAGGTTGAAGACCAAGTCCGGGGCCGCGGCCGAAATTTCCCGGGCGGTCAGGTCGAGGTCGGAATTGAAGGCCAGGCAGGAAGCCGAATGCCCCAGCTCCGACAAGGCCTGGACGGTTTGTTGAACCTGAATCAGGGAATCCCGCAAGTCCGGGGGGGCTTCCGGAGGGATGTAATCGTGCAGGATTAGTATTTTCATGAGCGCCGCCTTCTTGCGTTTGAATCCCCGGCCCCCGGGCCGACCAGGAATTATACCGCCGGCCCCCCCGCAGGTAAAGGAGTCGATTACAAAGGACATCCACAATCTTGGCCGGCCCCGTCGGCCCGGGTGAGCCAAGGACACCCCCCTCGCCCCAACCCCGTGGTGGCGAGGGAGACAATAGTCCGGCCCGGCCGTTGTGCTCAAAGCCTTTCGGCATCAGAGGGAAAAATGGGGTCTGGGACCGCAGGCATCTTGCCTGCATGCTTAAGTTTGTAGGGTGCGCCACGCGCACCATCTTTTACTATTATCCGGGCCTGGCAGCGGTAAATTGGAGACGCTGGCCGGCGCCTTGCGGGCGGGGTTGCTCCGCCCCCCGCGCGTCTGGCGTTGGGCTTCGAGAGACTCCTTGCCGTCCCAGGGTCAGGGGCGCGCCGGAGCCGGCGCCCCTGACGACCCCCGGCTCTTTTTTGGAGAACCCGCCTGGCGGCGGTTTCACGCCCCGAAACGTCCTGTTTCGAGGGCGGAAAGGGCGGGCGTCCATGCCCGCCCCAAGAGGTTCGGGGCGCTTGGAGTCGCCTGGCCCGGCGCGCCTCCTCTGGCCTAAAAATAATGTGATCTCAGTAGGTTGGGCTGAGCCGTAGGCGAAACCCAACATCTTGGCTGACCCCGTCGGCCCGGGTGAACCAAAGCCACCCCCTCACCCCAGCCCTCTCCCCCCGTCGGGGGCGAGGTGTTGTCTTGGGGAACAAAAGAAACAAGCCCGGGACGTTTTTTCACCCTCTCCACCCATTCATGGGGGGAGAGGGCGGGGTGAGGGGGGCTTTCAACCATCTTGTACTATTTTGCGGGCCTGGCCGCGGTTAATTGGAGACGCTGGCCGGCGCCTTGCGGGCGGGGCTGCTCCGCCCCTCGCGCGGCCGGCGTTGGGCTTCGAGAGGCTCCTTCCCGCCCCCAAGGGGACGGCAAGGTCTCCCCATTGCCGCCCCACGCGCTTTCCGCGGAGATACCGGTCGGAATAGAGGAAAGCCCGTTCGATTGAACCGGCCCTGGCTCAAGGCTCGGTGTTGGCGATGCTGGCGCAACCATTCAGATAATCCGAATAGGGCGCGGGACTGGTTTCCGATACCTGATTGACTTCTTGGATTACCCCGGTTTCCCCGTCGAGGTTGAAGACGTGCCACCAGTGGCCCCACACTCCCTCGGAGTTGGGAACCAAGTAGGTCACCACCAGGCCATTTTTGTCATAGACTTCGACCTTGACCCCCATTTCGGTCAGGGACCCATCGGGATTGGAGACATTGTACAGGTTGACGGCAAACAGGTACTGGCCGGAATTGACGCTCTGAAATATCTTGATGGTTTCCTCTCCATAAGAGGCTCGGTCCCCGATCCAGGTGGCCCAGGGGCACTGATCTTCAAAGCCTGTCCGGTAGTAGGTCACATGGGCCGGCACATCAACCGGCAGCCAGAGGTGCGCGTCAATATCCCTGCATTCATCTTCCTTCAGGGTCCAGGTCACCAACATGCGCAGGTTTCCAGTGGTCAGAAGATTGGAAAGAATGAAGTCCTGGGTGTAGGCTTGGCCGTTGGCCACCACGAAATCCTCGATTACTTCCCGGAGTCTGTCGGCGGCCTGGGCCACAAGAGAATAGGCGCCTTCAGGGATTTGAGGAATGGAGTAATTCCCCTGTTCGTCGGTGGCGGCCTCGACGATGATGGTTTCCTCCTGGATGGCCTGGACCGTGGCCCCGACCAGGGGGTTGCCGGTCCCGGCCTCGGTGACCTTCCCGCTGATGGACCCTCCGGAGCGCATCTGGAGTTCAATTGTGTTGGACGCGGTCTGGGGCAGGCCGAAGAAATCGGAGTAAAAGGCGGTGACCTTGTAGGCGCCCCCGGAAATGAACCGGAAGTTCACGTTGCCGTTCGCGTCCCGGGCCAGGTCCACGGTTTTTTTCAGGGTCGCGCCCGGAGCCAGTTCGACCAAATCGGTCTCGCCCACTGCGTGCTTGACCTTGTTCCCGGCAAAGGCCATCACTTCGCCGTTGGGGTCCAAAATCCGGAAATACAAGGGATAGCCCTGGAGGACCACCAAGTTAACGATTTGGATCGAGTTGGCGGAAATGTTCTCATAGGTTACCAGGACCGGGATGGATCCGCCGGGGGAATATTCCGTTTCGGTGGCTGCCAGGGTGATTTTCAAGGGCGTGGTGTCATCGCGCCCCCCGGACGAACCCGAACCGCTGGTCCCGGCCCAATAATTCTTCCAAAACTGCGCGTTGAAATTGCTCTCATTGGCGGTCCACCAGGAGGTGGAGGTGAGGTTCTGGAGCTGGGCGGTGGTGATCCCCTGGTTGGCGCCGGTTCGAAGACTGGTGACCGGAAGTTGATCGTCCTTGGTCCAGATCGTCTGCCCGAACAGGTTTTTTTCAATCCTGAGTCCGGCTTCACCTCCGACGTCACTCTCGTCCGAGTACACTCCGTCGAATTTCAGGGCATCATGCTTCCAATGGGCGGTTTCGTGCAGGATGGTCACGGCCATGAGGAATATGGTTTCCAACTTCTTTTCGTCGCATTGGTCCCAAAGCTTGTTGTTCAGGTATAAATATTCCTTGAAATCATTTGACGTCGTCTGGCCAAATAATTTGGGATCCAAGTCGGCATTCTTCAATTCCGCGGCCCCGGCGTCCTCGACTTCCCACCGGAGGTTTCTTCCCGCTTTGTTGACATCCGAGTACGCGGTGTTGGCCCATTGGGTGCGGAAGATGGTTTTGGCCAGTTGGGTGGCCTTGGCCAGACAATCGGTGTTCCGTTTATCCTTGCTCAGCCGCGACAAGGTCCAAGGGCCCATGTAAGGATAGTCCACATTCATATAGGACAGGTGGCTGATGTTGAAGACCGCGAAAATGTCGCCGGCAAAGGTTCCATCCAAAACCGAGGACTGATCCGCTTCCGCCAGGACAGATCCGTTGCCATCCTCCAGCCATCCGTTGTTGTCTTCCTGTCCCCAGAAGCTGGTGGATTCCTCAAAGGTATAAATGGGAATATCGATGCGATCCGTGCCGGGGTTAATGTCCTCCAGGTCTCCCCACTGGGACGCCGGGACCTGGGAGCGGATGGTCGCGGCCTGGGTGAGGTCGGTGACCGGGTCGCCCTCGGCGTCCAGGGCCTCCATCCAGAGAAAGTTGGACGAGTTGAGTGGAAATAGCCCTTGTTCCGTGAATTCTCCGGGAAAGGCGTTCGCATCCAAATCCGGATCGAAATTCTGTCCGAACAGACTGGTGATGTTCGTGGAAAGGTTCTCCACGGTAATCTTGCCGTCGGAACTCTGGGCCGTGCCGTCGCCGTTGAGGAGCAGTGCTGCTTGTTTTGGGTCGGGAATGGCGGCCCTGGCTATTTCGAGGGCTCCGGCTTGGGAGGCCGTACCCCAGACCGCGAAGTCCACCGCCGGAGAACCCGTTTCCAGGTAATGGACCTTCACCAGGACCCGAATGGGAAAGGAAGAAGCCTCAAGGGTGGCTGAATACCGGCCCGCGGCGTCCGTGACGGTGGCGGCATCCTTTTCCGTGGCCAGGGTGGGCGAGGAACGCTTGGCCGCCGGGACCACTTTCCCGGCCGAGGTGGATAACCGGGCAGTCTCGGTTTGAACGGCTCGCGAAGCCTGCCGGGCCGTTTCCATCTGACCCTCGTTCACCAGGCTGACGGTAATACCGGCCCCCTGAACGGGTGCGCCCCCATTGGTGAAGACCACTTGGCCGGTGACGTTGACCGCGTCACCACCGGCGCCCCCACCACCATTGTTACCACCGGCGCCCCCACCGCCGCCTCCGCCGCAGGAAGAAACCAGAAGGCTGAACATAAAAATCAACGAGTAGAACCAACGATGAGATTTCCACATGATTCTCCTCCTTAAAGAATGGCCGGATCCAACCCGACGATTGGAACGTTGATACCAAGAATCCCCGACAAATTGACCGGACAAAACAATGGATTGAACTTTTATGTTTGCCTGAACAACGCGGTAAACGGAATTGGATCATCCCACCCTGAAGCCCCTGACAATCCTCCAATTTTTGTCAAGGCGCCATGAGGTTGTTTTCATGATTCTTGGTCTTCGGACCCCAGCCGAACTCCCTCCGCGAACTGGGCCCGGATCATGGGTTCAATGCACTATGATATCCCTTCCCGTTGTTGCTATCGCTTAATTGCGTAAATTAACGATAGTTGGTAGGGTGTGCAACGCGCGCCATCTTTTACTATTTTTCGGGCCTGACCACGGTAAACTGGAGACGTTGGCCACGCCTTGCGGGCGGGCTTGTCCGCCTCGGGAGGAGTTGCTCCGCCCCTCGCTTTGAGTCATTAGGACTGCGACATTCTCTTTCCAGTCCCAGGGTCAGGGGCGCTCAAGCGCCCGCGCCCCTGACAACCCCCGGCTTCTTTTTAGAGAAACCGCCTTCGGCGGCCAAGCCCGCCAAGACGGTTTCACGCCCCGAAACGTCCTGTTCCGAGGGCGGAAAGGGAGGACATCCATTATTGACAAGAAACTCAATCGGGCTTGGTTACAAAGTGGCTGTCCGTTATCACTAGTCCCTGAACCGCGGGGCTTTGGCCAACCGAGGGCCGATGAAATCCATGATTAAATTAACATATTGAAATTACAACTTAATATCATCATGACGATGGTCATTGGCATCCCCTTTGAAAAAACGATTGTTCCCGGCTTGGCGGGACGCATGGAATCCCAGCAGAATCGCCTTCCACCGCGGGTCCGCGTCTTCGAGTTTTCCGATGGTCTCCCCGGGAGTGTGCACCGCTCTCGTTTGGTCCTGAAAAGCGTCTTCTTCAGGATGTCCGGGCTCTCGTTAAGCTGTGGATCGAAGTTTGGGGACTTTCCAACACCTGCCCCCCCCTTTTCTCTTTTTTGGAGCAAACTAAACTTCTTGTCAATGTTTTTTGCAGGGCAACCTCATTTGGACCTCGTGCCTGTAAGGTTTTTTACGAGGAACTGGTTGTCCCACCCAGCTTTGAGGGGTTTGGCCTTGATGCCGGCGCGCTTTGAGTTTTTCTTTTTGAGCATGTTGAGGGCCATGTGCCGGAGGACGGCTAAATTTTCCGGGGCATGAGCCTTCCGGATTCGTGATTTATTCTTTCTAAAAGAGACATCCAGGACCCAGTGGAGGCTATTTTCAATGCCCCAATGTCGGCGAACGATGATATCCAAGCGACATCCATTATTTATTCAATTCACCCTGGTTTTCGGCGGAATAAATGGATGTCATAAATAATGATGGATGGGTTTTGCTGTTTTGAATAATGGATGTAGTGAAGGCTGCAATTCTTCAGGACATCCAATTTGTAGGGTGCGCAATGCGCACCATCTTTTACTATTTTGCGGGCCTGGCCGCGGTAAATTGGAGACGTTGGCCACGCCTTGCGGGCGGGGTTGCTCCGCCCCTCGCGCGGCCGGCGTGGGGCTTCGAAGGACTCCTTCCCGTCCCAGGGTCAGGGGCGCGCCGGAGCCGGCGCCCCTGACAACCCCCGGCTCTTTTTCCGGAGAACCCGCCTGGCGGCGGTTTCACGCCCCGAAACGTCCTGTTTCGAGGGCGGAAAGGGCGGGCGTCCAGGCCCGCCCGAAGAAGTCCGGGGCGTTTGGAATTGCTTGGCCGAGTACGCCTCTACAGGTCAAAAAATAATGTGATCTAAGTAGGTTTGTATGAAAATGACCGAAGGGAATTTTCATTGGTTGTTGTGACCGACATGGCCCGCGGCCATGTCGGTTAGGTTGAGCCGTAGGCGAAACCAAACATCTTGGCCGGCCCCGTCGGCCCGGGTAAGCCAAGCCCCCCTCACCCCTACCCTCTCCCCCCGTCGGGGGCGAGGGAGATAATTGGCCGGCCCGGCCCTCGCCGCCGTTTGAAACAAGGTGTTGTCTTTCGGAATAAAAGGAACAATACATTTTCAGATGGCCGCTGACAGTCCGGGGTCCGGAAAGGCGCCGCGCGGCCTTGACCTTTCGGGAAAGGGGCTGTTAAGATTTCAACCGCGGGCTCGAGAACCAGGTCGAGGCCCGATCCTCCCCCCCACGAGGACGGATATGGATTGGATTAGTAATATTTCCGATCAGATGAAGGCCCTGCTCGATTCCATTCACAACCCCATTATCGCCATAGACGCCGCCGGCGCGGTGATTGTCTGCAATCTGGCGGCGGAAAGGCTGACCGGGCTTTCCGCCGCCGAGCTGCTGGGGCGCCCCCTGACGTCCGTGATCACCACTTCCAAGCTCCACCGCATCGTCCGCACGGGCGTGGGGGAGCTGGTCCAGAAAATTGAGATCGGCGGCAAGATTTACCTGTCCAACCGGACGGCCATCGTGGTTGACGGCCGCGTGGCCGGGGCGGTGGCGGTTTTGCAGGACATTTCCGAGTTGGAGGCGATTTCCAACGAACTGGAAAACACCAAGCTGATATCCGAGGAACTGAACGCCATCATTGAATCATCCTTCGACGGCATTTACGTGACCGACGGCCAGGCCAAGACCCTCCGGGTCAACCAGGCCTATGAGAGAATCACCGGCATAAAACGGGAGGAAGTCCTGGGGCGGACCATGTCCGACCTGGTTTTGGACGGCTTTTTCAATGAGTCCGTCACCTTGCGGGTGCTTGAATCCAAGCGGCCCACTTCCCTGATTCAAAGGATTAAAACCGGGAAGACCGTCATGGTCACCGGCAACCCCATCTTCGACCGCGACGGCCGGATGCGGCTCGTGGTGACCAACGTTCGGGACGTCACCGAACTGAACCGGTTGCAGCAAAAACTGGCCAAAATGGATAAACTCCAGACCGAGGCCGAGATCGAACTGCAACGGCTCCGGGAAACCATGCGCGGCCGGGGCGAAATAGTCCTTCGTTCCAAAAAAATGCAGGAACTGCGGCAACTGGCCCTCCGGCTGGCCCAGGTCGAATCCACGGTCCTCATTCAAGGGGAGTCCGGAGTCGGCAAGGAAATATTCGCGGAAATGATCCATGGCGCCGGGCCGCGCCGCCACGGGCCTTTCATTAAAATAAGCTGCGCCGCCATACCGGATCAACTTCTGGAATCGGAGTTGTTCGGCTACGCGGCCGGGGCCTTCACGGGCGCCAAGAAGGAGGGGAAGGTCGGCATCTTCGAGGCCGCCAACACCGGTTCGATCTTTCTCGACGAAATCGGGGAAATGCCCTTGAACCTTCAGGCCAAGCTCCTGCGCGCCCTCCAGGTCAAGGAAATCCAGCGGATCGGCGACCCCACGCCCATCAAGGTGGACGTGCGGATCATGGCCGCCACCAACCGAAACCTCGAGGATATGATCGCCATGAACCTTTTCCGCCAGGACCTGTTTTTTCGGCTCAACGTGGTCAACGTGGTCATTCCGCCCCTCCGGGAAAGAACCGAGTCGATCCTGCCCTTCATCTACCACTTCCTCGATAAATACAACCGCATCTACGGCCTGTCCCGGCAGCTCGACCGCGAGGTGCCGGCCATCCTCCTGGATTACGACTGGCCAGGCAACGTGCGGGAACTGGAAAACCTGGTGGAACGCCTGGTGGTCGTCAGCCCCGGCGATATTATCACCCGCGAGAGCCTGCCCGAAAAATTCAAAAGCCGGACCGGCGTCGCTCCGGAAGACCAGGCCGGGGACGAACGTTCCTTGCCGGAATTGGTGGCCGAGGTGGAAAGGCGGGCCCTGGAACAGGCCCGGCGCCGACACAAGACCACGCGCGGGATGGCGCGGGCCTTGGGCGTGGACCAGTCCACGGTGGTTCGGAAACTCAAGAAGCACGGGCTGGCCTGATGCGATTTGTCATCACCGATGCAAAATCGCATCAACAGGGCCGGCCCGTTGTCAGGGACCCGGCCCCCCGGCTCGAGCCAGACGTCGATGCGATTTCGCATCGACGTCTGGCCCGGGCCAAGGGAAAGCCCAGGCCGGGCCTCGCCAAGTAATATTGGCATCAACATTGCTTCTCCCAAGACGAAAGAAAAAAGACCGCGGGGCCGGACCGGCCCAACCAGGCCGCCTCTCCGGTCCCTCGCGGAAAAATAAAACAACGGTCGGCGTCCCAAGCCTCCGGAAAGGTTGATCGATCATCATGATGAACGCCAGTCAATACGAAGAGAGCCTACGTCGGTTGAACCTCAAGGTTTACATGTTCGGCGAGTGGGTGACCAACGTGGTGGACCACCCCATCATCAGGCCGTCCATGAACGCCGTGGCCCTGACCTACGAGCTGGCCCACCAGCCCGAACACGAAGACCTCCTGACCGTCGTTTCCCACCTGAGCGGCAAGAAAATCAACAGGTTCACCCATATTCACCAGAGCGTGGACGACCTGGTCAAGAAAAGCAAGATGGGCCGCCTGTTGGGACGCATGACCGGCTGCTGTTTTCAGCGCTGCGTGGGCATGGACGCCCTGAACGCCCTGTCCATGACCACCTTCGATCTAGACCAAAAATACCGCGCCGAATACAATAAAAGGTTTTTAAAATACCTGGCCCACGTGCAGGAAAACGACCTGACCTGCGACGGGGCCATGACCGATCCCAAGGGCGACCGTTCCCTGCCGCCGCACCGGCAGGCGGACCCCGACCTTTTTCTGCGGGTGGTCGAGGAGCGGCCCGACGGCATTGTGGTGCGCGGGGCCAAGGCCCACCAGACCGGAGCGGTCAATTCCCATGAAATCATCGTCATGCCCACCATGACCATGCGCGAGGAAGACCGGGATTACGCGATTTCCTTCGCCCTGCCCAGCGACGCGGAAGGCATCACCTACATCATGGGACGTCAGTCCTGCGACACCAGGAAGCTGGAAGGCGGCTCCCTGGACGTGGGCAACATCCTGTTCGGCGGTCACGAGGCCCTGGTCGTGTTCGATGATGTTTTTGTGCCCTGGGACCGGGTCTTTATGTACAAGGAATATGATTTTTCCGGACAGCTTGTGGAAAATTTCGCTTCGTACCACCGGCAGAGCTACGCCTGCAAGGTCGGCGTGGGGGACGTGCTCATCGGCGCGGCCCAGACCGCCGCGGAATACAACGGCGCCGCCAAGGCCAGCCACGTCAAGGACAAGATCATCGAAATGAATCAACTAAACGAAACCTTGTATTGCGGCTGCATCGCCTGCGCCTCCGAGGGCCGGCGCGAGGCTTCGGGGACCTACCTGGTCAACACCCTCCTGGCCAACGTGCACAAGCAGAACGTCACCCGCCTGCCCTATGAGATCGCCCGGTTGGCCCAGGACATCGCCGGCGGCCTCATGGTGACCATGCCCTCGGAAAAGGATTTCCGGTCCCCGGAAGTCGGGCCGATGGTGAGGAAGTATCTGCGCTCGACCGCGGATACTCCCATTGAAAACCGGATGCGCGTCCTGCGGTTGATCGAGAACCTGACGCTCGGGACCGCCGCCGTGGGCTATTTGACCGAGTCCATGCACGGGGCCGGCTCACCCCAGGCCCAGCGGATCATGATTTCCCGCTTGGTCAACCTGAAGCAGAAGCAAGCGGCGGCCAAGCGGCTCTGCGGCGTGGTGGAGGGCGACCTCGATAAAAAATAAAAAAATCGGCCTGAAGTATTGCGGCGGGTGCAACCCCGGCTTCGACCGCGCGGCCGCGGTCGAGGCCATCGCCGCCAGGTGGAGGGAAGCCGTGGAATTGGTCCCGCACGACCATCCGGACGCGGAATCGTACCTGGTGGTGGTGGGCTGCCCGGCGGCCTGCGTGGACTTGACGCCTTTTATGAACCGCCCGATTTTTCTGGTCCAGGATGACAAGGGGGCGGACGATTTTAAACCGGACTTTTAAATAACCTGGTTTCCCCGCGCCGGGACGTCGCTCCGCCCGACGCGGGGAATCCGGCGCCAAGCAGCATTCCAGTAAAAAACGCACATCCGGCTTGACCGCGCGCGGCCAAGGGAGGGAGAGGTTTTGTCTAAAAAAGGAGAACGGATATGAATTGGAAAGATCATTATAATTCCAGGCGAATCAGCCTGGGGGAGGCGGCGGCGCTGGTGAAATCCGGGGACCGGGTGGTGGCCGCCCACGCCTGCGGGTCTCCCGAACCGCTGCTGGAAGCCTTGATCCCGCGGGCCGGCGAACTGCGCGACGTCGAGATCGTTCACATGGTTTCCATGGGAAAAAGCGAATACTGCCTGCCGACCCATGGGGCGTCCTTCCGGCATAATTCCCTGTTCGCGGGAGGTTCCACCCGGGCCGCCGTGAACGAGGGCCGGGCCGATTACACTCCGTGCTTTTTCAGCGAGATTCCCTGGCTTTTCCGGGACCGAGTCCTACCCGTGGACGTCGCCCTGATTACGGTCTCTCCCCCGGATAAAATGGGGAACGTCAGCCTGGGCGTTTCCGTGGATTACACCAAGCAGGCGGCCTTGAGCGCCAAGACCGTGGCGGCCGAGGTCACGCCCCACATGCCCGTCACGGGCGGCGAATCCTTTTTGCACGTCTCGCAGATCGACTACTTCGTCGAGAGCGACCGGCGGCTTATCGAACTGACCCCGCCGGCCCCGGGGGAGGTGGAAAGGGCCATCGGCGCCCACGCGGCCCAATTGATCAAGGACGGAGACTGCCTGCAACTCGGCATCGGGGCCATTCCGGACGCGACCCTCACTTTTCTGACCGAAAAAAACGATCTGGGCGTTCATTCCGAAATGATTTCCGACGGAGTCATGAATCTGGTGGAAGCGGGGGTCGTCACCTGCCGCCGTAAAAATTTTCACAATTCCAAGATAGTGATCACCTTCGCCATGGGGTCCCACAAGTTCTACCAATGGCTGGACCATAATTCAATGGTGGAAGCCTACACGGTCGACTACACCAACAACCCCTTCAATATCGCCAAAAACGACAACATGGTTTCGATCAATTCCGCCTTGGCCGTGGACCTGCTCGGCCAGGTCGCGGCCGATACCCTGGGACCCAGGCAATTCAGCGGAGTAGGGGGGCAGGTCGACTTTGTCCGGGGCGCCCGGCGCTCCCAGGGCGGCCGCAGCATCATCGCCATGCCGGCATCGGCGGCGAAGGGACGGGTGTCCCGCATTGTGCCCGCCCTGGCGCCGGGGCAGGCGGTCACCACGTCGAGAAACGACGTCGATTACGTCGTCACGGAATACGGAGCGGCGCGCTTGCGCGGCCGGACGGTTCGGAGCCGGGCCGAGGCCCTGATCGAAATCGCGGCGCCCGAGTTCAGGGATGAACTCAGGGAAGGCTTTAAAAAAACGTACCTGGAAGGGAGGTAGGAGGGGGCATGGTCGGGCTCCACGGTGGAACCGTCGGGCCGGCGCGGCGGAGGCGCGGATTTGGGGACTGGATATTACGGAAAAAAGGAGAAGTAGGATGAAGCTTTATTTTTTCGAGGCGGGAGTGCTGAAAAGCCAAAAGCAATATTTCACCATGGGGGTTGACGTCGGCAAGCCCTTCGACGTTCCGGTGCCCTTTTTATTGATCGAGCATCCCCGGGGGGTGGTGATGTTCGACACCGGGAACGCCCTGGAAGTGGTGCATCACAAGGACGAACATTGGGGCGCCGTCGTGGGCGCCTACGACCCCGTGATGACCGAGGAACAATGGTGCGTCAACGCCATCAAAAAAGTCGGCTATAAACCGGAGGACGTCAAGTTCGTCATTCTTTCCCACCTTCATCTCGACCACGCGGGAGGCGTGGGTCATTTTCCCAACGCCAAGTACATCGTTCAGCGCGACGAGCTGCATTTCGCCTACGTTCCCGATTTTTTCATGAAAGGGGCGTACATCCGCAAGGATTTCGACAAGCCGGTGGATTGGTTCATCCTGAACGGCTGGCGGGATGATCGGTTCGACCTGTTCGGCGACGGAAAAATCGTGATTTATTTCACTCCCGGCCATACTCCCGGGCATCAATCGATCCTGGTCAACCTGCCCGATTCCGGCCCCCTGTTCTTCGCCGCCGATTCCTGTTACACCCTCGAAAACCTCGACAACATCCTGCCCGGGCTGGTCTGGAACCCCGGGGAGACGGTCAAGACCCTGGACCGCATGAAATACCTGCGGGACGTTCTGGGGGTGACGATAGTCACGGGTCATGATCCGGAAGCCTGGAAGGCGTTCAAGAAGGCGCCCGAGTATTATACCTAGGCGCCCGAAGCGGGAGCTTTCCCCGGGGAAGCTCCCCCGCTTGAAGTCCGCGGAAACGAGGACGCCGGGTTTCACCTTTCCCCTGGGCGGGCCCCCGGCGCCGGCGGGCGTCGACTTCCCCGCCGGACCGGAGGCGTCGATCAGTTTTCCAACTCCGTAAGGCCCCGATATAGTTCCAGGGACTCGGGGTTGGCCAGGGCGTCCCGGTTGGTGACGGGTTTGCCGTGGATGACGTTGCGAACGGCCAATTCGACCTTTTTCATGTTGATGGTGTAGGGAACATCGGCGACCTGGATAATCTTGGACGGGACGTGCCGGGGGCTGGCGGTATCCTTGACGGCCTTTTTTATTCTGGTCGCCAGATCGTTGGTCAATTCGGCGCCCGGGGCCAGCTTGACAAAAAGAATGACCCGGACGTCGTTTTCCCAATCCTGACCGACCACCAGGCTGTCGGCGATCTCGGGGAAGGGTTCCAGCACCGAGTAGATGTCGGCGGTGCCGATCCGGACCCCTCCCGGATTCAGGGTGGCGTCCGACCGGCCGTAAATAACCACTCCGCCTCGTTCCGTTATTTTAATGAAGTCGCCGTGACACCAGATTCCGGGATATTTGCCGAAATAGGCGTTCCGGTATTTTTCCCCGTCCGGGTCGTCCCAGAAAAAGATGGGCATGGAGGGGAAGGCGGCCTCGCAGACCAGTTCCCCGGTTTCGTTAATGACCGCCCGGCCGTGGTCGTCATAGGCCTTGACCTTCATCCCCAGTTGCCGGCACTGGAGTTCGCCGGCGAAAACCGGACCAATGGGATTGCCGCCGGCGAAGCAGCCGTTGATGTCCGTGCCGCCGGAAATCGAAGCCAGTTGAAGGTCTGCCTTGATATCCCGGTACACGTACTGGAAGCCGTCCGCCGGCAGCGGCGAACCCGTGGAAAGAACGGCCCGCAGGGCGGAAAGGTCGAATTTTTCCCTCGGCTTGACCTGGCTCTGTTCCAAGGAGGTAATATACCTGGCCGAGGTCCCGAAAACCGTGATTTTTTCGTCCTGGGCGAGGCGCCACAGGCCTTCCGGCCCGGGATAAAAGGGCGAGCCGTCGTACAGGACCGCCGTCGCGCCCACGGCCAGGGATGAAACCAGCCAGTTCCACATCATCCAGCCGCAGGTGGTGAAATAGAAAATCACGTCGTCCCTGGTCAGGTCCACGTGCAGGAGTTGTTCCTTCATCTGGTTAAGCAGAATTCCGCCCACGCCCTGGACCATGCACTTGGGTTTGCCGGTGGTGCCCGAGGAATACATTATATAGAGGGGGTGTTCGAAGGGGACCTGGACAAAGTCCAGGTCCTCGTTGTCTTCCCGCGACAGAAAATCAGACCAGGGCATGGCTTGGGGAAGAATGGCCAGGTCGGGTTTGTCCGTGACGTAGGGAACCACCACCACCTTTTGGGTGGCGGGCAGATTCTTCATTATCCCGGCCACTTTTTCCAGCGAATCGAACGGTTTGCCGTTATAGAAATAACCGTCGGCGGTAAAGAGCACTTTCGGCTTGATCTGTCCGAAACGGTCCAGGACCCCCTTGATGCCGAAGTCGGGGGAGCAGGAAGACCAGATGGCTCCCAGGGATGTGGCGGCCAGCATGGCGACGATGGTTTCGGTCATATTGGGCATGAATCCGGCGACCCGGTCGCCCTTGGTCACTCCCAGGGCCTTCAGGCCCCGGGCCGCCCGGGCCGTCAGACGGCGCAATTCCCGGTAGGAAATCCGGACCGGGGCCTTGGTTTCCCCCTTGAAGATCAGGGCGGTTCGATCATCCCGATATCGCAGCAGGTTTTCGGCGAAATTGAGCTCCGCTCCGGAAAACCACTTGGCCCCGGGCATTTTGTTGGGGTCGTCAACCACGCGGTCATACGGCTTGGAATGGACAATTTCCGCGAAATCCCACATGGCGGCCCAGAAATCCGGAATCTCGGTGATGGACCAGTCAAAAAGTCCAGGGTAATCCGTCAATGAGAGGCCATGTTTTTTGTTGACCGAATTCATGAACCGGGTGAGGTTGGCCCGGCTGATTTTCTCCTCCGAGGGAGTCCATAGGGGAGCAGTCATGGGGTTGCCTTTCTTTTCAGCATGGTGGGAGTTAGGCTCCCATTGGGCTTTTTACACGTCAGTTTAAGATGGGGTTTTGGTAAAAGTCAAGCCGAGTCAGCGCCCTGTTCCCAAAACCGCGTTAACCCGGCGAGCACTGGCCCTAGCGCCGTTTACCAAGCCTCGTTGGGGGAGCCCGCGCCGGTTTTTTTCCTTTCCGACAATGATTGACAAGGCGAAAAAGCCGGTTTACCCTGGGCTGCGCAAATATTTGCGCATACTAGTCCAGATCGAGGTTGGAGGGAAAAATGTCGCTCGGAAAAAAGCTGCTTCTTGGTGGAATTTTTTTGGTGTCGGTTCCCTTGGTTTTCGTGGGATTGTACGCCTATTTCGACGGGTCCCGGGCCCTCACCGCCGCGGCCCAGGAACGCACCGCCTCGACGGCCATGCATCTGGCTGATTTGGTTCAAGTAATTATGGAAGATGAAATCAAGTTGATGAAGGATGTTTCCGTTGGAAACACCACCTTGCGAACCATGAACAAGGTCGGGAAGGACGGCGCGGCGGCTTCCGCGACCGAGATCGAGGACTTGGACCGTAAGCTGGCCGGTTTCATGAAAGAGATCGGACAAAATTACGAGGCCATATTCGTGGCCGATTCCAAGGGCGCGATTATTTCCGATGGGGTCGGCGGGAGTTATAAAAATATATCGGTGGTCGACCGGGCCTATTTCAAGGAGTCCATGCAGGGTCGCCCCTCGGCCGGGGAAATAGTTCAATCCAAAAAAACGGGCAACCCCGTGGCCATTGTGTCCACGCCCATCAAGGAAGATGGGGGCCAGACCCTGGGAGTTGTCGTCGCCGCCTTGAAATTGAATTTTTGGGAAGAAAAAATTTCCCGAGTAAAAATCGGCCGAACCGGGTACGCCGTTTTGGTTCAGTCAAACACCATGGTCATCGCTCATCCGGAACAACAAAACGTTTTTAAGACAATTCTCAAGGACGTTCCGGGCATGGAAAACATGTCCCGCAGGATATTGAACGGGGAATCGGGCTTTGAAAACCACGCCTTCGAAGGCGTGGAAAAGACATCTGGTTTCGCCTACGTGCCCTTGACCAAATGGACGGTTATCGCCACCCAGGACCGGGATGAATTCCTGGCCCCGGTCAGGTCCATCGGTTACAGCATCCTGGCCGTGGGCGCTTTCGGCTTGGTTGCGGCCATCATCCTGGTTTTTATATTTTCACGCCGTTTCACCGGCCTTTTGGGTCGGGCCGTCGCCGCCGCCGACGCGGTCTCCACGGGTAATCTTGGCAACAGGTTGAATTATCAGTCCAAGGACGAACTCGGGGCCTTGGCCAAGTCCCTCGACGCCATGACCATTTCACTGCAAGCCAAGGTTGACTTGGCCTCGGCCATTGCCGGGGGAGACCTCGGCCGGGACGTGGTCCTGGCTTCCGAGCAGGACACCCTGGGCGCCGCCCTGCGGACCATGACCGGAAGCCTGAACGACCTGCTGTCCCAGGTGCGGGACGTTTCCCTTCAGGTGGCGGCCGGGTCGGGGGAAGTGGCCGATTCCAGCCAGTCCCTGTCCCAGGGGGCGTCCGAGCAAGCGGCGTCGTTGGAGGAAATCAGCAGTTCCATGACCCAGGTGGGCGCCCAGACCAAGACCAATGCCGAGAACGCTTCCCAGGCCAACCAACTGGCCCTTGGCGCCCGGGACGCGGCCGAGCAGGGCAATATCAAAATGAGGGACATGATTTCCGCCATGACGGAAATCAATGAATCGTCCCGGGAAATCGCCAAGATCATCAAGGCGATTGACGACATCGCCTTTCAGACCAACTTGCTGGCCCTGAACGCGGCCGTGGAGGCGGCCCGGGCCGGCAAGCATGGCAAGGGATTCGCGGTGGTGGCCCAGGAAGTGCGAAACCTGGCCGGAAGAAGCGCCAAGGCGGCCCGGGAGACCGCCGAGCTTATCGACGGTTCGGTGAAAAAGGTCGAAAAGGGGGCCGAGATCGTCAACATGACGGCCGAATCCCTGGGCCGGATTGTCGAAATCGTGACCAAGGCCGCCGACCTGATCGGCGAGATCGCCTCGGCGTCCAACGAGCAGGCCCAGGGCATCACCCAGATCAACCAGGGGCTCGTCCAAGTTAGTCAAGTCACCCAGCAAAACACTTCCACGGCCGAACAGGCGGCGGCCGCGGCGGAGGAGCTTTCCGCCCAGGCCCAGCAGCTTCGCGGGTTGTTGTCTCGCTTCAATCTGAAAAAAGCCGTCGTGGGACCAGCAAATAAACGCCTGCCGCAAGCCGTGAAACAGGAGCCGCGCGAGGCGGCGTCCTGGGGAGGCCCCCAAAAACAGACGATTTCCATGCCTCGGGAGCAAAAAATCAGGCCGGAGGATATAATTTCCCTGGACGAAAAGGATTTTGGCAAGTATTAAGTAGAACCCGTGACGCGGCGGGCCCCCGCGGGTCCGCCGCGTCACGATTCCGCGCCGGGCGCCGGACGTGAAGGGGCTGTCGAGGGGGACCCGGGGACGGTGAGATAAACAGGGCGACTAATCCGGGCGGAAGCCGCCGACTCTTTTCGGATACTAACTTCCAGTGAAAAACCGAAGCGAAACGACCGTCTTGGGGAGACCAGGGCCGGGGAGTGCAGTGTTGTATTCCGCCCAGAATATTTAGCCTCGCTGTATTGACAGTCCGGAAAACCCATTTTAACTTTAAGTAAGAACACGTCGGAACCGTTCGTTTCTAGCAACAACTTCAACTGGAGAAAGAGATGTCCATCAGGAAGAAAATGTTGGTCGGGGGGATTCTTTTGGTCGCGCTCCCCCTTATTGCCGTGGGTCTATACACCTATTTCAACGTTTCCCAAACCCTCACGGTGGCGGCCAAGCGCAACGCCGCCGTGGCCGCCGAAAGCCTGGCCAAGCTCGTGCAAGTTTCCATTGCCGGCGAAATAAAGCTCATGAGGGATGTTTCCCTGGGCAATTCCACCGTCAAGGCCATGAAAAAGGTGAAGGCTGATGGGATCGAGGCTTCCGCGGCGGAAATCGCCGACCTCGACGCCAAGCTTTACACCTTCATGCAGGAACTAGGGCAAAATTATGAATCCCTCCTGGCCGCCGATTCGAGCGGTCGAATTTTTTCCGATGGCTTGGGGGGCAAATCGAAAAGCATCAATGTCGCGGATCGGTCGTACTTCAAGGAAGCCCTGCAAGGGAAATTTTCCTCGGGAGTGGTGGTTGTCTCCAAACTGACGGGCAAGCCTGCCACAGTGATAGCCGTGCCCCTCAAGATCGACGGCGGCGAGATATCCGGGATCGTCGCCGCGGTGATGAAGCTTGAATCCTTGAGCGAACAAATTTCCACGGTCAAAATAGGGAAAACCGGGTACGCCTTCATGGTCACGTCGGACACCCTGGCTATCGCGCATCCCGATTCGTCCCTGATCATGAAGTTAAAAATTTCCGAGACCCCGGGCATGGAAGATATCGCCCGGCAGATCATGGGCGGCCAAAACGGGGTCGAGGAATACACTTTCAAGGGCGTGAGAAAAGCGGCGGGATTCGCCCAGGTCCCGGAGACCAAATGGGCCGTGGTCGTCACCCAGGACCAGCATGAGTTCCTGGGGCCGGTCCGGGCCATTGGCGCCAGCATTTTTATTGTCGGCGGGATCGGCCTCGTCGCCGCCTGTTTTCTGATTTTTTACTTTTCCCGCGGCATCACCCGGCCCCTATCCCAGGCCGTGGTCGTGGCCAACGCCGTTTCGGCCGGGGATTTGGATGTCACATTGGACCTCCAGTCCAAGGATGAACTCGGGGCCTTGGCCCAATCGTTCAACTTCATGACCGAGAGCTTGAGGAAAAAAACGGAGCTGGCTTCCAGGATCGCGGTGGGGGATTTACGCGTGGACGTGGTCCTGGCTTCGGAAAAGGATTCCCTGGGAACGGCCCTGCGGACCATGGTCGCGACCCTCAACGATCTGCTGGCCCAGATTCGGGATTCCACCTACCAGGTGGCTTCCGGCTCCGGAGAAGTGGCCGATTCAAGCCAGGCGCTTTCCCAGGGCGCGTCCGAGCAAGCCGCGTCCCTGGAAGAGATCGGCAGTTCCATGACCGAGGTCGGCTCCCAAACCAAGACCAACGCCGAAAACGCTTCCCAGGCCAATAAATTGGCCCTGGGCGCCCGGGACGCGGCCGAGCAGGGCAACAAAAAAATGAGCGAGATGATCTCGGCCATGGGCGAAATAAACGAATCATCCCGGGAAATTGCCAAGATCATCAAGGCGATCGACGACATCGCCTTTCAAACCAATCTCCTGGCCTTGAACGCGGCCGTGGAGGCGGCCCGAGCCGGGAAGCACGGCAAGGGGTTCGCCGTGGTGGCCCAGGAAGTCAGGAACTTGGCCGGCCGAAGCGCCAAGGCCGCCCGCGAGACCGCCGAGTTGATCGAAAGCTCGGTCAAGAAGGTGGAAAAAGGCGCCGAAATTGTCAACCTGACCGCCGACTCCCTGGGACAGATCGTCGAAACCGTGACCAAGGCCGCCGATCTCATCGGCGAGATCGCCGCCGCCTCCAATGAACAAGCCCAGGGCATCAGTCAGATCAACCTGGGCCTGGGGCAAATCGACCAGGTTACCCAGCAGAACACTTCCACCGCCGAAGAGACCGCCTCCGCGGCGGAGGAACTATCCGCCCAGTCCCAGAATCTGCGTCAGCTTCTGACCAGGTTCCAGTTGAAGGATGAAGGGAAGGCGCGTGAATATAAACCCAAGGGCTTGCCCGAACCAGCCGCGCCGCCCCTCAAGGCTCGGTCGCCCCAAGCCCCGCCGGCCTCGACCGGGGGCTGGGGGAGCGGACCGGCCAAGGCGCTCCCTCGGTCCCAGGATCAAAAGGTCAGGCCCGAGGATATAATATCCCTGGATGAAAAGGATTTCGGTAAATACTAAAGACTGACCGGGGGCGTTTCCCTTTCGGGAACGCCCCTCGAGTTCAGGACAGCTTTTGAAAGAGTTTTTCGAACAGCCCGCGGTGTTCGGGGTGTTCCGCGCACTCCCGCAAGGCTTGATTTTCGTTCTCCATGGCTTCCAGCAGTTCCCGGCGGCAGCTCCCGTTTAACAGCCGCTTGGTTCGGGACAGGCCCAGGCCGGGTTGGGCCGCCATGGCCTCGGCCAGCCCGAGGGCCGTGGGCAGGACTTCTTCCTCGGCCACCACCCGGTTGACCAACCCGAATTCACAAGCTTCCGCGGCGGACAGGGCGCGGGCCAGAAAAAAGAATTCCGCGGCTTTTTTCAGGCCCATCAGCCTTGGCGCCAAATAGGTCAGCCCGCCCACCGGCACTAACCCCAGGCGAAGATAGACCGGGTCGAACCTGGCGGAAGCGGCGGCCACGATCAGGTCGCAAGCCAGGGCCAGGGCCAGTCCGCCCCCGGCCGCGGTCCCCTTGACGGCCCCAATGACCGGTTTTTCCATGTCGGTCAGCAAGGAAGCGGCCCCGGTGAAAGGTCGGACCAGGTTCCCCAGGATGTCCCCGGATGTTTTATCCGGGTGTTTTTGCAGTTCGGCCATGATGGCCTTGACATTGGCCCCGGACGAAAAGTTCGGACCCTGCCCGGTCAGGACCGCCGCCTTGATGTCGGGGTCCCGGGCGGCGTCGGAGAGGGCCTGTTCCAGTTCGGCCCCGGTCCGGGTGTCCAGCGCGTTCGATGTTTCGGGGGAATTCAGCACAATTAGGGCTACTTTCCCCCTTTTTTCGAGTATGACCCGTCCAGGTCGGCTCACGACTCGAACCTCCGGCCTTCCAGCCAGTTCTCAATACGGGTCATGGCCGTGTCTATCTCTTCGCGCGTTCCTCCAAAGGAAAGGCGAATGAATTTGTCGCCCGTGGGGCCGAAGGCCCGGCCGGGAATGACGATGACCTTGGCTTCGTGGAGCAGCTTCAGGGCCAGGTCGATCGAACCGAGCCCGGGCAAGTCGAACCGGACGAACACGTAATAGGCGCCTTCGGGCTTTTGGTAGGTCAGGGTCGGCGCCAGGGCGTCCAGTCTGGCGCACATGACGTCCCGGCGGGCTTTCAGTTCCATGACCATCTCGGCGACGCAGTCCTGGGGCCCCTCCAGGGCGGCCAGGGCCGCTAGTTGGGAAATGGTGGGGGCCGCGATGGTGGCGGCGTCATGGACCTTCAAGGCCTGGTCGATAATCCCCGCCGAGGCGTACATGTATCCCACCCGCCACCCCGTCATGGCGTACTTTTTGGAAAAGGAAAACGTCGAGATCAACTGGTCCTTCAATTCGGGAATTTGCATGGCGGAAAAAGGTTTTTCCCGGCCGTAGACCATGAAGTCGTAGGCCTCGTCCGAAATCAGGAAAAGGTCTTTTTCCAGGCAGATGCGAGCCAGGCCGCGTACTTCCGCCTCGGTGAATATACTCCCGGTGGGGTTCATGGGATTGCAGAGGATGATGGCCCTCGTCTTGTCCGTGACGGCCTTTTCGAACCCCTCGAGGTCCAGGCGCCAGCCCTCGTCCTCGATCAGGGGGACCCAAACCGGCTTGCCTCCGGCCAACAATATCTGCTCCACGTGGGAGGCGTAGTTGGGCGAAGGCATTATCACTTCTCCCCCGGGTTCGACCACGGTCATGATGGCGGCGAAAAGCGCTTCCATGGAGCCGGTGCTGATGAAAACTTCCGTCTCGGGGTCGACGGTTACGCCCTTGTCTTTTTTCAAGTGGGCGGCCGCGGCGGCCTTGAGGGGAGGAAACCCGGGCTGCAGGGAATATTTACCCAGGGAGAAATCTTCTTCCAGGGCCTTGGCCACGGCCCGGCGGATATGCGCCGGGGTCCGGAAGGAGGGTATGCCCTGGCCCAGGGAGACGACGCCGGGGACCGAGGCGGCTAGGATCGGCATTTCCTTGATGGCCGATATGGATATGCCCGCGACCCTGGGGCTCACGCCCTTGGTTCTGAACTGCCGCCCGGCGGCTTCCAAGACGGAACGAAATTCCATGTAGCATCTCCTGAAAAAGTAGTCGTTGCGTTTGCGCCGCGTTGCGCGCGGCGTTTATTCAATTCGGGGTCAGTATGAAGGCCTGTCCTTCAAGCGCCCTGGTCTTATCGAACAACAGGGCGGCCTGATAGGAGCTGCGCACCAAGGGGCCCGCGGCGATGCCGGTGAACCCTATTTTTTCCGCTTCCCGGGCCAGGGAAAGAAACTCGTCGGGGTGAACGTACCTGGCGATGGGCAAGTGGGCGGCCGAGGGCGCCAGGTATTGCCCCATGGTGATCGCCCGGCAGCCGGCGGCCCGCAGGTCTTGCAGGACCGTGATCGTTTCCGGCCTGGTTTCTCCCAGGCCGAGCATCAGGCCCGACTTGACCACCGGTCGGGGATCGAAGCGGGACGCTTGGGCCAGGACGGCCAGGGAACGGCGGTAGTCCGCCTGGGGACGGACCGCCGGGTAAAGGCGGGAAACGGTCTCGATGTTGTGATTCAGCACCTCGGGCGCGGCGTTGAGGATTATCTCGAGGCTTTCCCGGTCGCCGCCCAAATCCGAAATCAGGACCTCCAGCCGGATGTTCGGGGACAGGCGCCGCGCGGCCGCGATGGTCCGGGCCATCTGGGTCGCGCCTCCATCCGGGAGGTCGTCCCTGGTCACCATGGTCAAAACCACGAAGTCCAACCCCATTTCCCTGACGGCCAGCGCGATTTTTTCCGGCTCGTCCCGGTCCGGGGGAGCGGGGCGTCCCGGCCTGACGTTGCAGAATCCGCAATTTCTGGTGCATTCCGGCCCCAGAAGGAGAAACGTCGCCGTCCCCCGGGCGAAGCATTCGCCCATGTTGGGGCAGAGGGCCTCCCGGCAGACTGTGTGCAGGGAAAGTTCGTCCAGGAGCCGGCTCACCGGGCCGGACCGGCCGGGATGGGGGGATTTTTTTCCTAAGCCAAGGTGGTTTGCGCAGGGGTGGTTCCATGGTTTCCCGCCAGGGTTAGGGCCTCTTCCAGAGACCAGGGCTGGAATTCGAGATTGAATATCCTGGAAAAATGAACGGCCAGCCTGGTCCTGATCAGGGCCGGGTCCGGGCTGGAACCGGATTCCTCGGACATGGAGGTGATCCCCGTTCCGGTCAGGCCGCAGGGGTTGATCAGCCCGAAATGGCTCAAGTCGGGGTTGACGTTCAAGGCCAAGCCATGGAAGGTCACGGCGCGCCTCACCGCCAAACCGATGGACGCCGTCTTGCGGGCGCCGATCCAGACCCCGGGATGTTCGGGTTCGCGCCTTCCGATTAGGCCGAAATCCGCCAGGGTCAGGATAATTACGTCTTCCAGCGAGCGCACCATTTCCGCCACGCCGATATTCAGGGCGCGAAGGCGGAAAATAGGGTAAGCGACCAACTGGCCCGGGCCGTGGTAGGTGACCAGGCCGCCCCGTTCGATGCGGAACAGGCCGATTCCCCTGGCCCGCAAGGCTTCCCGGCCGGCCGGGATGTCCTTTTCCTCGGCCCGGCGGCCCATGGTCATGACGGGTTCATGTTCCGTCAAAATAAGCGTTTCCGGAAGGGCGGGGTCGCGTTTGGCTTCCACCAACCCTCTCATCAGGGCCAACGCCTCCGGATAAGCGAGACGGTTTAAATTTAAAAGCCTGGCCGGTTTCATGGACGCCAAATTATCAGAGGGCCGCCGGGGTGTCAATAATAGCTGATCATTAGCCCTTTCCCAACGTCCGGCGTCGCGGCGGAAGGTTATTTGGAGGCGGTCGAAAAGGCCGGCTTGTGGTAATATTCGATCCGGGACGCCAGGTTTCAAGAAAGGCGGGACAAAGGCATGATCAAGGAAAGCGACCGGTTCGACGTCATAATAGTGGGAGGAGGCCCGGCCGGGCTCTTCGCGGCCTTCCATCTCGCGGAAAATTCGGACCTTAAAATTCTGGTGATTGAAAAGGGACGGGGAATCGCCCACCGGGACTGCCCCATAAAATCAAACCACAAGTGCATGGCCTGCAAGCCGTGCAATATTTTATGCGGCATCGGCGGCGCCGGTCTATTTTCCGACGGAAAGCTTAATTTCATCCCCAAGCTGGGAAAAACCGACCTTACTCAATTCATGTCCCAGTCCGAGGCCCAGGAACTGATTGACGAGACCGAAAAAATTTTCAGCCGGTTCGGAATGGACGGCCCAGTCTACCCCACCGCCTTGGAAAAGGCCCGGGAAATCAGAAAATCGGCCTTGAAACACGGAATCGACCTCCTGATCATCAGACAAAAGCATATCGGGAGCGACTGCCTGCCCGAATATATCGCCGCGATGGTCGAATATGTAAAAAACCGAAGCGTGCTTTTTCATACCTCGGAGGAAGTAAAGGACGTCCTAACGGCCGGCGGACGGGTCGTCGGGGCGGCGACTTCACGCAAGGAATACTTCGCCGACAACGTCATCCTGGCGCCGGGCCGGGTCGGGGCGGACTGGATGGGTCGCCTGGCCGAGAAATACAGCCTGGGGCAAAAGCAGCGCGGCATCGAGGTCGGGGTGCGCCTGGAGGTTCATCGGGAAATAATGCAGGACCTCTGCGGCATTATCTACGACCCGACCTTTTTTATCCAAACCGCCAAATACGACGACCAAACCAGGACTTTTTGCACCAACCCCCAGGGATACGTGTCCCTGGAAAACTACAGCCGTTTTGTCTGCGTCAACGGACATGCCTATCGCCGGCAAAAGTCGGACAATACCAACTTCGCCTTTTTATCCAAGGTGGTCCTGACCGAGCCGGTCACGGACAACCAGGCGTACGGCGAGGCCATCGGCGCCCTGGCCACCCTCATCGGCGGGGGCAAGCCGATTCTGCAACGCTTCGGCGACTTGAAAAGGGGGCGGCGGAGCACCTGGAGCCGGGTGCGCAAGGGTTATATCGAACCCTCCCTGACCAACGTCGTCTGCGGGGACATCGCCATGGCCCTTCCCGAAAGGATTCTGACCAATATCATGGAAGGGTTGGAAAAACTCAACCTGGTCGTGCCGGGCGTTTCCAACGACGAAACCCTTTTATACGCGCCCGAGATTAAATTTTTCGCCCGGCAGATAGACGCATCGGCCGAACTGGAGACGGCGGTAGGGGGGCTGTTCGTGGCCGGGGATGGTCCGGGCGTGGCCGGAAACATCGTGTCGGCCGCGGCCACCGGCCTGCTGGCGGCCAAGGCCATTCTCGCCCGCGCCGGAAAATGACCGGGGACCGCCCCTGGCCCGGGGCCTGGCCCCGGGACCCAAGGGGAGCCGTCGGCCCACACGGCGGGGCGGGGCTTCATTTCACTTGGTCCAGATACCGACCATATCCTTCCCCGTCCATTTTTTCCTTGGGAATGAACCGCAGCGCCGCCGAGTTGAGGCAATATCTCAGGCCCGCGGGCGGGGGGCCGTCGGGAAAAACATGTCCGAGATGGGAATCGCTCCCTTTGCCGCGCACCTCGGTCCTAGTCGAAAACAGGCTTTTGTCCTCTCGTTCGACGATGTGGGCCGGCTCAAGCGGACGAGTGAAACTCGGCCATCCCGTTCCGGAGTCGAATTTATCCCTGGAACTGAACAGCGGCTCGCCGGAAACGATATCCACATAAATCCCGGGTTTTTTGTTGTCCCAATATTCATTGTCGAAGGGCGGCTCGGTCCCGTTTTCCCGAACGACCTTGTATTGGAGCGGAGTCAGTTTTTCACGCAGGGCCTTTTCGCTTGGTTGGCCCTCGTTTTGTCCCCCCGGGGACGCTTGGCTGGAGGCCTGTTCGTCTCTCCAGATTTTTTTCAGGAATTGGTCCCGCCCCGAGTTGAAGCGATAAAACTTGTACCGTAGCGGGTTCTTTTTATAATAATCCTGGTGGTAATTTTCCGCCGGATAAAACCGGTCGAACTTGAGGATCGGAGTAACCACGGCTTTTCCGAATCGTCCCGATTTTTCAAGCCGGGCGACTGATTCCTCGGCCTCCTTTTTTTGCTCGTCAGTCAGGTAAAAAATGGCCGAGCCGTATTGGCTTCCCCGGTCCACGAACTGGCCTCCGGGGTCCGTGGGGTCCACGTGTCTCCAAAAAGCATCCAGCAGTTCCCCATAGGAAACCAGCGCGGGATCGTAGACCACCTTGACGGCTTCCACATGACCCGTGCCTCCGGCCGAGACTTGCTCGTAGGTCGGGTTTTCCACCCGGCCGCCGGTATACCCCGAGATGACTTCCTTTACGCCGTTGACTTTTTCGAGGTCCGCTTCCACGCACCAGAAACAGCCTCCGGCGAACACCGCTTCCTCATATTTACCCTTGGTTTGATCGGTCATGTCGACTCCACTGCTTTCCCTGGGGCCCCCTGGCCCGAAAAATATCGAAAAAAGAGCTAATATCGCCATAATCGCTAGTGCTTTAATTTTCATTGCGACCACTTCCCTTCCGAGTTGCCTTGTGAATATCCTAGTCACTATTCCGGCCGTGTCAATCCATGGGGCTGGGCCGCCGCGGAAACCCGGGAAAGCGTCGGCCGGCCATGGTCTGTTTTCGGAAGGACGAAACCCGTCCCGGTCGGCGCCTCGAAAAGGCTTGACTGGATTCAGGCGGGGTCAATATAGTTAAAGGCGCCTGTCGTCGGAATCAGTTTCGATTTTGCGAAGACACGGCCCCGGGAGATGACCCATGGGTTTCTACCTAACCATATTCCTGATCTACGGGTTGATGCATTTTACGGTTTTCCGCCAGTTTTCGGCCCTGTGCGGTTGGTCGGGTTGGATGCTGAACCTGTCGCGACTTTTTTTCGCGGTCATGACGTTTTCCCCGTTGTGGTCCAGGTGGCTGGGGTGGCGGACCGGCTTGGTCGCGGGCGGGGTTTTTTTCTGGATGGGCCTAATGTTTTACCTGTTTCTGGGCTCCCTGCTCGTGATCCCGGTCAAAATATTTCTCGGCCGAGCCTGGTTCAGGCCCGTTTTCCTTCTGGTGGCGATCGGGTCGGTCGGCCTCTGCCTGTGGGGCCTCCAGCGGGCGCGCGTTCCGCTGGTCAAGGAAGTTGTCATTATTTCGGAAAAGGTCACGCGACGGGAAGAATTGAAGATCGCCCTTATCAGCGACGTTCACCTGGAATCGGTTGAGGGGGAGTCCCGGTTGAACCGCGTCTTGGCGGTGTTGGAGACCATCGATTACGACCTGCTGCTTTCGGCGGGGGATTTGATCGAGGCCGGGCTGGAAGAAACCAGGTGGTCCGATCTTTCCGAACCCTTGGCGAGGCTAAAGCCCCGGCTGGGTAAATACGCGGTCATGGGAAACCATGAAACCTACGCCAACCGCTTCGCCGGACGGGATATCGCCCGGGAATTCCATCAAGCCGCCGGTTTTGTCCTGCTGAACGATGAGTCCCGGACCGTCGGCCCTTTTTTGGAGCTGGCGGGAGTCCCGGACGATGGTCGCCTTAATTCCCCGGAAAAAAGCCGGGAAGATGGTTTACTGGCCGGATGCGATCCCGGGAAATTCATTTTATTTTTGAAACATCGGCCGACCTTGCCCCGAAAAAACGCCGCGCTTTTCGATCTGATGGTTTCCGGGCATACCCACAACGGCCAGATGTGGCCTTTCAAATACGTGGTTCAAGGTTTTTTTAGTCATATGGCGGGTTATTATCCCTTGGAAACCGGAAACGCGCTCTATGTTTCCCAGGGAACAGGCACGTGGGGACCCCCGCTTCGGGTCGGCGCGCCTCCGGAAATAACCTTGTTCAGGATAAAGGGAAAGGATTGAGGGCCGGCGCGGCGAGCCTGTTGTTCCGAACGGACCGCAACCGTCGATTGACGCGCGGGAGGCGAACATGAGAGTGTCCATTCAGGCGATTAAGTTGGGAGTGGGGCAAACCTTCGTCCTACGCGGGGAGAAGGCCGTCATGGTCGACGCCGGGGCCCCCCGGCAAGGGCGGCGATTTTTAAAGGGGTTGGCCAAGCTGGGCCTTCAACCCGGGGATATCGGGTTGATGGTGATCACCCACGGCCATTGGGACCATATCGGGTCGGCCGCGGAAATCAGCCGTATGACCGGAGCTCCCATCGCCATGCACCAAAACGAGAAGGACTGGCTGGAAAAATCGATAATATCCTCGCCTCCGGGAATAACCCCCTGGGGCCGGGCCTTCGCTCGGATTCTGAAAACGGTCGCTCTCCCCTCGGTCGTCCTCGAGCCCGCGCCAGTCGACCTGGTCTTGGGGGAAGCTGATTATTCCCTCGAGCCTTTCGGCATACCCGGGCGGGTGGTTCACACCCCGGGACATTCATCAGGTTCGGTCTCGGTCCTCTTGGAGTCCGGGGAGGCCCTGGTCGGGGATTTGGCCATGAACATGTTCCCCTTGAGGCTTACCCCGGGGCTGCCTATTTTCGCGGAGGATTTCGACGGGGTGATATTGACCTGGAAGCGGTTGCTCCAGGAAAAAATCACCATGATTTATCCGGCCCACGGCCGGCCCTTCGCGGTCGGGATCATGGAAAAGGCCTTGCGGGGCTACCCGGGATGAGGACCGGCCCGACGAATCCAGTTTTTTCCCGGTATATCGGCGGCGTCAAAAAAAAGGTGGAAAAATGACTTATCCGGAAATGGGGGACCAGGGTCTTCCCCTTCATCCCGCCCTGCGAAAACCGGCGCGTTGGTTGAAGCTGGGGCTGGCGGTCATGTCCCTAGCGGCGGTGGTCATGGTTTTAGTCATGGGGCTTTTGTTTTTCAAGGTCCGCCACGACCAGCCCCTGGGAATGCTCCTGACGGTCGCCGCTGCCCCGGGTTTGATTTTGGTGGTCATGGTTTTTTTTCTGGGCCGGACCTTGATGGGGCGGTTTAAACGAGCCTCGGCGACGCTTCACGCGGCCGCGCCCCGGGAAATGATCGGCCGGGGGCTCGGGGTCGGCGACTTGAAGGGGTGGTATCTGGAACTGCGGGAAAAGGACGGTCCTCCGGGCGGTCCTCCCTGGGGAGTGGCGGCGGTCAATGCCTCGAAAAAAGCGCCGCTGCCCAAGAAACCGTTTTCCGTGACCGTCCACCTCGACGAAAGCTCTCCGGATAATTTCCTGGTTATGTTGTTCGGGAAACAAGTTCCGTGGGGGACCTTGACCACGCCCGAATCAAGGAATCGCTCCTGGAAAACATTCCGATTGTTCATGGCCGGCCTGCTGGCCTGTTTTGCCCTGGTCCTGGCCGCGTTGGTCCTGGTCCAGGGGCTGGCCGTCAAGAAAGCCAGGGATGAATCGGCCTTGGCCGCGAGCAGCCTGGCCTGGCCCCAGGCCGAGGGAGTCATCATTGCTTCGGAAGTGAAGGATGTCAGGATTTCCAGGGGCAAGGGCTCGGTCCCCGGGTTCAAGGCGGAGATCGAATATGAATATACCGTCGACGGCCGCGTCCAGGCCGGCGAGCGTATATTTTACGGGTACGCTCCCTCCCCGGACCGCTCCGAGGCCGAGCGCCTGGTCAAGGCCTATCCACCCGGGAGCAAGGTCTTCGTTTCCCATGATCCGCGGGACCCCGGGACGGCGGTCATTGAGCCCGGTTATGTGGAGGAATGCGAATTCAATATCAGGCGGGCGTGGTTAAACCTGATCCCTCCCGCCGCCGCCGGCTTGGTCGGGTTTATCATTATCCTAGTGGTGTTAATCGTAATGGAGCGCAGGCGGAACAGGGCTTTCGGCCCGATTGGTTGAAGCGCCGCCGGTTTTATCCCCCGGCCCCCCCGAAATCAGGCGGCCGGGGCCTTTCTTTTTCCGAGGACGGCCAGGTTGACGAGCGCCAGGTAGATGGTCGCTCCCAGGTACCCTTCCAGGGTCCCCAGGACCAGGCCATGCCTGGGATAGGTCCACCAGACGGTCGAGGCGTAGATGATGAGGCAGACCAAGCCCCGGGGGACGTTTTTGACGATGGTGGAAACGTGGTCCCGTTCGTAGGTGAAATGTATCACCAACAAAAAGGGGTAGAGAGCCATGGGGAAGGCGGCCAGCACGCCGGCCCATCCCGGCGGCAGGAACTTGGCGGCCGTCGTGACGGCGATAATGATGACCGCCGCGGCCAGGGCCCGGAGGGCCATTATCCCCGGCCCCAGGGGCTTTTTGTTTTCGATTTTTTTGTTCTCTATTTTCCTGGAAATCCGGTTGAAAAAAACAAGCGCGACCAGCGCGGCGGCGGCGGCCCCGGGCATATTCCAGTGAATCTCGGCCAAGACCGAGGCGACGGCGAAATAACAAGCCATGCCGCCGACCGAGGCCGCGAGCATGGACCAGGCTTTTGGAGCTTTTTTCAGGGCCTCGGCGCCCCAACGGTATCCAAAGGCGAACGAGGCCGTGGCCGAAAGACCCACCAGCGCGAAGACGGCGCTTTGGGAGGCGAATTCCGGGCTGATCTCCAAACCGTAGAAAAAGAGGCAAATGGCCGAGCCCAGGGGGTAGCCGGAAAAAATTCCGGCGAACCGGGGGCCGGCGTGCTCGGCGATCAAGGTGAGGCCCAGGACTATTAGCACCGCGGCGCCCATCTTGATCAAGGTCAGGCCTTGGAAAATCTCCCCGGCCATTCGCATGGCCTCCGGATTCACCCCGGCCCCTAGGGCGTGTAAAGTCCGGACAAGACCGGCAGGAAAAGGGACAGGGACGGGACCAGGGAGATCAGGACCAGGACCAGGACGCTGGCAGCCACAAAGGGAATGGATTCCCTGGCCACCGAATCGACGTTGCCGTTGATGAGGTTCGCCGCAGTGTAGAGGTTCACCCCCACCGGCGGGGTGGCCTGTCCGATGGCCAGGGCGGAAATGAAGATGACTCCGTACCACAACGGGTCTATTCCGAATTTTTCCAGGACCGGAATCAAAATGGGCATGATCAGGTAGGAAATGGAAATGGCGTCCAGGATCATTCCCAGGCCCAGCAGCAGGAGGTTGACCAGAACGATCATCACCATGGGATTGGGGGAAATCTTGACGATAAAGCCAGCGGCCAGGTCGATGACCCCGATGACCGAGGCGGTCCAGGAGAATAACCCGGCGAACGCGACGATGAACATGATCACCGAACTGGTGACCGCCGCGTCCACGAGAATTTTCACCAGGTCCTTGAAGCCGATGGACCGGTAAATGAAGCCGGCCACGAACAGGCTGTAGAAGACCGCCACCACCGCGGCCTCCGTGGGCGTGAAAATCCCGGTGTAGATGCCCCCCAATATGACCACCGGCGATAACAGGGCCCAAAAGGAATTTTTCAAGGCCATCAGGATTTCCCTGGGGCTGCCTGTTTTTTCCACGCCGCGGTACCCGCGTTTTTTGGATATCAAAAAGGCCGCCAGGGCGGCGGCCAGGCCGGTGAGAATCCCCGGAACGATCCCGGCCGCGAAGAGAGCGCTGACCGAAACTCCGGTGATATTCCCGTAAATAATGAAGGCGATGCTGGGCGGGATGATGATGGACAAATCCGAGGCGTTGGCTATGGCGGCCCCGGCGAAGCTTTTATCGTAGCCGTGGCGGATCATCGGAGCCAGGAGTATCAGGCCGACCGCGGCCGTGGTGGCCGGGCCCGACCCGGACATGGCGCCCCAGACCATGCAAGTTAGAACGGACACCACCGCCAGGCCGCCGGTCATGCGCCCGACCAGCAATTCGAAGAATCGGGCTATGGCGCCGGCCAGTCCGGCGCGGTCCAGGACGAACCCGGCGAGCACGAAAAAAGGAACGGCCAAGAGGGGAAACGAGGCGATGCCGGTGCAAAAGTTCACTCCCAGCATTCCGATTCCCAGGTCGAATTTAAAAACCGTGGCCGCCGCGGCCAAGCCCAGGGCCGTGCCGATGGGGGCCCCGATGATCATCAGACCCAAGAACAGAACGGATATAAACAACGCTTCCATTTACGCCCCGTCCTCGATTTCCCTCAGCTTGGCCGCGGCCCCGCGGTAGATGCCCCGGAAAACGAAGATAGACATCACCGGGACCCCGGAATAATAAAGCCAGATGGGCAGGCCCAGGGCGCCGGACTTGGCGTGAAAAAAGGTCAGTTCATCCCAGATGGCCTGGATCATGAAAATATTGACCAGGACGAACAGCAGGGCGCTCAGGCCGGCGCTCAGGATCGAGGCCGCTTTTTTCAGCCTTTGGGGAAAGAGGTTGAAAACGGTCGCCATTCCTAGTTGGCCGCCTCGTTCGAAGGCCAGGCCCGAACCGATCACCGTCAACCACACGAAGAGGTTGATGGTGATCTCCTCGGAGGCCGCCAGGGAAAAATGAAAAAGATGGCGGCTCAGGACGTTGACAAAGGCGATCAGGGCCATTACGAACAGCAGAAACGCCGCCAGTAGGTGGTCGATGCGGTATTTTTCCCTTGTTTCCACAAGCGCTCCCGCTCCCGCGGCGCCTCCGAAAAAAAAGATCGTTTCGGAGGCGGTTTTTTCGATTTTTTGTTACTTGTTCATGTCGGACTGGGCTTTTTTGTACAGTTCCTTGCCGATTTGGGGGACCCAGCGGTCGTACACGGGTTTCAGCCGCGTTTTGAACTCATTGACTTCCTCCTCGGTCAGGGTGGTGATCGTCATGCCCTTGCTTTCCAGGAATTCAATGGGTTCGGGGACCTTGATGTCGTAGTTGAATTCTTCCTTCAGGATATTGAGGGAGACGTCCCCGTCCAATCCGGCCCGGGCCAAGGCTTTTTGGAAGCGAGCCGCTTGGTTGGCGGATTCCTGAATCGCGGCTTGGATTTCCGGGGGAAAGGCGTCCCACTGGGCCTTGTTCCAATAGAAAATCAACGGGTCCACCACGTAATTCCAGAAGAACGCATACTTATGATACTGAAAAATTTGGATGGGTATCAGGACCCCGACCGGATTTTCCTGGCCGTCCACCACGCCCTGCTGAAAGGCGGTCACGGCGTCGCCCCAGTTCATGTTGACCGGGTCGGCGCCAAGTTCCCGGAATATGTCCACGAAAATGGGGCTCCCCACCACCCGGACCCTCAGGCCCTTGATGTCTTCCGGACGAGAGGCGGGGCCCTTGCTGTTGGTGAGCTGGCGGAAACCGTTTTCACCCCAGGCCAAGCCCTTTAGTCCGATTTTTTCCAGGGACGCGAACAGGGCCTGACCGGCGGCGCCGTTTTCAATTTTATCCAATTTTTCGAAATTATTTATGAAAAACGGCAAGGAAAAGAGGTTCATCTCCGGGATGACCGTGGAGGAGTTGATGGTGGACTCAAAAGCGCAGTCAATGATCCCCTTGGCCACCATCTGGGGAGAGTGAAGTTGGGCGCCCTTAAGCAGGGTGCTGCTGAAATACGGCTTGACATTGATCCGCCCGTTGGTTTTTTCCAGGACCAATTCGGCGAATTTGGTCGCGCCCATGCCCCAGTAAAAGGAGGACGGTACATTGAGCGTCAGCTTGTATTCCTTTTTCAAGTCCTCGGCCGCCGCCGGGAAGGCCGGCCCCGCCGACAGGGCCAGGACGACTGACAAAATAATGATTCCAACCACTTTTGTTTTCATTGAGTCATTACTCCTCCGGTTGTGGGTAAATCGGCCAAGCAGAAAATCCCAAGGCCCGGCGACCGCCTCGGGTTTGGCGGGAAGTCTTGCGGGGCTTTTCGCCGGAAGCGTCCCCGCGCGGGCCGGGGACCGCATCCGCCCGTGATTGATCTTTAATCGCGACCCGAAATGGGTTTCGACCTTCCAATAAGGTTATAATTGGACGCGACTTCATTCAAGTCATCTCCGGCCCCTGGTTTTTCACTTTCTTCCGCTCTTCCAGGCTTCCCGTATTTTTTCGTGGGCCTCGGTCAGAATCCTGGTCAGCTTGTTGGCGTCCGGCAGCAGGTCCGGATTGGAAGCGTGGCGGTCCGGATGGCATTTTTTCAGATAACCTTTCCAGCGGGTGGTGACCTGATCCAGGGCCGCTCCATAGGGCAGGTCCAGGGCTTGGTAACAGCGGGCCAGGTCCTCGGACCAGGGAAGCCCGTCCAGGGGGGGGGCCGGCGCCCGGGGTCCCGTTTTTTTCCAGGGTTTCCCAGGCTTCCTTGATATGATAATGGGCTTGATCGAAAATTCGTGACAATTTCCTGGCGGCCTCGGCTTTTTCAGCGTCGCCGAGGTGCCGTGACGGTCGACAAACCGTCATGTAGGTTTTCCAGCGCGTCGCGACTTTGTCCATGGGGGCGCCGTAGGGTAGGTCCAGGGCTTCGTAATGAAAGGCGAGTTCCTTGTCCCAATGCAGGAAATCCGGACGACCATGAGGTCCTGAATTTTGGCTTGGCATAATTGTCTCGGGCGCGCCTCGCTGTTGTTTTCTGGCCAGGACCGGTCGAAGTCCTGGTCCGGCGATCCCTGGCTCCTGTGTAAAACCGGCGGCCAGGACCCGCCGGCGCCTAACGAGGGATATTAACTCGATTGCGGGCCGGTGTCGAGCGCTAGTCGGTGGTAGGGAGGTAATTTTCGTTATAAAATGGGGGGGCCAGGAACCGGGCGAGGCCGCCTGGAGCCCGTTTTATCGGCCGGGATTGCGGCCCGACCCCGTTTTTTTATTTTCTTGACAGCCAGTCTTGGTCCGGTGAAACTATCCCGGCAACCTTATTTCCTGGAAACTGGGAATTAATGAATGGGTGGTTCGATCCGATCTATTTTTTCATCATTTCAGACCAGAATTATTTTTCTGGTTATTCTCATTACTTTTTTATCCTTGGGATTGGGCGCCGTTCTGGGCGCCTTGTCCTTTGAGAAAGTTTATCTCAAAACCCTGACCTCCAAATATGTGATCCTGGGGAAGGATTTAAGAAGGAAAATCGAGCAATCGCTGAAATTCGGCAAGGACCTCAAGACCTTCATGGGCATGGACAAACTGGTCGAGCCCTTGCGAGGCCAGGCCGGGGAATTGGCCGAGGTGTTTCTGACCCTTCAAGACGGAACGATCGTGTTTCCGGAGGAACTGGCCGGTCAAAAACGGGCCCTGGTCCTGGAGGCTCCCCTCGATTGGGACAAAAAGGAGGCGGTGGTTGTGCCGGACCGGGAAAGGTATCATGTCCTGATGACCTTGGCCCCGCCCCTTGGCGGCCGAATGGGGGTGCTGGACCTGAGTTTCGGTAAATCCGTCGTCGAACGGAAGACCCGGAAGCTGGTAAGGGAAATGGCCGCGGCCCTGGCGGTCGCCCTGGTCGCCGCCGGAATCGTCATCCAACTGATGATCAAGTATCTCGTCGTGGCCCCCATGCGTCGCCAAATTGACGAGTCGGGCTTCTCCTTTCTCAAGGACCCCAATGAATTCATGGAGTCGTCGATCCCCGACGAATTGACCGAAGTCCAGATTTGCGGCGCCGCTTTTGTGGCGAAAACAAAGGTTTTCGCCTACAAGTTCGAGTTTTTTCTCGATGAACTGACCAGGGACCTGGACTTGTCCGAGGAAGCGCGACAAGAGCTGGCGGAGCTCAAGCTGCTGACCGGGAACAAGGATTATGAAACGGCTTGATCGAACCAGAAAGACCATCTGGCTGATCTTGGGACTGATAGTCCTGATCCAGGCCGGATATCTCGTTTTTTTGATCAGGTCGTTTCAGCGGGATTTTCAGGAAGCGATATGGGACAACGCCCGCACCGCGGGGGAAAATGTCAAGGGCAATCTTGATTTTATCCTCGGCCTGGGCGTCGACCTCGATCATTTGGTCAAGCTGGAGCCTCTGTTGCGAGGGGTATTGAACGACGCCCCCTTTTTGGAAGCCTTGGCCATTAGGGATTCCCGGGGACGGACCCTTTATTATTGCGATCGCGATTACTATTTCGAAGGCCCCGCGCTTCAGTCCCGCCATGCCGCGATCAAGGATTTTCCAGCCAAGACCACCCAGGCCTTCGACCTGCTGGACCGGCAAGGGCGAACGCCCGGCGCGCTCCTGGTCGGGATCGACGCTCGACGCCTGGAACGGACGGTCAATGAAATCCGGCTGGACGTTGGAACGGTGGTCGTGATTTCGCTGCTGGTGATATTCGATTTTATTTTTTTCAGCGTCGCCTACAACATGACCATTCCCCTTAAAAAGGCCGCGGATGAAATCAGGCTCGTGGATGGCGAAGGCCTGCTGGACTTGCCGATCAGCCGAACCGGCGTCGATTTCCTGGACGCGTCCCTGGACGAATTTGATGACTTCAGGAACGGGTTTAAGGGCTATTATTCGCAATTGCGGGTTAAAATCGTTGGGTTCAAGGACGCCCTGGTGAGGCAGGGGCTTTCCCGGGAACTTGTCGAGGAAATTTCCGAGGAGACGGAAGACGTCCTGGACGAATTCCGGATTGTGGGCGACGGACCCAAGCCTTTAACCCGAAACAAGTTCCCCGAGCTAATCCGGCCGGCCGTATTTCTTTTCGTCTTCGCCGAGGCCCTGACCATTTCCTTTTTGCCGTTATACGCGGAAGAATTGTATCGGCCGTTGTGGAATTTACCCAAAAACGTGGTGCTGGGCCTGCCGATTGCCGTTTTCATGTTTTTTTTGGGAATCAGCCTGCCTCTCGGCGGGGCCTGGTCGGATCGGGTGGGGCGGAAAAAAGTGTTTTTTTGCGGCGCGGTGATCACCTCGTTCGGGTTGGTCCTGTCGGGCGCGGCCGCCGACGTCGTCTGGTTGATCGTCTTTCGCTCCCTGGCGGCCATGGGGTTCGGGCTTTGTTTCATGACTTGTCAAGGGTATATCGTCGATGCCACGTCCGATTCCGATCGGGCCCAGGGAATGGCCCTTTTTATCGCGGCTTTTTACGGCGGCACGCTTTGCGGCTCGGCTATCGGAGGCATGTTGGCCGAACGCCTGGGGTTCAGGGTTTTATTTTACTGCGGCGGCGCGGTCTCCCTGGCCTCGGCCTGGTTCATGAACAAGTTCGTCGTCGAAACCGTGGAAGCAAAAAAAAGCGTCGTCAAGAAGTTGGGCTACAAGGGCTGGTTCAGGCTGCTTACGGATAGAAATTTCATGGCCCTGGTCCTGTTCCAGAGCATTCCATCCAAAATCTGCCTCATCGGCTTGGTCTACTACGTGGTGCCTCTTTTTCTCCGCGGCCTGGGAAACAGCCAGTCCGACATCGGGCGGGTGGTCATGGGGTACAGTCTGGTGATGATAATTTTCAGCCCCATGGTTTCCAGGTTCGCCGATCGCCGGAAAAGGATCAGCCCGTTTATTTTTTGGGGCGGCGTGTTTTCCGGGTTGTCCCTGGCCCCCCTGTTTTTCTGGTCGAGCACTGTCTGGGTGGCCTTGGCCATTGTTTTCCTGGGGCTCTCGCACAGCCTTTCAGTGTCTTGCCAGGCCAAGATCACCACGCAGCTACGGGTGGTCAGGGAAGTGGGCGTGGGGGGAGGATTCGGGGTGTTTCGCTTGCTCGAACGGGTCGGCAATGTCGCCGCTCCCATTATCCTCGGGATTCTAACCTCCAGTCTGGGGTACGCGGAATCACTGGCCGTGATCGGGATTTACGTCGTGGTCTCGAGTTTGTTGTTCGGATTGATTTTTCGCGAGGCGAAAAGCCAGGCCTGAAGCGGCGCCTGTCGGCCGGGCCAGGACTAGCGTGGGTGAATTGTTGGGGGGATGGATCATCAACTACCGGGAAAGGGATTGGACATGGCTTTCCATGCGGGTTGGAAGTTTTTCCTGCTGCTTATTCTGATTATGATCATGGGGGGCGGCGCCCCGGCCCTGGCCAAGGACAAGTACCGGATCGGTTACTTGCAGGGCGGGGATTATCCGACCTATAATCAACTTTTCAAGGCCCTGATGAAAGAGTTCAAAAATATAGGTTGGGAAGACAAACTGGAGTTCCCGCCCGACGCCTGCCTGGACGCCAAATGGAACAAGGACGACTGCGAGCGCCTGGCCCGGGAATTGGCCGCCCGCAAGGACCTGGACATGATTTGGGCCATGGGCACCTGGGCCGGACTAGCCATGATAAAAACGGACAACCACACCACGCCGATCTGCGTCCTGAGCGTTTCCAACGCCGTGGAGTCCGGCATTATTCCGGGCTACAACGACTCCGGTCGGGATAACCTGACCACCCGAATCGACCCGACCAAGTACGAGAGGCAACTACGGCTTTTTCATACTTTGTTTCAGTTCAAGAAACTGGGGGTTGTTTACGCGGACACGCCGACGGGCAGGACCTACGCCGACCTGCCGACCCTGGTCAAGCTCAGCCGGGAACTCGGTTTTGAGCTGGTGACCTATAACAAGGTCCCGGAAAACAAGAACGAGGCGCCGGCGGCCATTCTCGAGGGGATTAAGGAAATAGCCCCGAAAATCGACGCCTATTACATGACGATTTGCATCGGCTTCGAACTGGATCATGTGCCCGGGGTCATGGAAATTTTGAATCAATATAAAATTCCCACCATGGCCATGTACGGCTCGGATTATGTCCGGGCGGGCGCCTTGATGACCATCGCCGACAGTCTTTACATCCAGAGGGCGGTCAACAAGGTCGAAAAGATGGTGAAAATCTTTCAGGGGACCAAGCCCAGGGATTTGCCCGTTATCTTTGAGCCCGGCCCCCGGCTGGCCATTAACCTGGCCGAGGCCAAAATAATTTCCTGGGACCCGCCCGTGGATATCCTGTCCATTTCCGACGAGGTCTACCAAAAGATTTGGACCCTGGAAGAGATTATCGAACAACAGAAAATTGATTGGGCGGACCAACCCAGCATTGAAGAAAAATGCGGCCAGGGAAAAGCGTCGCATTGACCGCGCCCCGGCTCAAGCCCCCGGGGAGGCGGAAAGCGCCGCTCCGCCTCCCCGGAAGCGATGGGGTCGGCCGGGCCTTTCAGTTTTTTTTCGGCGCCTCCGGAAATCTCAGCGCCGATTTTGCCAGAGCCAGTAATTGGTTTCGATCCGAGAGCATTCCCTTTTTGACAAAAGCCGCCACCCGGAAATCGGTATTGTTGTAAGTATCTGAAATTAAATCCAGGTTTTCGCAATCGATCAAGCGGTAGTCTTTCTCCGGCTCGCCCTGGTCAATAAACTCCAACATTTTTTCCTGGTCAATGCGGTTATTGCCTATTCCGGCCGGAGTCAGGGGTAGGACGACCACGAATCTGGGTCCGAAGGAGGGGAGACAGGGGTGATAGGATTCGCCAAGATACCCCACGTGATTGAGAAAATTGGCGCCCGACCCGAAATTGGTCGGACTTAATAAACCTCGCCTCAAGCGGGCTCCTCGTTTCATGCCCTCGAGGGAAGTGTAGGATACCAACAGGGCGCCGAGGTTCCGGCCCCCCGCTGCTTGGTCCACGGCGACTCTTATGCCGAAGGCCGTGCGATCGGGGTCGTCGTAACCGGCGCAGATATTGCACCCTTCAAGCCTCCCCCCCGGGCTTTCCAGCACGGCCGCATATCCATAGGTTAATATCAGGTGCAGGCTGTATTGGTTTTCCAGGCTGGGAGTATCCGGAAGGAAACAGCGCCCGAGCAGGTCGGTTATCAGGTCCATGTCTCCGCTCACGGCCCTTCTAAGTCGCAAGCCCGCCCGGCGGGCCTCGTCCACGAGTCGATCCTGGGCCAGATTCGCGAATTGAAGAACACGGTCCGCCTCCAGAATCGTCTCCAGTTCCGGATCGATTCGGCAAAGGCATTCTGGTTTTCTATAAAGCAGGGGCCAGGTCATTTCCATTCTCCAGGCATAAGGCGGTTTTCGGCCGCGCCCGACGCCGCCGACCGTCAAGGGTCGATCCGGTCCGGGGCTGGTGATCAGATTTTTTTGCCCATCATCCTGCCCAGATGCGTCAGGTGTTTTTTTTCATCGCGAATTATTTTAGAGATGATTTGTCTGTTGTCCTCGTCGTCCAGTTTTTGGAGAAAACGCAAATACAGGTCCAGGGCCTGGACCTCGAGCGACAAGGCTAGGTCCAGGGGGTGCGTTGGTGGATTGTTTTTTCCTCGTTGTTCCGCTAGAAAATCATCAATGGGGAAACCGCCTTCCAGGGTGGTCGTCCGGATGACGTGGGCCTCGAAATCCTCCCGGGAAACTGGTTCCCCGGTCAAGGAGAGGTAAAGGCCGAAGAGGTTATCCTTGTGCAGGTCTTCAACTTCCGCCAGGCTTTCGAATAAGCCTTTCGTTTCCTTGTCCAGCGAACTCTCGGCCATGGCTAGGTAAAACAAGCGCGACCCTTCTTCCAGGCCGTAGGCCAGGGCGGTCAACTGGGCCGGCGTATCCCTGTCCCGGAAAATACCTAGGCCGAAATCGGGCGGACCGGACGCGGAAACGCCTTGCCAGGCCCTTATGCCGCCTTTCAGATTGAAAACCTTTTTGAATTGTTGGCCCCGGAGCAGGTTGGCAGCGGCCCGGCTTCGCGTCCCCGAGGCGCAGTAGACAATCAGCGGTTTTTCCGGGTCCAACCCGGACAGGCGTTCGGGCAACTCGGACGCCGGGAGCAGGCTTGCTCCGTAAAGATGGGCCTGCTTGTATTCCTCCGGGGTGCGGACATCCACTAACATAAAGGAATCGGGGGGATTTTCCGCCAGATATGTTCGAACTTCCTCGGCGGTCAGGTCATTGACCGAGGAAAAGACGCCCTTGAAAAACATCAAGACCTCCAGTTATTGGTTACCTGGCCGATGGAGTTAAGGGCAGGGCCAGGAGATGGTGAAGCTGAAGTTTTTTTTCGTCAAAATGTCCACCCACGCCGATGACGATTCCGGATTGGTCCACCTCTTTAACCAAAGTGCCGAAAAAACGATCCCAGAGGGAAAAAATCGTTCCGTAATTGGAGTTTCGTTCCATAATTTTCACCGAATGGTGAATTCTGTGCATGGACGGCGGCACGAACAAGAGCCAAAGAATCCTTTCGAACAACCAGGGGATTCGCAGGCTGCTGTGTTGGAACTGAGCCGTCAAGACCAGGAGGCTTTCAAAAATAATCACCCCCGCCGGATCGGCGCCCCAAAAATAAACCAGGGAAATTTTGATAACCGCCGCTAGGGCCAATTCCCCGATATGGAACCTCGTGGCGGTGGAGACGTCCATGTTTTTATCGGTGTGATGAACCAAGTGGAAACGCCATAAAAGGGGCGTCGCATGGTTCAGCAGATGCCAGATATAGAGCATGAAATCCATGAATAATAACGTGGCGGCCACTTTGATCCAGTACGGGCAGTCAATGAGGTTGAGAACGCCGATCCGCCTCGAAGTCGCATGCGCGGCCGCGACAAGGGCCGCATTGGAAAAAACCAGGGCCAGGACAGTGGAATTGAAAAAGGCCAGGCTGAGATTTGTGACCCAACGCTTGAATTTCGGGACCGTGGCCGCCCGGTAGGGGCGAACCAGTTCCAGGCCCAGGAAAAAGAGGAGACCCAGGAAAAAAAGTCCAAGACGAATGCTTGGCGCGGATGGTCCGTTCATTATCCTAGTCCTTTTTCGAAATAGTGGGCCCGTGGACCCCAGCTTAATATTAACCCAGGAACGGCGTGGGCTCAAGCTCCCGCCGAGGGCCTGCTGATTTGTCCTCGGCCCTCGACCCGGCCTGGAAGCGATGGGGTGTTGTTTTTGTTCCGGACCAACCGTCGCAACCGGAAGAAGAGACTGTCCACGAACGGCTAGAAGCGCCACCACCAGTGCTCGTCGTCGAATTGGGCCCGGGCTTCTTCCAGCGCCGCGGGGGTGTAAACGCTTGTCCTAATCCATATTTTATATTTAATAAGAAAGCGGTCGAAACGGTTCAAGGCCTTGGCCTCGGCCGCGTCAAGACGGTGTTTCTGGAATTCCAACTCGCTCCTGTAAAACAAATAATCCAGCATGATGTCCGGGTGAACCCCCAACAAGGGCCTGACCCGGAGAAGCATGGTGTGAACATCCCTATCCGCCGGCATTTTTTCCTCCACCAAAATCCAAGGGCTTGATTCCCGAGGCGGGACCAAATATATTACGATCGCCACTCCACGGCAAGCCAAGGAAGCGCAAAGGCGAGCGGGCCGGGACCCGTCGGTGAATCATGAAAAAAAAAGTGTTCTACGGCTGGTACATCGTGGCCTTGGCCTTTGTGGCCAATTTCATGTCCACCGGCGCCTCGTTTTATATTTTCAACGCCTTCATGGAGCCGTTGTGTTCCGCCCGCGGGTGGGACAGGACCGGCATCAACCTGGGCCTGGCCATGGGGGCGCTTTGCGGAATGTTCAGTCAATTGCCTTTCGGCGCCCTGGTCATGAAGGTCGGTCCCAGGGTCATGATGCTGATAGGTCCCTTGATTTCCGGAACGATTTTTATTCTCTTGGGCCGCGTGGAGTCGTTGTGGCAGTTTTTTCTTTTTTATATTCTGCTGTACGTCTCCAACGCCTCGTTTGGGGGAATAGTGGCCGCCTCGGCCGTTAACAACTGGTTTATTTTGAAAAAAGGGAAGGCCCTGGGCATTTCCCAAGCCGGAATTTCCACTTCCGGGGCTATCCTGCCCTACGCGGCCATGCTGGTCCTTCTGAAATCCGACCTGCAGACGGCTTTCCTGGTGATCGGCGTGATGATCATGAGCATCGGGCCGTTTTGCTGGTTGGTGATCAGGAATTGGCCGGAAGACCTCGGGCTTGTTCCCGACGGGCTGGAAAGGGCTCGCGCCCGGATCGTTCCCCCCGGCCCGGGCGTGGACGGTCCCGGAAGACGTCGGGTTGTATCCTCGAGGAATCCCTGGCCTTTTGCCCGGCTGGTTCGAACCCCGGCTTTCTGGAAAATCGGGCTCGCCTTCGCCTTGGTTCTCATCGGGACCGTGGGCGTGATGAGCCAGTTGAAACCAAGGTTTTCCGACCTGGGTTTTTCGGACGCCGCCGCCATGGGGCTCATGGCCGCGACCGCCGCCTTGGGCGCGGCCGGGAAATTCATCTGGGGGACCCTTTGCGACCGGTTCGACTCCATCAAGGTCGTCGCGGCCCTGATGTTCGCCACGGCCGTGGGCCTGGTTCTCAACCTGCTGGAACCCACGACTTTGACCCTGGCGCTTTTTGTGATCATTTACGGCTTTGCCATGGGGGGCGTCATGTCGACCTATCCCATTATCGTGGCCCAACTTTTTGGGCGCGAATCCTTCGCCGCGGTCTTCCGGTTCGTGGCTCTGTTCCAGATGCTCCAGATGTTGGGGTATATCATCGCCGGACTTAGCCGGGACCATTTCGGCTCCTACGATGGCGCCTATATTGTTTTTATCGTCCTGTCCATCCTGGCGACCCTCTTGACTTTGACCATCAAACGCCCCCAGGCTTGATCCGGTTGACATTTCCTTTTTCATATTTATCTTTTTTAATGTGTCGGCGGAAAGGCCAAGACGTCTGGCGAGCGCTTGCCGCGAGATTGATTCTAAACAAGCCGACCAGGGGAGGATAAATAATGTCATCTAGGCAGCAGGAATGGTTAAATACTTTTTGTCGCCCGTGCGCGCCCGACGAGGGGGAGGCCTTTGGGCGTCCCGACGAGACGGACGACGCGGTTTTTTATGCCGCCGACAGGTTTGTCAGCCATTTGGACCGGACTGCCCTGGAAACCGTCGAGAGAATCATCGGCGAGTTGGTGGTGGAAGAACATCCGGTGATTCTGGACCTGATGGCCGGCTGGGATTCCCATATCCCCGCTTCCATCGTTCCGTCGGAAGCCGCGGGTTTGGGTCTCAACCCCAACGAGCTGGAGCGAAACGCGACCCTGACGGTCCGGGTGAGGCATGACCTGAACCAGGACCCCCATCTGCCGTTCCCGGACAACTATTTTGATGTAGCGCTGAACACCGTGTCCGTGGATTACCTGACCAAGCCCCTTGATGTATTCGGCGAAGTCGGTCGGGTTCTGAAGCCCGGCGGTCTTTTCCTGGTGATTTTTTCCAATCGCATGTTCCCTAAAAAGGCGGTGAACATCTGGCGCCGGTCCAGCGAGGACGAACGGGTCCTCATGGTCGAGGACTATTTCCGGGAAAGCGGGGCCTTCGAGGCCGCGGTTTCCTTCCGGTCCAAGGGGTTGCCTCGTCCCTCGGACGACAAATACGCCGAGTACGGCTTGCCCTCGGACCCCATTTTCGCGGTCTACGCCGAAAAAAAGGGCGGCTCGCCGGAGCGGAAGCCGCGGCCGGGTCTCAATCCCGTTTATGGCGAACCCTTGAGCCCCGCCGAACTGGCCGCCAGGAAATCCCGGATCAAGCACGACGCCCGCTGCCCTTATTGCGGCGAAAAGTTGCGGAAATGGGCGGTCCCGGACAACCCGTTCGGCCAGACCTGGGACAATGACCTGATGTTGATCTGTTTCAACGACAACTGCCCCTATTTCGTCCGGGGCTGGAGCGTGATATCCAAGACCGTGGGGCGCAGTTCCTCCTACCGGTTGATGTATAATCCGGAAAAGGACTGTTGCCTGCCTATTCCGGCCCCCACGCCCAAGGCCTTGAGGGAAAGCATCATCGATTGAGCGCCCTGGGCGGGATATTCGGCGCTCGGGTCCGCTTGGGCCGGATGGCCGTTCCCCGGGGATGATAGCCGCTGGGGACGGTCATGTTGGGAGCGACCAGGCATAGCGGCCCCATGACCGTTCCCGGGCTGGTGACGGAATTACACCCCGTCTCCGTGTGGTCCCCCAGGATCGCGCCGAATTTCCTTCTATCCACTTCGAGAAAGACATCCTTGACTTTGATTCTGATGGGCAGGGGGACTATTTTGAGGTTAGCCAGCTTGGTTCCGGCCCCCAGGTTAACTTCCCGCCCCAGGATGCTGTCGCCAAGGTAGGCGAAATGGCCGGCCTTGGCCCCATCGAGTATGATGCTGTTTTTCATCTCCGTGGCGTGCCCCACCACGCAGCGGCGGCCCACCAGGCAGGAACCCCTTAAATAGGCGCCCTGCCTGACTTCCGTGCGCTCCCCGATGATGGTCGGGCCCTTGATCAGGGCCCCAGGCTCAACCACCACTCCAGGGCCAAGCTCAATCCGGTCGTCCATCAGGGCGACGCCGGAGTACACGACCGCGGCCCCTTCGAGCAATTCTCCGCGGCGGCGCACCTCGAATTGGCCCTTGGCCGGGTCTCCGGCCTTAATTTCGAGGTCATCGGAAAAAACCTGTCCCCGCCACAACACCTGGGTTTGGGAGGTTACCTCGCCCCTGGCCCGGAGTTCCCGGACATTGGGTTTTATCGCGGCCTGGATGAAATCCTTTATCAGGTCCAAGGCCTGCCAAACTTGATCCAATTCGGCGAAAAGAGATTCGGCGGCCAGCCCGTTCAGGTCGAAAAATTGGATCGGTTTAACTTCTTCCATTTCGACTTTCTCCTTGGTCTGGAAAAAATTTGCTATATAGTTTAGCATAGTTCTCCAGATACGGGGCTGTTTTTCGGGCCTGGGGAGAACACATGGAGAACCCTCTATGACCGAGCGGATTGGAAAACGGCCGTGGGCTTTTATCCTGATTTTTGTCGCGGCCGTGTTTATTTTGTGGGAGCTTCAATCCCAGGGCCGCTTTTTCCATTCGCCGGATTTGAAAAATTCGGACCGGCTCGCCCTAGCCTTTTCCATGCCGCTGGTCGACCTGAATTCCACCAGGCATGAGTACGGCGTGCAGAGCGAGCTTTACCCTTTTATCCACAGCTTTTTGATCACTCCCGACCACGACGGGAATTTTTCTCCCGATCTGGCCGCGCACTGGTCTTCCAGCGAGGATGGCCGAACCTGGAACTTCACCCTGCGGCCCGACGCGTTCTTTCATGACGGGCGGGCCGTATCGGCCGAGGACGCCGCCGCTTCCATCCAAAAAATGATTTCCCTCAACCCGGTCTTGACCCGATTAGCGACCCAGGCGACCGCGTCGTCCTCCCGGGTACTGACGATTAGGCTGAGTAGGCCGACGCCGAATTTTCTATATTATTTATCCCTGGAGCCGATCGTTCCCCGGCGAAACGACTCTCCCCCGCGGGAAAGAAGAATGCCCGTGGGCAGCGGTCCCTTCAGACTTCAAAAAATCGAATCACCGAATCTCCTGGTCCTGACGGCCTTTGAAAAGTATTACGGACCGAAGCCGAGTTATCGGTCCGTTGAAGTCCGATACATCCCTTCCAGGGACCGTATTTGGGCCGATTTCCTGAAGGATAGAATACAAGCCTGCTGGATGTCGACTCCGGAAACCGTCCTGCTCATGAGAACGGACCCCACTCAATATCGGTTGGAAGGACGACCGGACAACCGGGCGACCATCATGCTTTTCAACAACCAGGACCAGGTTTTTGGGGACCGGCGCGTCAGGCGGGCCCTGGCCTCCCTTCTCGACATGAAAAGGCACGTCGCGGTCGACCTGCTGGGCATGGCCGAGCCCTGTTCGAGCCCCTTGGGGCTCCTGGGACAACTTTTGCCTCCAGTCATTGCTCCCGAACCAGATCCCCGGGGCGCCCGGGAATACCTTGACCAAGCCGGTTGGATCGACCACGACGGCGATGGTTATCGGGACAGGGACGGAAAGGTTTTCGAATTCGAGCTCCTGCTTTCGGGCAGCTTGCAGACCGAGATTCGAACCGCGGAGGAAATACAACTGGCCTGCAACGCCTTTGGCCTTAAATGCCATTTAAGGGTAAAGCCCTACGAGCGACTCATCGCCGAAAACCTTGGGACCGGCGATTTCCAGGCTTGCCTGACCCAGGCCAACACCAACCCCCACAGCCCTTATTTGTTGGCCCTGTGGTGGGGGGAAGGCGGCCGGGCGAATTTCGGGGGGTATCGAAACCCGAAGGTCGAGCAGGCCCTGCGGGAGCTTGACGGGGCCGCGTCCCTGGAAGAGTTGCGGGAGCCTCTCGAGATTATCCGGCGGGAATTATCCCATGACCAACCCGCGGTCTGGCTGTACCATTGCTATTCCATCCATGCCTTTTCGCGACGCCTGGCGGGCCTGGTAAAACCCAAGCCCACTTTTTATCAGACCTTCCCCTTGTTGAAAACCCACCTGACTCCCCGGGTGGAAAAACGGTTTTCCGAGCTTGGAAATTCGGATGTCGCCGCCTCGGGAGACGGCCGCTGAATCCCGGCCAAGTCCTTTTTTAGTGTTTTAATTGTAATATTAAGATGTTAAGGCTTGCGAGGCCGACACGGGCCTTCCGGGCAGGCCCGTTTGTGGGGAAAATCCTTTATCATCCAATGGATGAGAAGAATACTCATCCATTGGATGACTAGCCTCGGGAAATATGGAGGAATAGAGGAGAGGAAAAAGATTGGTCGGGCTAGGGTTTTTTTGATGTCGGCAAAGGCATGACAAGGATAACTACTGGAAAATTATTTAAAATTTGAAATATTGCTTTTTGGGGGACCCGTAAAATAAGTATTGCTTTTTTGGGGGGCGGCGTATATATTTCTAATCACCCGTTCTTAACGGGTTGGGATTAACCATTAATCCCATTTCTTCCCACTTAGCCGTCGTGAGCCCTCTGCTGTGCCCCCTTTAAGGCAGGGGATAACTCACGGCGGCCCCTCCATTTCTAGGCCGAATATACACCAAAAATTTCTGATGTCTGGCGAAAAGGCTGGGGTTGTCGTCGAAACGGCTTACTTTAGGCCTCATCCGGCTCGAGAGCCGCGGAGTGGGGCTTGAGTTGGTCGCCCCTCGGCGCGGGGCGTGCGCGGCCAGATAAACGCGGCAAGCCGCGGGGTATGCGCTCGCTTGCATGTTCAAGAAGGCCCTGGCGACCGCCAGCGCCGGCGACCTGCTTTTTTACACCTTTTCCACGGCGACGACAGCCCTGGGGTTTCCGCTCATTATACCGCTTGGCGCCTGTAAGTGTCAGCGGCCATCTGATAATGCCAAAAACCTGGCCATCTGAAAATGTATTGTTCCTTTTATTCCGAAAGACAACACCTTGTTTCAAACGGAGGCGAGGGCCGGGCCGGCCAATTATCTCCCTCGCCCCCGACGGGGGGAGAGGGTTGGGGTGGGGGGGGCTTGGCTTACCCGGGCCGACGGGGCCGGCCAAGATGTTGGGTTTCGCCTACGGCTCAACCCAACCTACGGAGATCACATTATTTTTTGACCTGTAGAGGCGTA
>JAZDGM010000012.1:0-84750 GCA_043806915.1 Pseudomonadota bacterium | reverse complement strand
TCTGGTAATGCCTTGCAGATGCTCCCTTTCCTCTTCGAGGAGAGTCACTTTATACCTTTTTGCCATTAATTCCTCCCCATTTATAGTATGGGGAGAGTTTAACAATTTTTATACGACATTTCAAGCGTGACATGACACTAGAGCTTGGGAACCAGCCTTACTCATTTGGCCATTTTCCTTACATTTTCAACCGGCCGCTGACAAAAGGCGACTTTTTCAGATTTTAATCAACGGGGTGGGGTTGTTTTGGCCGGCGGCGGCAAGTGAAACGCCGTTTCGACCGCTCAGGACCCGGCCGTGGCTTTCCAGGGCCAAGCCGGGTAAATTGTTGGTTTCGCTTAAGTGGGCCAGCACCACCGCCGTCAGGTCCCGGTGAACCAGTAAGTCGAGGAGTTCGGCTGATTCGTCGTTGGACAGGTGGCCCAGGCGGCCCCGCACGCGCCGTTTCGTTTCCCAGGGATAAGGACCGTCCATCAGCATTTGCGGATCGTGGTTGCTTTCCAGGACCAAGGCTCGACAACCATTGAGGCGCTCGCGGACCAGGTTGGTGACCACCCCCAGGTCCGTGGCCACTCCCAGGGCGGCCCCCTGGTGTTCGAAAGTGAAGCCCACCGGATCGGCCGCGTCATGGGAAATGGAAAAGGGATGAATCATAAAAGGCCCGGCCTTGAAATCGAACCCGGTCTTGAAGAGACAATCATTGATCGGCCCCAAGCTTTGTGGGGCGCCCTCGAGAGTCAACCGGTTGATATAAACCGGGACCTTATAAAACCTCGCGGCTATTCCCACGCCCAGGATATGGTCCCGATGCTCGTGCGAGACCAGAATGGCTTTCAGCTTTTGGGGATTCAGCCCGGCCAGGGCGATCCGCCGCCTGATTTCCTTGCCCGAAAGGCCGCAATCCACCAGGACGGCCTCGTCGTCGGCTTCTATCCAAATGGCGTTGCCCTTGCTCCCGCTTGATAAAACGCAGAAAAAAATGACCCGAACTCCTGTATTTCCGATCAGTCGGTGTGGCCGAAACCGCCCGGCCCGCGTTCGGTTTCATCCAGGACCGCGACCAGTTCCAGGTCGGCTTGCCAGACGCGGGTCAGGACCAACTGGGCGACGCGGTCTCCCCGTTTTATTTCCACGGGTTCCGGCCCCAGGTTGACCATGGCCAACCCCACCTCCCCCCGATAGTCGGCGTCAATGGTGCCGGGGGTATTGATAATGGTCAGCCCCTTTTTGAGGGCCAAGCCGCTGCGGGGACGCACCTGGGCCTCGAAGCCCGGCGGGACGGCCAGGGCCAGGCCGGTGGGCACCAGCACGATCCGCCCCGGCAAGATCACCAGGGTCTTTTCCACGGCCGCGGCCAAGTCCAGGCCGGAAGAAGCTTCGGTCATGTACCGGGGCAGCGGGATGTCGGCGTCGGCCTCCGGGCGGATTTTTTTGACCTTAATCTTAATTTTTTCCAAAACTACACCAGATTAGTGTTGAAGGGCGTCGGGGGGTATGACATCCCCGTTGACCGGTCCCAGCACCGTCAGGTTCAGGTTTTCCGGGCGCAGGTATTCCTCGGCCAAGTTGACGACTTCATCCAGGGTCACGGCATTGATCCGGTCCAGGACTTCGTCGAAGTCGATGTTCCGGCCGTAGGTAATTTCATTCTTGGCCAAGCGGGTCATTCTGTTGTCCACGCTTTCGGACCCCAGGATGATGCTGCCCTTTAAATGCTCCGTGGCGGCCTTCAACTCAACCTGGTCCAGCAGCCCGTCCCGGAACTTTTTCAGTTCCACCAGAATAAGCCGGACGGTTTCGGCCGTCTGGGCGGAGTCCACTCCGGCGTACACGCCCAGCATGCCGGTGTCGAGGTAGGCGCTGAAAAAGGAATAGACGGAGTAGGCTAGGCCCCGCTTTTCCCGTATTTCCTGGAACAGGCGGGAGCTCATGTTGCCGCCGAGGATGATATTCAATATCGCCGCGGCGAATCGTTTATCGTCCAGGACATTGGGGAAGCCGGCCCCTAAACAGAGATGCACCTGCTCCAATTCCTTGAAGACCGTTCGCATTCCCGTCGCCGTGGGCGGGGGGGCGATCCTGGGGAAAGGCTCGCCCTCCGGCAGGCGCTCGAAAGCCGGGGCGATAAGATCGACGAAAGCCCGGTGCTCGAGGTCTCCCGCGGCGGCCACCACGATCTTGGGGGGCCGGTAGGCGCGTTGCAGGTAATCCCTTATTTCAGCCGGTCCGATGGAACCCACGGTCTCCACGGCGCCCATGACCGGCCGGCCCACGGCATGGCCCGGCCACAGGTTGCGGCTGAAAAGGATATGCACCAGTTCGTCGGGCGTGTCCTCGACCATCCGGATTTCCTGCAGGATAACTTGTCGTTCCCGTTCCAGGTCTTCTTCCCCGAACAGGGACCCCAGGAAAATATCGGTCAAAAGGTCGGTCACCAGGGGCAGATGGTCGGACATGACCTTGGCGTGAAAGCAAGTGAATTCCTTGCTGGTGAAAGCATTGGACATCCCCCCGACCTGATCGATCTCCTTGGCGATTTGAAGAGCGTCCCGCCGAGCGGTGCCCTTGAAGATCATGTGTTCGATGAAGTGGGAAATCCCGCCTTCCGCTTCCGTTTCGTCCCGCGACCCCACATTAACCCAAATGCCCACCGAAACGGATTTGACGTGAGGAATGTTCTCGGTGACGATTCTAAGGTTATTTTTCAGAGTGGTTTTTTGGTTCACCGTTCACCCACGCTCCCTCCGGCCCCGGCAGACGCGGACCGAGTTTTCTGGTAAGGACCTTCCCGCCCCCCGGGACCAATCCCGCCCCGGGGCCAAAAGGGGGCCAAACGGTCTTAAAACAGGACCGTTGCGCCCCTTTCACACTTACCGCTCCGGTCGCGGCAACGACCGGAAGCGATCAGGCTGATGGAAACACCGCTTATTTGGCGGTTGCGTCCTCGTCGTTTTCCAGGGCGGCTTTGCGGGAAAGACGAATCTTCCCTTGTTTGTCAATGCCCAGGACCCTGACCATGATTTCATCGCCTTCCCGAACCACGTCGCTGACCCGTTGCACTCTCTCATGGCTTAACTGAGAGATATGAACCAGCCCGTCGGTGCCCGGAAGGATTTCCACGAAAGCGCCAAAGTCCATTATCTTGACAACCTTGCCCAGGTACACCTGGTTGACTTCGGCTTCCTGGGTCAGCCTTCTGATGGCCTTGACGGCCGCCTCGGCCCGGTCTCCGTTGTTGGCGTAGATCGTGACTTTTCCGGAATCCTCGATTTCGATCCGGGTTTCGGTCTCGGATTGAATCGACTTGATCATTTTTCCGCCGGGTCCGATTATATCCTTGATCTTCTCGGGATTAATCTGAATGACCGTGGTTTTGGGAGCGTAAGGCGACACTTCGGTTTTCGGCGTGTTAATGGTCTGATCCATGATGCCGAGAATGTGAAGCCTGGCTTCCCGCGCCTGATCCAGGGCCCGGGACATGATTTCCTTGGTCACGCCCTTGATCTTGATATCCATCTGCACGGCCGTGACCCCCTGACGGGTGCCGGTGACCTTGAAGTCCATGTCGCCCAGATGGTCTTCATCGCCAAGAATATCGGTCAAAACCGCGACCTGGTCGCCTTCCACCACCAGTCCCATGGCCACGCCGGCCACGGGGCTCTTCATGGGGACCCCGGCGTCCATCAGGCTGAGGCTGCCGGAGCAGACCGAGGCCATGGAGGAAGAGCCGTTGGATTCCATGATTTCCGAGACCACCCGAATGGTGTAGGGGAAGTCGGATTCCTTGGGCAGGACGGCCCGAATGGCCCGTTCCGCCAGGGCGCCATGCCCAATTTCGCGCCGTCCCGGCGCCCGGAGCATTTTGGCTTCGCCGACGCAGTAGGGCGGGAAATTGTAGTGGAGCATGAAGGATTTGGAACTATCGCCGATGACCGCGTCCAGGCGTTGGTCGTCCAGGGTGGTCCCCAGGGTGGCCACGCCAAGGGATTGGGTCTCGCCCCTGGTGAACAAAGCGCTTCCGTGGGCCCGGGGCAGCACGCCGATTTCGCAGGAAATCGGACGAACTTCCTTGAATCCCCGACCGTCGATTCTTTTATTCTCATTCAGGATCATGCCGCGCAAGACTTCCCGCTCCAACTCGTGGAAGGCGGCCTTGATTTCCCCGGCGCCGTCCGGGAACCGCTCGGCCTGCTCGGCCAGGGCCTTGTCGCGAACGAGATCGAAAGCCTTGTGCCGTTCCATTTTACCGGAGATCGTCAGGGCTTCCCTCGCGTCCCGGGCGTAGGTTGTTTTGATCGCCTGGAACAGTTCCTCGTTCCTGACGGCCTCGGGAGGCAGGCGCTTGGGTTTGCCCAGGGCGGCCTTCAGTTCATCCTGCATATCCAAAAGGGGTTGAATTTCCTTGTGAGCCATGAAAATGGCCTCCAACAACTCCCCTTCCTCGACCTCGGCGGCGCCGCCTTCAACCATGACCACGGCGTCGCGGCTGGCGGCCACGATCATGGTCACGTCGGCGGCCTCGATCTGCGCCTGGGTCGGATTGACCACGAAGACGCCGTCGACCCGGACCACCTTGGCGCCGGCGATGGGTCCGTTAAAGGGAATGTCGGATAGTTGCAGGGCCGCTGAAGCCCCGACCATGGCCAGGATGTCCGGGTCGTAATCGTCGTCCACGGACAGGGCGGTCGCGATGACCTGGGTTTCATAATTCCAGGTTTTGGGAAACAGGGGCCGGCAAGGCCGGTCGATGAACCTGGAGGTCAGGGTTTCCTTTTCGGAGGGGCGGCCGACTTCCCGGCGGAAAAAATTCCCGGGAATACGGCCCACCCCGTAAAACCGTTCTTGATAATCGACCGTAAGGGGGACGAAATCAATTCCGACCCTTTGATCCTCGGTCGCAACCGCGGTGACAAGGACTATCGTGTCGCCGCATCGGACCGTGACAGCCCCGCTGGCCTGCCGGGCCATGCGCCCGGTTTCCAAGGACAGCTTGGCCGCCCCAAAATCTCTTTCAACTTTCATCTCGTATTTCTTTCTCCTCGACGAGGGTGATCGGAAACCTGAAAATCTCGCCCCAAGAGCCTGCTATTTACGAAGGCCTAGGCGGTTGATCAGTTCCCGATAACGGTTAACGTCTCTGTGCTTGAGATAATTGAGCAGGCGCCGGCGTTGGCCAACCAGCTTCAACAACCCACGCCTGGAATGATGGTCTTTTTTATGGGTTTTAAAATGTTCGGTCAGATTGGTGATCCGTTCGGTCAGCAAGGCGACCTGAACCTCAGGGGAACCCGTGTCTGTCTCGTGTTTTTTAAAATCGCCGATCAGGTCCCTTTTTTTGTCTGGAGAGATAGACACCTTCTTACTCCTCCCTTTTCTGCATATCCCGGTCTTGTTTATTTTCGTTCCATAACGCGAAGAGGGGACAAATACCCCGTCTCCGACTCCTGAAACGTTGGTTTGTACTCATATACAGCCAAAAGTCCCGCCTCGTCCGAACGCACGCGAACCGGGCCCGGACGGGGATCGAAACTGGTCAAATCGGAAAGCGGCAGGGGCCGCCCGTGCGACGCCATCCTGGCCAATTCGCCGCTGACTTTGACTTCCGGGAGAAATGACAAGGCTTGTTCAAGCGTTATCAATATCTCCCCCAGTCGGTCTTGGCGGGCCGCTTCCTCGGCCGCTTCCAGGGAAACCGAATTTTGCAGCCCAAACGGTTCGCTGGTCAGCCGTCTCAAGGACTCGAGGCATCCCCCCAGGCCAAGACGGCGTCCCAGGTCCGCGGCCAGGGACCTGATATAGGTCCCCTTGGAGACACGAGCGAAAAAGGAAACCAAAAGTCCGTCAACGCCCGTGATTCGAAAGTCGTGGATGGTGACCAACCTGGCCTTGAGGGCCGGCTTTTCTCCGGACCGCGCCAGTTTATAAGCCGGTCGCCCCCCTATCTTGACCGCCGAAAAGTCCGGCGGAACCTGCCAAATCGGTCCGACGAATTCGGCGGCGCCGCGGATTACCTCCGCTTCATCGACCGTTTCCCGCTGGTCCCTGGAAGTCACCCGTCCGGTGAGATCGTCGGTATCGGTGGTCAGCCCCAAAAGGAATCGGCCGCTGTATTCCTTGGCCCCTTCCTGGAGGAAAGGAACCAGTTTGGTGGCCTGGTTGAAACAAAGGCATAACACGCCGGTGGCCATGGGGTCCAACGTCCCGGTGTGCCCGACTTTTTTTATCCTGGAAGCCCGCTTGAGCCGGCTGACCACACCAAAGGATGTTGGTCCGGCCGGTTTGTCGATCACCAGAACCCCGGAAGGCGCTCCACTTGGCCCGGTCAAACTCAATCAGCTCCACTGGTCCCGCCGGAGACCGGAAAAAAGGCGGTCGCGGCGGTAATAACTTTTTCCTTGACGCTTTCCAGGGTTCCGGGCAGGCTGAAGCCGGCGGCCTGAAAATGACCGCCTCCGCCGAAACTCCGCGCCAGGGCGGCGGCATTGAACACTCCCAGGGACCGGAGGCTGACCTTAAAGGTATCGCGGCCGTTTTCACGAATGAAAACAGCAATATCAACCCCATCAACCGACCTCGGATATTCGACGAAGCCGTCGGTGTCGAAAGAGGAGGCGCCCGTGGCGTCCATCATCTCCCGGGTCACGCACATCATGGCCAGTCGTCCTTGATGGTAATATTCCATCTCCCGCAGCGCCCGGCCCAGTAACTGCAAGCGTCCCCTGGGGCGCCCCAGGTAGAGACGCCGAAAAACCTCCCAGGGTCTAGCCCCGGCCCGAACCAACTCGGCGGCTGTTTCCAGGGCCTCGGGCGAGGTATTGTCGAAAGTAAAGGAACCGGTGTCGGTGGAGATGGCGACAAACAAGTTCATGGCCATATCCGAGCTGATCCGAACGCCCAACTCCTTTAGAAGGTGAAAAACCAGCTCCCCGGCCGCCGCCGCGCTGGTCTCCACCACGGCCAATTCCGGCAAGGGTCCCTCGGCCAGGTGATGATCCAGCACGGCCATGAGAGGAACATCCCGCATGCCCAAGACCTTTTCCCCCACCCTGTCCAAGGTGTGACAATCGATCAGGACGACGGCGTCGTAATCCTCGGCCCGGCCAGGCGTGGCGGATAATTCTCCCAAACCCGGCAGGAAGCCGTACAAGGCCGGATCAAGCCCCTCGCAGAACATGGTCGTTTTTTTTTGCAACGATCCCAACCCCTGGCCGAGGGCCAACAAGGACCCGAGGGCGTCCCCGTCCGGGTTGGAATGGGAGAGAAGCAGAAACCGATCCACGTTCAGGAAGGCCGAGGCTATTTTTTTAATTCCGGCTTTCAAGCCCTCAGAAGACTTCATTTCCATCCTCTGATTCCGGTTCCGGTGAAAGCCCCTTCAGCACCTCTTCCATTCTTCGGGCGTGCTCAAGTCCCCGGTCGAATTCGAACCGTATCTCCGGGGCGAACTTCAAACTGATGATTCGACCGACTTCGCGACGAACAAAGCCCGCCGCCTTGTCCAACTTCCGCTGAATCGCGTCCCGGTCCTCTTGTCTCCACAAGGTGTAGAATATTACCGCCTGGCGGAGGTCGGGACTCATTTTGACCTCGGTGACGCTGACCGATTTCAACTGCTCATCCCTGGCCTTGAACAGCAGGAGTCGCGAAACTTCTTCCTTGACGAGGTCCTGAACCCGGGCTACTCGACGAGTTCCCATTCAAGCCGCCCCCTCGCCCAGGACATTCATGATATCCATTTGTGAATCAGTCACTTCCGCCTCAGTCTCCCGCTCGATATAATCCAAAATCTTGTCCAACACGGAATTGATGAAGCGGCCGTCATTGCCCACCACGGCCACTCCGATCTCCGCTCGCTGCCACAGGTCGTTGCTTTCCACCTCGGCGGCGGCGACGTTGAACCGGGACTTAATTCGCCCCAACAAGCTTTTTACGACTTTCCGCTTCCCCTTGAGAGACGCGTTTTCCGGAATGCGCATTGTAACTTTCAATACCCCCACCACCATTCCGAAAACCGCCTTCCCGCTTTAATTCCAAAGGGGGTCAATCAAGGGTCGCCGCGACATCCTCGATCATATATGCCTCGATAATGTCTCCGATTTTAATATCGTTGTAATTTTCAAGGCCTATGCCGCATTCATACCCGCTGGTGACTTCCTTGGCGTCATCCTTGAACCGCTTCAAGGAAATGATCCGGCCGTCGTAGATCACGACGTCGTCCCGGATAAGCCTGGCCTTGGCGCCGCGCTGGATTTTGCCGTCCGAGACCGAGGAGCCGGCGATGGTGCCGACCTTGGAAACATGGAAGGCCTCGCGCACCTCGGCCCGACCGAGCACATGCTCCTGGTGGATGGGCTCCAACATGCCGGCCATGGCTTCCTTGATTTCCTCGATCAATTTGTAGATGACGTCATAGTATCGAATTTGAATGTTTTCCTGTTCACCCAGGTCCGCAACCTTGGCGTTGGGTCGGACGTTGAACCCGACGACCAGCGCTTGCGAAGCCGAGGCCAGCATGATGTCGGTCTCGGAAATGGCGCCGGTCGAGGAATGGATGATGTTGACCTTGATTTCCTCGGTGCCCAACTTCTGCAAGGCGTCGATGATGGCTTCCAGGGACCCCTGAACGTCGGCCTTGATGACCAGGTTCAGTTCCTTGATTCCGCCTTCCTTGATGTTGTCGAACAAGTTTTCCAGGGTCAGCTTGGAAGTCTTGATCAATTCGCTTTCCCGTTGCTTAAGCTGGCGGTGCTGGCTGACCTGCTTGGCCCTCTTTTCGTCCTCCACCACCACGAACTCGTCGCCGGCCTGAGGCACGCCGTTCAAGCCTTGAATTTCCACGGGTATGGAGGGGCCTGCTTCCTCGATTCGACGCCCCTTGTCGTCGAACATGGCCCTGATTTTTCCGAATTGAGCGCCGCAGACAAACGGGTCTCCCGGCCGCAGTTTCCCGCTTTGAACCAGAACGGTGGCGACGGGGCCGCGCCCCTTGTCCAACCTGGCCTCGACGATCCGACCCTGGGCCCGCCCCTGGTGGGACGCCTTGAGTTCCAGCATTTCGGACTGAAGCAGGATCAATTCCAGGAGTTCCTCGACCCCGTGTCCGGTCTTGGCGGACAGTTCCACAAAGATGGTGTCGCCGCCCCAGGCCTCGGGCACGAGATTAAGGTCCGCCAATTCCCGGCGTATCCTGTCGGGATCGGCCTCGGGCTTGTCGATCTTGTTCACCGCGACGACGATGGGAACGCCCGCCGCCCGGGCATGGTCCGCGGCTTCCCGGGTCTGGAGCATGACCCCGTCGTCGGCGGCCACGACCAGAACCACGATATCGGTTATTTGAGCCCCGCGGGCCCGCATGGATGTAAAGGCCTCGTGCCCCGGAGTATCGAGAAAAGTGATGAGCCCGCCCTTAACCTCGACGTGATAGGCGCCGATGTGCTGGGTTATGCCGCCCGCTTCCCCGCCAATGACGTTGGTCTTGCGGATGGCGTCGAGCAGGCTGGTTTTCCCGTGATCGACGTGACCCATGACGGTCACCACCGGTGGACGGTGAGCCAGGTCGGTCGTCAGGGTGTCCTCGACGTTGAGGATGTCTTCCTCGACAAAAGCGCCCTGCTCGACCTCATAGCCGAAGTCCGCCGCGACCACAACCGCGGTTTCGAAATCGATTCCCTGGTTGAGGCCGGCCATGACTCCCATGGTCATCAGCTTTTTGATGATGTCCTGGGATTTGATGCCCATTTTCTTGGCTAGGTCGGCCACGGTAATTGAATCCACGACCTTCACCCGACGCTTGATGGCCTTGGGAACGGTGATCTCCGTCTTTTTGGTTTTCTTGACCGCTCGCGCGGCCTTGCGGGCCCTGCCCGGCCTTTCCCAGCCGCCGGAATCGTAAAGTTCCGTTTTTTCGATTATTTCCTTGCGGCGAACAATTTTTTTACGGGCGCCGTCCTCGATCTGGGAAGCCGCTTCCTTGGTCTTCTTTTTCTTCTTGCTCTTTCGAGCCTCGGCCGCGGCCGAGGTTTCATCGGCCATGGCCCAGGAAACCGGCGCGGAAGGCGGCATGGGGGACCGCGGCGGACCTCCCGGCCTCTCGAACCGTCCCTGGGGCGAAGGCGCGAAGGGCGGCCGGCGCCGAGCGCCCTGGTCTGGAGAAAAATCGTTCGGACGACCTTGGGGCGGCCGGCCGGGACTCGGCTCGAAGGTCCTTTCGACCCGTCCGGACGGAACCGGGGGCTCGGCCGGCCTTTCCGTTCTGGCCGGCGGCGCGGACTGAACCGGAGGCGCGGGGGGGGGCGGAGGAGCAGGGGGGGCCGGACGGCTGATGATCCTGGCCGGCTCGGCCGTTGTTTTCTCGATCTTCTTGACCTTCTGCTTCAACTTCGGCTCCCTGGGAGCATGGGGTTCGGCGGGGCCCTTTTTGGGCGGCCCAGAGCCCGGGGACGACTTTTCCATGCGTTCCTTCGGTTTTATCTGTTCCTGGTGCGCGGAAGCTTCCGGCGGCGCCTCGGTCGATGTAGACTCCACAACCTGACCGGCCATTTGATCAGCCTCGCTTACCGGGGCCTTTTTCGCCTCATTAATCTCCATAGCCTGGGCATCCTGTACTTTTTTGTCCATAACGTCAGGCCCTGGTTGAGCCTCCATAATCACCGGCATCTCCACGACCTCGGACATTGCTCCCCGGGGGGCTTCCAAATTTCCCTTTTCCTCGTCCACCAATGGTGGCGTCCCTGGAGAGCCGGCCTCGACAACCGCGTCATCTCCCTGATCCTCGACTTTTTTCCCGGGTTCCCGGGCGCGAACGGAGGCGGGTGTTTCCGCCAATGAAACAACGTCTTCCGGCTGTTCGACGGCGCCGGGCTTCAAATCCGCGCTTCCCCGCGATTCCTCGACGGGCCTCCCGGAATCGGCCTGAATCGGTCTTTCGGGTTCCACGTCGTCCGGTTCTCCCTTGAACTGAAGAGGTTCGGCTTCCGCTTCTTCCGACCAACCTTCCGCTTCAGTCCCGGCGGATGAAACCGAAGCCCCTTCCCCCAAGTCATCCGCCAAAGTCCCTTCCAGCGCGCCCTCATCCTCGGGCTCGGACTCCAAACTGGAATCGGGGCCAAACCCGGGTTCGGGAGCGGTCGACTGTTTTCTCCGGCGAATGACTGTCGGACGCCCTGTCGCCTCGGAAATCGCCTGGGACCGTTTCCCCTGGATGCGCTCCTTGATTTCTCGAACCTGGAAATCTTCCAGGGTGCTGGAATGGCTTCTGATTTGATAACCAAAATCCTGAAGCTTCTTCAACAGCTCCCTATTCCCTAGGTTTAATTCCTTGGCTAGCTCGTATACCCTGATCTTCCCCATCAATTATCCCTATCGTCAGGCTCAGGCCCTCAGGCGATCGGCGCCCTTTCTGGTTCTTTTTCCATGGTCCACTCGTCAAACGGGGCTACACCTTGTGAAATTTCATCACTATCCACGATTCGCCTAAAGGACCGGTTTAATTTTTTTTTCCTCAACGCCGCCGCCAGGCATTCCCTCGAGGCGCAGACATAGGCGCCTCGACCAAGCGCGGTTTGAGGCGCATCCCAGATTACCCGCCCACTGTGGTCCAAAGCCAAACGCACCAGATCCCATTTATTTTTTTTGGCCCCGCATCCAAGACAGGTTCTGACGGGCCCCTTTTTTTCGGACGAAACTTTCAAATCTGGATTCGCCTCATTGTGCTGTTCGCGGCCCTCTCGGCGCCGTCTTGGCTTCCCCACACTCGACCCCTCGTCAAAAAGAGGCGCCGGGCGTCGATGTTCTATGATTCGGGAGTCGGCATGGCCGGAGCTGTCTCGGGCGCGTCCACGGCGTCGAGCCCGGCCAGGTACTTTCGAGCGGCCTCCTTGATATTGTTGGCCTTATCGATGGTCAGCCCCGGCACCTGGGCCAAAAGGTCCTCAACCGGAATGTCCACCAAGTCGCGAACGGAACGGAATCCCGATTGATAGAGGGAATCCGCGGTAACCTCGCCGACTCCGGGCAAGCTGATGATCCCCTGGTAGCCTTCCTTCATGGCGCGATCATACTTGCTTTCGCTCTTGACGTCGATCTTCCAGCCGGAAAGCTTGGAAGCCAAGCGGACATTCTGCCCTTTCCGGCCGATGGCCAGGGACAGTTGCTCGTCGGGCACCACGACTTCCATGGTCTTGCTGGATTCCTCCATGATGACCCGGGAAACCACGGCCGGCGCCAAGGCGCTGACGATAAAGCGGGCGGGGTCCGGATTATGGGGAATTATATCGATTTTTTCCCCGCGAAGTTCCTGGACCACGCTCTGGACCCTCGACCCCCGCATGCCGACGCAGGCGCCCACGGGATCGATGTCCGAATCCTCGGACATGACGGCGATTTTGGAACGACTGCCGGGCTCGCGGGCCACGGCGACAATTCTAACAATTCTTTCAGCGATTTCAGGAACTTCTGTTTCAAAAAGGGCGGTCAGGAAATTCGGGTGGGTTCGGGAAAGGACGACCTGGGGGCCCCGGCTGATTTGATTGACATCCACCACCAGGGCGCGAAGTCGATCCCCCCGGCGATAATTTTCCTTGGGAATCTGTTCGCCCGCCGGCAGGACGGCTTCGGTCCGGCCCAGGTTGACGATGATGGCGCCCTTATCGAAACGCTGAACGATTCCGTTGATAATCTCGCCGACCCGGTCCTTGAAGTCTTCAAAGACGATATCCCTCTCGGCGTCCTTCATGCGCTGGATGATTACCTGCTTGGCCGACTGGGCGGCGATGCGGCCGAATTCGGCCGTTTCCATCTTGACGCCCAATTCGTCTCCCAGTTGAGACTCCGGATCGAGGACCCGGGCTTCCTCGAGGCTGATTTCCAAATGAGGGTCAACGACCGTTTCAACCACGGCCTTGAAGCGGAATACTTCCATCTCCCCGGCTTCCTCGTTGAAAGCCACCTCGATATTGTCGGAGAGGCCGAATTTCTTTTTGGCGGCCGATTTTATGGCTTCCTCCAAGGTTGAAACAAGAATTGCCCGGTCAATGCCTTTGTCCCGGCTTACCTGGTCGATAACCCGCCTTAAATCGGTAATCATAATTTAATCGCTCCACCCAAGCTCTATTGAGGCCCCTTGGGCCAATTTACCTCTGGTTCCAATCGAACCTTTTCCGCCTGCTCGAAAGGAATCAAGACAACGTCCCGGTCGACCTCAAGGCTGATCTTGCCGTCCGCCAGTCCCAATAAACGGCCCTTGACTTTCCGCCGCCCTTCCGGGCCGACGGCCTTCACCACGATTTTCCGACCGGTAAAACGGCTGAAATCGCTTGGTTTCGTAAGGAGTCTATCCAAACCGGGCGACGAGACTTCAAGAGTGTAACTGTTGGCCAAGGCTTCTTCCACGTCCAACAAACGCCCGACTTCCCTGCTGACCGCCACGCAATCGTCCAACGTCACTCTCGCCCCTGGAATCTCCCCACTTTCCTCGCGCAACGGCTTTCTATCTATAAAAAGCCGTAACACCCAGCCCGGCTTTTCCCGCCGGTACTGGACTTCCACCAACTCCAAACCCTCGGAGTCCAGAACCGGTTGCACCAGGTTTTCCACCCGGGCTATTATATCTTCCACCAGCGCTTCCATTAACCACCAATAAAAAAGTGGGCTTATCGTAGCCCACTTCAAACGGAATGACACTCTCCGAACAGCGGAGAACCGGGCCGGTTCCAATAAACCGGCTATGTATCATCCGCTCTCCGAAGTGCGCCCGGCCCTCGGTTTACCCGGCGGGTCAGGCTTTCACCTCAAAAGGGGACGTTCAAACCACCATCCACGCGCGGACAAGTTCAACCGAAAGCGGTCAACCGTTCAGGTTCCCGGCCTCCGGCAGGGCTAATTCAAGTCCGCCAAAACCATTGGCCCAAAATATTGGCCAAATGTGAAGCTGGAGCGGGCAACGGGGTTCGAACCCGCGACACCAAGCTTGGGAAGCTTGTACTCTACCAACTGAGCTATGCCCGCTCAAAAGGTAAAATTATACTAAACCTCGCGGGATGTCAACCCCTTTTTATGTTACCGCTACTATTTTTTCGGTGGGCCCAACCGCCGGGAACACTGGAATACCATTGGAAAAGAGGCGCCGGAACTTCCCCCCGCGGCCATGTCGACGGTCGGCCTCGCCGTCCGCGCCCCGGCGACCTTGTTCCGACGGAGCGACCCGTCTTATCGTTCGCCGCCGTTTCCAGGCCCTAGACCAGTCCTTCCAACCGTTGAAGGTTTTCCGGCCTCCTAAGCCTCTCCAGGGCCTGGACCTCAAGTTGGCGCACTCGTTCCCGGCTGATATTGAAGTCCCGGCCAAGTTGCTCCAGGGTCAGTTTCCGGTCCGTGTCCAGGCCGAACCTCTCGCGGATGACCGTTTCTTCCCTTCCGGGCAGGCTGTTGATAATTTCCCTTATTTTTTCCTTTAATTCCCAGTACGTCAACATCTCCAGGGGCGATTCCGCGTCCTCGTTGACCAGGGAATCGGCCAGGCGGGTTTCATCCTCGCCGCTAGGCTCGTCGAGGTACAAGGGGTCCTTGATCATGACCATCAAGTTGGAAACCTTTTCCTCGGTGACCTCCATCTCAACCGCCACCTCGGCTGGAGTCGGCTCCCGCCCCAGCTCCTTGACCAACTGGTAATAGGACCGATAAAAGGCGTTCCTGGTTTCCACCAGGTGAACCGGGAGGCGGATGGTCCTGGATTTGTCGTAAATCGCCCTGGTAATAGACTGCCTGATCCACCAGATGGCGTAGGTCGAGAACCGAAAACCGGTCTCGAAATCGTATTTTCCCGCCGCCTTGATCAAGCCCAGGTTGCCTTCCTGAATAAGGTCCGACAACCCCAGGCCGCGGTCGGCGTAACTCTTGGCCACCTTGATCACCAGCCGCAAATTGGCCGTGACCATTTCATCCAAGGCCGCCCTGATTCTTTTTTCCATGCGGGAAAGCCGTCGGGCCAGCGCGACGAGAGAAGGGTTTTCCGGGTTGTTTTCCGACAAAGCCGCGGCCCTGTCGCGCACTATCCGAATCATTTCTCCCTCGGAAGGCGCCGGGCGACGTCGCTTTTCCAGCCAATCCCCTAAATCCCGTTTCAATTCCCTGAGTTCCTTGAGGCTGGTCTTGCACTCCATGACCTTTTGGAACATTCTCGTCTGGCCATTCTTGATTATCTTCCCCAAAATCGTTTCCCGCTCCGGAGAAATTCGGGGAAAATTTTTCACTTCCGTCAGGTAGACGTCAAGAACCCCCGCGCTCGAAAGAATATCCAAACCGTTATCATCCAAACAAATGGTCGCGGAATCCTGGATTACATCCCATTGTCCGGACGTGACGCCTTGAAAATCGGACATCCTTCCCTCCTTCACCTTGTTTTGGGGTTCACCTGGGTCAGGAAAAACTCATGATTCGCATTGTCTTTGAGTTTACTCGTGTTTTGGAAGGCTGCAAATCATGATTACCATGATTTTGCCCTGGGGAAAACACGGTTTAACCTTAAGGCATTAAGCCGGAAATCAAACCTTTTTCCTCGGTTCCGGGACCCGCGGCGACGGGGCGCGTCGCGAATCGCCGGAAAACCCTCCCTGGGCCAAGCCCGCGGCGAAGGCGCCCGCGGTCGAGCTGGGGAGATTCACCGCGACGCGCAAATTTTATATTTTTTTCAGGAATTTAATTGTTAATTATCTAAAAGGATTGACCATTTCAAGAGGAGGTGTTATCACTTTTTTCAACGCGCCTGTTCGATAAAAAAGACAAGGAAACACCGTCAATCATGTCCAAGGCAATTTCCATCACGGCGCCGGGAGCGACCCTGGAAGCTGTTTTTACGGAAGGCGATAAAACCCGGGGCGGCGTCGTGGCCCATCCGCATCCGCTCTACGGCGGGTCCATGCACAACAATGTCGTGGCCGCCGCCGCCAAGGCCCTATCCCAAATCGGCTGGAGCAGCCTCTGTTTCAATTTCCGGGGAGTCGGCCGTTCCACGGGGAACCACGGCCAGGGCGTGGGCGAACGGGACGATCTGACGGCGGCGACGGAATTCCTTTCCGGGCAAGGCATAGTCCAACCGGTGGTGATCGGTTATTCCTTTGGCGCCTGGACGGCGGCGTTCGCCTGGGCCAGGCTGAAGGAACTGGGAGCCCGGCCCCTGATCCTGATCGCGCCGCCCGCGGCGGTCATGGACTTTGAGGGTTTGTCCCCCGAGACTGAAATCGGACTAATCATTAGTGGTGAATGTGACGAGTTTTGTCCCTTGTCCCTGGCCGAGGAATTAGGGCGAAGCCTGGCCGCGCCGGTTAGTCCCGTGGTGTTCCGGGGCGCGGATCACTTTTTCGGCGGCTTCGAAAACAAACTGACCGCAACCCTGGCCGGCTACCTGACCGGAGCCGGCGCCTTGACTGACCACCCGGCGCAAGCCCTTTAATCCAAGGCCAGGCGAACGGCGGCCTGGGCGTGAACCTTGGCGGCGTCGATCAAGGGGACGGCGCTGTCGCCGGGTCCGACCAGAAGCGGAAGTTCCGTGCACCCCAGGATGACCGCCTCGGCCCCTTGTTTTTCCATCCCGCCCATTATCTCGATCACTTTTCCCCGGGACTCCGCCAGGATCGCTCCCCGGCACAGTTCGTCGAAAATTATGCGATGGACCTCGCGGCCCGCCGGTTGCTCCGGGACCAATATTCCTAGGCCGAATTCCGCGGTCAGGTAATCCCGTAAAAACCCCTGTTCCATGGTGAACGCCGTTCCCAGGAGGCCAAGGGAAGAGACCCCCAACCGCGTGGCTTCCTGGCCAATGGCCTGGCCGATGTGGAGCAGGGGCTTGGATACGGCGGATTGGACTTCGGAAAACACTTTGTGCATGGTGTTGGTGCAAATCAAAATAAAATCGGCCCCGCCCAATTCGAGCTTCCGGGCCGCCTCCCCCAAGCCCTGGGCGACCAAGTCCCAGCGCCCGAGCCGCATCTGTTCCTCGATTGGCTGGAATTCCACGCTAAAAAGAAGAAGTTGGGCCGAATGCAGCCCGCCCATCGCTTCCCTGACGCCCTGGTTTATCATCCGATAGTATTCCAGGGAAGATTCCCAACTCATTCCTCCGATAAGTCCGATGGTTTTCATGACCAAGCCTTCCCTTTTATTGTTCGATAAAACCTCTTGTGGCCGCGGCCGGTCGCCTGTTGGTCCGAGACGCCGCCCGGCTTGAATCCCGGCCGCCCCGGCTCGGCGTGGTCCGGGGTCCAGGTTTCTGTTTACCACCTTCCCCGGGAATCGCCAAAGCCTTTTTCGACGCCGGCGCGAGCGCCGCAACCCCGTGACCCGTCAATTAATCCAATATATAACTTATTGAATGTATCTTCTTTATTATATGCAGTTTTTTGTATATTATCCGCCCAGGATCAGTTGAAGCTCCCCGCGGCAAGCCGCGAGGAATGGGCCCGGCCGGCATGTTCAACCGCGCCGCCGCCCCCGCTGCCCGCTTCATCATTTTCAGGGCCGTCCTTTCCCAAGACGCCGAGGGCGCTTGACTTGACTGGACCATACAAGATATAAATTCCAGCTTTATAATCAACCGGGGAGGAAAATAAAATGAAAAAAAATGAAGATATCGTGATTGTGGCCGGATGCCGGACGCCCATCGGGGATTTCGGCGGCGTTCTTAGCAAGGTCAGGGCCCATGACTTGGGCGCCCTGGTGATCAAGGAAGTCATCAAGCGCGCCGGCGTTTCTCCGGACATCATCTCGGACGTGATCATGGGCGACTGCATACAGTGTCCCGACGAAGCCAACACGGCCCGGACGGCCATGCTCAAGGCCGGGCTGCCCCACGAGATTCCGGCGGTGACCATTCAACGCCAATGTTCCAGCGCCATGCAGGCGGTGGCTTTCGGGTCCCAGCAGATTCAAGCCGGCGACTCGGAAGCCGTCCTGTGCGGCGGCGTGGAATCCATGAGCAACGCGCCCTACGCCCTGATGACGGCCCGCTGGGGCCAGCGCCTCCGCCATGGGGAAATGACCGACGTAATGTGGGAATTGCTCCATTCGGGCAGCCGGCTGCTGGGTGAACCCTTCATCATGGGGGAAACCGCGGAGAACCTGGCCCAAAAATATGGCATTTCCCGGGAGGAACAGGATGAAGTGGCCTTGCGGAGCCACAAGAACGCGCAGGCGGCCATCGAGTCGGGCCGCTTCAAGGACGAAATCGTCCCCGTGCCCCTGCCGCAGCGCAAAGGGGACCCCAAGCTGGTGGAGATCGACGAACATGTCAGGTTCAATCTGGACATGGATGAACTCTCCAAGCTCAAGCCTGTTTTCAGGAAAGACGGGACCGTTACCGCCGGCAACTCTTCCGGCCTCAACGACGGCGCGGCCATGGTCATGATCATGCGCCGGGATAAGGCCAAGGAACTGGGGCTTACGCCCCTGGCCGCCATCGTGGGCAACGCCGTGGCCGGCGTGGACCCGCGGTTCATGGGGTACGGACCGGTCCCGTCCACGGAAAAAGTCCTGAAACGGACCGGCCTGTCCTTGCGGGACATTGAGCTTTTCGAAATCAACGAGGCCTTCGCCGCCCAATACCTGGCGGTGGAAAAGGGCCTGGGGCTCGATAGGGAGATCACCAACGTCAACGGCAGCGGCGTCGGCCTGGGCCATCCGGTCGGTTGCACGGGATGCCGCATCATCATCTCCCTGATGTACGAAATGATCCGTCGGGACCTGACCTTGGGCCTGGCCTCCCTTTGCGTGGGCGGGGGCATGGGCATGTCGGTGATCATCCGCCGGGATTAAGCCGCGTCCGGGGCCGGGAGACCGGCCCCGTTTTTGCAATTTCCGTCTTTAATTTTTTTTGCCCTTGACAACCCCGGGGGCTGGTTGTATTTCAAAAGTAAAATTATGGTCCTTGGAATGACCCTTAGAGGGATGAAAAATGTCTGAAGAACATGTTAACGGCCACGAGCCCGATTATAATCTCCAGGTGGACGACGTCAAAACAGTAAAAGACATGCTGATCGGTTCGGGGTATTCGGAAATAGCGGTCGATTACTTTCTGAACAAGAAAGCCATGGGTTCCCTGCCGGACGCCAATCAGGTTTCCGAATTGACCGGGACCTGCGGCGACACCATGAAAATTTTCCTGAAAATCGATCAGGATCGGATTCAGGACGCCAAAATCCAGGTCCTGGGCTGCCCGGGCGCCATAGCCTCGGCCATGGCCGCCATGGAGATGATAAAAGGAAACACCCTCGACCAGGCCATGCAGGTGCGTGACGCCGACGTTTTTCGGCGGCTGGGGGCCCTGCCGGATCAAAAGCAACATTGCATCAGGCTCTCGATCAAGACCCTGCAAAAAGCCATTGGGGATTACCGCCAAAAAAACGGCCAACAACAACCTTAAGGGAGTCGGCTAATGCCTCTTTTCGAATACCAATGCCTTGATTGCGGCCAGACTTTCGAAGCCCTGGTTTTTCACACCGACGAAACGCCCAACTGCGGTGGATGCGGGGGAAGCAGGTTGAAAAAACTGATATCGGCTTCCTCCTCCGCTTCCGGCCCGGCCCAGGGCCGATTACCCGGGGCCGGGGATACGGCCTGTTGCGGCTCACACCCCGGTCAGGCCTCGGGTTGCGCCGGACCAGGGAGCTGCTGCGGAAAATTCTAGGCGAAAAAGCCGCTTGCCGTGATTACTCGCCGCCTTGCGGCCAGCCGCGGGCGGTTTATCGTTTTCATATTGAAACTCCCCGCGGCCGGCCATGGGGAATGCGGCCGCCGGCATGTTCAAGCCGGCGACGTTTTTTCCCGACGCTCGGGCAGGAACAAGGAAAACGTCGCCCCGGCCCCTTCCCTCGAATCCACCGTGATCTTCCCGCCGTGCTCGGAAATTATCAGGTGGACCTTGGACAGACCCAGGCCCATGCCGTCGGCCCGGGTGGAAAAAAATGGGTCGAATATAAAAGGCAGGTCTCGCTCCTTTATCCCCGGGCCATTATCGGAGATTTCGATGGTTGAACCCAGTTCGTTCACCCGCGTCGCGATAGTGACGACGCCTCCGGTCCGACCTAAAAAATCGAGGGAATTCTCGAAAATCTCATCCAAGGCCGAAATTAATAGCTTCACGTCGACCACCACCCGGACGGAATCCACCACGATTTTGAATTCCACTTCTTTCCGGAGCGCCAGGTCCTTGGCGCGGTTCAGGTTCACCGCGGCTTCGATCAATTCGTTCAGATAGGCCGGCTGTAAATCCAGGCCCGGGATGCCGGCATATTCCTTGACGGAGCGAACGATATTTTCCAGGCGCGCGGCCCCGCTGATTATTTTTTCCAGGGCCTGGTCTTCCACTGAATCGGCGGCTGCTTTTTTTTGCAATCTCCGGGCGAAGCCGCCTATCACCATGGTCGGGTTCCTAATTTCATGGGCCACCCCCAAGGCCAGGTTCCTCAAGGCCGCGGCCCGTTCCTTCTGAATACGGTTTTTTTCCTCCAGCATGGCCTTTTCCCGACGCTGCCCCATGATGACCTCGGTGACGTCGTCCAGTAGGACCACAATCCCGACCAACTCCCCCTCTTCATGGAGAAAGGACGAAGTCACGCTCAAGTGCCTGACGTCTCCGCCCGGGGAGTGGTAGACCACCAGGCTGCGCAGGTTGACTTCCCGCTTCATGATGACATCGACAATAATCTGGTTGAAATCGTCGTTTTTCTGGTCCTCGAAAAAAAGTTCCCCCCACCCCTTTTCTTCCAGGCAAGAAACCGGGTATCCCAGGAGCCGGCAGGCCATTTCGTTAACCTTAATGATCTCTCCCTCGGGATTGATCACCAACAGTCCGATCGGGACATTTTCCAAAATATTTTCAACGATAATTTTTTTAATTTTTTCACCTCCTTGCCCAGGCCAACACCTTCACCGCGGCCTTTCGGGGATTTTTCCATTTGGACCGAAAGCCAGGCTTTCGTCAAGCCTTGTCCTCGGCTCCCCCGTTGAAATTATCCTTGATGTTTTACTACCATTCAAGTTGACAAAAACCAAGATTCGGCTTTATAATTTTCTCAAGTAAAGTACAAGGATGCAATCCCGAGACACGGACGTCTCAAAAATAACCGGGCGCGTTGCACCATCCGAGGAAAAGTCTTTGGAACAGGGGCCGCCCGATTGAAAGAGAGCCGTGAATGTCTTGGGAAATTAATCAGTTCGCCGTCACTGTCCTGCGCAATATCGACCAAGCCGGGCAAGAGGGCAGTCCCTTCCGGATAGTCATCCCCCAGAACAGCCAAAATTTCGCCAGATGCCTGAAAAATTTCGTCAACGACTCCCTGACCGTCGTTTCCGAACGGACCAGTCGGCCCATATATAATTCCCTGGGCCGACAACGCATTATCGAGCCCATTGCCGGGAAATCGCTGGAAGTCGTGGCCTGACCCCGCGCGGACCGGGAAGGAGGATGTCGTGCCTTGGGAACTGAACGATTACGTGTTTAACGTCCTGGATAACATCCATCGGTCCCTGAATAGCCCGGGGTTGGTCGACTTGGTCATTCCCCGGGACCCGAAGGCTTTCGGGAAATGTTTCCAGACTTTTTTCGAGGATCGGATGGCGGCCCTGGCGGCGGAGGATAAACCTCTTTATAATTCATCAGGAAAGGTGGGGACCGCCGCCATGATCGGTAAAAAAGTCAGAGTGGCGGCCTGACGTGAACCCCGGCCCTTTCCAGGGAGGGTGAATGATAACCTTTAATGAACTTAAACACGATCGACGCCTACTGTCCCAAATAGATTGGGACCTCACGCCCCAGGAAGCCTTCGAGGCCTACCAGATCAAGTCGCCCCAGTCGTGGAAGCACCGGGCCCTTAAGGAAGCCTGTTTTTTTCAGGTTTCCGTTTATCAAGGCGCCTCGCGGGTCGTGTTGGTAAAAAAAACCTACAAGGACTCCGAGGAAATCGCCGAGGCGCCGGCCCCGGAAGAGCTTGTCCACGCCTGTCTCTCCCAGGCGCCCGGCGGAACGACTCCCCACGGCGCCTATCCCCTGGATCAGGGCCTGCGGGACTGGCTCCAGAAGGAACTGAACATCTAGGGGCCGGCTCGCCGTTTCCACTGTCGGATAAAGCCGCTTGGTTTCAATCAGGGACGCCCCCCCGGGAACCTCTCGGCCGGGGTCGTTCCAGCCGCCCCTGGCCCAGGTCTCCCGGTTCCAGGAGCAAAACAGGGCCGAATCGGAACAAAGACAGTCCCCCGCATCGGCGACGGCATATTTGTCAAATTGTTGTAAGCAGTTGACAAGCGAATCCGTTTTATCCAAAATGAGGTTCGTCGTCGACGCCGGTCGACTCGTCCATGGAAAAAATTTAATGGAGTTTCAAATATGTGTCCGAAAGAAGCAACACCACCCTCCAATTTTATCAGAACCATCATCGAGGACGATATTCGCACCAATAAGTGGGGCGGCCGGGTCGTCACGCGCTTTCCTCCCGAACCCAACGGCTATTTGCACATCGGACACGCCAAGAGCATCTGCCTCAATTTCGGTTTGGCCCAGGAATACGGCGGGACCTGTCACATGCGGTTTGACGACACGAACCCCACCAAGGAAGACATCGAATACATGGAATCCATCCTGGAGGATGTCAAATGGCTGGGGTTCGATTGGGGAAAAAACCTGTTTAACGCTTCCGATTATTTCGATCAATTATACGATTTCGCCGTTCAACTGATCGAACGAGGAAAAGCTTACGTCTGCGACCTGACCCAGGATGAAATGCGGGAATATCGCGGCACCTTGACCGCCCCCGGTCGGGAGAGCCCCTATCGAAACAGAACCGTGGAAGAAAACCTGGACCTTTTCGAGCGCATGAAAAACGGCGAGTTCGAGGACGGGGCCAGGGTCCTGCGGGCCAAAATAGACATGGCCTCGCCCAATTTGAACATGCGGGACCCCATCATTTACCGGATCAGATGGGCGCGGCACCATAAAACCGGCGACAAATGGCGGCTCTACCCCATGTACGACTATACCCATTGCCTCAGTGATTCCCTGGAAAAAATCACCCATTCCATTTGCACGCTCGAATTCGAGGACCATCGCCCCCTGTACGACTGGGTCCTGGACGAACTGGGGGTCTATCATCCCCAACAAATCGAATTTGCCCGGCTGAACCTCGACTATACGATCATGAGCAAGAGAAAGCTGCTCGAACTGGTCCAGGGCGGACATGTCAAGGGCTGGGACGATCCGCGGATGCCCACCATCGTCGGCATCAGGAGAAGAGGGTACACCCCGGAGGCGATCAGGGATTTTTGCGAAAGGATAGGAGTCGGCAAGAGGGAAAGCTGGGTCGACCTGGCCCTCTTGGAAAACTGCATCCGGGATGATTTGAATCAGAAAACCAAGCGGACCATGTGCGTTCTGAAACCCCTGAAAATCACGATACTCAACTTCCCCGAGGGCAAGGTCGAGGAGCTGGACGCCCCGTATTTCCCGGATGACCCGCCGCGCATGGGATATCGCAAGGTTCCCTTTAGCCGGGAAATTTATATCGAGCGGGACGACTTCATGGAAAACCCGCCGAAAAAATTCTTCCGTCTGGCTCCCGGCCGGGAAGTCAGGCTCAGGTGGGCCTATTTCATAAAATGCGTCGAGGTGATCAAGGACCCGGCCACCGGGGAGCCGCTCGAAATCCACTGCGTCCACGATCCGGAAACCAAGGGCGGCTGGGCGCCCGACGGTCGCAAGGTCAAGGGAACCATTCATTGGGTTTCGGCTTCCCATTCCCTGCCCGCGGAAGTCAGGCTGTACGACCGGCTGTTCGCGTCTCCCCGGCCCGGTGAAAACGGAAAAAGCTTCCTTGAGGATATCAACCCCAATTCCCTTGAAATCCTGACCGCAAGCCGAATTGAGCCAAGTCTTGGCGTGGCGGCGCCCCTGGAAAGGTTCCAGTTCGAACGTCAGGGGTACTTCATGGTGGACCCGGTGGATTCAAGGGCGGGACGCCCGGTGTTCAATCGGACCGTCACCTTGCGGGATTCCTGGGCGAAAATTATGAAGTCGGAAACCAGGTAGGATTGCGGTCCCCCGCGGCCCGGCCGCGGGGGACCCTCCGGTGAAAAACCGAACGCTTGGTCCTAAAAAAACATATGGGCGCCGTATTTCACCCAGAAATCCGGATCGTCCTCCTGCCAGTTGAACCCGAAGCTTTTCGAGAAAAAATCGCCCATGCGCTTGAAAAGAAGCTTCCAGCTAGACTTCCCCGCCTGGGAGGCGGCCAGGAGTTCCCCCAAAATGCTGTCCACTTCCGACAGCTTTTCCTTGGGCAGGTATCCCAACGCCCCCATTTCGATTGATTTTTTCAGTGTTTGCGGATTGACGGCATGAGCGGTCAGCATGACCGAGGGAATTCCCTTGGCCACGGCCTCCTGCAAAAGAGTCAACCCATCCACGCCCATGATGTCCAGAACGGTCAGGTTGTAGGAGCCGGCGGCGATCTTCCGGGAGGCCCCTTCATAATCACGAGCCGTATCGACATGACTTTCATCTAGAATATCGACGATGGTCTCCAGAACGTCGGCCTCGTCATCAACCGCCAGGATATTCAGCCCGGCGAGGGGATTCTTCTCGGCGTCCATTGGTTTCCTCCTTGATCCACTCTATTGGATATTGCTGCATTGTTTTTTACAGGTAGCGGGACGGCGCGGCCGGCTTTTCTTCCGACCGTTCGGGCCGCCCTGGGCGGGGTTGTCCCGCGCGTCCCGTTCCTTTTATACTCGATCCCTTTCGGCGGCGCCGGAAAAAAATCGCCGTTGGGGCCCCACGAGGGCGCGCCGCCGGCGCCGCGGCCGCGTCACTTGTAATAAAGCCACAGAAACACGCCAATTACAATCCCGGCCATGAGCAGCTTGGGCATCAGAAATTCCATGATTTTTTTCAGCTCCTCCCAAGCATTCCCGTCTCCCCCGGCGGCCTGGCGAAAACGTGAAAAAAAAGACCGCAGGCTGAATAGGATTAGGGCCAGGCCGATGATTAATAATAAAGCCCTTTCCATTTCTCATGCTCCCGCTCCAACGCCAACGGTATGGACAACACTGGGACCGGGGGGTTTAATCGGCGAAACAAACAACCCGGTTTCGTCCGCTTATCTTGGCTTGATAGAGGGCGCTATCGGCGCGGTCAATCAGCTCCCGGCTGGAGGAGGCGCCGGGAAAACCGGAAATTCCCACGCTCAGGGTCTGCTTCAGGCCAAGATGGGAAAACCTCTTTTGTTCGCAAGCCAGCCGGATGCTCTCGGCGATCTCCCTGGTCTTGCCCGGGGAAAACAACGGCAATATCGCGCAAAACTCTTCCCCGCCGTAACGGCAAGCCACGCCGCTGTCCCGGACAAAAGCTTGGATGACCGCGGCCACCTCCCGGAGAACCTCGTCTCCCACCGGATGCCCATGGGCGTCATTGATATTTTTAAAATGATCCAGGTCCATCATGAGAAACCCGAGGGTCGAGGAACGTTTCCGGGCCCGCTCCAATTCATTGCGCAATCCTTCCTCAAGATAGCGCCGGTTCAACAGGCCGGTCAAGGAATCCTGGTAGGCCAACCCCTCCAAAACCCGGTTCCGTTGCCTGATCTCGTCGACAAGTCGCTTGATCCGCAGGTGGTTTTCCAGTCTGGCCAGAAATTCCTCGTGGGAAAAGGGCTTGACCAGAAAGTCGTCGGCCCCGTTGTTGAGGCATTGTATCATATATTCGCGCCGGCTCTCCTCGGCCAGAATTATAATGGTCAAGGTCTTGAAAATTTCCTTGGACCGGATCATCCGACAGACCTCGGGACCATTGCCGTCCGGTAGGAAAAGACCGAGGATAACGATGTCGGGCCGTGAAACCCCTAGATAGGCATCCATTTCCGCAACGGTCCGACAGATGGTGGTGTGAACTCCGATGCCGGTCAATTCCTTGCGGATTATGGAGACCGTGGTCAAATCGTCTTCCACCACCAAGGCGGAGCCTTGTTTCAAGCCGGCTTCCTTGCCCATGAGGTGGGAGACGACCATTCCCAGTTCGGCGCCGTCGATGGGTTTTTTCAAAAAAGTGATAACTCCGGCGCCGAACCCCATCCTGATCTGGGAGTCGCTCACCACATTACTGATAACCACTATGGGAATTTCCCGGAGGGACGGGTCGGCGGACAAAACGGAACAAAGCTCGAGACCGTTCATATTGGGCATCTCAATATCGGTCAACACGATGTCCGGCCTGACCTTCCGGATCATTTCCAGGCCCTCCAGGCCGTCCGCGGCCAAAACGACCTCGAAGTTCAGGCGTTCCATCTCCTTTTGCAGGACGAATCTGGCGGTGGCGCTGTCATCGATTACCATGGCCAGGGGGATCGTCCTGTTCCCGCCCGCTCGGCCGGCCGCCGCCCGGTCCAGGACCTCGAGCAGTCCGGCCCGATCGAAGGGCTTGGCCAGAACGCCGTCAAATAGTTCTTTTTTCCAGTCTCCCAGCGGTGCGTGGTCTTGAAGGCTGGTGGAAACGATTAAGGAAGTTCGCGCAAACCTGGAATTCGACTTAAGGGCCGCCGCGATGGTCCCGCTTTCCTGGTGCTTGGGAAACTCCGGAATGATTACCAGGTCGAAGTCCCCGGAGGCCAGAAGGTCCAGGCTTGGGGCCGACGAATTGAAGAAAACGGCTTCATGGGTAGTGCCGGACAAAAAGGAAACGAATATCCTGGCTACCATGGTGGATTCTTCAATTACCGCCAATCGCACGGACGATTCCCCCCTCGCTTGATGCCAACGGGTTAGGTTCAATTTGGACTTTATTCTACTTCAATGGGAAAAAAAATGCCAACCCGGCGTCGCTAAATTGTAAACAACATGAAATAACTATCTTTTCCTATTTAATTATTAATGCTCGCCCTTCGGTTCGAGACGAAAATAAATAGTGGCCGAAATCTTCCTACCTGCTTAGAATGTACTACATTATCAGTTGCCAAGGAGAAGACCATGGACATGAGAAGCCGTTTTCTACCCCAGGGATGGTACCCGGAATCGGAGGCCGACTGCCGCCGGGAAATTGAAAGCTTTGGAAAATATTTCCAGGAAGCCGCGGTGGAAGTGAAAACGGTCCACGGCGGGATAGTTCCCCATGCCGGCTGGTTTTTTTCGGGGCGCCTGGCGGCCCTGGTCTTTCATGTCTGCGCCGTCAGGTTCAGTCCCGAGGTGGTGGTCCTTTTTGGAGGCCATCTTGGACCGGGAACAGGGATAATATATAACGACAAGGCTTGGGAAACGCCCTTGGGCGCCCTGGACGTCGACCTGGACCTCGCCGCGGCCTTGATGAAAAAAACCAAGGTCCGGCCCGAAGGCCCGCGCACCAACGACAACACCATCGAGGTCCAGACGCCGCTGGTGAAATATTTTTTCCCGAATAGCCGCCTGTTGGCCGTAAGGGTCCCGCATTCGGAACTAGCCGTTGAGATCGGTCGCGAGGTCGCCGCGTTGTCCCAAAGCCAGGGCAAATCCATCCTGGCCTTCGGTTCCACCGACCTGACTCACTACGGACCCAATTACGACTTTCAACCCCAGGGCGGCGGCGCCAAGGCCCTGGCCTGGGTGAAGGAAGTCAACGACAAGGGCTTCATCCAGCGGGCCTTGGGCTTGGATTTCCAAGGCATGCTCGCTCACGCGGCCGACAGCCGCAGCGCGTGCAGCGCCGGGGGCGCGGTCGCGGCCGCGGCCGCCTGCGGCGCCTTGGGAGCGGCCGGCGGGACGTTGGCGGATTATTACACCAGCCACGACATCATGCCCGGAAGCAGCTTTGTCGGATACGCCGGTATTGTATATTAATTTGAAGCTCGTTCGTTTTGACGGGTTGCGCGCCGGCGGGCGATAGGGCCGGGAAACAACGCCGCTGGTCCGGGTGGAACGGCTATTTCCTTCCCCATTCCAGAAAGTCAGCCACTTGGTTCACATACCGACGGATTCCCTCGGTGATGGACGCCTCGACCTTCTCGAACTGGAGGCCGAGGCTGACGGACCGGGGTTCCGCCGTCACTTTTTTAATCTGGCAGGAAAACGTCCAATCCCCTTCCCTTCCAACCAGTTGAAAGGAGATGAAGGCCTTTTTAATATTTTCGAAGTCAAAGGGCGGGGTTTCGTTCTGAAGTTCAAAGGCGAACTTGCATCCTCCCGGGGAAATGTCCACCACAAAACCCTTCAATTTTTCCGCGCCGGCCTCCAGCTCGGCCGGCACGAAAAAATCGACCCGCTGTTCCTTGCGGAGTTCGATCGTTTCCACCGCGTCGGGATAGGAAATCACGCCAAGGATAAGGCCGGGCTTAAAAATGTATCCCTTGACCCTGGACTGAAAACCGTAAACCTTGCCGGCATGGACAAACTTGATCACCAGGTGGTTCCCTTCGTAAAGGTGATCGTTCACCGGCGCTCCCGGCGGGTACCGGAGTATCATGTATCCCCCGGGCTCAACCCCCACGAAAAGGGCCTTCAACGGATGGGAGTCCCGGGCGAAAGCGGTAAGCATCACCGTTCCAATGTCGGGAATCAAGCGTTTTCCGCCTGGTTCCCTGGGGCTGGTTTTCTCGATGGCCATCGGTTGTCTGCTCCGCCGAACATAAGGATAAGGTCCGATATGTTAGCATGGGAGGCCCGCCGAGACCAGAAAATTATCCCGCCCCTCCCTTCCGGGAAACCGCGGGGTCCGGTTCGATTTTCCCGGCCCGCGCCTTGGCGGTGGTTGACAACGGGACCAGGTCCGCATATATAGGACCTATAAAACAAGGAGATAGTCATCCATGCCGATCTATGAATTTCGCTGTCTAAACTGTAACGATTTTTTCGAGCTTCTTTTCGTTTCCTCGGACGATTCCAAGGAAATGAAATGCCCGACCTGCGGGGCCGAGGAATTGGAGAAAGTCATGAGCGCCTCCAGCTTCACCATCGCGTCCCGCGTGGCTTCCGCCCCCAAGACCACCGCCACCCAAAAAACATGCGGCTCCGGCTCCTGCACCACGATCGAGATTCCCGGCCGTGGCGACTGAAGAACTGAAGGCGCGGATAAAAGCCTTGGAAGACGAGAGGGACCTTCTGGAGGCCGCGCTTCCTCCTCATGGTCTCAAGCCGGGCCACCTCCAAAAAATAGAGGCCTTGGAGGAACAGATCGAAGCCTTGCGGGCCGAGGCGTCGCCGGAATAAAACAACCGGCCATAACGGCGCCTTTTTTCACGGCGTTAGCCCCAAGTCCCGGGTCACAAAAATAAAAAATGAAGATCAGCGTCCAACATCAGGCGGTTTCATGAAAATGAGCAAGCTTAACCCACTCTGGATCGAGGCGACCAAGACGTCCGTCAACGCCTGCCCCTATTTTAAACTTCAGTCAATGTCCATAATCGACATGGGCGGCGGCTTGTCCCGGCTGGAAATAGAAATCCAGGAAAAGCATCTTCAACCCTTCGGCGTCGTGCATGGCGGGGTTTTTTCCAGCCTGGTCGACGCCGCGGGGTTTTGGGCCGTGTATCCGGAAATCCCTGGTAATTTGGGCCTGACCACCGTGGAAATGAAGCTGAACTACCTGGCCCCGGCCGCGGCCGGACGTTTAATCGGCCTGGGCAAGACCATAAAAACCGGTCGAACCATCAGCTTGGCGGAAACGAGAATCGAAAACGAACAGGGCCGCCTCCTGGCCCACGGGACCGTGACGTTGATGAGCCTGTCAGGGCAGGTTATGGCCGGCTCCGGGGAGATACCCGCCAAGTTCCTGCCTTGAATCGCGGCCCCGAAAACAACATCCCCCTAGTCACGAAGTATACAGGGCCACCTTGCCTCGTCCGGCGGCCCTGGCCTTGACCAGGCAACGATCCGCCGCGACGAAAAGTCGCTTCAGGTCGCTGGAATAGGAAACGACTCCACAGCCGATCGAAATGTCGCGGGACTGTTCCCTCGGCCCCCCCATCCTTGTTGTTTGAAGGAGGGAGGCGGCGTCAATGAGTTTCTGGGCCAGGGCCGCGGCCGCCTCGACCGTATGCCGGGGTAGAAGGACGGCGAACTCGTCCCCTCCGTACCGGAAGGGCAGGCCGACGCTCCGGACGTGATCCTTGATCAAGAGTCCGAGCCCGCGCAACAACTTGTCGCCCTCGGGTCGACCGAAGTTTTCATTAAATTCCTTGAACCGGTCAATGTCGATCATTATCAACCCCAACGGGCGCTTGGCCTTTTCGGAACGAGTGACTTCCTCGACCAGTTTCTTCTCGAAATAACGTCGATTGTACAAGGTCGTCAATTCGTCGGTGATGGACATTCTCTTGAGTTTCTTTTGGGAATCCATCAATTGACGTGAATAGTCGTTCATCTGGTTTATCCTGGTCTGGAGTTCCTTGTACAAACCCTCGAGATGCCGGCTGACGGCCACGATTTCGTTTTTTTCCGTAATCTCGATCTTATCCTGCAGGATTTCGCTGGTTTTGGCCTTTATCTTCTCCGTGAGGTCCTCAAGGGATTTCACCCACCAGGACATCAGGAAAAAACCCAGGAAGGGAATGGCCAACAAGGCGGCCAGGCCATAGGTCAAGGGATCGGCAAAGAGGTCCATCTGACTTTGAGTCAAATGGGGCCGGATGAATTGAAAAAAGAGATACAAGGCGACCAGGATCGGAACCAATGAGCTCAGGGCGTAAAACACCAGGAAGGTTGTTCTGAATCCTTCGGCGTTGAGGGACCGGAAAACTTTCATCATACCCTCCGACTGCGGTTAAGGGAAGTCAGGCGTCCCCAACCGGGCCGCCCACTGATTTCGGCCCCAATTATAGAAAAAAGAAAAGCCCCCGTCCAGGCCTGCCCGATCGGTCTCCCCGAAGACGGATCGTTCGGTCAGGTCCGCCGCCGGCCGCCCTCCTCGCCGGCCAGGTTCAGGATCGCTTTCTCGAATTCCCGCACCGGCATGGGACGGCCGAACAGATACCCTTGCATCATCCGACATCCGTTGCGGCACAGGAAATCCTGCTGCTCCAGGGTTTCGACTCCCTCGGCCACGGTGTCGATCCGCAGGTTCCTGGCCATGGAAACGATGGTTTTAATAATTTCCTGATCATCCTTGCTGTCCACGGCGTCACAGACAAAGGAACGATCGATTTTCAGGGTGTCGATGGGCAGTCGCTTCAAATAACTCAAGGACGAATATCCGGTGCCGAAATCATCGATGGAGAAGCGGATTCCGGTTTCCCGCAGGGAATTCATTTTTAAAATCGCCTCTTCCGGGTCTTCCATCACGCAGCTTTCAGTTACTTCCAATTTCAGGCTCCCGGCCGGCAAGCCGGTAACCCCGAGGACGTCTTTGACTCTTTCCACCAGGTCGGCTTGGGTAAACTGCCGCGCGGAAAGGTTGACGGCCACGTACAGCTCGTCGAAACCCATCTCGTGCCACTGCTTGGCCTGTCGACAGGCGGTGGTCAAAACCCATTCCCCGATCGGCAAAATCGCGCCTGTTTCCTCGGCCAGGGGGATGAACTGGGCGGGAGGAATAAGGCCTAGTTCCGGGTGCTGCCAACGCAACAAAGCCTCCATGCCGACCACCCGCTTGGCGTCATCCACCAGTGGTTGGTAAAAAAGAACGAACTGCTTTTCATTGAGAGCGGACCGCAAGCTCCCTTCCAATTTCATGCGGTCCAGGGCCTTGCGGTTCATTTCCTCGGTAAAAAAGCGATAGCCGTCCCCCTCTTCCTTGGCGGCGTACATGGCCATGTCGGCGTTTTTGACCAGGGTCTCCACGTCGATTCCGTCGTTGGGATACACACTGATGCCGATGGAAACCGAAATATGAAGTTCATGACCCTTGATCGAAAACGGTTGGGAGACCTGTTCCCTGATCTTGCGGGCCACTCGGGCCACGTCGATGTCCTTGGCCAGATTGTTCAAGATAATGGTGAATTCGTCGCCTCCCAGGCGAAAAAAGTGATCGCTCTTTCTAAGACAGGAATTGATGCGCACGGCGACGGATTTCAGAAGGATGTCACCGGCGTCGTGGCCCAGGGTGTCGTTGATATTTTTGAACCGGTCCAGGTCCAAGAACATCAGGGCCCAGGTATTGTCCTTGCCCCGGCGGGACGCCTGAATCAAGGAATCCTCCAGGCGCATGTAAAACGATTTTCGGTTGGGCAGTCCAGTCAATTGATCGTGAAAAGCCACGAATCTCAGTTCCTTTTCGGCCTTCTTCCGCTCGGTGATATCCTGCAGGGTGATGACGCTGCCCTTGGGCCGGCCCTGCGCGTCGAAAAACACCGCGCCGCTGATGCTGACCTCCACCATCCGGCCGTCCTTGGTCAAGCGGCAGGTTTCAATGCCGGAAAAGGATTCGCCATTATCGATCTTGCGCCCCAGGGTCTCGTCGTCGACCCGGTTTTCCACCGGTACGTGATCGAGGTGAAGTCCCTGGCATTCTTCCATGGTCCAGCCAAAAACCCTGGTAAAGGCGGGGTTGAGGTAGGTCACCTTTCCTTCCACGTCCTTGACCACCACCGGGTCGGGCGCGGCCTCGAGAACGGTCCGATGGCGGTCCTCGCTATCCCGCAACGCTTCCTCGGCCGCCTTGCGGGCGGTCATATCCCTGATAATTCCCCTGAAACCGATCGGCTCCCCTTTCTCGTCCCGAACCAAGCCGGCCGAGGCTTCCAGCACTTTGACGGTCGAATCGGCTAGGGTCACTAGATAGTTGACCTGTTTATTGGGTTTGCCGGTCATAAAGACATCGTGATACGCCTGCCATAACGTCTCGGCGTTCTTGGTGTCGCAGAATTCGGCGAAATTTTTTCCCAGGAATTGGTTTTTAGCCAAGCCGACGATATGTGAAGCGACATCAGTGGCGAAGGTAAAATTACCGGCCAGGTCTATTTCGTAGTATCCTTCCTCGATGTTTTCGAGGATGGTCCGGTACTTTTCCTCGCTTTCGCGCAGGGCCTTTTCCTGTTCCTTCCTGACGGTGATATCCTGCACCGACAACCTCAAGCCGACGATCCTGTTTTCATCGAAAATAGGAGCGGAGGCGACCAAGGCGTTGATGTCGGGTCCGCTTTGCCGGACAAGGCGAACCTCCAGGGGTCCCGTCCGTACCCCTTGCAGCGCCGTTTCAAGCTGTTCCCGTCCCAACTTCCGGTCGGCGGGGTGAATCAAATCCAGGATATTGACCCCCTGACGAAGGTCTTCCCGGGACACCCCAAAGACCTGGAGTCCCATGGTGTTGGCGTACTTGACGCAAAAATCGTCCCCGACCTCGGTGATGATCGTCGGCAGGAGGTCGGCCATGTCCCGGAAACGTCTCTCGCTCTGCCTGACGGCCTGCTCCGATTTTTTTCTTTCCGAGATATCCCGATATATGCCCAGGACGCCGAACTGCCCGCCCTCGAATTTCAAGGGCGCCCCCATCACCCAGACATCAACCAGGCTGCCATCCTTTCTGACCCTTTTGGTTTCCGAACTGATTCTAGCGCCGCCGCCGGCCTTCAAGGTGAAAATCGCCCCCTCATCCTTTTTTTCCTTGGGAACGATAAGATCGTTGACCAGCCGTCCCCGGGCCTCCGCCATGGTAAAACCAAACAACCGGGTAAATTCGGGGTTGATGGTGATGACCCGATCATCGATGTCCAGGATGACTATGGCTTCCGGCGCGTTCCTGATGACCTGCTCCAGAAGGGCGGTTTGAATCTTCAGATCATGTTCCGCCACGCGCCGAGCCGTGATGTCCCGCAGCACGCCGATGATCCCGACTATCTTGCCGTCGGCATCGATATTCGGGTGGCCGCTGAGGGAAAAAAACTTCACTGAACCATCCCGGGCCAATAGCTCGGCGTCCACGTCGCTGAAAACCCGGGGCTCTTTTTTGATCCGTTTCAGCAAGGCCGAAAACATATCGGCTTCCTGGGGGCGGCAGAAATCGGTGAAGAATTTCCCGATCACCTCGTCGGGACGATGACCAAGAAACCGCTCCCAAGCGGGATTGACATAGGAAAACGACCCCGACTCGGCCAGGGTGTAAATAATATCCGGAGCGTTTTCACATAGGGACCGGAACCGTTCCTCGCTTTCCCGGAGAAGCGTCAAGGCCCTCTTCTTGACGGTTACATCCCGAATAACGCCTTGATAACCTATGGGAACGCCGCTTTGTGATTTTCGAAAAGCCACGGTCAGGAGGCAATCCATCTGTTTCCCCCGAGGACCATGCAGCTTGGCCTCGAAATCCTGCACGGACCCGGCGGATTCAATCTCCTTGACGAACTGGCGCCCGCTATCCGAATCGACGTAAAAATCCAAAAAATTCCTTCCGACCAGCCCATCCCTGGAGACGCCGAAAAGGTCCAAGGCAGCGGGATTCACGTCGATTATCTCGCCCTTCCGATTCGTCACCGTAATGGCGTCGCGTGACGCCTCGAAAAAAAGTCCACGAGAGCGGTTCATCTCCCAGTCATCCTCTCTACCTCCGTTTTTTTCGTCGCCCCAAGCCTCCTCAAGCTCGCGTGGTTGGCGCTCGGCGTCCGTCATTCCCGCATGCTGCTCGGCCTTCGTCAGAGCAATCAACTTGTTTTCAGGCATCCCCCCCACCTCGCTTCCCGTCCCGTTTCCGCAAAGTTTTCACCTGTCGGGGAAAAAACCGCTGATTCAGCCAACCGCCTCGCTCCCCCCAACACCGCGATTAACAGGCCCCATCGCCCGAAAAAGGGTTTCCCCGCCCCAGCCATGCTTCGGGAATATAGCGCCATCACTGGAAAAAAAGACCATGCCAAAAAACCAAGGCCTTTATTATTCGGAACCTTTTCCTTGAAAAAGGGAAAAAAAGATCGGTTGTTGAACCGCGCCAGGCGTCATGACGAAGGAGTAACCCTTTCATTGAGGTCGCGTCCGGCCGAGCCGAACATGACCAAGTCAATAATGAGAGGCCCGAACGACCCGTTTCAAAAACGATTCCACCTACTCCCAATACACCGCGCGACGGGATATATTTCTCAACAAGACCAAAAATGTCCAAAATTTTGAATAATTAGGCGTTATAGTATTAAGTCCGACTGGGTTTGTCAATCAAAAACGCGGGGCGCAAACAGGAAGCATTCAAGTTAATAAAGACATCCAATTTTATATAATCCTAGCCCTAACTCCGCCTAATTGGCCGCCTCGACTGTTTCCGAGAAAAAAGAGTCCATTATAGTTACAGGCCGAGGCGCCGCCTCATGGCCGGGGTCGTTTTCGGGGCGTGATCCTCCCCGACCACCAGGGTTTACCTTGCTCTTGTCTTGAAAAAAAGGGCTTAATCCTGGGAAAACGCCATTCGGCCCTCTCCAAGGCCTTGGAGCCGCCGCCGGCCGGCCCTGCCCGCCGCTGTCCGGATCGATCCGACCCTGCCCACGGCTCGGTGGAACAATCCTCCGTAGCTCTTCATCAACCGCGGCTGGTCTTTCTCAACAGGTTACGGGCGTAAAAAAAGGTGAAAAGGGCCGCGCTCCAGGTGATCAAAAAAATCCCCCACCAGACGCCCGGCAGTCCCCAGTCCAATACCACGGCGAAAAAATAGAAGACCGCGGCTGGCGCCGCGATCTGCCGGGACACCCCCAGCCAGACGGCGAACATCGGCTTCTTTATTCCCTGCAAGGCGGCCACGTTAACAAAAAGAACCACGTACGCATATAAAACCAGGGCGTCGATTTTTAGGTACAAGGTCCCAATTTCAATCACGCTCGCATCATCGGTAAACAAGGTCATGAAGGACCGGGAAAGAAAAAAGACGGCCCCGCTTCCAAAGACCATGATGACGGCCCCGTATTTCAAGGAAAGATTGACCGTCTCCCTGATCCGGTCGAACAGGCCGGCCCCATGGTTTTGAGCGACGATAGTCAGCACGGCGACATTAAGCCCGATGGTGGGCATGAGGACGATCTGCTCGATCCGCATGGCGATGCCGTACGCCGCGACCCCTTCCTGGCCGAATTGGCTTATAAAAAAGGTAATTACGAAAATTCCCACGCCAATGGTCGCCGTGTTGACGCTGGCGGGAAAACCCTGGCGGGCGATTTCCCGAAAGACCGCCCCTCGCGGCATCGCCAGGGACAGGGCTCCGGGAGGGATAAGGCCGGCTTTTATTACTTTTCTCCCCAGGTAGAAACAGCCGACAACCTGAATGAGGACCGTGGCCAGGGCGACGCCCTTGAATCCCATGGCCGGAAGTCCCAGGCCGCCGTAAATGAACCAAGGGTCCAGGGCCGCGTTCGACAGGAAGCCGATGATCAGAAAGTTTCGGTAGGTCCTGGAATCCCCTCGGGCGTTGAGGATGGCGTTGAGCATGAAAACGGTAATAAAAAAAACGGCGCCGGTAAAAATGACATTCATATAGTCCAGGGCCGTCCCCAGGTATTCGTTCGAGGCGCCCAGCAACCTGAAAAGAAAAGGCGAACAGGCCGGGCCAAGGACCATGAGTCCCAGGCCGACGAGGGCGCCGAAGGTCAGGCTCTGAACCGACAGGACGCCGGCTTCCTCGGCCTTGTTCGCTCCCAGGGCCGTGGCGATCAAGGCCGTCGACCCGATGGACAGACCGGACCCCAGGGCCAGGATCAAAAAAAAGACCGGCAACGAAAGCGACAACGCCGCCAGGGCCTGGGTGGAAACCAAGCCGCCGTAAAAAGTGTCGACCACGTTGTACATGGTGTTGAAAAAATAGCCGACGCTGGCCGGCGCGGCGATCCGTCCGATCAACGTCCGAACCGGCGCCGTGGTCAAATCGTTTTTATGTCCCATCGAGCCTTTTTCCCTCCCCCCGCCAGTCCCCGCGGACGCCGTCCCAAGGCGCGGCCGCCCCCCAAGATTACTGCAATTCCGCCCGGTCGCCGGCTTGAGAGGGAATCCTCACCCAAAAAACAGTTCCCCGCGCTTGGTTGGAAAAAAAGCCGACCCGGCCGCGGAGATACCGTTCGGCAAGCAATTTTACACTGTAGGCGCCAAGTCCCCGGCCCGATCCCTTGGTGGAAAAAGACCGATTAAACAGTTGAAGTTGAATCTCCTCGGGGATAACTCCCTGGTTATGAACCTGGAATTCAACTTGGTCCACCAGGCGGACGCTCCCGAGGGTCACTGTCTGTCCCGGCCGGGAAGCCTCCAGGGCGTTCTTGAGGAGGTTAACCACAATTCGTCCCAGCAGGTTTCTGTCGCTGTGGAACTCAAAATTTTTCGTATCGGGGGCGATTTTGATCTCGATTCCGGCCGCGAATTCCGCGCGGGACAACAGGGCCGAGGCGTCCCGCAGGAAACCGCTCGATTCCATCCGTGTAACAACTACTTTTAACTCATTGTTTTCGGCCGCCAACAGGTTTTTATACGAGGATATTTCATTGATCAGGGCCTGGGAAGCCTCGTGCACGACCTTGGCCAGGTCCGAGATTTCGCCATCCGCTTCCTCCAGCATCAATTCGGAAAACCCCTTGATCCCGCCGGCGGTGTTCAAGAGGTCGTGAAAAAAAATCCTTTCCAGCACCTGGCGCCTTTTTTCGCCGCTGATGTCATTGACGGCGAAAATAGTATATTTATGATCCGAGGCGTCGAACGATGTCGCCAGGACGCCAAGGTCCAGGCAGACTATTCCGCCCTTGGGATCACGGAGGCTGATCCGGCATTCCCCGCCCCCCCGGCCGGATTCCCGGGCCGCGATAATGGCGTTGACCGCCCCGCACACGCGACACGACTCCGCGGTCCCGCAACCGCCCGGTCCTTCAACGGCGTGAACGCACCCCAAGGCCTCGCCCAGGCGCAAGCCGACGATGCCGGCGTCGTTTTCCAAATTGAACGTATCGGTAAACCTTTTATTGGCGAAAACAATCTGCCGATCCTCGTTCAGGATCACGACGCCTTCCGGCACCGCGTCGTACAAGGTTTCGACCAACGGCTCCAAAGCCAGGGCCCGACGTTGTTCCAAGACCACCGGGGCGGAAGAACGCTTGGCCGGGGCGAAAAAGGTCAAGATGCCGCCTATTGTCATTTCAGGGAAAACCTCCCTAACGAATTTATTCCCCGGCGTTTTCTCGAAAAAGAGGAGAGAAACGCTTTCTTGTGACGCGAAGGGGAAAACCTTTAACAAAAAAAAGATAACACCGGTCCTGGACCGGGACAAGTCCCGACCCGGCTGGAGGTCACGCCGCCGCCTTGCCTCGCCAGGGAGCGAACTTCGACAACAACAACAACCCCGGAATGGCGATCAGAACACAGAAGGCGAAATACCGGAACCACCCCAGGCCTTGGGCCAGATAGCCGGAAGGCGCGGCCGCGATCACGCGCGGGACCCCCATCAGGCTGGTCAGCAAGGCGTACTGCGTGGCCGTGAAACGCTTATTGGTCAAACTGGCCATGAACGCCGAATAGGCGCTGGTCCCCATGCCGCCGGTAAAATTTTCGAAGCCTATGACCGCGGCCAACCAGGGCAGGCTGGGTCCGACCAGGGACAGAACCGAAAAACCGGCCGTGCTCACGGCTTGGAATATTCCGAACACCCAGAGGGAGCGGTTGATGCCCAGCTTGATCATGGCCGCGCCGCCGACAAAAGCGCCAATAATAGTCGCCCAAAACCCGAACAGCTTGACCACCGCCCCAATGTCGGTTTTGGAAAAACCGAGATCGAGGTAGAAGGGCGTCGTGATGGCGCCGGCCATTTGGTCGCCGATTTTATAAAAAAGTATGAAGGCCAGCATCCAGAGGGCCTCGGGCCGCCTGAAATAATCCAGAAAGGGGTAGATGACCGCTTCCCTCATGGATTGGGGGGCGCCTTGGGTCGTCGCCGGTTCCGGAGTCAAGAGGGTCGTGATTATTCCCGGCAGCATGAAAACGGCCAGGATGAGGTAGACCATTTGAAAGGAGACATGGTCGGCCAGGATCAGTCCACCGCCGGAGGCAAGCAGCATGCCCAGGCGATACCCGTTGACGTACAGGGAAGAGCCCAACCCCAGTTCTTCGTCGTTCAAGTCTTCCCGACGGTAGGCGTCAACGACGATGTCCTGGCTGGCGGAGCAGAAAGCCACCAGCAAGGCCGCCGCCGAGGTCAGCCAGGGGTTGCTCGAGGGATCGGTTCTCCCCAGGACGAAAATCGCCCCCATCAGGCCTAGCTGGGCAATTAAAAGCCAACCTTTTCTTCGCCCCAAAAACCAGGGAGTGAAACGATCAAAAAGAGGCGCCCACAGGAATTTCAAGGTATAGGGCAGCCCCACCAGGGCCATCAGCCCGATGACTTCCAGGTCGACGCCTTCATCCTTCATCCAGGCCTGAAGGACTGAAATAGTCAACAACAAGGGGAGACCGCAACTGAATCCCATTAAAAAGGACACGAGCATGCGACGGCTGAAAACCACTCGAAACGTTGACGGCATAAATATCATCCCTTCGGCCGAATATAAACCGACCTGGCAGGCGAATCTACCAGAAAGCCGGGGCGGGACCAACGTCAAAAAGGCGAGGCGCCGGGAAAATCAGCTTGAATAGGCCCGGAAATGCTTTTTCATGGAAGAGAATTCAGCGGAAATATCCTCTATTTCCCGGCATGAAGGGACCCATCCGGCGTCAAATTCAAACGGAGCGTTCATGGGGAAGACCCGAAAGGTCGGACGTCCTTCCAAGACCAGGCGAAGCACCTTGATCGGCACGGCCTTGATTCCGGCGACCCTTTTTATTCCCTGGGAATCCTTGAGCAGGGTCGCCTGGAAAATAACGCTCAAATCCGTGAACTTCCGTTGTTGATTGGAAATGAAATTCCCCAGGGAATACACCGCGACCCGGCCTTGGTCCTTGAACACGGAAAAGCGGTAGGGCTGAACCACGTGGGGATGACTTCCCAGGACAAGATCGGCGCCGAGGCTGAACAGGAAGTCGGTCAGTTTTTTCTGGGCCTGGTTGGGGAACAATTGATATTCCTGGCCGAAATGAATTAGGCAGGCCGTAAAATCCGCGCCCTCGTCTCGCGCGCGACGGAAATCGGCCGCCATGGCGTCGGGGTCGATGACGTTGACCATATAACTCCGGCCCCGCGGCGCGAGGCGGCTGTTGGTCCCGTAGGTGTAGGCGACCACGGCGAGACAAAGCCCATTCTTCCTCAACATCCTGATGGAATTCCGGTCTTCCGGGTCGCTGAAGGACCCGGTGTGCAGCAGGCCGGCCCGGGACAGAGTTTCATTGGTCGTGGCGATACCGGCGGCCCCGCGGTCCAGGCAATGATTATTGGCCGTGCTTACCAGGGAAAAGCCGGCCTTTTTCAAGGCAAAGGCCAACTGGTCGGGGGCGTTGAACAAGGGATAACCGGTGTACCTGGCCCCTTCCCCGGCCAGGCGGGTTTCGAGGTTGCCCAGGACCCAATCGGCCTGGGCGAAGATAGGCGCCGTCAGCTCGAAATAAGGGAAAAAATCGTATTCGCCCGTGGACTTGTCAAAAGCCAGTTCGATGTTCAGGTCGTGGGTCATGATATCGCCCACGGCCATCACGGTCACCTGCCTTATACTCCGCCAGTCGACTTCCCTAGGGGGGGGTTCGTTTTTTTTCCTGACCTGGTTTAAAGGCGACAACGGCTGCTTCGTTGCGCCTTCCCGATCCAGGCTCAAGCATCCCCCGGCCAGGGACCAGGCGCCTCCCCACAGAGGCCAGGAAGACGCCAGGCCTATTTTTTTTTAAAAATTCGCGTCTTGATAATTTCATCATGCCAGGATCGGTCCCGAAGAAGCTGTTCGACCTCCCGGTCGGGGCTGGATCGTTTAACTTAAATAACTCCCGAACGCCGCAAATAAAAGGCGGACTAACCCTTGGGTCCTAAGTTTACCCGGAAAAGCCGAAAAAGGACGAAAAAAAAGCGGCGAAAAACCGCCGCCTCTCAAATTTGTTGGTATGAAAATGCCCGAAGGGCGTTTTCATTGGTTGTTGCGACCGACATATCCCGCTGTCATGTCGGTTGGGGTGGGTGATGGGACTTGAACCCACGGCCTCCAGGGCCACAACCTGGCGCTCTGACCAACTGAGCTACACCCACCGCGACAAGCGGTTTATATATCCCAAAGACGGTTTCCATGCAATGTTTTTTTTCCATGGAGCAAATATTTCCGAAAAAGACGATCCGAGCCGGGAAGGCCTTCATTCCCCCGAAAAACCGAACGCTCTCTTTTTTTGTTCCAAAAGAGGTCAACCATGCTAACTTGTTCCCCATGAATCAAAAAATATACATCACCTTGTTTTTAACCATCATGTCCACGGCCATGGGCGCCAGCATCGTCCTACCCCTGCTGCCGGTTTACGCGGTCCAAATGGGCGCGACCGGGTTTGAACTGGGCCTGATCTTTTCCGGCTTCGCCTTGGCCAGATCGATTTTTCTGCCCCTGGTGGGCCAGTGGGCGGACCAGTACGGCCGCCGGGTTTTCCTGCTGACCGGATTGACCATCTACACCGGCATCGCCCTGGCCTTCTCCCTGGCCGAGACCGTGTACCAACTCGTCTTGTGCCGCTTTGTCCAGGGCGCCGGGGCCGCCATGGTCATTCCCATCGCCCGGGCGTACGTCGGCGACTTGACTCCACCCGGGCAGGAAGGACGCCTGATGGGCCATTTCAATATCGCCTTTTTCGGCGGCTTGGCCTGCGGGCCGTGGCTGGGCGGGTTCATCAAGGATTACGTGGGGCTGGGTTTCGCCTTTTATTCCATGGCCGCCCTGTCCCTGGCGGGTTTGGCGCTGGCCTTCGTCAACCTGCCGCGACAGGGAAAAAAACGCTTCGATTTGGAAAAAAAATCGGGCGGGTCGTACCTAGGCCTTCTGGGCTTCCCGGGAGTGCTGCCGATCTTTCTGTTCAGATTCGGGACCATTATCGGTCTGGGGGTCAACTGGACGTTCCTTCCGATCCTGGGATACGAGCAGTTGCGGTTATCTTCCACCCGTATCGGAATACTGGTGAGCCTGACCGTGGTCATGACCACCTTGATGCAACCTTTTTTCGGCCGTCTCGCCGACAAGGTCGACCGAAGCCGCATGGCCATGGTGGGAGGCGTTCTGGCGTCCCTTTGCCTCTTGGCCGCGCCTTTCACCATCTCCTTTTACCAGCTTTTCGTCGTCAACCTGGTCATGGGCGCGGCCATCGGGGTCTATATGCCGCCCCTCATGGCCATAGCCGTGGACGCCGGCCGGGCCTCGGGGTTCATGAACAAGGTGATGAGTCTCTTGGAAATGGCGTTCAGTTTCGGAATGGTCATCGGCCCCCTGTTGGCCGGGCTGATAAAGGAAACGCTGGGGCTGCGGGCCATCTTCTGGTTCGGCGGCGGGGTGGGACTTCTTTCCTGCCTGACGCTGCTGCTGCCCTCCCCCGGCCGGGCGACCGCGGCCCGATCGGGTTGACGCCGATTCCGGGGTTGGAAGGATTGACATTTAAGCGATCGAACGTTTATTATCGACCGTAAAGCCGCTCCTTTCCGGATCGAGGACCGCCCCGGGAATAAATATCCGGGACCGCGTCCGCAAGGGAGCTCGAGAGACGAATCATTCCACGGGAAGGGCCAGATGAAAAAAACCCGGCGATATCAAAAGACTATCAATATCTGGGTTCTATTGTTTCTTGTTGTTCCGTTGATCGGCGCGGGTTGCGGCGGCGGGCCGGACGACCCGATCGACGAAATCCGAACCAGCCTGCGAGGCGCGCCGAGCTACTCCATCGTCCTGGACGATATGAAGGAGGAAGGCAACTTTATCACGGAGTACTTCCACAAGTACAAGATCATCGCTCCGGAAAAGACCGCCACGACCGACTGGCGGCCGGTTTCCGAGGAGATGTATCAGCAGTATCTCCCCTTTCTCGGCATGACCATCTTCACGAAAAAGGATGGCGTGGAAACCGCCGAGGCCTCGCCGCCGGGTTACGCGTACGTGGGCGACAATCGGTACGGGTCGTGGCAGACCAATTCCTCGGGCCAATCCTTCTGGTCATTCTACGGACAATACCGGCTGTTATCAGATCTACTCGGCGGACATACGATTAATAGAAATAGTTGGGACAACTACCGGACCCAGACCTCGACGGGCCGCCCGTATTACGGGGACAACAAGGAATACGGCACCCAGGGCTCCCATACCAAACAAACCAAACCCGATTTTTATTCCAGGAAGATGTCGTCGGTCAATCAGGCCAAGCAGTCCTTCGGAGGCTTGGTCAACCAAAAAATCGGCCGGACCCGGGTCAGTTCCCGGGGCCGGGGCGGCGGCGCGGGGAAATAATCATGAAACTGGACGTCATTATCACCGGGTTGGTCCTGATTGTCGGATTCTTTGTCATCTTTTTGATCGGCAAGGTGGTCAACGATCTGATTCACCGGGAATACGACCTGAACGAGGACCTGGTCAAAAAAGACAATCCCGCCCTGGCGCTGTCGGTGACCGGGTATTATTTCGGGTTGGTGCTGTGCATCGGCGGGGCCCTGGCCGGCCCCAGCCACGGCGTGATCTCCGATTTGATCGACCTGGCGGCCTACGGCCTGCTGGGAATAATTCTCCTCAATATTTCCTGGTACATCTGCGACAAGGTGATTCTATACAAATTCAAGCTCGCGGACGAACTGATGAGGGACCGCAACCAGGGGACCGGCGCGGTTTCGGCGGGAGTCAGCATCGCCTCGGGTTTCATCATTTACGGCTCGACCAAGGGCGAGGGCGGAGGTATATTGACCCTGCTGGTCTTCTGGGCCCTGGGGCAAATTCTGCTGATCATCGCCGGCCGGGTTTACACCCTGATCACGCCCTACGACGTTCATGGGGAAATTGAAAAGGACAATGTCGCCGCCGGGGTGTCCTTCGCCGGGGCCTTGATCGCCATGGGCGTGGTGGTGGGCCTGGCGGCGGAGGGCGACTTCATTTCCTGGGAGGAAAGCCTGCCCGGGTACCTGGCCTACGCCTTGTTCGGATTGATCATGCTGCCCGCGGTCCGATGGCTGACGGACAGGATTCTCTTCCCCACGGTCAAGCTTTCCGACGAGATAGTCGCCGGAACGGCGGACCAGGACGAGCCCAACGTCGGCGCCGCCTATATCGAGGCTTTCGCGTATATCGCCGGGGCCTTTGTCATTTTCTGGTGTGTTTAAGCCGCGTGATCCCGGCCTGATCCTCAAGGCCGCGATTTTCGCCACCGGATGCGCCGGGATAGTGGCGGAATTCGTCTTGTCCACCCTGGCGGCCTACCTGACCGGAAAAGCCGTCTTTCAGTGGACCATCGTCATGAGCCTGATGCTCTTCGCCATGGGGTTGGGGAGCAGGCTGAGCCGGGTCTTCAAGGACCGGCTTCTGGATTCCTTCATTCTGGTGGAATTTTCCCTGTCCCTGCTCTGCTCCTCCTCGGCGGTGCTGGCCTACGGCCTGGCCGGGCAGGTGGAAAACATCAGCCTGTTCATCTATTTCGTGGCCGTGGTGATCGGCGGTCTCATCGGCCTGGAAATCCCCCTGGCCACCCGGCTGAACCAGTCCTACGAGGAACTACGGACCAATATCGCCAATGTAATGGAGAAGGATTACTACGGCGCCCTGCTGGGCGGCCTGTTCTTCGCCTTCTTCGCCCTGCCCAGCCTGGGGTTGACCTACACGCCCATTGTCCTGGGCTTTATCAATTTCCTGACCGCGTCCCTGCTCATGTGGTCGTTCTTCCACTTGACCCGGAGAAAGAAGACCCTGATCGCCGCCTTCGCCGGCTCCCTGGTCATTCTGACAAGCCTGGTGTTCCTGGCCCAGCCGATCATTCTATACGGAGAACAGCGTCAGTACAAGGACAAAATAATCTACGCCCGCCAGACCAAGTTCCAGAAAATCGTCATAACGGAATTCAAGCGCTATTACTGGTTGTTCATGAACGGCCAGGAACAGTTCAGCACCTACGACGAGGAAAAATACCATGAGCCCCTGGTGCATCCGGCCCTGAAAATCGCCGCGGACAGGTCCAAGGTCCTCATCCTGGGCGGCGGGGACGGCCTGGCGCTCCGGGAAGTCTTGAAACACCACGACGTCCGGGAAATCACCCTGGTGGACCTGGACCCGGTCATGACCGAACTGGCCCGGACCCACCCGGTTCTGCTTGAAATCAACCAAGGCGCCATGCTGAACCCCAAGGTCTCGGTGGTCAACGGCGACGCCGGGGAATTCCTCAAGAACGATCGCGACTTTTACGGGGTGATCATGGTCGACCTGCCGGACCCGGATTCCCTCGAGCTGATGCACCTGTATTCGGAAAGCTTCTACCGCCTGGCCGCCCGACATCTGGTCCCGGGCGGGGTCCTGGTCACCCAGGCGGCCAGCCCCTATTTCGCGCCCAAGGCTTTCCTGTGCATCAATAAAACCATGCGCGCGGCCGGGTTTTCGGTCCTCCCCTTTCACAACCAAGTCCCAACCATGGGGGAATGGGGCTTCGTGCTGGGGGTCAAGGCCGGGGACCTCGGCGAGGAAGCCTTGAGGGAGAGGTACCTGGCCCAGGACTATTCCGATCTGTCCACCCGTTTTCTAAACAACGAAGCGGCCGAGGCCATGATCCGCTTCGGCAAGGGCGTTTTCGGGCCGGAAAAGGAAGCCGGGATAGAGGTCAACACCCAAGCCAACCCGGTCTTGCAGAATTATTACGGCCAGGGGGTCTGGGCCCTCTATTAGCCCGACCGCCTCGGGGGCGTCACCGCGGGCGCGGGGGCGACGCTCCCCCACAAAACAGCCGGGTCTTTCCCGACCAATTCCGAAACCTTGCGGACGAACCTCGCCGCGTCGTCCGACAGGTCCTTGAAGATGAAAAAAGTGTGATGGCCGAATTTCAAGGGATCGAAATCATCCGGCAGGTTATACACATCCGGCCCGATCTCAATGCTAGGCGCCGGATAGGGCAGGACCAGGACGAACTCGGGGCCCAGGTCGTCGATCCAGGCCTGTAAAACATCCAGGTTGATGATATGGTAGGGAACGCCTTCCCGGCCTTGGTTGGCTCGAACCGAGGGGGCGCCGTTCATGGTCCTGGCGGCCAGGATGAGGCAATGTCGGGTCAGCCGGCTCCATTCCGCGAGAAGGGCCGGAACATCCCAGTTGTGAATCACCACGTCCACGGCGATGACGACGTCGAAACCTCGGCTCGCGAGGCCGGAGTCCAGGGCGTCCCGCTGGTGAAACTTGATATCCGGGTAACGCTCCAGGGCCCGGGCGAGATGATGCGGCGATATATCCAGCCCTTCGTATCGGAAGGAACAGGGCATGGTTTTCCGCAGGGCCTCGTAAAACCGCCCCGCGGCGCAGCCGATTTCCAGAAGGGAGCGTTCGGAATCCCGCCAGGCGTTCAGGGCGAAAAACGCCTTTAGAAAATTTACAATAGGAAAGTACCGGATCGGCCCCTTCACGGCCCCTCCGGAAAAGTCCCAGGCCCGATCATAGAATCGGGCCGTGTTCTCGCGCCAGAATTCCGGTTTCATGTCAGCCGAAATTCCGGTTAGTGAATCTTCCTGGGGAGAATATTGGTGAACTGATATTCCTCGACCGGAATCCCGGTGCTGGCCTCGAATTCATTATCCCCCCACTGCTCGATTCCCAGGAGCCGTCCGCCTTCCTCGTCCACGTAGCCCCACCGCAGCAAGGGGGTCCCGGTTCCCTGTCCGCCCTTCAGAAAATGTCCTCCGGCCATCTCCTCGATGTAGAAAGACACCCCTTCAAATACCACCACGTCGGGCGGGTCGCTCTTTTCCAGGATGGTTTTTTTCACGACCGGGTCCAGGTCGGCGAACGATATTTTCTTGTTGAGGCTCCAGTAGTCCTCGTCGTCCGATTCCTTTTCCAGGTAAAGGAGTTCCTCGCTGCTGGAAAGTTGCCATTCACGGCTGACGTCGCCGTCCCCCCAGTCATAAATATTGTAACCGGTCACTTCCCAGGTGGAGAGGTCGAAATCGACGAAATAGCCGACCTGGAGTTTATCCAGGGTTAAGTCCTTGAGCGGATCGATTTCGTCTTCCTTGTCTTTTTTAAAAAAATCGAAAATTCCCATTTTTACTCACCAACCGTATGTAATGGCAAGAGGGGGCGGGGCCTTGAAAGCCCGCCCCCCCGGCATCAGGCCAAGCCCATTTTTTTCTTTAGTTCCAGCAAGGAATCGGACGTCGACGTCGCGGCCCCCACGGACAGGGCCTTGTTGATCTCGTCATCCACGCTTTTGTCCGGTGAAGCCATTTCCCCGTAGGCAATGGCCAGGGATTCGTCTTCCTCGACCTTGGCCTTCATTTTTTCCAGCATGGCGATGGTCCCGGAAGAATCGATTTGGGCGATCTGCTTGTTTATTTTCTTGGTGGCCTCGGCGGTCTTGGCGCGGGCCCTTAGGGTGGTCAGATCGTTTTCGTAGGAGGAAACGGACGATTTAATCTTATTCACATTGGCTTGAAGCTGGTCGGACATCTGTTCGTGCCGTCCGGCTTCCTGGCTCAACCGCAGGGCGTCCGCCGCGGCCTGCTCTTTTTTATGCAAGGCCTCGGCGGCCAACCGTTCCGCGTCGACCTGGTTGAGTTCCCCGGCCTGCATCCGCTGAAGCAACAGCATGGCCTTGCGTTCATAGTCGGCGGCCAATTTTTTCTGGTTGTCGGCTTCCCGGCGAGTGCGGATGGCGATGCCCTTGACCTCGGCCAAGCTGGTCATGGCCTGCTGGAGGTCGTTCTTCAAATCCCGAATGCCCTGCTCGGTCATTTTAATGGGGTCTTCGAATTTATCTATCACCGCGTGGGCCTCGGCTTGGCCCACCCTGAAAATACGGGAAAAAATACCCATGGTTATTACCTCTCTTGGTCGGTTGCGGATTGTTCCGTCCTTGTCGCGGCTTAAGCCTTGGCGAATTTAAGGAGTTCGGAGCTGTATTCGGCCATGGCCAGGGAAAGGGATTGAATGGAAGCCTCCAGCTCGTTCCTGTCCAGGTTTTCCAGTTGGAGGGTGTCACGGAAAATAACCCTGTTTCCGGCGTCGTCCAGCGTGAATGCGCCGTGAACGAGTTCCCTATTCCACTGCAATAGTTTTTTGAACAACGCCCGGTCGTCGGCGGGAACCGCCATGATGACCTGTTCCAGGATCAGAATCTGGTCCTCGCAGTCGATTACCAGGTTCTTGATGCCGTTTTCCTCGTCATCGACCACGACCAGTTCCTCGGCCCGGTTCTCGACCGTGATGGGTAGGCCCATGTCGAAAAGATAATGCTTAACCAAATCGAATCTTGTAGTCATAAAACCTCCTTAAACAAAAAATATCAACCCGTTGAGGCGTCGGCGAACAAAGGTTGGGCGTCAGGCCAGGGCCGGCCTCGTGGCGGCGATGACCACTAGCCTGTCCCCGGGTTTCAATTCCCGATCAGCCTTGGGGTTGGTCACCAACCCGTGATCGTTCCCTTCCTCGACTCCCAGGCATATAATATCGTGTTCCTTCTTCAAATGGAACATGACGTCAAGAAAAGTCCGTCCCTTCAGGGACGAGGGCAGATCGATCTTATACAGTTCGCTGCCGTATCTGCTGACCAGTTCCGAAACCATGTTGGTCACGCCGTGGTCCAGGGCGGCCTGGGCCAGCAGATTGCTGCTCAATTGCCCCACCACTATTATCTCGTCCGCCTTGGCGCGTTGGCAATGTTCAACGTTCTTGGCTTCCATCAGCTCGACGCAGACGTAGAGATCGGGGAACAGGCTTTTCAAGGTCAGGGTGTCAAGTATCGACTTGGCGTCCCGAACCGGGACGTCCAGGGTCTCGGTATAAAGAACCATGGCGGTATCGGCCTCGGCGGCGCCGGCCATTTCCAGGGTTTCGGTCCCAACCTCCCCCCTGATGAAAAAAAGGTTGCGGTCATCCACCGGTTTTTCCGGCAGATCGGCGATTACGACGATAGGGGCCTTGACGGACTTTTCATCCTGCCGTAGTAAATCGACAATTTGCCGGCCGCCGTAATTCCACCCGCAGATCAAAAATTGTCCCCGGACCTTGACCGGCTTCATCCCTTTATTTTCCATTATTTTATTCTCCACGAAAAGGCCGGCTATGGTGGCCGTCAGGACTCCCAGAAAGCCGATGCCGAGCATCATCAACATCACCCCGACCACCCGGCCGCCCAGGGTGGCCGGGGAAACGTCCCCGTACCCCACGGTGGTGACGGTGACAATGGACCACCAGAGAGAATCCGGGAACGACAGGCGAGGTTCAAAAAAACGCAACGCGCCGGCCCCCAGAAGAACCAAGAGGATCAACGCCAGAAAAACACGATGAAAATGCTCTGCTTTGAGCTGCTCGCCCAATTGTTTTAAAAATACATAAAAAGACGTCATGACCTCGAACCCGATCCGTGGCGGGAACGCCGGTCGCCCCGGGTTTCACGCCGCCAAATCCAGCCTGAATTTTAATGTCATTTCAACTATAATTCGAAGATAGACCGGAGTCAACCCGGTCCCGCGCCCCAGGTCGTTTCAACGACGGGACCATCCGCGACTATTATTGAAGCCAGGTTGAACTTACGGAAAACCGGCTTACACTTTAGGCATGAAGATGACTAAAGGGCCGATGGCCGAACCTAGGGAGGAAAAATATGGAAAAAAGACTTGGCGCCGTCACCATGCGCGGCAATCCCCTGACTCTTGTGGGCCGGGAACTCAAGGCGGGCGACAAGGCCCCTGACTTCACGGTCGCGACCAACGACTTGGCTCCGGCCAAGCTGTCGGATTATTTGGGAAAAGTGCTGATCATCTCCGCGGTCCCCTCCTTGGACACCCCGGTCTGCGATCTGGAAACACGCCGCTTCAACAGCGAGGCGGCCGGTCTGAGCCAGGATATCATGATCCTGACCGTGAGCATGGACCTGCCCTTCGCTCAAAAACGTTGGTGCGGGGCCAATGGCGTCGAACGAGTGGTTACCCTTTCCGATTACAAGGACGCATCCTTCGGCCAGGCCTACGGAATTCTGATCGAGGAACTCCGCTTGCTGGCCAGGTCCGTGTTCGTGATCGACCGTCAGGGCGTGGTCCGCTACGTCGAATTGGTAAAGGAAATCGCCTCCGAGCCGAATTACGAAGCCGCCTTGTCCGCGGCGGCCGGCTTGGTTTAATACAAACGGCCCCCTTTTTTTAGGGGGCCTTATCTCCCCCGGGCCGCCAGGGAACAATGAAACGACGGCCGCCTCTCAGTTCGCCGCCCAGCTTTTCCATGTGGCGCAAGGCGGCTATCTCCCTTTCAACCTCGGAAGACTTAACCTGTAAGCGCTCCACCAGCAAGGGCGGCTCAATTCCCCCGGTCTCCCTAAGAATGGCCAGAATCCTGACCTGCAAGGGATTCAACACGGGCGGCCCGTCATTACCCTCCAAGCAGCCCCTAGCCGAATACACCGCCCAGGGGTCGCAGGTTCGACTGGGCGACAGGGCGTCCATGTAGCAGTCCTCGCACAAGGTCCGCCCCGCGTAATCGCGCTCTTCCCCGGTCTCGATTTCGTCGCCGCAACGGTTGCATTTCATGGACCCACCTCCCGGTCGGCCGACGAAAAGGATTAGCCCTCGCCTGGCCGAGGTTGAAGCTCTCCGCGACAGCGGCGGAGACGCCACACGCTGTCTGTTAACCACTACTTCGCGAGCCGGGGAAATGCTACCACGATTTTACCGTGAAAAAAACCCCCAATTAGGTCGATCACAAGCGCCCGAGGTCCTTGGGAAAACCGGCGACGGCCCGGCGAGTCGTCCGGCCGTCGGGCTTTCCCGGCGCCCCAAGAACCGGAATTGACCCGCAAGGGAGCGCCCCGCGGGCCCGGGGCCGCCCGGAGCGACATGGTGTAGCAAAAAATCAACCGACAAAATCAGTTATTGTTAATCAGGTCATGGTAGTATAGATTATAGTCAAGCCGAGCCCAACCTTTCGGGCGCGGGCCTCGTTTATTTTGAAAAGTTTTCCGGAAGGTTAAAAGGCCCCCCGGAAAGCGCGGCGCGGCGCTGAATGAGATCGAGCCGTCGCGGTTGGCGAAGACGTCATTAAATTACCAACATGGGAATAAAAGCTTGAAGAATCGACTCCTGGACTATTTGGCCGCGTGGAGGAAATTTTGTCCAAGGCTCTGTATACACTACTATTTTTGACGGCATCACTTTCAACTGTTTTTTTATTCACCACCAGTTATTACTATCTGGCCCCCCTCCCGGGAATAATGATCCTTTTTTTCCTCGTCATAGCCCTCCGACCGGAGTGGGGATTCTACGCCATCATTTTCCTGGTGCCGTTTACGGCTTACACCAGCCTGAACGCAAACCGCTTGCTCTCGCTGCCCAAGTTTTTAGGGTTGATTCTTGTCGTCATCATTTTTTTCAACGCCCTCCTCAAGGGCGCGAATGAAGTCAGCCTCAAGTCTAATTTATGGCGCCCCTTATTTCTTTTTGCCATCGCCAGCTTGATCTCCGCTCTCTTCTCCCCTTTCTTTCCGACGCCTCTTGACGAGATCAGGCTTCTCCTAAGCGCCTACCTGGTTTTCGCCATGGCTTTAATCTTCCGCACTCCCGAGATGTTCGAGACGGAAATGCCCCTGGTCCTGATTCTGAGCCTGACCATAAGTTCCCTGCTTTCCATATACGGGTATGTTTTCAATTCGGAAATGTTTGCCATGGACGTGACCGGCGAGTCCATGAAAAGGGGCGTGGGCGGGGTTAATAACCCCAACCATTTCGCCTCCATGATTATTTTTTCCCTGCCGCTCGTTTTCCATGGGATCATCCACTCCGCGACAAAACCCCGGAGGTTGCTTTTCCTCGCGGCCATGGTAATCAACGTGACGGCCGTGGTCCTGACTTTTTCCAGAAGCGGGGCCTTGGTTTTGGTCGCGGTCCTAAGCCTGCTGGTCCTGGAATACTACAAAAAACTGAGACCAAGAACGGTGGGGCTGGCGTCCGCGGCGGTCCTGGCCATTGCCCTGGTTATTTTTGTTTCGGTCCCCACCGCCTACTGGGAACGGCAGCAAACGGTCTCCAGGGGCGACGACCGCTCGGTGGCCAGGCGGCAATCATATTTGACCGTGGCCCTATCCGCTTTTCAGGAAAAACCTATTCTTGGACATGGTCCCGGCAGTTTCAGCCTGCTTTACGGGTCGTCTGAAATATCGCGCAAGTTCAGCGGACAAGGGGATGGTTCCCGGGACGCCCACAACACCTACGTGGAAGCGGCCATCGGCGTCGGCGCCGTCGGGCTGGTCCTTTTTATATTTTTAATAGTAAAGGCCTTGAAAAATTTTGGACGAGCCAGGGAAATATTCAAGGAAACCGGACGCAACGATTTATTCCACTTGGCCGGCGCCTATCGGGCTTCCTTTTTATCCGTCTTGTTATATTATTTTATGTTGAGCCGGTTTACCTTCAAATATTTCTGGTTGAGCCTGGCTCTTTCCCAGGCGGCCTTGGCCCTGGCGCAAACCCTGCCGACCCCCAAAAAGGAAAATGACTGATGCTTCCCATGGTGTTTGGACTGCTGTTCCTTCTTTCCCTGCTGGGGATAGCCCTTTTTTTTCCGGTCTATCCCGCGGTCGTCTGGTTTTTGTCCCGGAAGCGAAATCTCCACGCGCCTCTCCCGGCCGCGTCGCCGCCGTTCGTCAGCCTGGTCACCGTGGTCCGCGAGGGTGAAAACCTGATGGGGCCGAAAATAAAAAATTTCCTGGCGCTGGATTATCCGGGCGATAAGCTGGAGTTCGTCATTTTCGAGGACGGCAAGTCCCGGGAACTGGCCGGGATCGTTCAACAATGGTCCGACCAGCGCGTCTTTTTTTTCGGCTCGGCCGATCATCGAGGCAAGAATGTCGCCCTTAACGAGGCGGCGTCCCAGTGCCGGGGAGAAATATTGGTCTTCAGCGACGCGGACGCCTTGTTGGCGCCGAACGCTCTCCGGGAACTGGCCGGCTGGTTCGAGAATCCGGACATTGGCGGCGTCTGCGGCCGGCGGGTCATCGCCGAACCAGGGGGCCTCCCCCTGGAAAGCCCCCAGAAATCCTATCTGGATTTCGATGCTTCAATTCGCCTGGCCGAGAGCAAGTTGGGAAGTATAACTTCCAATGACGGCAAGCTCTACGCCATCCGTCGGGACCTTTTTTCCGAAGTCCCGCCGGCCGTGACCGACGACCTGTACGCCTGCCTGTCGGTTGTCAGGGCAGGCCGTCGTTTCATTTACACCGACCGGGCCGTCGCTTTCATCAACCTGCCTTCCCGCGGTTCGCGGCATGAGTTGGAAAGAAGACGACGGATCGTTTCCAGAAGCCTGCGCGGTATATATCTTTTGCGGGAGCTTTTCAATCCGCTTCGATTCGGGGCCTACTCCTTTCAATTGTTCGTCAACAAAGTTGTCCGACGATTGACCCCCTTGTTTCTCATCGGTTTCCTGGTCTCCAGCCTTGCCCTGGTCGGCGAATTTCCCGGCCTGGGCCTTATCGCGCTGCTTCAAGTTCTATTTTACGGGCTGGCCCTCGGTTACCGGCTTGGGGGGCCCCGCCTAGCCGGGGTTCCATTGCTGGGAAAAATTTCGGCCTTGATTTTTTATTTCACCCTTGGCCAGCTAGGGACCCTTTTGGGTCTGTCGGATTTCTTACTCGGGAAAAAACCAGTAAAGTGGACGCCACAAAAAGCCAAATAAAATCAATAGAACCAAACGACGGCGAACAGGACCGTCCGGCGGCTCGAAAACAAAAAAGGTGCGGCATGATTCGTCTAGCCATGGTCGTGGTCTGGTGTGTTTTTGTCTCGTCGTTGACGTGCAATCCGGCCTGGGCCGAGGGGCCGGAGATGCGGCTGCCGGCCGATTTTCGGGCTTTTTCTCCGGATTCCCCCTGGAATCAACCCATCGCCCCCAATCCCGTCATTTCCTCCGAATCGGCCGCGATGATCGCCAAGCTCAAGAATGACGCCCAGGTCTTGACTTGTTCCACGAGGAAATGGACCGCGCCCATATTCGTTATCGATTCCACCACCTCCGCCCTGGTGAAGGTCACGAGCACTAGCGACGCCCTTCATCCGAGCGTGGACCCGGATGGGGACAACATCGCCGCCGACCTCCCTATTCCGGAAGGAGTCTGGCCGGACCCGGAGCGAGACGGGCATTTGGTCCTGGTGGACCCCGTCGTGAAGCGGGCCTGGGAATTTTCCCGGTTCAAGATCGGGCCGGACGGCCAGGTCAAGGCCAGCCGGATTTTTTCCTGGGACCTGTCCGGGCCGGGATTCGTCAAGGCTTTTTCCGGCAAAAAATGGTGGACCATCGGCGCCACCGCCGCCGGGTTGCCGCTCATCGGCGGGTTGATCAGGCCGGCTGAATTCGAGGCCAAAAAGATCGAACACGCGTTGATCTGCGCCCTGCCCACTGTCAGGAAAGCCATGACCCCCGAGGGACGGCTCGAGGTTTGCCCTCCCGCTGCCCGCACCGACGGCGTTGGGCAGGGGGCCGAGTTCATCCCCATGGGCTCCCGGCTGCAACTCGACCCCAGCCTCGATCTCGACCGCCTAGGGCTGTCCAAAGAGGCCAAGCCGGTGGCCAAGGCCTTGCAGCGCCACGGAGCGATCCTGGCCCTTTCCGGCGCTTCGTTTAAAATTTTCTTTCAAAACATGGGGTCGGACGACAATTATTGGAAGCCTTATCGTCTCAAGGATGAACTGGCCAAAATCCCCGTCGAGTCCTTCCGGGTCCTGGATTGCGCCCTCGTCGTCCAAGGCGAATGAACCCGCCGGACCAGGAAAAACGGTCTAATTCCCCGTCCGAACCGGTCGAAGTGGAAATGTCTCCCCCGGTCAGGCCCATAGTCGTCCTGCACCTTCGCGCCTCCCGGGATTGGGGGGGCGGGCCGGAAAAGACGATCATCAATACCGGGCGGCTCATTGACCGGCAAAAAGTAACCTATCTGGTCGGATATTTAAGGCGGCGCCGGGATGACCTTGGCCCCACGGCGGCCAGGGCCCGTGGGGCCGGGTTGGAGTATTTCGAATTTCCGGGGAGGCGTTTTTTCGATTTCGGCCAGATATTCGCCCTAGTGGGCCTGATAAAAAATCGACGGGTGGATATTCTGCATAGCCACGAGCCTAAAAGCGATTTTTTCGCCCTGGCCTTGCGGCTCTTGCGCCCCCGGCTTAAAACCGTGACCACGCTCCACGGATGGGTGCGCCGGCCTGGGCTGAAAAACGGCTTTTATCTCTGGTTGGACCGCCTGCTCCTCCCCTATTTCGACCTGGTCCTGACCGTTTCCAGCGAAATAGACCGGGAAGCCCGAGGTAGGCGAGCCGGGACGGTGTTAATATATAACGCCGTGGATACGACTTATTGGAAAAAGGACGGTCCCGACGAGGTCTCGTTGACTCTCAAAAAAAAAGGGCGGTTCCTGGTCGGCTTCGTGGGACGGTTGAGCCCGGAAAAGGGCGCCATGGACTTTCTGGGAGCGGCGGCGCGGATTATCGAGCGTGACGACGAGGTGGATTTCGTGGTGGCCGGCGAGGGGCCGGAAGAACAGGACATGAAGGATTTTGTGAAACGAATGAATCTCGGGGACAGGATACTATTCCTGGGGCGAGTCGCGGAGGAAGCCGTTCTAACTCTATATCGGCAACTGGATTGCCTATTGTCGCCTTCCCACACCGAAGGGTTGCCGAACAATCTGCTGGAGGCCCTGGCGATGGAAACTCCGATCGTGGCCGCGGAAGTCGGCGGAGTGGGCGAACTGGTCCGGCATGGCCATAATGGCTTGTTGTGTCGGTCGGGGGATATCGAAACCATGGTCGGCCATGTTTTAACCCTAAAAGGCGCCCCCGACTTGGCCCGCAATTTCACCAAAAGGGGACGGGAAATGGTGGAGCGGTCCTTTTCCTTCCAACGCCGCGTCGCCCGACTGGAGGAAATTTATCTAAACCTGGCCTTGGACAAAAACGGGCCGGACCGATGAAGAAGGGACCAGAAGGCCTTAGCCCCGCCTTGAAAAAGTTGAGGGACTTCACCATTTCCAGCCTGGCCGCGTCGGCCCTCCAATTCTTACTGAGCCTGGCCAAAAGCGTCATCTTCACCCGCATGCTCGGACCCTCCGGCCGGGGCGTTTTCAGCCTGCTGCTGACCATCCCCGCCCTGGTGGTCAGTTTCGGAAACCTGGGTTTCGGCCTGGGCAGCGTCTACCTGGCCGCGAGGAAGAAAGTCGATATCAGTTATCTCCTGGGCAACGCCCTGGCTTATCTGGCAGTCCACGGCCTGATTCTGGTGGGCGTGGGGAGCCTGCTTTTTGTTCTGGCCGAACATGGCCTCATCGCCATGGAAGGGGCCGGGGATATAAAAACGTTCATTTTAGCCTCCATTCCCCTGGTTCTGCTCTACAATCTGGGCCTGGACCTGCTCACGGGCCTAGGCGCCATTTACGTCATGAACGTCCTGGGCGTGACCTTTTCATTTTTACCCATCGTTCTGTTTCTCCTCATTTATTTTCTGGGGGGAGAAGCCCTGACGGCGGCGATGTGCGCCTGGATGACATCCACCGGCGTGATCGGGGTCATCGCTTTTTTCAAGGTTTATCGAAAATCGGGCCAAGGGCCTCGTCTGAGTTGGGCCTATTTGAAAGCCGCGCTCTCGTTTGGGCTGCGCGGGAATCCCAGCATGTTCGCCAACGCGGTGGTCCGCAGAATCGATGTACTTTTTCTGGCTCATTATCATGGCGTCGAAGCGGTCGGTTTTTACGCGGCGGCCGTCTCCCTGGCGGAAATCATCCTGACCCTGCCCAACGCGGTCTCCACGCCGTTCCTGCCTCTTCGATTGGAAATGAATGACCGGGACGGTCGACAATTCTCGCCGCTGGTGGTCAAGTATGTGCTGTTTATCATGTTTTTCGTCTGTTTGGCCGCGGCGCTGACGGCCAAGCCCGTTTTGTATATTCTTTACGGCCGGGCTTTTCACCCCAGCCTTCAACCCTTGCTGCTGCTGCTGCCCGGCATCCTGGCCCTGACCGTTTACCAGTTCCTCAAGACCGACGTCCTGAGCCTCGGGCGGCCGGGAACGGTCTCCCTGGCTTCGGTGGGGACCATGGTCGTCAACCTCCTGCTCAATATTCTATTGATCCCCAAATACGGCCCCTCGGGAGCGGCGGTCAGTTCCTCGGTCTCGTACGCCGCTTCCACCGGGTTGCTGCTCTGGTTCGTGGCCCGCAAAACCGACGCCGCGGTGGCGGACATTCTCTTCATGAAAAGGTCGGACCTGTCTTTTTTTTGGAAAAAAATTAAACAAATCGGAAGAAAAAAATGAAGATAAGCCAAGAACCGTCAAGCAGCGCGGGCTGGTTGAAGACCGCAGTGGTTATTCCGGTGTTAAATGAGCGGCTGGGCTTGGTCGAATTGATCGAAACGCTGAGGCGTCAGATTTCTCCCGGAGATGAGATAATTTTTGCCGACGCCGGCTCAACGGACGGCGGCGCCGAGATTATCCGGGAAGCCGTTGCCAAGGACCCGCGGGTCCGCCTGATTTCCTCCCCCGGCGCCTTTCCCGGCGGAGGCCGGAACGCGGCCGTGCGAAACACCGACGCCGCAATCATCGCCCAGGTGGACGGGCGGAACATGCCGAACGACATCTGGTTGGACGAAATCAGGAGGCCGATCATTCGCGGCGAGGCCGACTACGTCACCGGCAACACGCTTATTTTTCCCCAGATGAAAAAATTTTTCGGCGTGGAACTGGACCTTAACGCCTTGTATGGGGCCGGACTATTTCGCGAGCACCCCCTGCGGGGACCATGCCTGGACGAGGCGAAAAACCTGAAAAGTCACGAACCCGCGGGCGGCGATTCGGTCGCTTATAAAAGGGAAGTCTGGGAAAAGGCGGGTGGGTTTCCCGACTGGCTAAGGGCCGGTGAAGACCCGATTTTCGTCCGAAAAGTCAAACAACAACAGCCGCGGTTCGCCTTCGCGGAAAAAGCGGTCGTGTTCTGGCAGATTGGCCCTCGGTTCTCCAACATCTGGCGCCGTCATGTCAACAATCAGAAAGTTTTCTTCCGGACCCCGGAAGCCCTGCGCGCCCGGGTCCCCAATATTCTGTTGAATTTACTAATACCCCTTGCGGCGATTATTTCCATGCCTTTCCCGAGGTTATGGCCGGTCTCGGCGGCTTTGCCGGCCGCGCTCTCCCTGCGACAAGGCCTTAAAACCTTGCGAGTATTCAAGCTCCGCGCGAACCCCGATCCTTCTCGGCTCGCCGTCGCCGTCGCCCTGCTTTTTCTCCTGGAACCGGCGTTTGTCCTGGCCCGGGTTTGGGGGACGTTCGTCGGTTTCAACCAGTTGGTCCGGCAAGGCTTCACCCCCTTTAAACAGCGTGTCGAAAAATATCTGTCCTCATGAGCCGTATCACCACCAACAGGTTGAAAAAAATACTGAAACTGACCTGGGCCGGGTTGACGCGGGCCGCCGGGCTCGACCGGGCCTGGCTCAGGGCCGGCCGGCTGCTCCATGGTACGTACGGCGCGCCTATTCTTCTCTACCACCGGGTGTTGCCTCCCGACCACCAGGACGTTTTTTCTTCTCCTCATATCATGGTCTCGGCGCCGGATTTCGAAAAACAGATGGCCTTTCTGGCCGAACATTACCAGGTGCTTCCACTGGAGGAACTCGCCGGCCGGCTCGCCCGGGGAAGGTTGCCCCATCCCCGCCTGGCGGCCGTGACTTTCGACGACGGCTGGGAGGACAACCATCGCCACGCTTATCCGATATTAAAACGTCATGGGCTTCCGGCGACCATTTTTTTGACCACCGGGTTCGTGGGGGAGAAAAAAGTATTCTGGCAGGAACGCCTTCGCTTTTTGCTGTCCCGGTTTGAAGGGCCCCGCGAGGCCGAATCGTTTATCGCAAGGTTTTCAAATGAAAAGGGCGCGCGGTTGCTACCGGCCGGCTCGAAAGCCGACCCGGAAATAATCATGGCGCGGCTGAAAGGATTGAAAGCGGAGATTCGGGATGCACTACTTGAAGACCTGGACGCTTGGTGGGGCCGGCCCGTCTTTCCCCAGGCCGCCAACTCGTTTTTATCCTGGGAACAGGTCCGGGAGATGTCCGGGAGCGGGATATCCTTTGGGTCCCACACGGAAAACCACCGAATACTGACCCTGGCCCCGGAAGATGAAATAAAGCGGGAACTGAAAGACTCTAGGGACCGCCTAGAAAAAATTCTTGGAAAGCCGGTCCGGATGTTGGCTTATCCGAACGGGGACTTCAACCAAAAAACGATCCATCTGGCCGCGGCCGGCGGGTATGACCTGGCCGTTTCCACCATCGAAGGCTTGGCCCGTCCAAGCGGGACGCTGTTCGCCCTCGAGCGAATCAATGTCGGCGGCAGTCGTTTTTCCGGGACGAGGGGTGAGTTTTCCGCGGACCTTTTCCGGGCGGTGTTGTCGGGCCTGCTCTGAAGCCCTTTGCCAGGCCTTGACGCTTTCACGCCGACGCCCCAGGCCGCGCCGGTTGCGACCCCTGGCGAGCGGCGATCTTTTTAACCCAATTCGTAAACGATATCCGGCGCCTATAGGCGGAAAAAAGGTAACGCATTTTACTATTAGGGCTTATGATGCGGTAGGTATCGGCGCTATATCGTGCATGCGCGAAGCGATGCTTGTACCCGAAGTCGCCGAAGGATTGATTCATGATGGTGGGTTTTCCGTCGCGGCTCATGAGGTAGCGGGTCAGGGCGAGAGACAGCATCGTGGAAGGGGAATAGGCCTTAAACGTCTCATCGTAGGCCGTGCGGTGATCATGATATATATTCTTGTCGAAATATCCGAACGACATGGCCGCGAGCTTGTTTTGCATAACCAAGCCCCCGAGAAGCAATCCCTTGTAATCGGCAAGTATGCGCACAAATTCATCATAGTACGACAGAACGCCAGGGTTGCGACGCAAGGCGAATTTTCTCTGCTCCCCTTTCCAGCCGCTTTCCTCTAGCGCAAGGAAATCCTTCCACAAACCAAGGGCGTCGAAATCATGGGAAAAAAAATATTCGCACCCGACCTCTTCCAGTCGATTGTTTGTTCGTCTTAGGCTTTTTCGCGTCCCGGCGCTAAGCGCGTTCCGGTAATAGTCGTCAAAGGCCTGGTTGAGGTCCACGCAATAAAGCGGTTTTGACTCCAAAATATAATTAGTTCCAAAGGCTTGCGGGAGGACCTGGGTCAAGGCCCGGGCAAAGGGGTCATAGGATGACAAATAAAAAATCTTGAGAACATCCCAACGGGAAAAATGGGCCGACAAGGCGCCAAGTAAGCCGATAGCAAATTCCGTTTCCCGCCCGGCCCGCACCACCGGGGCGCTGTGAAAGCATGGAGCTCCGTTGAATAGGGTCCGCGGGATGCGTACGCCATATTTTTTTGTCGCCACTAATGGATACAAACCCAGGCATTGGTCCCGTTCATATAGCCCCAACACCAGCACTGACCCGGCTTTGGCAAAACGATCATACCACAACCGGGCCGCGGCATGGGATTGGGACGCGGAAGAATGATTGTTAAATGATTCAATCTTCCGCCAGGCGCCGGCGACATCGGCGATATCCGTATGCCATGTCAAGGATAATGACAATGATTATATTTCCTTTCATGGCGATAATAGCGGATTTTCTAGTAATCCGTCAACCGACAATGGGCCTGCGCCATGAAATGGGGATTAGCTTGTTTGGCTCTTTTTTCGATCTAAATTTTGTAGTATTATATACCACAATGGAGGTTCATATCATGGATGCTTTGGAATTAGTGGAGCGCCGGCTGGCAATCATTAATGAATTGGCCGGGCTGGAAGAGATGCGCCGTGGCAGCGTGGTGGAGCAATACCAGGAGCGGACATTGCCGACCGGCGAAAAAGTCCTTCGTGGACCCTACCCCCTTTACTCTTACAAAGAAAAAGGCCGGACCATAAGCAGGAGGCTGAAATCGGAAAAGGAGGTATTACGGTATCGCGAGCAAATTCAAAATTTCCGCCGCTTTGAGGAATTGACCCGGGAACTTCTTCTCATCGGAGAGCAGCTTTGTGAGCTTGGGAGCGATCAGGAAAAAAAACAGCGGAATTCGCCGTCGAAAGGGGCCAAGAAATAACCCGCTTGCTCCAGCACATCAGCCGACAGCCGTCTTTCGACCTTGAAGCCGTGGAGTCGGCTTTGCGAACCGCCATCCTCGCGGCCGGGGCCAGGCTTTTGGCAAAACTCCTTGAAGATGTGGGCGAGGGCCGAAGAAATAAGCCGGTGGTTTGCGCCTGCGGGATGCCAATGTGGAGCTGGGGGCTGGAAGAAAAGACCGTGTTGACCATTTTAGGCGAGGTGCGGTTTTCCCGTTCCCGGTATGAATGTCCGCGCTGCCACGCTTTTCGATATCCAGGTGATGAAGAACTGGGTGTGAGAGGAACCAGCCGTTCCCCAGGGGTGCGGCGCATGATGGCCCGAGCCGGTAGCCGTCAGACCTTCAAGGAGGCCCGGGACGACCTTGGAATTTATGCCGGCGTTCAAGTCAGCGCCAAGGACGTGGAACGGGTGGCCGAAGGGATCGGAGAAAAAATTGAGGTTTGGCAGTCCCAACAACGGGAATTTTTGTTGACGGGCCAATTGGAATCCCCTTCCTGTGCGTCTGTGCCAACCATGTATATTGAGATGGACGGAACCGGTGTGCCGATGACTCGCCAAGAACTTGCCGGCCGAAAGGGTAAACAGGCCGACGGCACGTCCCGGACCAGGGAAGCGAAGCTGGGATGTGTCTTCACCCAAACCGAGCTTGATGAAAAAGGTCGCCCACGCCGTGATCTGGATACCACTAGCTTTGTCGGCGCCATTGAAACCGTCGAGGACTTTGGCGCGCGAATAGAGGCTGAAGCGATTCGCCGGGGTCTTTCCGACGCCAAGGAGGTGATTGTTTTAGGTGACGGTGCGGTCTGGATTCGCGGCCTAGTGGAGCATCGTTTCCCACAAGCGACTCAAATCATAGACCTTTTTCACTCCAAGGAGCATGTAGCCAACTTGGTCAAGCTCCTTTTCGGCACGGACGAGAAGAAGGTGCTAAAATATCGCCTTGGCTGGCGGACAGACTTGGAAGCTGGTTTAATCGAAAAAATCATTAAAGAAGCCCAAAAAAAACGGCCTCGGCAAGGTGAAACCAGAAAGAAGGTTAACTGTGAAATCCATTATTTAGATGAAAATAAGGAGAGGATGCGCTACGCCGAGTTCAGAAAAAAGGGATGGTTTGTCGGCTCGGGCGTGATCGAGGCCGGATGCAAATCCATCATTGGGCCACGGCTCAAGCAGTCCGGAATGGAATGGTCGCTTCGAGGTGCAAACGCCATCATCTCCCTTCGATGCACGATGCTATCCGAGCGTTTTGAAGACTTCTGGGAAGAAAGGGCTGCTTAAAACCCTGATTTTTGACGCAGGCTCACCGACAAATATCTTTCCCGTTATAAAATTCGACGATTTAATTGCGTGACGAATTCACCATGTCCCGGGCCCTGGTCCACCGGGAAATGGCCCGCTTTAACCAAGGTCAACGGCCGGCCGAATCCGGCCCAAGGCCGGGGCTGGTCAGCGCGGTCGAAGAAGCCGGTACGCGTCCCGGGCAAACCCGGCCAGGTCCTTCAAGACAGCGGCGGCGCGGCCCTTGGCCCCGAAAAAAAAATCCAGGTGAATGGTCGGCCGCATGGAAAAATCCAGACAAAAAATATGGGGGTCGTGATATTTGAGCGAAGTCCAGGCTGCGGCCCGGTCGCTTCGGGAATGCATGAGTCGGGTGGTCAAAAGCCTATCCAGGCCCAGGCGTTCGGCCTCCGGCGCGGCCCCGGATTCCAGGGCGAAATGGGCCCGGCCCGCTCCGAGGCCGAGTTCGACCACCTGGTATTCCCCCCCCAGCAACACGCCGGAAAGACGAAGCCGTCCCGTATTGGCCGGACGTTTTTCCAACAGGGCGTAAAAATCCGCTTTCCGCGGGTCGGCGAAAGCGCTTTGTTCGCCCCGCGCCAGGGCTTGGGCGTCATGCAGTTGACGCAAGCGAGTCAAGGCCTGTACCCGCTGGTCCGCTGGTATGTCCAGGACCACCTGGAAATCCGCCCCCTGGTGAAGCGCCTTGTCCCGGGCCGCGCCGGCCCCTGAATTAATGGGCAGGCTTAGACAGGGATAAACGTAACCAAACCTGGTCTTGAGAATCATGGGCCGGTCCGCCAGGGCCGCCTTGAGGTACGCCTGGTTGCGGGAGGAGGCGTCATGGCGCTCCAGGCATAGCCGGTCCAGGCCGGACCGTTCCGCCAACAGCCCGGCCAGGGCGGTGAAAAAAACCTTTTCCTTCCCCGGCAAGACAATAAAATCCAGGTATTCCGCGCCGCCGAAGTCCCCCCCCAAGTAAGACAGAACGTCAAGGGAAACCCCCGAGACGCCGCGTCGGCCGGACCACAGGGGCGCGATCCCAACCAAGTCCGGGCCGTCACGCACCACGGCCAGGGCCAGGTCCCGGCCGGTCCCGTAAATGTCCCACCAGCACGAGAGCCAATCATGGGATAAAAAGGGGTTGTCCGGCCGGGCCGCCCCCGCCAAGGCGTCCCATTCCCCGGCCAAGTCCCGCCACTGACGGCGGTCCGTCACCCAGAGAGCGCGAACCCGGGAGTCGGGAACCGGCTGGTTGTTATTGGGCCTGGCCAAGCCGCCCGGCGGTCGCCGTACTGTCGGCGCCTCGCGGTTGCCGAAGGGTCGGACGGCTTGTTTGACGGACTTCAAGAGGCGCCGCGCGGCCTGGGTCAGGCTGTACGCCCGGCCCGACAGCCCCCGCGCGGCCGGAAGGCCCAGGGTCATGATGCTTTCGCACCCCCACTGATACTTGTAAAGTTCGTCCCCGCGCAAATAATGAAGTTCCCCTATCGCGCCCGATAAACCGCGCAGGGTCCGCAAGGCCATGATATTTCCGGCCTTGACCGCCAGCCCTCGGCTGGTTATACCCCCTTGCAGTATATACAGGGCGCGGCCGTATACCAAGTCGAAATCCACCGCTTCAATGGACCCGTCGATCTCCAGGGCCGCTAGGTTCAGCCAGCCTTTTTCGTGGAAGGCCCGAGCAATCCGGCGATAAAATTCCTGCCGTCTCGGGTCTCCCAGGGTCCCGCCGCGCAGTCCAAAACGCTCGACGTGGGTCTCGAACAGACGCTCCAACAGAGGCTCTATTTCCTCGGACTGGATGTTTTCCAAAAGACGCAAGGTATGTTTTTTGGCGTACCGAACCTCGTCCTTGGCGATGATGCGCTTGAAGGTCCGGTCGGGAATATCCATGAAGCTCTCGAACGTCTCGGGCAGGCGTAGATATGGACAGGTCTCCCGGGGCGTCGCCTCCAGGTGGTCCAGGTATTGTCCCAGCTCGTCCAAAAACAACCTAAACGACCTCGATCGGGAATCCACGTGGTCCAAGGAAAGGACGCGCCACGACGGTTCTTGAACCAGGCGCCCGGCCAGGGCCGCGGCGGTTTCCGCCTCCCGGTCCGGCCGCAGAATTATATTTAAAAAATCAGCGCCGCAGTCCCGGTCGCCCAGAAAACGCAGGACCTCGACCGGTACGCCTAACGACCGGCGTCTATCGAGGTAGAAGGGGACCGCGCCGGCCAGGCCGGCCAGGTCCTCGGCCACTAGCACGCGGAGCGGAACAGCGCCGCCGTAAATGTCGAGCCAGGCGGACAGCCATTGATGAGTCAGGAAGGGGGAGTCGCTTTCCGAAGCCGCCAAGAGATTATTCCAGGCTGATTCCATGGCGGCGAACGTCCCCCGATCCGTGATCATCCGCGTGTTCAATGGTCCAAGCGCCTGGCCGTTCCCGGAAGTGAACGCGCCTTCATACTCCGGCGCCGGCTTGGGTGTGTCGCCTCGTCCCACAAAACCCTCCCTAAAAAAACGCGGCCATTATTTCCGTGGGTTGATCCGGTCAAGCGCGGACAAGTCGGAGCATTTGATTCCAAACACTTGGCGGAAAGTCAATATTCCAACGGTTTGAAAACCGAGTCCCGCCGCGGCCCGGGTCATGGCGGGGTGGGCATGGGTCAAAAAGAGCCCCGCGAGGCCCTGTTCGGCGGCCAACCGGGCGCAACAGACCAACAAATCCCGGGCCACGCCCCGCCGGCGGGCCTCGGGCCGCGCGAATACGTCGAACACGTAAGCCCAGCCCGGCCCCGGCGTGACGGCGTAAACCAAAGGCGGCCGGCCTTCCCTAGGACGCGGGGCCGTGGTCATAAAGGCCCAACCCAGGGGCCGGTCCAACTCCACCACGGTTACCCCCCGGCACGTCTCGAACCGCGCCTTGGCCCGCTCTAGCCGCTCCTGGCCAAACCCGGCAAAGTCGTCGGAGCGAAGGTCTACCGCCTGCATCTCTCGACAGGCCCGTCCCGGCGCCGTCGCCGGCAAGCGCCAAGCCGCGTCGTCGCGCAAATCCAATACGGAAACGTTATCGCGCCGGTTCAACCAGATGAATCGAAGCCCGCGTTTAATGCTCGTGATCATGTTCCTGCCCGGACGTTTTTTTAATCAACATCCGCTTGGTTTGAACGGCCAAGGCCAGGGCGGCGATATGCCAACGAAGAAAGGTAAGAAATAATAACTGAAAAGTCAGTCCCGGTCCGCCCTTCCCCCGCAAGTCCAACAAGGTTTGCAGGGCGGCCGGGAGCGGCCAAAAAAATAAGAACAGGAGCGCGGTCGCGGCGTGGCCGGCGAGAAGAACAAAAAGAAAAGCCAAGGGCATGACCACGTGCCACAGGCAGAGTAGGGGGTGGCGAAGAGTGCGGAAGGAAGTCTTTTTTTTCAAAAATAGGCCAAGGGCCCCGCCTTGCCGCCAATACTCCTTGGCGATAAATTCCTTCAGGTTTTTTTCGTGGCCGAGGTGAATGACCGGGGCCTCGGGACTGGAAAAAACCCGATAACCGGCGGCCGCCGCCCGCAAGGTCAGGTCCTTGTCCTCGGCGGTGGTCAAGGATTCGTCGAAGCCTCCCAACTCAAAGAATACCGATCTGTTGATAAAAAGGTTTCGGCCGCGAAGAAAATCGACTTCGACTACCTTGTCCCGCTTGATGAACAGCTTGTTTCCCCAGGCCTTGGCCAGGGGGCCGGCCTCGTCGGGGACCTTGTCAACGAAACCGAACATTCCCTGGAAACCGTTCTTAAAATAGGCCCCGGCCGCGACTAACCAGTTCGAGGGCGCGACCATGTCCGCGTCCAGAAAAACCAGATATTTTCCAGAGGACATTTGGGCGCCCCTGTTTCTTAAGCTTGAAATGGTCAATCTGGGGCCGGCGTTGATTTCCACCCGGACGCCCGAGGCCCTGGCGATGGCCGCGGTGTCGTCGGTGGAGCCGTTATCGACCACGATCGTTTCCGAGGAAAAGCCGTTTTTACGGCAAGCAGAGACGGATTCAAGGCATTTTTGTATATTGGCGGCCTCGTTGAAGGCGGGGATGATAATTGAAAAATCCACTTCCGACATTGGCTCTCCCGCGCTCCGTTAGATAATGCTTTTACCGAGCAGGTATTTATCGACCAGATAGGAATTGAATAGACTCACGGGTTTATATTCGAGCACGTAAGTAAAGCTCCCTTCCAGATTCGGGGTCGGCATGAATTTATAAACCTTGGCCGTGGCGCGAATTTTTTTGACTTTTTTTTTGTTTTTTTCTGGTGGTGTGGGCTACAAACACGACCGGCGTTTCGTGTTCGTCAAGTTTTTGTTCCGTTTGGATTTTACAATACCCTTCGTTCATGTCAATGACTGAAGATTTTTGGGGAAAATTTTCGCGATTTTCGCAATTGAAATGAAGTTCAGTGAAATTCTGCATAATCCGTTCAAGTTTTCTTTTCTCGGAGAAACGCCCCAATATTCGGTCAAGGAAAATCTGGCGATAAACGAGAGAGGAGCCTTTAACAAATACTTCTCGTAAAAGAATGCCGAAAGTGAAAATTACGATGATCAAATCCCAGAAAAGAATTCGTTTAGTGCAAATATAGCGGTTGTCGATCAACGCGCGAAGTCTCTTGGGACTACTGTGGGGAGTGAAAAGTTGCGAAAATCCGATTAACCCCGGGCGGACCGTGAACCGGAAATCGTAATTGGGTATGGTCGACTGGAATTTGTTATAAATTTCCGGGCGCTCGGGTCGCGGACCGACAAAATCCATGTCGCCCTTTAGAACATTGAAAAGCTGAGGGAGTTCGTCAAGCCGCGTATCCCTCAGAAAACGGGAAAAAGAATCGATATGTTGAATGGTTTCCGAAAAAAGTTGGTCGCCTAGCTGCGTTTGGCTGCCGACAGGCAATGTCCTGAATTTATACATAAAATATGTTTGTTTGTTGAGACCGAGCCGAACGCCCCGGTAAAAAATGGGGCCGTTGTCTCTCAGTTTGATGGCCGCGGCCAAGGCCAGGATTACCGGAAGGGCCGGCAGCAACAGCGCCGAGGCAAGAATAACATTAAAAAGAGTTATGGTTATATAAGACCATTTGGTGTACCCTCCATAACCTGACCGGTAAATGCCGGTGCAGGGCGGTTTGAAGGAGGCGGTAACTACATCGATGTTTGGGGCTGGTGTACTTACAGTTTCGAATAATTTCATTATTTTTCTTTGTTATTTTACGGAATAATCCGGAATGGAAAAAAGAGCTGGAACACCGGCGTACCGAGGGGCGTCCTGTTGGGTCTTAAAGGTGTGGTCGAAATACTCAACCACATAGCCCAGGCTGCAACCAAGGATTAGGCCGGCTATCAAGCCCAAGGGAATCACTTTTTGTTTATCGGGAAAATAAGGCTTCGCGGGAACTTCGGGCCGACTAAGGATGCTGATGGCGAAAAGACTGTCGGCGTTGGGAGACGTGGAAATCCTGGCTTCATTGGACCTTTTGGCGAAAATCTGAAATGATTGTTCCAGCACGAGAGCTTCTGAATTGATGGTTTTTTGTTCGATGAAGCCGGCGTAAAGGTCTAAATTGCGCCGGGATAGTTCATCCAACCTGTTTTTTAAAATCTCAATCTGTTGATCGAAAATTACCAGTTTTTGCCGCTCGGAGTTGAGGAAGGAAATAACTTCCGCTTTAAGAGCCTTGTAGGTGTTGTCGATCTGTTCGTCGATCCTGACGATCCTGACGCTATCCTTGGTATAAATGCGGTAGAGGTTTCCCCGCTCCACGAAAAGGTCTTGCAGCTTGGAACTCAAAAGGTTGATGGGCTGGTTGACGATCGATGAAAAAAATTGTATTCCGGGCGCCCTCAATGAATTTTCCAGGTATTTAATCGTTAGCTTCTTTTCGTTTTTTTGCAGAATCGCCAGTTCGAGTTCCTTTTGCAGGCTGGCGATCAACTCGATATTGAATTGTATTTCCTTTTCCGGGTCCGCGGTCCGGCGTTTTTCGGCTAGATCGATGAGCTTGCCGTTCTTGCCGAGAATGTCCTTCATGAACTTGTCGGCATGGTCTTGAAAAAATCCCTCGGCCTTTTCCGGATAATAGATGCCGGCGCGATAGGATATGTATTGGTCAATAATCGCGTCAAGGAATACCTTGGCCTCCTTGGCCTCTTTTCCAAACAAGGTTATCTGAATGATGGTCGAGCCGGGAACTATTTCCGTTTTTATATTCGTTTTAATTTTTGACACGGTTTCCAGCACCCGGTCATTGGCCAGGTTTTTAACCTTGGGGAGCCATTTCCCCTGGTCATGAAGCGCCTGCAAGGCTTTGCCAATGACTTCGGCCGAGGCGATCAACCTCATTTCGGAATTCAATGTTTCCGGGTCGACTTCCCAGACCCTGGTCTCGGTCTGCTCGATGGCCTCGGGGCTTTTACTCAGTTGCCGGTTCTTAACCAGGATCGACCCGCGCACGGCGTAGGTCGGAGGCCAGAAGAAAGCCACCAAGACAGCCGAAACGAAAATAATAAGGGTTGTTTGAACCACGATCCTTTTCTGGGCGAAAAAGATCGTAACAAACTCTTTTAAGTAATCCTCGGTGGGCTTCATGCCGAACTCCGTTGGTCAATTCCAGGAATTGCTCGTTCGTTTCTCATATGTATATATTACTTATTCGCTGTTAAGTTCAGGCCCAAGATCGATTATGCCTCGATTGAAAACATCCATGCCGAGGCTCCACCCCCGGAACCAAATAATATTGCCAACCTGGCTCATCAAATGCGCCGCGGTGGCGATGTTGGTTTTGGGAATGTAGACCAGGTCATATGGTTTCAGGTAAAAATAGGGGGCGAAGGGTTCCATTTCCAGAACGCCTTCCATGTTCAATCTGGTGGCGGTGACTTGATGATCCCGACGCCGAAAGATGATGACGCTGCCCAGCTTGGCGTTTTCGGTATGCCCGCCGGCCAAGGTCAGGGCTTCAAAAACCGAGATGGGTCGCTCAATGGGATAAGCCCCTGACTTGGCGACCTCGCCCATGACATAGACCACTGAACCGTGGCTTTGTTCCAGAAAAAGAGTGACATGTAAACCGGGAACGTCTTTTTTGTACCAGGCGTCCAACTCCTGGTTGATTTCCGGTATTGTTTTCCCGACCACGAAAAGGTCTCCGACCATGGGAAACGTGGCGTACCCGTCGGGCCTGACCGTCACCAGCCGGCTAAGCCCGCGGGGAGCCGTATGGAGGTCTTGCTTCATCTCCCGCAGGGCCGCGCTGAATTCAGGCACTATCACATAAAGTTCGGGGTCCCGAAATATGACGGAATACCGTTTTTTCAATTCAGCGGTCAGTTGTTCGATGGTCTTGCCGACCACGTATACCCGGCCGATGTAGGGCAGGGTTATATTTCCATCCGGCTGAACATTCTGCGTCTCGAAGAGGTCGGGCACGCTGGGAAATTTGACGGTGACTTTCTGGTCAATGGCCAGTTTAAAATTTTCGGAAATCTGGTTGAGGCTTATGGAAAACAAAATATCCAGCAAATCGCCGGGAATAATTCTATATTCGTTGAAATAGGTTGTATTTTTAAGGTACTCTTCCTGGTCGAAGGCAAAGGTGACGCTGGTCAGGTCCACTTCCTCGCCGGGCGGAAACGAATCGGGGCCGGACCCGCATCCGGAAATTACCACCAGGAAAACGACGAGGAACAAGGCCCGAACCCGGGCCGTGAACCGGACATTATTCATGGAAATTTTAGAGCTTGTTATAAATGAAACGCGGGACATAGTACTTTCTCTTGTTCAGGATCAGGCCGACCAGCCTGCCCCCCAGCATGGCGGTCTTTTCGGAAGCCATCTGGACGACTTCCCATTTTGTTTTTTCACATTCCACGACCAGGACCATTCCATCGAGCTTGGAGGCGATCATGGGGGTGTCGGAGGCGCCGATGAAGGAATGCCCATCCACGATCACATAATCGAAGTGTTGCTTAAGTTGTTCCAACAGTTGAGTAAAAAGCCCGCTGGTAAAAAAGTCCGGCCGGCCTTCCGGTCGCTCCCCGAAAGTAATCAGATAAAGATTGTTGTATTTCGTCTTCCGGATCAAGCGGTTGGTCTGGAAATTTTTTCCGGCCAGATGGTCGCACAGGCCGGGGGTTGGGGCGACATGGTAGATGGCATGAAGTCTCGGGGCGCGAGGGTTGGCGTCCAGGAGAACCACCTTGGAGCGGTTGATGGATAGAGCGTGAGCCAACTGCACCGCGGCCCGGGTCTTGCCCTCGCCGTTGTAACAACTCGAAACGTAAATCGTCCTGATATCTTTTCCCTGGCTGAGAAGATTGCTCTGAACCGCGGCCAATTCTCCTATGTTTTTTCGGACGGTGGTCTCCTCTTCCTCGGACAAGGCCGGAGGGTCGTATTCCACCATCGACCTCAAGGCGTCCTTGTTGAGGAGAAAAATTTTCTTTTTGACTTGGCTTTTACGTCTCAACACGAAAAGCCCCAAAACGAACACAACAAAAAACCCGGCCAAAACAGTCGACAAATGCTCGGAAAACCACTCCACCGCCGGTTCGGCGTTATTTGAGGCTGGGGAAGACGCCGCGGCCGTTTTTTTCCGGTCGCCTTCCCCGGACCCGGAAGCCGAAGGCGCCGGTCCGGAATCGGCTGGACCGGACGGCGCTTGGGGGAGTGAGGCCGCCCTGGTCGAATCCGTCGTGGAAGCAGTGGGCGCCAGGCCCTGTTCCGGGACCGCCGTCCGAGGTTGTTCGGGAGCGGTTGTGGAGGAAGCGGCGGGGGCCGCGGCGACGACGACCGGTTCTTGTTTCAAGGATTTTTCCGGCGGCGCGGACGGGGAAAACGAAGCTGCTTCCGGGGCGGGCGCCTGGGCCGCGGCGACGCTCGTTGGAAGCAAGGACGATTCGGCGGCGGCCGGAGGCGGGCTTGCCGCGGCCGAGCCCTCCAGCGGCACCAGGCGGCTGCCATCCAGTACCGCGGGAATGATGACTGCTCCGGGAAACTCTTGTCGGACCTTTTCCAGGATCGGCCGTAGCTCGGCCACGGTGGGCCTCAACCCCAGCCTCAGGGCGTAAAAGGACCCGACATATTCCACCCTGATATCCTCCAGTACATCCGGAGGGAAGACCTCGCGACACTTTAGGTAACTTTTTTTTGCGTTTTCCTTGATGCTATAACTATCTAGCTGAATCGAATAACTGGCCTTGAATTCCGCCCACGATCGGTCAAACGAAAAGACGGCCATGATTAAAAGGATAATAAAGGCCGCCCGAATAGGGTTCAGACCAAAGCGGAAGGGAAGGGCCGGACCATTTCGGTCAGTGACTTTTATTCTATTCTGGTGGAAAAGCAATTTTTTTCCCTTGGTATTTTTAAATTAAATTACCCAGGCCGGATCGCGGGGCAATAAAAGCGACTGTTCCTTAACGAAATGTGCCTGAAAATAATTAGATAATTAGCACTTATCTAATTTTAACCAGGCTATTTCCATATGTCAAGCCTTTCATTTATACAAAACGATGACTAAATACATAAATTTTTTCCGAGGCCCGGTGGGGGCCGTAACCGCGGACGCCGGGAGGCGACCTTGGCGCGGGAGTGATTCCAGCAGTCGATTATAGTCGCTAAACATGGTCCTACCATCCCGGGAAGAAGGACTTACAGGCGTTCCCGGGCCGAGGCTTCGTAACAGGCTGAAAAATAAGTAAACAACAAACTTCGCTTCCCCGGGTTCCACCAGGGGCGATTCCCTTCCCGGCGACGACCAGCGGCGCGTCCTGTTAATAACACTAAAACAAAAGTCCGCATTGAAAAACCAGGCGACGTCGAATTCGATATGTTGTCTTGCCCGCGCGACGGGAGAAGCCGGCGAAGCCCCCTAGTCGCCTTCTCGCATCCGCGGTCAACGGAGAACCTGGGCGGCGCGTCGGCGCCGACGACGGTTATGAAGCAATTTGTGGGCCAAATTTGGCCGATCCCGCGCCGGAGGGACACGAAGCGGGCGGAGACAAGGAGCCGGTCCGAGATGAAACCTATATAAGGATTACGATACGCCCCGCCAAGTTCAGGAACAGAGCGCTGTCCGGCTGTGCTTGAAACGAGGAGGTCGACGATAAAAAAACCCCCCGGCCCGCCTGAAGAAAACTTCAGCGGCCGGGGGGCATCGAGCATCGATCAACCCGGCAAATGGGGGGGCGACCGGGTTTCACGACGCATCGAGTTGTTTTGCCGTTTGTTGCGTTCAACGCCTAGCAACGGCCAAAAAATTTTTTATCCTCGAAATTCCCCTTGGGATGAAGACCGCGCTTATCACGGGGAATCATGATTATATTTTAAGCGTTCCCAATTAAGAGGCGAAAATATTATCCTTAAAAATAGTGACAAAAAGTTTGAACTTCAATCTCGCGCCCCTAATCGTCGCTTCGGTGTTCCTGTTTAAAAACCCCTCGACCTTTAAGGGGTTAGCCTTGCTCATCGGCTCATTCGAGCCATTTGAAAAATAGTTTAGCATCAAATCCGGAACTAATCAATAGCGGCCAATATACTATTCAATAAATTTTTTTGTTTTTTTTCGCCCCCCCCAAGAAATGAGGCAAATAGCCTATATTTTTTAACAATAACCTGTCGGGCCCGGTCGGCGGGCGGGGTCGGTCCTGTTTTTTTGTCAAAATCATGCCGCCGCCAGGTTTTTCTTCCAAAAACTTGACGGCGGCGGGCCGAAAAACTCGGTCCGGTCGGGGGAGGGCCCCCTTGGGCGCTTCATCCCAGCGGTATTCCCATGAATTCCGGCCAAGGGGAGGCCTTCCAACCCTGTTGGTTCGTGTTTTTTCCCGTAGTTACTTAACAAATTGAAAAATAGGCTCAAAAATTGCTTCAACCTTCCCCAAGGTTATTCGCCGCGACTCGACCCGGGACCGGCCAGCCTAGAGACAATAGTTCTTTCTGAACAAAGGGACCCCCCGGCGACGGGCTTCGGGGAGTTACAATCGGCGCCTTGATTCGATTCCACGAGACCGGTTCGAGGCGGAAGGTGATTATAGGGATGTCTGAAATAACCTGGGAGTCCTCTTCACGCCCTGATCTGTCCTTTCACGCCGCGACCCAGCGGCCGAAATTGCTCTTCTTCCATTCGCCTGGCGGCGCCTGGCCCTTGGAGGATTTAGTCGCGGCCCTGGCACGGGACTTCCAGGTCGTCCTGTCCCACCCGACCTCCACCGAAAAATTCCAGGAACTGTCGGAGCAGGCGGATTTGGTCTGGTTTGAGGAAACCTTGGACTTCCTGGTCCGGCTGGGCGGCCGCCCGGGAGTGTTGGAAGAAAAAAGGACGATTCTCCGACTGGACGACAACCGTCCCTTCATCCGCACCTCCCCCGCCGTCGCCTGGGAAAAAATAAACCACTTGATCCTGACCGGGGAATCACTGGCCGGCCTGATAAAAAAAAGGTTGGTGAACCTCTCTTCCCTGGTTGACAATATTCATGTCATTAACCCGGGAGTGAAACCGGGCCGCTCCGACCATTTTCACCCCGAGCGCGGCAAGCGGCTGGCTTATTTCGGCCAAATCGACGTCGACGCCGGCCCGCCGGCCTGGCTTTCCATTTTTCGGGCCGCGGCTTTAAGCGGGATGGATATCAGGCTCTTTATCGGCCAGAGCCTCGATGACCCCCTTTACGCCATGAGTCTCAAGCAAAGACTCCGGGAGTGGGGCGTTTCCGAGAACGTTCAGGTCGAGGGGCGGATCGATTCCCCGGCCGAGTGGCTGGCCGACAAAGGCTTTCTTATTCTCGAAACCGGACCCGTCAACCCGCCCTTCCCTGTTCTCGCGGCCCTGGCGGCCGGGGCGCGGCCCCTGCCCTATGGTCCGCCGCTCCCCGGAGCTTTTTCCCTGCCCGGCGGTCATTGGTCGACGGAACAGGAACTTGGTGAACTTCTCGGCCAGGGCGGGCCGGAGGACAGCCAAAAATACCGCGACCTGGCGCGGGAAAAATACCCCTTCGCCGCGATGCTGGAAAAAACGAGGGCCGTCATCGACTTGGCCCTGAGGCTGGAAAAAGGCAAGCAAGAACTCCGGCAGGGACGGCTCGACCAGGCCCATGATATTCTATACCCGATAATCGAGAAGGAAATCGACAACAAGGAAGCCCTGAACTATCTTGGTCTTCTTTCTTTCCAGAAGGGCGACCTGGATCGGGCCGCCGACTATTTCCACACGGCCCTGCGGTTGGACCCCTATTTCAAAAAGGCGGTCCTCAATTTCGCCCTGGTTTTTCGGGCGACAAACGTCCTGGAAAAAATCGAGCCGCTGATAAAATCGAATCTGGACAAATATCCCGGGGACCCGGAACTATCGGCCTTGCTGGAAGAAGTGGAACGAGACTTCGAGGAACACGGGGTCAGCCTGGGCGAGCCGAGAAAAAAAGAGCGCAAGTCGCCCGCCCTGGCCTGGAAAACTCACACGCCCTGGTCTTCAAACCCTGAAAAAAAAGCCGCCGCGGCGCTCGGTTGGATCAAAGCCAATTCCCCAAGGGATCAAGGCGTCATCTTCAGTTCCAAAAAGCGGGTCCCCTATCCCGGGGCCGCGGGGCTGTTGCTGCCGACCCTGGCGGCGGCGGGCGAGGATCGGCTGGTAAAAACGTATCTGTCGTGGCTTCAGGAAATCCAGAACCCCGACGGCTCCTTCGCCGGCCCGGAAGGGGGGCCCGGCCCCGGGTTTGACACCGGGCTGATAATAAGGGGATTGACCGGGTTGCCGGAAACGACGCCTCAAGTCGAACGGATTCTCCGCCGCGCTTGCGAGTGGACCCAGGCCTGGTTCGAACGGGAGGGACGGCTTTCGCCCCAGCGCGGCCTTTCGGGCAGGCCCCAACAAGCCGCCGGCGCCAGGGTTGACGACGCCGCCCTTCTTTACCTTCTGCCGGGACTGATCCAAGCCGGCCGCTACCTAAACGAACCCAAGCACGCCGAATTCGCCCTCGCGAGACTGGATGTTTTTTTAAGCGAATTCAAGAACAGACCTCCGGACGGGCCCGGCCCCTTCTCCTTTTCCCTAGCTCTGGGAATGGACGCTCTGTTCGATCTGGGCGCGACCGAAATCGCCCGGAAGGGCATGGACGTCCTGGCCGAGAGAATGTGGCCGAGTGGAGGAATTCCCGCCTTCAACCAGGGCGCCTGGATTTGCACGCCGGCGCAGGCCCTCGCGGCCTTGACCTGGCTGAAGATGGGAGAAACCGCCCGAGCCAAAAAAATCTTCGATTTTCTGGATTATCTCCACAACCCAACCGGAGGCTTGCTGGGTTCGTACGGCGTGGGGGCCGCCTATTTTCCGAGCGAGGAAATCAGTTGGCCCCTAAAATTCTATCTGGATTCCTTGGAGCTTCTCATCGACGCGCGCCAACGTCCCTTTGACGAAGACTGGTCGACCTCCCCTGGAGGCCCCGCCTAGCCGGCGGAGTAAAGGTTAAACAACTTGTTGAATCCCAATACTAAATCAAGTGTTAGCCACGAGCGTCCGCTCTCCGGCGACATCCCCAAGGTCAGTGTTATCCTGTCCGTCGGGATGGCCCGGGAGGAAGTCCGGATCGTCCTGGAACTCCTGGCCGACCAAACCCTCCGGGATTTCGAGGTGTTGATTCTCGAACCCGGACCGCCGGACCAAGCGCCGCCGCTCCCATCGCCGCCGGTCCAGGCGACCAGGCTTTGGAACAGCGGGCCGAGCCGTCCGGAAGCGCTCAACCAGGGTTTGGCCGCGGCCCGGGGGAAATATTTCACCATCATCAACCCCGGCCTGCGCCCCGCGCCCTTTTTCCTGGAAGCCCTGGTCCGGGCCCTGGAAGTGCACCCTGGAGCGGGCCAAGCCTTCGGCAACGTTTTCATCCTGGATGATCGGGACCGCATCATAGGTCGCACCATCCATGAACAGATTGCTTACCGCGATTTAATGTTCAAGAATCAACCCCAGGCGGCGGTCCTCCATCGCCGGGAAGCCCAGCTCGCGATCGGAGAATTCGATCCCGGACTAGAAGGCGCCGAGGACCTTGATTTCATGATCCGGATAGCCGAGGGTTTTCCGTCGGCCCTGGTCCCGGAACCCGTGGCGTACCATCGCCTCCAAGCGCCGCGTGACGAAACCCAGGAACGAAAAAAGTCGATGGCCCTGCAAGCGACCGTGCGGAAGGCCTGGTCGCGACGGCAAGGGCGAGTGGATTTGAGCGATTTTTATCCCAGCCTGCCGGCCTGCCATCAGCAAAACGAGGCCGTCTTCGCCGCCGCGTACGACCTGGGCATGCTGGCGCTCAAAAGCCCCGTCTGGATGGACCACCTGCCGGTCATGCTCTTGGAACAGGCGGTCTCCCTGAACCAGGATTTCATCCCCGCGCATATCAATCTCGTGGCGGCCCTGGGCCTCAACGGCCTCTGGGAAACCGCCCTGGAAAAGCTGCATGGGATTCCGGAAGATATTCATCCCAAGGCGGCGGAATGGGCTGAAAAAGTCCGCCAGGCCTGCCGGAACCGTTCCGCCCCCGCGCTGTCCAAGCTGATTATTGGCGCCGCCCCGCCTTACGGCAAGGAGCTTTTTGAAAAAGAAGAGGAGACAAAACAGGTTTTCTCGTATACCCTGGCCCAGGCATCGGCCATTTAACGGCGATTTTATTTCGGACTACCGAGGGAGCGATTGTTGAAATCCAGATGAGGCGTTGTCTTGTAACCGGAGGCGCGGGCTTTATCGGCTCCCACCTGACTCGAGAGGCCTTGAATCGCGGCTACGACGTCGTGGTCCTGGACAACCTGTCCAGCGGGCGGCGGGAAAATTTGACGGAGGTGATAAACCACGTCGAATTGGTGGAAGGCGATATTCGGGACCGGGACTTGGTCGGGAAACTGGTCCGCGGGACCGACCTGATTTTCCATGAAGCCGCCCTGGCCGAGGTGCCCCTGTGCATCGAAAACCCGGTCCTGAGCGCCCAGATAAACGACCTGGGGACCCTCACCGTCCTTGAGGCCGCGGCCAGGGCCGGAGTGGGGCGGGTGGTGTACGCCAGTTCCTCGGCCGTTTACGGCGACAGCTACCCTTCCCCTCAGCATGAAGGCCTGCCTCCGGTCCCGGACAGCCCCTACGCCGCCCACAAGTTGCTGGGAGAACATTACGGCGCGATCTTCGGAAAGCTATATGGATTGGAAGTCGCTTCCCTGCGGTATTTCAACGTCTACGGACCCCGCCAGGACCCCGCGTCGCCCTATTCCGGCGTGATTTCATGCTTTTTTCAAAAAATCAGGCAAGGGCTGCCGCCGGTGATTTATGGAGACGGCGGGCAATGCCGGGACTTCATTTTCGTCCGGGATGTAGTCGAGGCCAACTTCCTGGCGGCCCAGTCTCCCGAAGCCCCGGGAAACGCCTTTAATATCGGCACCGGCCACGCGATCACCCTCCTACGGACGCTGGAAGTCATGACCAAACTGGTCGGCCGAAATATTTCGCCTCTCTTCGCTCCCCCCCGGGCGGGGGATATCCATGAATCCAGGGCCGAGGTTTCCCTGGCCCGACAAAAACTCGGTTTTTCGGCGACATCCACCTTTGAAACCGGCTTGGCCCTGACCTGGAAATGGTTCCTGGACGCGGAAGGAAACCGATAATTTACCGCCGCCATTGCCGAGGGCCAAGAAATGACGCTTGGTCCTCAGGCCGGACCGCCAGGGTCGGCGGCGGAGGGACCGGGCCATAAATATTTTTCAAGGTCGACCCGGTCTTGACCATCGAACGTCACGCCCTCCAGTTCCAGCAACTTCCTCTGGATTATGTCCCCATCCCCCCCGGAACGAAGGCTGACGCGACCTTCCCGATTGATCACCCGGTGCCAGGGGACGTCGGAACCTTCCGGCAAGGCGGCCATGGCATACCCCACCATCCTGGCGGTGCAGCGCCCGACCATTTTCGAGACCCGGCCGTAAGTGGAAACCCGGCCGTGAGGAATTGCCTTGACCAATTTGTAGATATTCCGGCGCGGGGACAATCCGTCGTCCGGGTCATTATCCGTCCTTTCCCCGCCCTCCGGCTCCGCTTGGGGGCATGAACCCTTGTCGGGCCCGCCTTCCCCGCGCTCGGCCGGCGCCCGGTCCAGCAAGTACCGACTCATCATCTCGGTCAGTTCCTCGACAAATTCAGCCTCCTCCACTCCTTCATATCCATAAATCACCAAACGATGAGTCATGGATTCGAGGGCATGCACCAGCAGCCGCGCCGCCGTCTCGGCCCGGTTGTTTCGGGTCCCCGGGGTCTTTTCCAAAAGACCGCAAAGGACGCGAACCGCGTATTCCTCGTTTTTCCGATAACCTTCCATGAAACGCGGCAAGCGGACTTCCTCGAACAGGACCCGGTGAAGAGCGGGGTCCCGGCGGTGCAAGGTTATCATGGCGACGACCAACCGCCGGATCATACCGGGTTCCAACCTGCCCCGGCTTTCCATTTCAGGCATTTCCCGCGATATCAACTCCCAGCCTTCCCGGATATGCTTTTCCATCAGGCCATGAATTATCGATTCCTTGTTGGGAAAGTATTGGTAAAGGGTCCCGATGGACACTCCGGCTCGCTCCGCGATGCGGTTGGTGGTGGCCCCGACCAGGCCTTTTTCCCCGAAAACCCGAGCCGCCGCTTCCAAAATCGCGCGCACCGTTTCCCGCGACCGGTCCTGGGTCGGGCGTTTTCGGGGGTTTAGGGACTTTCCGGCTTTCATGAAAAACCTCTTTCGGACGCGAGTAGACAACCCGAGGTTTTACTCGTATTTTTTCCTTGACCAAACCGACATGACCGCGGGTCTTGTCGGTCATAACAACCAATGAAAATGCCCGAAATGCATTTTTATACAAATACACCGTCCTTATAGCCCGTTCCGTTTTTTCCCGCAACGCCCGGGAAGTAAAACACGAACCGGGACGGGACCAACCGCGCTCGCCAAGGAGGTATTTTCATGACCTATAAACAATTCGTTCCCTTGACCAACCTCAATTTTCAATTCAACCGCGTCGCCTGTTACGGGGAGGAGGCTTGCCGGGAAGAGGAATTGTGGGAGATCGCTCCAAAACTGGAAAAATTCAACCCGCGGATTTGGCATGAACAGTGGCGCGGGCTGGCCTTGAGGGCGGAAGCCCAGGAACGGGTCCTGCACGCCGCCTATTACCACCGCATGTCCGAATTCTTTCTTCCGGACGGGCTTCCCGAAAAAGACAGGGCGTACCAGGATTTCCGGAGGTGTTTCTATTCCGGGACCAGCGACGGTGCCTTCGAGCGCCTGGAAATCCCGTATCAAGGCCAAAGCCTGCCCGCCTTGCGGATAAGGGCCGACAACAGCAAGGGAACGATTATCCTGCACGGCGGATTCGATTCCTTCATGGAGGAATTCTACCTTCAAATTAAAAAAATGTTGGCGCAAGGGTATTCCTTCGTGATGTTCGAGGGCCCGGGCCAGGGGCGGACCTTGCGCGACGGAATGAAGATGACCGCCGCCTGGGAAAAGCCCGTTTCCGCCGTCCTGGACTTTCTCGATTTGGACCGGGTCACCCTGATCGGCGTCAGTTTAGGCGGGTATCTGGCCCTCCGGGCCGCGGCGTTCGAGCCGCGGATCGCCCGGGTGGCGGCCTACGACGTGGTTTTCGACGCTTTTACCTGCTTTACGAACAATGCGCCGGAACCTTTCAAGGAACAATTCCGGGAAATGGTCCTGTCGGGACAACAGGCGCCGGTGAATGAGCTTTTGGAAGCGTTCCGGAAAAAGGACGACCTGATCGACTGGGTCCTGACCCACGGCATGTACATCTCCGGAACAACAACCCCGGGCGACTATTTCCGTTTCTGGATGGATTTCAACACCAGGGAAATATCCTCCCTGGTAAAACAGGACGTGCTGCTGTTGGCGGGTGAAAAGGACCATTTCGTTCCCGTGGACATGTATTACCGCCAGAAGGAGGCCCTGGTCAACGCCAGGTCGGTCCGCGGTCGTCTTTTCACCGCCGCGGAAGGGGGAGAGAATCACTGCCAGGTTGGGGCCTTGGAGTTGGCCTGGAGGGAAATTATCGACTGGCTTGAAAACCTGGGCGTCTAAAAACCGGCCGGGGCGGGGGGATTCCCCGCCCCGGCCTCGCCCGAGGTGGGTTAAATCTCGAATTTAATACCCTGGGCCAGGGGCAGGTCCCGGCCGTAATTAATGGTGTTCGTCTGCCGCCTCATGTAGGCCTTCCAGGCGTCGGAGCCGGATTCGCGACCGCCCCCGGTCTCTTTTTCGCCGCCGAAGGCGCCGCCGATTTCAGCTCCGGAAGTCCCGATATTGACGTTGGCCAGACCGCAGTCGGACCCCCAGGCGGAGAGAAAGGTTTCGGCTTCGTGGAGGTTGGAAGTGAACACGGCCGAGGACAGCCCTTGCCGAACCCCGTTCTGGATGGCGACGGCTTCCTCGATCCCGCCCGAATATTTAATAAGGTATAGAATGGGAGCGAAGGTCTCTTCCTGAACCATGGCATAATGGTTTTCGGCTTCCACCAGGGCTGGTTCCACATAGCAGCCCGATTCGAAGCCCGGCCCTTCCAACACCTTGCCGCCGCAAAGAATTCGCCCGCCTTCCCCCTGGACCCGGGCCAGGGTCCGGCTAAAGTCCTGGACCGCTTCCCGGTCGATCAGGGGGCCGACATGGTTTTCAGGGTCCAAGGGGTGTCCGATTTTCAAGCGGCCGTAAGCCCGGACCAAGGTCTCCGTCACCCGGTCGTAAATCGATTCATGAATAATCAGACGCCGGGTGGTGGTGCAACGTTGCCCGGCCGTTCCAACGGCGCCGAAGACGATCGACGGCGCGGCCAGGTTCAGGTCGGCGTGGGGGGTCAGGATAATGGCGTTATTGCCGCCAAGTTCCAAAATACACCTGCCCAGCCGCTCGGCCACGACAACGGCGGCCCGCCGGCCCACCCTGGTGGACCCGGTCAGGGAAATCAGGGGCAAGCGGGCGTCCTTCAGCATTCGCTCGCCCACGGTCCGCCCGTCGCCGATGATCAGGCTGAACAAGCCCGCGGGGGCTTCCCGGACCGCCGGGACTTGGTGGACCAGATGCTGGATGGCCAGCGCGGTCAGGGGCGTCTTGGAAGAAGGCTTCCACAGGACCGAGTCTCCGCAGACCGCGGCCAGGAGAGCGTTCCAGGCCCAGACCGCGGCCGGAAAATTGAAGGCCGTGATCACCCCGATGGCGCCCAGGGGATGATACTGGTCGTACATGCGGTGGCTCGCCCTCTCGGAGACCATGGTGGACCCGTACAACTGGCGGGACTGCCCCACGGCGAAGTCGGCGATGTCGATCATTTCCTGGACTTCGCCCCAACCTTCCCGCAAGGATTTTCCCATCTCGTACGAAACCAGGCGGCCAAGTTGGTCCTTATATTCCCTAAGTTTCAGTCCGACCTGACGGACCAGTTCCCCTCGCTGCGGGGCCGGGACCCGGCGCCATTCCTCGAAGGCCGCGGCCGCGGCCGCGACCGCGTGTTCATAGTCCTCCGGCGAGGCCTTGAACACGGAACCGACCAAACCCTGGTCGGCCGGGGAATAAACCTTCAATTCGCCCTGATCGCGGGTTTGGCCCCGCCAGGGGCCCGCGCCGGCGCCGAAATTTGTTTCCTTGATTCCCAATTCACTTAATATGGCCTTATCGAACACAAAATCCTCCTCTTGTTTCACTGGGCCGCCGCTTGCGCCATCGCGCCCAGTACGACTCCCGGGGCGAGGCCCCGGCGTCACGAAATTATATCAAATTTGAACTAATATTCCAAGGATGTTCGCCGGCGCGGGCGATGCGGGGCCGACCAGGGAAAAAACAAAAAACAGGCAGGGAAGGAAGCGACCTTCCCTGCCCGGCGGCGAGGTGTATGGTAGGGCGGGATCAGGCGGCCAGGCGGCTAGTCCGGTTTCTCAGTTCGAAACGCTTGATCTTTCCGGTGGCTGTCTTGGGTAGTTCGTCCACGAATTCGATCCACCGGGGGTATTTGTAGCGCGCGAGGTTGGTTTTCACGTACCCCTTGATATCCTTGGCCAAATCCGGGGAAGGACTGGTTCCGTTCCTCAACACGATAAAGGCCTTGGGTTTAATCAGGTCGCCTTCGTCGGGGGCGCCGACCACGGCGCATTCCAACACCTGGGGATGTTCCATCAGGCAGGCTTCCACCTCGATGGGCGAGACCCAAATGCCTCCGACCTTGAGCATGTCGTTGGACCGGCCCACGTAGTAGAAGTACCCGTCGGCGTCCCGGAAAAAGCGGTCGTCGGTGTTGATCCATTCCCCCATCATGGTCTGTTTGGTTTTTTCATGCTTATTCCAATAATAGGCGGCCGTGCTGTCGCCCTTGATGAGCAGCGAGCCGATTTCCCCGGCCGGGACGTCCTGGAAATTCTCATCGACGATGCGGGCTTCGTACCCTGGAACAAGCTTCCCGGTGGACCCGACGCGGATATCGTCCCTCGTGTTGGAAATGAAAATATGGGAAATTTCCGTCGATCCTATTCCGTCCATGATGGGAACGCCGAAACGCTCCTTCCAGCGCTTAAGCACTTCCGGAGGCAGCGCTTCCCCGGCCGACACGCAGACGCCCACCCGCCCCAGGTCGCCCTCGACGGTCAACATGGACCCGAAGAGCGTGGGCACGCCGAAAAAGATGGTCGGTTGATTGTTTTTAATCGTTTCGAAAACCGCTTCCGGAGTCGGACGTCCGGGCAGGTATACGGCGGTCGCGCCCACGCTGAAGGGAAAATAGAGGCCGTTGCCCAGGCCGTAGGCGAAAAAAAGCTTGGCCGCGGAAAAGCAGAGGTCGTTTTCCTTGATTTTTAAAACCTGCCGGCCGTAGGTTTCCGCGGCGAAGACCATGTCGTGTTGTAAATGCACCGTCCCCTTGGAAGCTCCCGTGGACCCGGAGCTATAGAGCCAGAAACAGGCGTCGTCCGGAGTGGTGGGCGCCGCCTCGAGCTCCTCGGACTGCGCCGCCATGAGTTCGGAAAGTTGGATGTCCCCTGGACGCCCCTGGCCCCGGGCCACGACGACCTGCTCGAGAAAAGACAACTCGGAGCGAATTTCGTCGATAAGCGGCAGGAGGTCCTGGTCCACGATCAAAATCCTGGCCCGGCTGTCGTTTAAAAAGTAAGAATAGTCCTTGGGCCGCATCAAGGTGTTGAGGCAAATCGGGACCGCTCCTATTTTAATGGCGCCGAAAAAGGCCTGCGGATATATTTCAGTATCCAACAAGAGCAAGGCCGCCCGGTCCTCCATTCTCATGCCCAGGGAAAGCAGGCCGTTTCCCAGGCGGTTCATTCCCTTTTGCATCTGGCCGTAAGTGGTGTGGCGTCCCTCGCAAATGACCGCGGTCTTGGCGGCCCGGCCTTCCCGGATGTTTACATCGACAAAATAATCGGCCGCGTTGAACTTTTTCGGCAAATTCAAATTAAAACCCATCTGATTGTTCTCCTTGCTTGACTCCTCGAAATTCCGACTAGCGGAGAGGGAAACATTTGTTCTCCTTTTTGAACGCCGGCTATTTAATGTCTTTCAAGGCCGAGAGAATCACCGTCAGGTCATCGTCGCTCAGCGAGAGACGAGAGCCGAACAGATATACCCATTCCAGAATAAAAAGGAGCACTCCCAGTCCAAAGGCCGCGGCGGCCCAACTGGGGATTCCGAATATTCGATCGACCGGGCCATACGCCCCGTAACCCAGCGGGCGCCAGGTAAAAAAAGTCAACACGCAAAAAATCGCCAGAAATAGCTGTTCCTTCCCCTTGCGTTCGCTTCTCATGGTTCTCCTCCATCCCAAGACGGAAACATGTCGGGTTGATAATTCATTCAATTTTGCCCGGGCTGTGAAAGGAGTAATAAGGCAACAAAGGCGCCAACGGCAAACCCCGGGGCCAGGCGCCGCGACCGACTCAAAACAGGTTAGTATCACTAAGTTTATTTTGTTTTGGCGTTTTCCGGGGAACAGCGGGAAACACCATGGAAATGAAAAAAGCTTTCAGGCCCTGAAAAAAACTTTCACTCTAGCCGCTCCAGCCCGCTCCGGCGAGGTTTGTCCAGGCTTGCGTCTCAAACCTCCCTGGTCGACGACCGGACCTGTTCCTTGCCGAGGTGAGCGGCCAGGCGGGGGATTTTCCCCGGGAGCGGCCTTCCGGGCGCCGAGGATTTTGGGCCCCCTAGTCTCGAAAACCGGTTTACTGTTAGCGGCCGGTTGAAAATGTAAGGAAAATGGCCAAATGAAAATGAGTAAGTAGGGTGCGCAACGCGCACCATCTTTTACTGTTTTGCGGGCCCGACCACGGTAAATTGGAGACGTTGGCCGGCGCCTTGCGGCGGGGC
>JAZDGM010000011.1:0-48331 GCA_043806915.1 Pseudomonadota bacterium | reverse complement strand
AGGCCATAGTCCTTGCATTTTTCGTTGGGACAGAAACATTGCTCTATCTCGCTCATAGATTGCCTCCGGTCAAAAAGTAATACATCCAGGGCAATCATGCCAAATAGTATGGTTATATGTCAACTAAATGGGGACATGACCGGATTTTGCAAGTCCCAAATAATTATTATGGATTTGATCAAAAATCAAAATATCTTTGTTAATGCAATATGTTATATGGTATTTGAATACAGGGGGGCAAAAAATAAACTAAAAAATAATCCCAAATTGCAAAAAGTCGTGGCGGCTAAAAATGAAAAACATGTTCGTAGTTAAGGGGCAACCGACATTTGGGACCATAGCAATTTTTGTCTTCCAGGGATGGCGAATAGCTAAAGGCTCTTGCGTAACCATAAGCGTCCTTACCAAGTCTCTTACCTTCTTTAGTTGCTTGAGCGATTCGTATTTTTGCCGCTAATGGGTCCCCGTGGATACCCAGCATATGCATGAACTTTTCACGGTCAGCGTCATCGGGAAGCAATGCGCCCATGATTGCCGCCCGGCTGGCTACCAAAGGCCGGCGCGCCCACCAGACATGGAGCCTGTTCGGTGCAGGGAAAGGGGTCATTGGAGTTCGCTCCCGAAGGGATTCGATCCCGATCTCGGTGATCGGCAGCCATTCCTCGATCAAACGACGGGTTCGTTTTTTTTCTGTTTCGGTTTTCATCGTGTTTTTTCTTAAAAGGAAAGCAGGAGTAGGCGCAAGGATGCCAGCACCAGGCGCGGCTTCCGGCGATGTAGGGCCATGCCGAGCCAGTAACCAGCTTCTTCCCGCGTCATGGCGTCGATGCCTTCGGCCACTTTGCGGATGCGGTCAATGTTGCGCATGGGGGCCAGGGTCTTGAACAACAAGGAAAGTGTTAGGGCGACTTCCTCATCCAAGGTATGGGCGGTCATCACGCCTCTGAGGTGCGCCTTCACGCTCACACCGGCCTTCTTGAGGCTACGCAAGACCCTCGTTTCCACTATTTCCAGAGTGCGTCCTTCCAGAGTCGCCATTTTTTCAGGCCCGACCAGGCGCGGGGTGGAAAGAGATGGCATTTGCCAGACTTCGAGGGAAATTTGTCCGCCTTCGAGCCCCTTTACGCGAAGCTCGAAAACGGGGCCGCCCCCGACGGCGGCCTCGGTCGGTAATTTCAAGGCTTTACTGGGCATGTCATATCCTAATTTTCGGTGGCGGCTTCGGCTTCGATAAAAGCCTCCGCGCCGCCCTGGTTTGTCATCATCTTGATAAACGCTTCCGCCTTGGTTTGGTCCGTGGACAAAAGGGGCTTGAACACCAGGAAAAAAGAGCCCTGATAGGTTTGGCTGTTGGCCGTGCGAAGAAGGGGCTCGATATTGGAACGAATAACGTTGGCCTTATCCAACCGGCCACGAAACTCCAGGGTCAAGGCATCAATGCCGTCCGCCTCGATCCCCATGTTGAACTCATGAGTGATATCCGCTTCTTTAAAGCCGACCAAGGCCTGATGCAGGAATTTAGCCCCCGCATGCTCAAAAAGGCGGATGGTCATGGTTCCGAGGGCTTTGAAGGCCTGTTTGCGGGCTTTTTCAAACAGTTCAATCAGGGCTTGGCGCAGCGGTCCCTGGGCCGAGACGCTGGAAAGATAAGGCGTTACTCCGCCGTCCGCTGCTTCTGTTCGGCCTTCGCCTCCAAAACCGGACGGGTCGCCGCCGATACCGTATGGGCCGCCTTTAGGGCCTGAACCGGCTGTCGAAGGTTTGACGGGTTCGGCGGGTTTGGGCTCCGGCCGCGGCCAAAGCCCTGACGTTTTGGCATGAGCCAGGGTATGTACGAAGGCATTTTCGGTTAGTTCAATGGATGGGGCCGGGTCGCCCTTGCCCCAGACCTGGTCCCCTTTGCGATAAATGAAAATTCCTTGTTCGATGCCATTGCGGATACATTTTATGAACGGATCGTCGTCCAGGAGGATGGAGAGCTTGGGGGCTTTGCGATATTCGCCGCGCATTTCACTGGTGGTAATATAGCCCTTGGTGTTCAGGGGCGTCTGGTCGCGCACGTAAGCCGGCGAATCGGGTTGATCGCCGCCGGCCAGCAGCTTTTTCTGTTCCTGAAGCGCCCGCTTGATGTGAAGCTGGCCATTACCAGGAGAATCCGAGGCATTCTGCAATTCGATGACCGTATGGCCGAGTTTGGCTTCACCGGTTCCGACCGGGGAGGAACTGGGATAAAACAGGTGCCGGTAACATTGCATGATGGCAATGGCGACCATGGCTTTCGATTTTTCGGCGTCCTCCAATACCTTTCTCTGCTGGTAATCGGCCAGGTCGCTGAGCGTTCGGCCGTTGATGATGTCCTCCAAAGCCAGTTTGCGGCGCATGGCCTGCTTCATTTCCTTGGACAGTCGGTCGTTAGCCGCCACAAAAATCAGATTGTTCTGAAGGAGGCGGATATCGTTACCGGCTCCTTTTCTCGTGGCATAACGGATCAGTTCCGCCGGCAGGGCGGACAAGCTGTCGGACATGGTAAGGGCGTCGTAATGCAAAACGACCAGGTACGGTCGCCCGCCGCCAAGATCATCCGGGATATCGTATTGACTGCTAGGGAATGGGACCAATTCGAAATCGCCTTTTTTCACGGCGAACAAATCTTTGATTTTAACCCTCAGATTGTTGCGAAGATCGTCCGGATCGACTTCCTTCATATGCCGGTTGATGATTTGAGTCAGGTTCGGCTCAACCCGGAAGCGCATAGGCGCGCCCGGTCGATCATCTAAATAGAGTGAATTTTGGATGAAGGCCTTACGGGCTGTTTCCACCAGGGCGGGGTCAAGACTGGGCGAACAAACGGAATAGCGCAGATGCTCCGGTTTTATCCCCTGGGCTGCTTCACCAAAGGCCATGGTGTTGATAAAAATCGTCCTGGCTACGTAGCTAGTCACCGGGACCTGGCCGGGGAACATTTCCAAGTCCAGGCGCATGGCGCTGGATGGGTCCGTGCCGGAAACGGCGGCGACATCCGCCGTCAATGCCGGGGCATAGGCGCTTTGGTTCAGCTTGGTCAGAAATTCGCCGCGAATGGCCTGATGCTCGGGATTGATATGGTGAGGATGAATGGCGTAGGCGTCCGCCGGCCTGGCCTCCCACAGGTGTTGGACCGTCCGGGCAAGAAGCCGCAGCATACCGCGCGTTCGCTGGAACGTCGAGAGGCTGCTCATCTTTTCGATCATGACGTTCAAGGTTTCGGGATGCAAAGGATACCCTTTTTTAAATTGTTCGCGCAGGTCCGGGCTGAAGGCGTCAGCCGCAAGGGAATCCCGATTGCGGTCCCACAGGGCGAAATAGCGGCTCATTACGTCCCGCGCTTCGGCCAGATCGACCGACTCGAACAAACGGCGGCGCAATACGTCGATGGTTTCGTCCTCTTCGGTTGGGTCGATTTGAAGCAGCGTCCTGGCAATGACGCTCTCGGCTTCTTTAAAGGCCGCGACCGCAATTTGGTGTTCGGCATGATAGGCATCGGACGCCTGGGAATGGTCCGCGCCCAAGGCCAGAGTGCAGACCAGCGCCGCTTTGGGAGTCGAACTGACCGCCTTGATGAGGGCGTGCATGAAGGCGGTAAATTGGTTGGCGGCGTCGGGAAAAACGCGCACTACTTTCCGGAGATAGACCGACACTTCATCCATGAGGATCAAGGTCGGTTCATTCCCGAATAATTCGGAGATAGTCTCCCCGCCGGGTGCGACGTGATGCTCATCGCTTTGGCGGAGGCGCTCAAAACCCTCTCGGCCGGCTAGCTGGTAGGCCATCTGACCCCATAGACTATGGGCGAAAAGACCTTGTTCCAGCTTGAGACCGTTCGCCGGGTCGGCATTCTCGCCGTCCAGGGCCGCTACTCGGACCTTGCCCCGTGGAATAAAGGCAGGATGGACAAATTCGTCCGGGTTGACGACGCCCAGTAAACCGCCCACGGCATGAATAAGAGCGATCAAGGCATGGGTCTTGCCGCCGCCGTACTGTGTATCCAACCGGATGACGGAATTGAGTTCACCGCCGACGCCGCTCAATCTTCGGCATACGGTTTCCAACAAGGCCCGAAGTCCACGGGTCGGGTAGGTGTATTTGAAAAAGACGGATGGGTCGGCATACTCCCTGGTCGCTTTGTTACTGATGACTTTGGCCAGGTCGGCCGCAAATTCCTCATCCCTGATGCGGCCCTGAAGGACATCTTCTCGCGGTGTACAAAGATCGAAGATTTTTTTTATAGATAAAACCTTAAGTTGCCGGTGGTCGATTGGGTTTGGAGTCCAACTTTGGACTTCCCCCTACCTCATCTTAATATAAAACCAGGCCAGGGGGCAGAAAAACCGGCAAGGATATCGGATTTCCTTGTTCCCTTCATCCTTTCCAACTCGGGCGACCTGTGCGGACGCCCGGACACCCATCTTTTCAATATCTCACTTGAAAAATCAGGTTATCCTTCGCATCCCCAAAGGCGCCCTCTACGGCTGAGCATCGAAACCCTCAAGGCTACCCCTTCAACCTCCACGTGGATTTTGGGAAAGAAGTCAAAATCAAAACCTGGATGCCGGAAAGGCTGGACAAGGAGCTGGAAAAGCTTCGCGATCTGCCAATCACCTGAAAAGGGTCCAGGTCTGCCAGGCCTGCGAGTATTACCTGGCCGAAGTGATGTCCAGGACCAGACGAGAGCTCAACCGCGACATCATGGCAGAGATTTTCGATATTTTCGAAAACTACTGGAATGCCGGTAACCAGTGGAATGGCAGAGTGGGTGAACGTATCCGGATATGGGCGGATTTCACCGGATTTCCTTGTTCGTAAGTGATTGTAAAATCAGGCAGAGTGCGCATTCTGACGCCCTTTCACGCCCGCGACGGGGGTGAATTTATCCCGAGCGTAGTGAAGGAAATCCCCTGGGGGACGCCAAACAATTTTTGGACGCAAGGCCGGGTTTCTTTAGCCCGGCTTTTTTATGGCCCCGCCAACGCCGTCGCGCCCTTCGCCCGCCCTCTTCCTTTTTATATCAAATGGATGTCGTAATAATATCCACCGGGCTAACGGAGCCAGCCAAAATGTTGGGTTTCGCCTACGGCTCAACCCAACCTACGGAGATCACATTATTTTTTGACCTGTAGAGGTGTACTCGGCCAAGCAATTCCAAGCGCCCCGAACCTCTTCGGGCGGGCGTCCAGGCCCGTCCTTTCCGCCCTCGAAACAGGACGTTTCGGGGCGTGAAACCGCCCCCCCGGGCGGGTTCTCCGGAAAAAGAGCCGGGGGTTGTCAGGGGCGCCGGCTCCGGCGCGCCCCTGACCCTGGGACGGGAAGGAGTCCCTCGAAGCCCAACCCCGGCCGCGCGGGGGGCGGAGCAGCCCCGCCCGCAAGGCGCCAGTGTGTGTCGTCCTCCCGGTTTCCCGCTGAACACGGCTTTTGTGGTAGTCCCCCCAAAATGAGCCCGGCCGGGAGCGTCGAGAGGGCGCCAAAAAAAATAAAAACAATAAGTTATCGAGAAAGAATGGATGCCGAATTATATTCACCGGGCCAACGACGCGAGCCAAAAGAGGAACATATGCGGTCTGCGGCCAGCGCTTTGGACCCACGGCGGCCGAGGGGGCTGAACGCCGGTCGGCGGGCCTTATTCTAATTCTTGGCATTTCATGGGTTCAAAATATTTCGACCGGCTGTTTTCCTATAATGGCCGGCCGTAGGGTCGTTATTTCCCATCAAGGACGATATGGCCGCGTCGGGCTTGGTTTCGATCAGCATATGTGCAAATCAGAAGTTTGACTTGTTTTTTACACAAGCATGCCGTACCATCAGGCATGATCACTCGAGACCTCACCGAAGAACTGGTGCGCTCCGCCGCTGAGTATCCCGTGGCGACCATCCTCGGGCCGCGCCAATCGGGAAAGACCACCCTGACCCGGATGACTTTCCCGGATAGGCCGTATTTTTCCCTGGAAGACCCGGATGTCCGCATGGCGGCCGAGGCCGATCCGCGGGGCTTCCTCGCGCGGGTGGAAGGCGGCGGCGTCCTGGACGAGGTCCAACGGCTTCCGGTTCTGCTTTCCTATATCCAAGGCCTGGTCGACCAGCCCGGGAAACGCGGGCGGTTCATCCTGACCGGCAGCCATCAGCCGCAACTCCACGAGGCGATCAGTCAGTCATTGGCGGGCCGGACGGCCATGCTCACCCTGTGGCCGTTTTCCCTTCGTGAAAGCCGTCGTTACAATTCGGCCCGCGACCCCTTCGACTTGATCCGTCGCGGTTTTTTCCCCAGGCTCCACGAAGAGGGCTTGGAACCCCGCCGATTTTTCAACGGCTACCTGCAGACCTACGTCGAGCGGGATGTCCGCGCCTTGATTCAGTTACGCGATCTGTCGCTGTTTCAAAAATTTCTGACTCTACTGGCCGGCCGGGTGGGACAGATTGTCAATCTCGCCTCGCTGGGCAACGACCTAGGCGCTTCCGCCACGACGATCAGAAATTGGCTCTCCGTTCTGAAGGCGTCCTATGTGGTGTTCGAGCTGCCCCCCTTTTTCGAGAACATTCAAAAGCGGGTGATAAAGTCGTCCAAAATCTATTTCACCGACGTCGGACTCGCCGCCTTTCTGCTCGGCATCCACACGGCGGAGCCGGCTTCCCGCGACCCTTTGCGGGGAAACCTCTACGAGAATCTCGTCATCGCCGACATCGTGAAAAGCGCCTTAAACCGTGGGATCAGGCCGGAGGTCTATTTCTTCCGGGACTCCCGCGGCAACGAAATCGATCTGCTCATCAGGGAAAAGGGCGTGCTTACGCCGGTTGAGATCAAGTCAGCCGCGACCTTTTCCACGGGTTTCGTCAAACAACTCGAATGGTTCCAGACGCTGGGCGTCAAGCGCGTCCTGCCCGGCGCGGTCCTCTACAACGGCGAGCGGCCGTTCAACGTCCGAGGCGTCCGCATTCTCAATCCACTCGACGTGGAAGACATCTGGCAGACGCTGACGGCTCCCTCGGAGTAAAGAGACTCCCGATCCTCGGCGGTAACTCTCTTTTTTTATAAGGGGGCTATTCAGGAAGTAATTACCAAAATATTGCCGGTCATTTTCAGCCAAGCCGAATATGACCGGCCGTTAGGCTTGTGAAGGCCGAATATCTGTGTTTGACGATTGGCGCCCTTGTCTTGGCATTATTTTGGATGTCTCTTTAAGCATTCCAGCCCGCGGGAGGCGCCGGTAACCAGGGCGGTTTTTCCGTCCAATAGGTTCATGTTCGCTCCTGTCTTCCCCTATTTCGGGTCCAAGGTCAGATGGGTTCCGTCCTCGGCAATGAGCACTTCACCGGTAAACACGTCTTTTACGCCCGCCATGAAAAATGGTTTGGTCACGAGCCGCCTGACGATCCGATTCCCCAAGGGCGGAATGATATGCGTGAAAACCAGGGTGTGGACGCCGGCCTCGGCGGCGATCCCAGCGGCTTCGACCGGGTCGGTGTGGTAGCGCCGCACCTGACGGGCCTCGGCGGCCAACAAATTTTCGTGGGCCGCGCCGGACCCTTGGTCGGAGGTAAGCTCCAACATCCGGTCCACGAGCTTTTTGTTATAGGCTTCGTGAATAAGAACATCGGCCCGTCGGGCCTGCCGGGCCACGTTTTCGCAGCGGCGGGTATCGCCGCTGATGACGATAACTCGCCCCCGATATTCGATCCGATACCCGAAAGCGGGCTCGACCGGACGGTGGTCCACCAAAAAGGCGTGGACCCGCAAGCCGCTTGGTCCTTCATACACCGCCAGGCTTTCCGTTTCCCCGGGAGTGGGGACGTCATGGCCAACCGGAAGAGCTCGCGCCAAGGGGGCGGTGAAGGCGTTCGTATTTTTAGAGCGAAAAACAATATCCGGGTGGTGGGCCTGGTTGAATCCGTCCACCACGGCTTTTGTCCCGACCGGGCCGAAGACGTTCAAGTGATGTTTGCGGCCGTGCCGCCAACCAAGATTGGCCGCCAGGGGCAGATCGGCGATGTGGTCCGAATGGAGGTGGGTGAAAAACACCGCAGTCAGGTCTTGAGCGGGCAGTCCCAAAAGGTCGAGGCGATAAGCGGAGGCGCCGCCGACGTCAAACAGCAAAAAGTCGCCGCCGGCCATGACGGCCACGCAGGCCTGGACGCGATGGGGATCAACGGCGGGCGATCCGGAACCGACCACGATCACATGCAGTTTCCCGTCCTCGAGCAGATTGGTTTGGAGCCGCCCGGCGATGGCCCGCGCCTGGAACTGGATGGCCAAATCCACCAGACGGGGCCAGGACAGTATGGCCACCGCGGCCACAAGGACGAACGCCAGGGCGACCCAGGGCCGCCGTATTTTCCGGAATGATTGTTTCAAGGCTTACTCCAATATGGCGCGTTCCCGATCAACCCCGATCCCGGCCCCCTGGAGGGCCTGGCCGTGATTGAAGCTCCCCGCGGCAAGCCGCGGGGAATCTTACCCGCGGGAGGAAGTGGTCGTATTATTATGTCGCTTGCCAACCCCTTTTGGCCAGGCGCTCGCTTGCCTTGGGCTTCCTGGAAGCTCCGGCGCGCCTGTTCCTTGTTCCGTTCGAGGGACAGGAGGCGATCTCCGGCCGGCGTTTTCTAGCGCTTGGTCCGGCCCTGAAGCGGTCGCCATGATTTTTCCACATAGCCAAGTTCAGGCTTCCACCAGGGGCGGTCCAGGCAGGGCATGGGCGCCCGCATCATGCCTTCGGGAAGCAGGGATTCGTGGGGCTGCCAGGTTCCGATACGGTACTCGTCAAAGGTATATTCCCGGCCGAGCCGCGTATTTTGGGGACAGGCCGGGGTGAGGCCCGATGCGCAACGGATCACGCAGGTATTGCAGCGCGAACAACGAACGATCTCCCGCGCCCTCCCCTGGGCAAGCTTGTTGGGATACTCGGGGTCGCAGAGAAGCTGCCGCCCCAGGGCCTGCACGTCGAACATCCCGTCCCCGACATCCCGGTCCGCTTTGACCGGATCGTGCTGGGAAGCCACGAATACGGGTATTTTCAGCGCTTTTTTGAAGGCTTGCCCGTGCTCCGGGATATGGCGGGCGCGATCCATGTCGGTGATCAGGTGGCCCGATTCCTCATAACCGGCGCCGTCCGAGAGGCTGATATAGTCGGCGCCCCGGGCCTGAAGGTCCTGGGTCGCGTCGATCATCTCTTCCTCGGTCAAGCCTCCCCGCATGTGTTCCTCGGCGCTGATCCGAACCCCCACGGCCACGCCGGGGCAAGCGTAGCGTATCTGCTCCATGACCTCCATCAGGAACCGTTTGCGGTTGCGCCATTCCCCGCCGTACAGATCGGTCCGCTTGTTGGACAGGGGCGAGAGAAACTCATGCTCGAGGTAACCGTGGGGGGCGTGAATCTCGATTACGTCGAATCCCGCCGCGACCGCCAGTTGACAGCTCTGGGCGAACTCCCTTTGTTCCGCCCGGATTTCATCCCGGGACATCTCCCTCGTCATCTGCCCCACCAGGCCGGCCCGGGTATGTTCGAGGGATATCAGGTCCGGCAATTGCTTGATCGACTTCTCGACCGACGCCTCGTACGGCAGGCCTCCCGTCGGGGCCGGGGCCAACTTGCGGTGGTCGTAGGAATGTCCCTGGCGGCCGAAGCCGATGGTCATCTGGGCCGCGGCCTTGGCGCCGAAATAATGGATGCGGTCGGTCAGCAGGTTCAATCCTTGAAGATGGCTGTAGTCGAAACAGTACAGATTTCGCTGCCAGACGAATTCCGCCGCCAGTCGAGTGCCCATTATGGCGCCGGTGGAGACCAGGGCGGCCCCGCCCTTGGCCCGGGCGGCGAAATAGGCCAGCATCTGTTCGGTGGCGTACCCGTTGCCGCCCGACATGGTCTCGTTCATCGGGGCCAGGGATATCCGGTTCCTAAGGTCCACCGGGCCGAGCTTGATGGGGCCGAGCAAGTTTTCAAAGCTAGGGACGTCGGACGGGTCCTGTTTATTCATTTGGGTCATGGGGGTCTCCGTGGCGTTTCAGGAAACGCGGCGCGTGGTTTCGATGTTCAACAGCCGGGCCAGGTTGCCGCCGAAAATCTTGCGGCGGTCCTCGTCGGCCAGGGCGGGATAGCCATAGTCCCGCTGCATGTCCTCGGGAATCTGAAATTCCCTCAGACCCTGGACGGCCATCCGGACCTGGGCCCCAAAGCCCGCGTAGTCCGTGCCCCAGATGATCTTGTCCGGGCCGACCCAGCGCAGGGCCTCGCCCAGGATGCGGGCGAACTTGCGGGGCGCGCAGAGGGCCCAGGGAATCAGCAGGCTCAGGCTGGGATAGACGTTGGGGTGTCCCATGGCGATCATGTTCAGGTCGTCGCAGTAGGGGTAGCCCATGTGAAAGGCCACGATCTTGAGGTCGGGAAAATCCCGGGCCACGTCGTCGATCAGCAGGGGCAGGGCGTGCTTGCTCTTGCCCGGGGGGACCCAGCAGAACCCGGTATGGATGTCCAATACTATGCCAAGCGCCTCGGCCTTTTCGTAAAATGGCCAGAGGTCCGGGTCATTGATGTAGGCGTCCTCGGGCGGGTAGAACTTGAATATCCTGACGCCCTTTTCCTTGACCCAGTATTCCAGCTCCCAGATCGTGTTCTTGACGCCCTTGTGCTTTATGGGGGAAACGTTGGGTTGGTACATGAACCGGTTGGGGTTGGACTCGACCACCTCGGCCATTTCCCGGTTGCAGCACCAGCGGGTGGTGTACCCGGTGGTGTCCATCATGGATTCAGGCAGCAGGCAGGCCACGTCCACGCCGTATTTGTCCATGGCCCGCAAAAGGGAGGCCGGGTCCGACGTTTTGGCGAGTTCCCATTCCTCCACTCCCTCGAAGGCTTCGGGGGGCAGGCCCAAGGTCAGGGGCCGCGAGATGTTCTCGATGGCCCGCCACCACATCTGGACGCCGGGAAAGTGATTGACCCGGTCCATGTCGCCGATCAGGTGCGGCTCGCAGTCGATCTTGAAAAAATCGTCTTTTTTAAATGATGTCATCGGGGCCTCCTTTAGCCGACGCTTCGTCCATGACCTTCCCAGAAGGCCTTCTTGACGTCCTTGCGCAGAATCTTGCCTACGGCGGTGGTGGGTATCCGGTCCCAGAAAGCCACGGACTTGGGGCACTTGTACCCCGCCAACCGGGCCTTGCAGTGGGCGATGAGTTCCTCTTCCGCAACCGCTTGGCCGGCCTTGAGCGTTACCACCGCCTGGACCCGTTCGCCCCATTTTTCGTCCGGGGCGGAAACCACCGCGGCCATGGCCACCGCTGGGTGTTCGTACAGGGCGTCTTCCGTTTCCTTGGGGTAGACGTTTTCGCCGCCGGTCACGATCATGTCGGCCTTGCGGTCCACCAGGAACAGGTAGCCGTCCTCGTCCAGGCAGCCCATGTCGCCCGTGTGGTGCCAGCCGCCCCGGAGGGTTCGGGCGGTAAGTTCGGGGTTTTTCCAGTACCCGGTCATCAGGCATCCGCCCCGCAGGGCGATTTCGCCGATTTCTCCGGCGCCGAGCGGCCGGTCATCGTCGTCAAGCACCGCCAAGTCGACGGATAGGGACGGTCTGCCCGCGCTGGCCAGAAGCCTGGACCTCTCGCCTTCCAACACGTGGTCCTCCGGCAAAAGAAACGTGCCGCCCATGCACTCCGTCATGGCGTAGATTTGTTCGAAAAGTAGGCCGAACTTCTTGATGCACCGCTTGAGGAGGTCCGGCGGGAAGGGGCTTCCGGCGTAGGATATGGACCGGAGACTGGAAAGATCATAGGCGTCCACGTCGGCGAACTGCAGAAGCCAGCCGTACAACGTGGGCACGGCGTTGATGTGGGTGCATTTTTCATCCTGTATCAATTTCAGGATGCCGTTCAAATCCGGACGGCGGTTGATGACCACCTTGCCTCCCACCAGGAGGACCGCCAGGGCCGGCCAGAACGAGACATGGAAAAGGGGCAGGACGAAACAGGTGGCGTCCTTGCGGGAAAAGGCGAATCCCAGGGCCGCGGAAACCGTTCCGTTCATGATGGCGCGGTGGGACAGCATGACCCCCTTGGGAAGGCCGGTGGTGCCTCCCGTGTACATCAGGACGGCCAGGTCCTCCGGGGAGGCGTCCCGGCCGGGTTCCCGGTCCAAGGCGCCGCCCAGAAGGTCCTCGTACCCTTCAAACCCCTTGACCGGGTTGTCCAGGCTGATCCAGCGCTTGATATTCGGCAACCGATCCTTCATTCCCCACGCCCGTTCCTCGTAACCGTCGCCGGCGAACAAGAAGGCGGCTTCCGCGTCGTTGACGATATGGACAATCTCCTGGTCGGCCAGGCGAAAGTTCAACGGGGTCACGCTGATCCCCAGCTTGCCGGCGGCGAAATAGATTTCCAGGTACTTGTGGGTGTTCTCGGCCAAAACGGACAGTCGGTCTTCCGGACCGATCCCCAAACCGATCAAGGCGTTGGCCAGGCGATTGACCCGGTTGTTCAGTTGACGGTAGGTGAGCCGGACCCCTTCGAACACAATCGCCTCATGGTCCGGGTATAGAATCGCCGCCTTTCTGGGAATGTCGCCCAGGGTATACATGTGTTCCTCCTGCTACCAGCTCCGGGGATACCCCATGAACTGCATGATCATGTTTTTGGCCATCTCGTCGGAGATGGGCGAAAAGACCATCTGCTTGTAATCACGAAAATACCTCTGCATGTCGTATTCCATGGCGTACCCGTAGCCGCCCAGTATCTCCATGCCCCAGACAGCGGCTTTCTCGCTGGCCCGGGCGGCCACGATTTTGGCCATGCAGGCTTCGATGTGCATCGGTTTGCCCGCGTCCGCCAGCCAGGCGCACTTGTAGATCAGGTTGCGGGCGTGTTCGATTTCGATGGCGATGTCGGCCAGGTAGTGCTGGAGACTCTGGAACCGGGAGATCGGCCCGCCAAAGGCCTCCCTTTTTTGGGCGTATTCAAAGGCGTCCCGGAAGGCGGCTTTAGCCACGCCCAGGGACAGCATGGCCGTGCCGACCCGTTCCGGGTTGAGCACCATCAGCAGCTCGTACCAGCCGTTGTTCAGGGTTCCTAAAACACTCTCCTTGGGGATGCGCACATCGTCGTAATAGACTTCGTTGACCCCGGCCACGTGGCAGCCCAGTTTCGGGATAAGGCGCGTTTCGAGGCCCGGGGTGTTCCGCGGCACGATGAACAAGCTCAGCCCCCGCGAGCGCTTGGCTTCCGGGTTGGTGATGGCCGCGGTCATTATGTAATCGGCCGCATGGGCCACGGAGATGAACATCTTGCGGCCGTTAATGAGCCAATGATCACCCTGGTCCACCGCCCGGGTGGCAATGGCGCCCAGGATGTCCGTGCCCCCGGCCGGTTCGGTCAGGGCCATGGCCCATTTTTCACGGCCGGCGGCAATACGGGGCAGGTGCCGCTTTTTTTGTTCCTCGGTGCCCAGGTGAATAATCGGCACGGCCCCGAAGCCCATGGTCGCGCCCACGGCCAGGGCCACGCCCGCCGAGGCCGTGGCCAATTCCTCGGTGACGATCATCCCCTCGATGTGCCCCAGCCCCAGGCCGCCGTGGGCCTCCGGAATCCCCAGCCCGAAAAAACCGAGGTCCGCCAGGCCGTCCCAGATTTCGTCGGGCGGAAAGTCGCAATTGTCGTCCATCCACCGGACCTTTTCGCGCGTGAGTTCCTTTTCGCAAAACTTCCCAATGGCGGCGCGCAGCATTTCCTGTTCATCGGTGAAAGTGAAATCCATGGGTTTACTCCTTCATCGGCCTTTCACGTCCTGGACAAATGACTCCATGATCCGTCGGATGTCCGGGGCGTGGGTCAGCCACTGGATGCCGTTGCGTTCCAAGGCCAGGGCCGCGTCGATGCCGCCGCCCTCGGCGGACCGGCCCATGACTTCCTTGCCCATGCGCAGGGCGATCGGTTTCTTGGCGGCGATCCGGGACACAATCTTCTCGAAGGCCGAATCGAACTCGGCGTCCGGAAAGACCCGGGTCAGAAAGCCCATCTCGAACATTTCCCGGGACGTGTAGTCTTTTCGGCCGCTGTAGACCAGTTCCCGGGCCCGGAAGACCGGCATGCTCCGGACGATGCGGGCCGTGCCGCCCCATCCGGGCAGGATGCCCATGCCGATTTCGGTCAGACCGAACCGGGCCGACTCCCTGGCGTAAACCAGGTCGCAGCACAGGGCCAGCTCGAGCCCGCCCGCCAGGCAGTTCCCCTCAATGCGGGCGATCACCACCTTCTCGCACTCGGTGATGGCCTTCTGCACATCCAGGCCTTCATGGGCCAGCCAGTTCAGGCCCTTCTGGTGCTCGGCCAGGGACGGGAACACGTCCAGGTCGCCGCCGGTGCAAAAGGATCGCTCCCCGGCGCCGGCGAGGACCACCACGCCCACGTTCCGGTCCTCCCGGACCCGGCGGAAGGAATCCCGCAGCTCATGGGCCATCCGTTGGTTGATGGCGTTGTGTTTTTCGGGCCGGTTCAGGGTGATGCGGCAGACCGATCCGTTGGACCCGTCGACCTCGTACCGGATGGTCCGGTAGTCCCCGGGGTTCAGGAACAAGCCGGTCGGCTCGTCCTCTTCCCGGGTTTCCGCCTCGGGCGCCGTGGTTCGGAGAGCGGGATTCGCGGGACGGAACATGGGTAGGGCGCACCGGTCGGAAACGTCCTCGAAAACGACCTCGACGTCCAGCCCGATTTCCACCGCGTCGGGATCGCAGGCGACGATGCGGGTCATCATCCGCACCCCTTCCTCCAGGTCCACCATGGCCAGGACGTAGGGCAGGTCCGGCATGAACTGGGGCTCGACCATGTCCCGCATGACGGCGAAGGTGTGGACCTTGGCCTTTCCGGAAGCCTCTTGCCAGCCCAGGTCCCTGGACCAGCATTCCGGGCAATATTTGCGGGGGTAAAAAATGAGGCTGTGGCACGACCGGCATTGCTGAATCAGAAGCCGGCGCTCTTTCGTGGCCCGCCAGAATTCCTCGCTCCAGGGCTGCGTCACCGGAATTGGCTTGGTATAGGCCTGGCTCATGACAGTTCCCTCCCCCAGACGGTGGCGATATTATTCATGCCCGATCCGCCGGACGTGTTCTGAAAGACGAATTCGGCGCCGGGCGCCTGGCGGGCGCCGGCCTTGCCCATGAGTTGGCGGGCGGTCTCGACGTAGGTGGCCATGCTGACGCCGGACCCGGTATGACCCCGGCCCAGGGCGTCGCCGATGGTCGACCAGGGCAGGTCGCCGCCGGGCCAGGTGCGCCCTTCCACGAAGGGCCGGCACCCCTGCCCGGGTTCGCAAAGGCCCATGGCTTCCATCATGATGGGATGTCCCACGGGATAGGCCAGGTAGATGTTCCAGATGTCGATGTCCTCTTTCCGGACCCCGGCCTCGGCCAGGGCTTGCTCGCCGGACTCGCGCATCCCCTTGATCACCTGCTCCCCGTCCCGCAAAACCGGGCAGGCGGAAAAGAAGGCCGCGCCCTCGCCCAGCTTGTAGACCGGCGTGGCCGTGACCTTGGGCGCCAGTTCGGCCGAAGTGACCACCAGGGCCGCCCCGCCGTCGGCCAGCATGTTGCCTTCCCGCCGGCGCAGGGGATCGGCCACCATGGGCGAGGCCATGATTTTTTCCACCGACGGGGCCTGCTTGCCGTAAAACATGGAATTGGGGTCCAGGGCCGCCCATTTGCGCATGGAAACCATGACGGCGGCCATGTCCTCGGCCGAGGCCCCGGATTCGTGCCTGTAGCGCCTCGTCATCATGGCGATGACGCCGTTATAGGTCGTGCCGAAGGGATACTCCCACTGCAGGTCCATGCCGGCCTTGGCGAAAAAGTTGATCAGGTCCGGCAGGGGGATGGTGGAATGGACCGTGACGTGAGGGATCAGCACCGCCTTGGCCAGGCCCGCGCCGATCATATGCTCGGCCAGGCGCAGGCAATTGGAGGTCGAAGCGCCGCCGGCGTTGCAGATGCAAACGTCCTTGCAGCCGCGAAGCCCCAGTTCCTCGGGCAGCTTGCCGAAGGAAATTTCGGCCGACAACCGTTCCTGGGCCTGGGGCGCCACCGTGACCACGGCCTCGATGTCGTTCTTATCCAGCCCGGATTCCCGAACCGCCTGGATGCAAGTGTCATAGATGATGTCCCATTGGGATCGTTCCGGGTAGATTCCGGTGGGAACCTCGCCAAAACCGACGATAGCCAGCTTGCCCTTGCTCATGAGGTCTCCTTTCGCTAGTCGTGTCGCTGGAAGACGGACCCAGCCAGCGGCCGAAAAAAATTCGTCCCCGGTAGGGCGCATTCATCCACGCGCCCCCGCCGCGGACTTGACGACAGCGGGGGACGATGGTATTGAAATAGTCATAATGACGTGTCGTTTTCTACATAGTCCACTTGCCGGCCGCCTGTCAATCACCGGGGGCGACCCGGGGCTAAAACCGCTGAACCTTGGTAACAACTTAATTTTATCCGATTATTTTTATCAAGTGAACGACAGTCGGCCAATATAGCCAAAATAGCGCGCGTGATGACTCGAAAGTCTATAGAGTTATAGTCCATAGTTGGGAGAGATGGCCATGTCCAGGGATTACATGCGAATCAGCGAACTCGTCGAACGGTCGGGCGTCCCCAGAACCACCATCCATTTCTATCTGCGCCGGGGGCTGCTCCATCCGCCGTTCAAATCCGGTCGGACCATGGCCTACTACGACGACAGTCACCTCCGACGCCTCGGGGAATTGAAAAAGCTCAAGGCCGGAGGCCGCGTTCCCTTGGAATTTCTCAGGAAACAGCTCCAGCATCGGGAAGAAGGCCAAGAAGAACCACCCCGGCGTCGCGCGCCCGAATGGGATGTTCGGGCCACCGCGAACACCAATAAAGCCAAGGACAAGAAGCGTCGCGAAATTATCCGGGCGGGAATAGATTGTTTTTCCAGGAAGGGTTACCATGAAACAAAAGTCCAGGACATCACCCGTTCCCTGGGCATTTCCACCGGGACCTTTTATACCTATTTCCGGAACAAGCGCGACCTGTTCGTGGAAGCCATCGACGAGATATTCCGCTCAATCGTCGGCGAGGCGGCCCAGCAATTGAAGGCGGAAGACGATCCGTATCGAAGGCTCGTGATTCGCGGCGAGGTTTTCTATCGAAATTATTCGAAATATAATGAAATCCTTCATCAGCTTCGAGCCGAAATGGCCGGCGAGGACCAGTGGCCGCAGGGCCGGGTCAGGCAGGCCTACAAGGAATTGACCCGTCCGGTGAGCAAGGAGTTGCAGGACGCTATCGCCAGGGGTCTGTGTCGGAAGCTGGACCCGGACCTTTTAGCATACGCCTTGACCGGCATAATTGAAATAATGTCGTTGCGCCTCAAGCTTGATGATAAATACACCTTTGCGGATGTACAGGAGTTCATGACCGATTTCATAAATAATGGAATTAAACTCAATGAACCACCCGGGGAGCGGGACTAGGCGGCTTACCGGGCCCTGCTCTCTCCGATGTCGCCTCACCCTAAACGTGGGTCCTAAAGCGTCCCGCCGCCGCGCCGCCGGGGTTTTGTCGGCGGACTATCCCAGTTCGACCAGGCTGGCCGAGGGGGAAACAAAGGCTTTTTCATGGCCCATGATAAGTAAAAGATGGCGCGCGTGGCGCACCCCACCAACTTTCAAAATAACAGGAACAAGCCCGGGGCGATTATTCTCCCTCTCCACCCATTCATGGGGGGAGACTTTTTACAGAGACATCCAATATTCGCTGGTTCCCAAGCTCTAGCTTGGGAACCCGAGAAGGGGAAGATCTAGCTTCCCCACTTTATCCGGCAAGCAACCACGGGGAATCAACGCGGCGTTTCCATTCCGTAGTCCTAGCGCGGCGGTGAAGGTATCAATATTAGTCGGTTTGAAATTTCATCCGTCTCGTTGAACCCAGGCCTGAAGGCTCGCCAGGCAAGGTCTATCCCCTGACAGCCGATTATGGGCGGGGGCGGGGGCGCTACATTCCTAGAGTGAGGAAGCTGGAGCTTCCCTGGCCGAGGTTCCCAAGCTAGAGCTTGGGAACCAGCCTTACTCATTGTTTTTACATTTTCAACCGGCCGCTGACAGCTTTTCAACCACCTTGCCTACTCCCCATCCTTCACCACCCCTGGAGCGTGGGAACCCGCCGGAAAAAAAAGCCCCCCACCTTTCCATTGACTGGAACGGCAGTGGGGGTCTGAACTTAAATCCGGGACTACCGGGAACGCCGGCACGACGTCGCCGGCGCCGGGTGGGCGGGGCTGCTCCGCCCCACGCGCGGCAGGGGTTTGGCTTCGAGAGACTCCTTCCCGTCCCAGGGTCAGGGGCGCCGGAGCCGGCGCCCCTGACAACCCCCGGCTCTTTTTCCGGAGAACCCGCCTGGCGGCGGTTTCACGCCCCGAAACGTCCTGTTTCGAGGGCGCCAAGGGCGGGCGTCCATGCCCGCCCGAAGAGGTCCGGGGCGTTTGGAATTGCTTGGCCCGGCGCGACGCCGGTTAAAGAATCATACAAAATATAGAAATCTGTCGTCGGCCCCGGTCTTGAGCACGTCGGCCGGCCCGGCGGCGAATCCAAGAGGCGCGCGATAACCGCTCGAATTCAAAACCTTTTATCGTCACCATCCAATATCTCCTCGGCAATGTCGGGATAAAGCGCCCTCATGCAATCCGGGCAGATGCCGTGGCTGAACTGAGCCTCGGAGCGATCTTGGACATATTTTTCAACTTGTTGCCAGTATCCCTCGTCGTCGCGTATTTTCTTGCAACCGGCGCAAATTGGAATAAAGCCGCGCAATGTTTTAACTTCGGCCAAGGCATTTTTCAGTTCAACAATAAGCCGTTCCCTTTCTTCCTCGGCTCGCTTGCGGTCGGTAACGTCACTGATGCTGGAAAGCACGTATTTCTGTCCGTATATCAGAATAATTTCAGCCGAAAAGAGTCCCGTGACGACTTCATCGCCCTTCGTCCGGAACTGGAATTCGCGCTGGTCGACCCTGCCCCGCCGAGACAGCTCGGTGAGCACAAAAACTCGATCTTCCGTCAGTTTCCAGAGATTAAGATCAATAGTCGTCGCTCCAATTACTTCGTCCAATCGATAGCCGGTTATCTTTAAAAAGGCTTCGTTGACTTCCTCGATCTGGCCGTCCAAAAGTCGGGTCAAAGTGATGGCATAGGAAGAAGAATGAAAGGCCTTGGAAAATTTCATTTCCTGGGTCTTGATTTCGAGGTGCAGGCGCTTGTTAACCATCAATATGAGGCTGTAGGCAAGAATAATAAATAAAAGCTGATAACAAACAAGCATTATGGATTCAAACACGCCTGACTGAAAGTACACCGGAGACAAATCCGGTCCAACGAAAAATCTAATAATCCTAATGACGCTGACCAGGCAATAGACCACAAAGACGCCCCCGACCCCGCGGGTCAGGGGGCGCATCCCGGATTCGACCCCGCGAAGCAGCAGCCACGCGCACTGAAGGCAGATGATCAGCAACCCAACGGAGAGATTAAGCGTTCTCGCCGCTATGTTGGGTTGGACCAGTAAAAAATAGGCGTGAACGCCGGCAAAGACCGCCAGAAAGGCAAAATTGTGAATTTGCCGGCTCGTTCTTCCCACAAAGCGTTCCAGCCCAATATATCCCAGTATGGCGCCCGCGATCACCAGCGTATTGGAAAGGACAATGGAGGTCCAGTCCGGAATGCTCCCTCGTAACACAATCAAAAATAAGGCAATTGTTTGAAAGATGAAATCGAACACCCACAACCCCATCCCCCGAAACCGTCCACGGCTTTGGCGCCATAACAACAGGAGGACCAGGATGCCGACAATGGCCGTCAGCAAATTGCTGAATACAATTGTTCTAATGTCCAGTGAAAACATAAAAAACCTTTTTCAGCGGTTGCGGCGGGCGGCAATGGAGTCGCCAATCCATGAATATCCCCCCCCAAAATCTCCCGGCTGAATTCAGGAAGTCAACAAGTCGATCCGGCGACCCGGTCATCCGGGAGTTCCTCCCTTCAGGGATTACTTGTCCGACCGTCGGTTGAAAATTTCCTCCGGCGATGACGCCTGGGCCGACAGGTTGCATTAAGGCCTCGCCGGATGTTTCGGGACCTGGGGCCGAACTTCATCGGGGCTGCGGGGCCGGCCCTCGCCACACCTTCCCTCGTCCACCGGCCAGGCCTTATCGGTCCCGCCGGGCATCGGTTTACACGCCCCCTGGAATCCCCGCATTCGAGCAGTTCAGTTAGGTAAACCCTCTTGCCGACGCCTGGTAAAGGTTTTGAAATGTCGGGGCATTTTACCTGTCAAAAAAAAGCCGGCCGGCGAATTCGGCGCGCTTCGGCAGGGCCGGTTCAGCCCGCCGACCTTGAAAAAACACGGGAACCGTCCGGCGCCCCTTATCCTCTTCCCCACTCTTGGGGGGATGAGGGGGGAGGGAGAGGCGACCCGGCGATTTAACTTACAAAAAGAAACCCCATCCTGTCGCCCTCTCTACCTACTAACTTAACCTTATTATGGAAAATTGCCAAGGAGAGTCAAACCGGTTCGGTTCCCCGGCGCGGTGATGGAATAAAGCGAAGCCGCGGGAATACATTGTCAAAGGCTTCGTCATCAGCGGCCAGATGCTCAAGAACGAACGCGTCCTCGGTCAGGACGGCTTTGACGAACTACCTGAAAAATTTAATAAAATTATGGCAAGTTAACGCAGGCCCCGCCAAAAGGCCGCCGATGTTTTTGAACAATGCCGCCGCGACTACCAAAGCAACAGCGAGGAGACCAAACGTTTCTACCGGATCGTTCAAAACCGGCTTCACTTCGCCGTCACCGCGCGGACCGCCGCCGAGATTGTATACTGGCGAGCGGGACAGCGACAAACCATTCATGGGACTGACCACCTGGAAGGACTTCATTAGGGGCAAGTTGTTGAAAAGCGACGTGACGGTCGCCAAAGTGGGAAGCTGGACTGGAAAGAGAAGGTCGCAGTCCTGATGACTCAAGGCGAGGGGCGGAGCAGCCCCGCCCGCAAGGCGTGGCCAACGTCTCCAATTTACCGTGGCCAGGCCCGGAAAATAGTAAAAAATGGCGCGCGTTGCGCACCCTACATACTGCAAAAATGCCAAAGTAAAATTAAAGTGTTTCGAGGAGTTATAATTGAATCCGACGACGAGTTTGGCCAAGGGCAGAAATATTGCCTCCGGCTCTCCACTTTTTTCCGGGAGGCTGACCGCCCAACGCTAACCGCGAGTTGACAATCGCCTGAACCAGGCTTACCCTGAATTTAACACCAAGCCCGGGATCGAGCGCCGATGGACTGGAAGGAAATCCTTGAAGTTATTGCGAGAGAGCGGACCGAGCCCCCCAAGACGGTTCGCGTGGGGGAGATCAACGCCCATGCCGCGGGCTTACCCCAGCCCAGGCGCGTGGAACCTCCGGTGGAATTGCCCGCCCTCGAGGTTAATGAAGCGTTCCTCCGGGCCATCGGCCTGATTGAAAGCGGCGCGCCCCTGTTGTTCATCACCGGCAAGGCGGGGACCGGCAAGTCGACCTTCATCGATTTTTTGCGCGTGGTTTCGAAAAAGAACATCGCCGTGACGGCTCCGACCGGCGTGGCCGCCCTGCGGGCGCGGGGGCAGACCATTCACTCCTTTTTCCATTTCCCTCCCCGGCCCATTGACCCGGAATCCCTGAAACCGCTCTACGACCGTCGCGTGTTCCGGCGCCTGGACGTGCTGGTCGTGGACGAAATATCCATGGTCCGGGCGGACCTGTTCGACGCCATGGAAAAAGCCCTGCGCCTCAACACCGGCCGGGCCGAGCGGCCTTTCGGCGGGGTCCAGGTGGTCTTGGTCGGCGACCTGTTTCAACTTCCTCCCGTGGTCGCCGCCGAGGAAGAAGCCCGCCTGTTCGCGGGAAAGTATGCGAGCCCTTACTTTTTCAGCGCCCATTGCCTTCAGGACCAAGCCCTGGCCTTTGTCGAGATGAACAAGGTCTACCGCCAGGAAAATGAAGGGTTCGTCCGGCTTCTGAATGCCGTCCGGGAAAATGAAATGGCGGACCGCGCCATTGAGGAACTGAATCGCGCCTGCCTGAATAGGGACCTGAATTCCGATACCCAGTTGGTCCTAACGCCGACGAACGCGGTCGCCGGCCGGATCAACGCCCAGCGTTTAGCCGCCCTGGCCGGAGAGGAAGTCGTATTTGAAGGCCGGATGGAGGGAAAATTCAATATCAAGCAGGACCGGCTGCCGGCGCCCCATGAACTACGGCTAAAAATAGGGGCGCAGGTGATGTTCGTCAAAAACGACGCGGACCGCCGCTGGGTAAACGGCACGGTGGGCGTGGTCCAGGGCTTTCCCGGGCATTCCATCCAGGTCGCGGTCGATGACGGGAAACTGATCCACGAAGTCCAACAAGACCATTGGGACGCCCTGGAATACCGGCACGACCCGGATTCCGACAGCCTCATCGTTGAAATCATTGGAAGATACACCCAGTTCCCCTTGATGCCGGCCTGGGCCGTGACTATACACAAGAGCCAGGGGCAGACCCTGGACCAGGTGACGCTGGACCTGGGGCGGGGCGCTTTCGCCCCGGGCCAGCTCTACGTGGCCCTGAGCCGCTGCCGGACCATGGAAGGCCTGCGGCTGCAACGGCCAATTCGCAAAGGGGATGTCAAGGTGGACGAACGGATCAAGCGGTTCCACGCGCTGATGAGGGCGGCGGGGTGACGACGCCTTTACCCATCCCCCGGGGATGGGTGCGGTTGAAATCCGGAGCGCTGGGCTGGTTCCGATAAATGGCGCCGCGAACGGTTGGGACGCTGGGGCCATGCCGGCGCCCTGCCGATAGGGAAATACCACGGCAAGCGCCCCCAGCGTCCCACGGAAGGAAGTCCACGTCGGACGGGTTAAGCTCATCCCATTGGCGTCGCGGGACCTGGCAGGTGGATTTGCTCGGCAATGGGACGCTTACTTTTCCGGTCCACCTTCCCTAGCCGCGCTGGATTGGCCCGCGCGGAGACAATCTCTCTGGTCCGCTGTTTATGCACATCCCGGAAACCCAAGTCCAACGCCTTATGGTTTGGACCGATTTTCGGTGGTCGTACCGATGAAACAGCCGCCGCCGCCGCCACCGCCGGTATTTGAGGAAACGGCTTCAGGAAAATGAACGCCTCCGGCACCCGTGGTATCGTTGGAATTGGGGTCGTCCGGGTCTTTGACGGATGTTAGAATATCGCCGTGGAAGCTCAGATTCATAACCAAAGAGGGGAGATACTTCCAATAGCCACGCCCCTCCGCGGTTAGCGTGAAATCATCATACACATCCTCATAGCTTCCAATGGCATCGGGATTTTCCGAAGCGCCGACGCCGCCGGAAACTAGATGCCGAGCGCTGCCGATCAATATATCCTTGTCCCGTGATGAATTGTCGGGGGTGAGGTCGAGATACAAATTAATGGCCCCCTGTTCTATAGAGACTCCAGCCTTGGTCACCGGTCCGGTTACTCTAAAGTCGCCGATCAAATGGTAGTAATTGTCGCTCATGGCCGAGCCGACGCCGGCGCCGTCATCTTCCCCTGGAATAAAGCCGCGGCGATACTCCGTTATGTCGAATTCCCCATTCTCGACAAAGGTGGAGTTGATGGGATCATGCGTTATTTTTGAATAATAGGTGCAACTCATCAGATTTGCCTCGAAAGCAACAGGCGTGAACCATGGCGGATACAATTCGTTTAAGAAATCCACTGTCTCGTCGACAGTCCATGGCGAAGCAATCGTGGAACCAGCATGAACGCTTCCGCTCATTCCTAAAATCAGGATCAAGATGGCAATTGTTTTCATCATGGCAACTTTCATGACCGACATCCTTTTTCTCCTAGTTCCTCGTTACCCGTCCTTGCCCGATAAGTCGTTCCATGATTTCTATCATAATTTTGGGGTTTGCTCAACCTAATAACGAGTTTTTGACCGAGGCTGTCCTACAATTGCTCTTCTTCGTCCAAAACCGCCCGTACGGTCGTCAGCAGATCGGCGAGCTGATATGGCTTCCCAACAAACCCCTTGGCCCCGGCTTCAATGGATTTCTTGACCTGGCCCATGATGGAATACCCACTGGAGATGACGATTTTGACGAGCGGGTTTATTTGGAGCAACTCCAGGAGGCATTTGTGTCCACCCATGCCTGGCATGCCGAGGTCCATGACGACGAGATCGATATCGGCGGACTTCGCGGAATAAATTTCCAGAGCTCCCTCGCCAGTCGAGGCAGTCAGAATGTTGTAGCCGAACTTCATTAGGGCTTGCTGGGCGAAGTCTCGAATGGCTTCCTCATCGTCCACGAGTAGGATGGTCTCGGCCCCCCGGGGGATGGGTTTTGATTCAACTTCAATGGTTTCCTCCGGCTCGGGCTGCTCAATGGCGGGAAAGTAAACCTTGAACGTGGCCCCCCGACCGACTTCGCTGAAGCAGGCGATGCCGCCCCCATGGCTCTTGACGATTCCGTAAACGGAAGCCAGCCCCAGGCCGGTTCCCTGGCCGAACGCCTTGGTGGTGAAGAAGGGATCGAAAATATTCTCCATGGTCTCCTTGTCCATCCCGTGACCGGTGTCGGAAACAGACAGGAGAACGTATTCGCCTGTTTGAACTCCCAGGAGCCGACTGGCGTGGTCATCATCCAAGGTCACGTTCTCTAATTCGAAAAGTAGTTTTCCGCCATCCGGCATGGCGTCGGCCGCGTTGGTTCCCAAGTTCAGCAGCATTTGCTCCATCTGAACCGGGTCGGCGTTGATGGCCCAAAGCCTAGTCCCAAAGGTGACCTGAATATCGACCATTTTGGGAATGGTTCGCTCCAGCATCTTTTTGGCCTTCTCAACTTCATATTGAAGATCTAGGGGCCGTCTCGTTGAATCCGCCTTACGACTGAACAGAAGAAGCTGGCGGACAAGGTCGGCCGCCCTAAATCCGGCGCCTTGGATGGCTTTCAGGGAGTGATATTCCTGATTATCGCTAGATTTATCCATCAGAAGAAGCTGGGTGTAACCATTGATGGCTTGGAGCAGGTTATTGAAATCATGGGCGATGCCGCCCGCGAGCGTGCCAATGGCCTCCATTTTATGGGCCTGTTGAAGTTGGGCCTGAAGGTTTTCTTTCTCTTCTTCCGCCAATTTCCTTTCAGTTATGTCGTTTATGCTCGATAAGATTAATTTCTCATTTTTCAGTTGAATGATTTGGGCGGAAAACAGCCCGACAATCGCTTCACCGGATTTCTTCCTGAACTTGAACTCCCGGCCGAGAACTTTTTTTCCATTCAAAAGGTCCGTAACAACCTCATCGCGGTCAGACCCGGAAAGCCATAGCCTCAGCCCCACGGATGAATCGGCCAGGGCCTCTTCCTTGGTGTATCCCGTGATCGATTCAAAAGCCTCGTTTACCTCCATGAATTTTCCATCTCCGGGCCTGGTAATCGTAATGGCATAAGGAGAAGTAAGAAACGCCCTGGAAAATTTTTCTTCGCTTTCTCGCAAGGCTTCCCTTTCCTGCTTGCGCTCGGTGATGTCGACCATCACCGTTAGGAAATACCGGCGTTGCCGACTGGCGACCACTTCCCCCGAGAAGAGGCCGTAACGTAACGACCCGTCCTTGGCGCGGACCTTCAGCTCGAAGTCGACAATACGCCCCTCGGCCGCGAGCCGGTCGGCCAAGGCCTTTTGCTGCTCCGCGTCCGGGAACAGTCCAAGGTCGGCGGAACTTTTGCCGAGCACCTCCGCCCGGGCGTACCCCAACACCTTGAGGAAGGCGTCGTTGATGTCCACGAAACGGCGGTCCGGCAGGGACGAGAGCGCCATGGGCGCCGGGTTGTTGCGGAACAAACGCTCGAAACGCTCCTGGGCCTCCTGCTCGACGGTGAGGTCCTTGATGATGGCGAAAACGCAATCCACGCCGTCCCACTTACCAAAGAAAACGCGGGTCTCCACGGGCATTAGCGTGTCGTCCTTGCGCCGCACCGGCAGCGGGCAGGAGTTCCGCTCGCCCCGGAGAATGGCGGCGAATATCTGCTCCGCCTCCCGTCGCCGGTCCCGCGGGTGGACGCCCAGGACGCCCAACGACTTAAACTCCTCCAGGCTGTAACCGAGCTTGTGGATGATGGCGTCGTTGGCGTAGAGCACCCGTCCCTCCGGCGTACCCACCAGGATCATGTCCTGCATGGACGCAAAAAAGGCTCGGAAATTGGCTTCGCTGGCTTTCAGCGCCTCCTCCGCCCGCTTGCGCTCGGTGATATCGATACCGACGGCCTGGAAGGAGACGACGCGCCCCGTTTCGTCGAAAAAGGCCCGGTTCGTCCACTGGACGATACACGGCGAGCCGTCCGGGGTCGCGTGCGTCTGTTCATGGGTTTCGACAGGACGTTCCGGGCGCAGCGCGGCCAATCCGCTTTCTACCTTCACGCGGTCCTCCGGGGACAGCCTATCGAAAAAGCACCGGCCCGTCAGCGCCTCGGAGGTGGACCCCGCTAGGTCGGCGAGAGCCCTGTTCACGTAGGTGAGGGTCCCGTCAGGCAGGAATGTATTGATGCACGCCGGCGTATCCTCGGTCAACCTCCGGTACTTATCCTCGCTCGCCCGCAGCGCCTCCTCCGCCCGCTTGCGTTCGGTGATATCCTCAAATACCACCGCGAAACGTCCTTTCTGGGCCAAATAGGCGACGCCGTGAAAGTGTTTCTCATTATGAGGCGAGTAAATTTCGTAATGGAACGGTCTTTCCGTGAGTATTCCTTTAAAAAAAATAGTGATCCACTTTTCAAATTCATCCGGCGGTAAAACTTGGCTAGCTTTTTTTCCGACAACCATTTCCTTGGCTATGCCTAAAATATTCTCGAATGCACGATTAATTTCAAGAGTGATGTAGTCAGATGGCCTACCTTCTTGATCATAAACAATCTGATGAAGCGCGAACCCTTGACCCATCTCCGCGAAAAGACTTCGATACTTTTCTTCACTCTCCCGAAGTTGCCTTTCGGCATGCTTCCGTTCCGCTATATCAGACGACACACCAATTATTCCAACCAATTCACCATTATTATCCAGAACCGGGGCGTCCACCACATAGGCCGGAAAAGAACTGCCATCCTTCCTTTTCACATTAAACTCACCTGACCACGATTCCCCTTGCGCCAGGCGATTCATTATTTCCAGAGCCTCCTCCCGTGACTGATCAGTGGGAATTATCTCAACAATGTTCCGGCCAATAACTTCATCCCTGGTGAATCCATAAGTAATTTCAGCCGCCTTATTCCAGTAGGTTATTGCGCCTTCCACGTCCGCGGCAATAACCGGCTGGCCAACCGCATCCAATAGTATAGCCTGAAATTCGTTTTTCTCTTCAACCCTTCTCCTCTCGGCCTCCACCCGCGCCACATACAGCGCCATCTCCACCGTAATCTTCAGGTCCCAGTCCCGAAATGGCTGGAGAAGGCATCCGAATGGATAAGCCGGCCTTGCCCGTTCCAAGCGGTCCGCGTCCGCCTGGGCGGCCAGGAAAACAACCGGAACGCCCCATGTGCCTTGAATGGCCTCGGCCGCTTCTATTCCGTCCATCGCTCCGGGAAGGTCAATGTCCAGCATGACCAGGTCCGGTTTTTCCAACCCGACCAGTTCCAGGGCTTGCTTGCCACTGGTCGCCTTCCCACGGACCGTGTAGCCCAGTCCCTTGAGGCGGGACTCAAGAGCGGCGGCAATAATCACCTCGTCATCCACGATGAGGATTTTCGCTTTTTCCATATTCGATTTCATATCAGGCGCCTTGGGTTTGGAATTGTGGCGGGAAAGGATCACGGGGCCAAGCCTTCGCCGAGCGCCGGAAATTACCCCGGCCCGTGTCTGGCCCTACCAATTTGCCACAAAACTTAGTGGGTTATCATAAGCCGATGTAAACCTGTCAACCGCCGTCCTCGAATCGCTTCAATTTCATGTTTCGGTCGTGTTCTTGACGACGCCGGGCTGTTCAATCCAACTACCTGTCTTGATTGGCTTTTATTCAATGGTCCGGCTCGACCTCCCCCAAGGTGAGCAAGCACATCGACTGTATCTATCATATTTCAAGTGAAAACGGGTAGACTTTCACCCCACCTGCTCACTCAAAAAACAGCGATCCGACGGATAGTTGATCCGCCGCGTTCCGCCGCCATGGACGTTCCGGTTGACGATAGAAACGCGGGGGATAGACGCCCGGTTCCTCTATATGCCGGCCTGGGCCGTGGCCATGCCCAAGAACCTGGGGCAGCCCCTGGACCAGGGGGCGGGGTGAGGACGCCTTTACCCATCCCCGGGGACGGGTGCGGTTGAAATCCGGAGCGGTTGGCGGGTTCAGATGAATGACGCCGCCAACGGATGGGGCGTCGAGTGGGAAAAGGACGAATAAAATCAAGCAGTTCTCAATACTTTTTTCTAATATCCCCCGGCTCGCCATCATCTCTCTTAGGGCCCTGGCGCCGCTTGAGGCGTGGTCCAGGCCGGGAGTGAACAGGCCCCGGGCGAAGCGGAGGACTTCCTTTGGGCTGAACCGGCCAACACGCGCGGGAACAATCGACCGGGCGCTTGCGCCCCCGGGCTTTTACTCTTAAACTTAAACCAAACACGAGAACGGAGAGTCCCAATGGCCATTTTCGCCATCCCGAACAAGGAACAAATCACCCTGCCGGCGGAAAGGCGAGGGACTGGGGGCGACAAGCCCCAAGACCGGAACGCCCCGCGGCTCAAGGCCGACGGCGCGCCCACCCCGGCGTTCGAGGGGGGGCATTCTCGAAAAATCCAAGATCAGCTCTTCGTTTCAACCAATGGGCCGGTCGACCATTCACGCCCGCAACTTGGGCCATCCCGTAAATTTTCACGCCTGGAAAGGAATTCCATACGATGAATGAAGCAACGTCATCCCAGCGGTCGCAAAGCCTCAGCCGACAGATTTTAGTAAAGGTTTTGCTTTTTGGGACGATTATCGTGGCCGCCGCCACCGTGGTTTCCTATTATTACGTCTATAATCGCAGCGCCGACAAAACCCTGGCTTACCTCCGGCAATACATGATCGAAAGAAGCCGCCACGAAAATAAGACGTTTAGCGACGCGCATGAACGGCTGGTGTTTTTCCGTGACGAGTTCATGAAGCTTTACCTGTCCGACATCGTTTTCACCGCGGATGATTTTTGGAAGCTCTATTTCACCGATAAAGATGGCGCCACGCGGATGAAAATAGATTATTACCAAGAAAGTTACGACGCCCGCCTGGGTCGGCAATGGGGCGTGTCCGGCTTTGTCGGGGCCAACCAGCCGGTGGATTCCCGGGATTTTCAGCGGCGCTTGATCATTTCCCATATTCTGGTGAATCGCTACGGCCCGGCGTGGCATGCGGCGGGCGCTCTTCATGTCACCTATCCCGAAAACGCCGTGGTGATTTATTACCCCGAGGAACCCTGGGGCCTTAGGGCCAAGCCGGACCTCCCCATGAATGAACTGGGCACGATCAAGGCCACGCTGCAATCGACCAACCCCGAACGAAAACCTGTCTGGACCGGACTCTACTATGACGAAACCGCGGGCAATTGGACCATTACCTACGAAACGCCGGTGGACCACGAAGGGCGCCACCTGTTCAACCCGAGCCTTGACGTCCGCTTGGAAGCGATAATGAACCGGCTCATCACGGAGCATCCCCACGGCGCGTACAATTTCATTATCCGCGCCGACGGATACCTGGTGGCTCATCCGGGCGACCTCCGGGAGGAACAGAAATGGCAAGGCCAGCTTTCCCTGGATAAAATCAAAAACCCCGATATCCTGCGCATGTATTACAAGATTCGCGACGCCGCGGCCGCATCGTCCGAAGACATTTATGTGATTGAAGACCGCGAGGGCGGGAACTATCTGCTGACGGCCCGCCTCGCCGGACCGGACTGGTGGTTTGTGATGGTCTATCCCCGACAGCTTATCTCCCAGGAAGCGCATCAAGCGTCCCGCATCGTGCTGCTGCTCGGTTTTACGATATTCGTCCTGTTTTACAGCGTCATCTACTACGTCGTTGACAAGAAGGTTCGCCTCCCGCTTCGAAGCTTGCAACAAGCCGTTTCCTTGGTCGCCCAGGGCAAGTACGACGAGGTGGCCGGGAATCCCCGGTCGATACCCGTGGAACAGAAAAACGAAATCGGTCGGTTGGCCGGCGCCTTCCTGAACATGTCCGTGCAGGTGCGCGACATAAACCTTAATTTGGAAAACATTGTGGCCAGCCGGACCAAGGAATTGGAAGACGCCAACGCCAAGCTCAGAACAATGAGCCTGCTCGATGGCCTCACCGGAATCCATAATCGACGCTCTTTCGATCGCGATGTCCAGATAGTGTTCCAGCAGGCCATTAACGGCGTGGAATCCTTCTGCCTCATGATGGCCGATATCGATTTTTTTAAAAACTATAATGACCGATACGGCCACCTCGCCGGCGACGAGGCCTTGCGGAAAGTATCGGAGGTTATCGCTTCCAGCATCAGAAACGAAGACCGGGTTTATAGATACGGCGGAGAGGAATTCGCCGTCATCTTCAATAACGCCGACCAGGATTCCGCGCGAATAATCGGCGAGCGCATCCTTGAATCGGTGCGGGAAATCGGCCTCGAACATGCGGGCAGCGTAAACAGGGTTGTCACCATCAGCGGGGGCCTAGTGGAATTCAACCCTTCCTTCAAGCACGCCGCCGATATGGTCGGCGCCGCGGACAAGGCCCTGTATGAGGCCAAATCCAGCGGCAGGAATTGCGTTCGCCTAAGTTGACCGTCCCCAACGGAACCCGGCCCCGTTCGGCCCGCGTTGTTTCTCGGCCCTGGTCCGCCGCGGCCGGACGTTCCGGGACCAACCGGCTTGGACCAGCCCCGTCTTGTTTTCCAGGCATATACATGTTAACTTTACCCTAGCGCGGCCGTCGGACGGCTTCGCCAAGCGCCACCGCCATCTTACCAAGCGCAAAAACCATTACGTTCCAGGCCCGCATGCCGGGGGGAAAGGGTTATCCGATGAAAAAAATCGTTTTCCCGTTATTCGTCGCTTCTTTTATTTTTTTCGGCCAACCGGCCCTGGCGCAGGCTCCCGCGGCGCATCACCCGGGAGGCGCGTCAGCCGCCGCCCCGACCGAGGCGTCGTCCCCCCAACCCGGCGGCGGGCGGGGAATGAAGCATGACGCCAAAAAAGGCGCGCTGATGAAATGCGGCATGATGGAAATGATGCACGGTGGGCCCAAGGGAAATATGATGGAAGGCGGCCTGAACGGGATGATGATGAGGCACATGACGGCCGGCGGCCGGCACGGGGACATGATGATGAGCGCCCCGAGGGAAAAAACGCCGGGCTGGGACCTTGGACGCCTGAATTTAACCCCGGAACAGTGGCAAAAAGTTAGAACGCTGGCCCACGCCCATATCGACAAGCTTCAAACCCTGGCCGCCGAGGAAGCCAAGCTGCAGTTGGAAAACGCCTTTCTCCTGGGCGAGGACAAGCTCGACGAGGAACGGATCAAACAAACGGCCGGTAAACTTGGCGAGGTCCGGGCCATGATGGCCCTGACCGCCCGGTCCTATCTGGACGGCTTGTCCGACATCCTCAACGAGGCCCAACTGGAACAACTGGCGGACTGATCCGGAAAAGTCGATGCTGCCGGCGGCGGACTTGACCGTCCGCGGCGAAGTCAAGCCTTATACCGGCATCGCCGACCCGCCGCGGCGCGGAACGGCCCTGGGGGGGGCTGTTTCACCAACACGCGTCGTTTGCGAAGACCGCCAACATTAGCGGCCGGGAGAAGCTATTCCGGTTACCCCGGCGTTGCGCGTTGCCCGCTCGACACGCCGGCTGAACGCCAAGTTCGCCGTCCGCGCCGGTTGCTCCATTTTTATGCGGTCCCACGAAACGACTAGGTCGCGGCGCGGCTCGAATATTCAGGCCCAAGGCCCCAACCAGGCCGCCAAGCAAGGCGAATCAGCGGCGGACCACGCCGGGACTACCGGTCCACCCGGTATCCGGCGCTGCCGTGGGAATATGGCCCTAACTGGGAAAAATGGAAAAAAATAAAGAAGTTGCAACTCGACAACTCCTAAAGCAGGTTAAGCGATGGCTGGCAAAAAATGGATTATACGGGGCTTGTTTCTGATTGTGCTCCTGCTGCCGGCGCCGGCGGCCATTCGCTTCCTTCAGACTTTCGTGGTCAGAAACGCCGTGGTGACCGCCTACCGTTTCGAGGTCCGCGCCCCCATCGACGGCGTCGTCGAAGTCATGAACGCCCGGCCGGGAACCATGCCCGGTAAATCGCCGACGCTGATTATGCGTAACCACCGCGTACCGCTAGCCGACTTGGACGGATTGGCGGCCCGGCGCCGGGAAAAAACGCGGGTCCTCGTTTATCTGAAAACCACGCTGTCGGAACTTGAAGCCGGTCTACAAGAAGACCGGCGCCGGTTCGCCGGCGGCCTGGCCATGATTGACCAGGACCTGGATCACGACCAGGCCGTGCTCGCGGCGCGGGAAGAGGGAGAAGCGGCCCGGCTGAAGGAAGCGACCGCGCTATTGGAATGGAACCGCCGTCTCGGCAAATCGGCCGTGGTGTCCCAAAAGGACCTTGAGAAAGTCGAGGCGGATTTCCACGAGGCCGAAGCCGTTCTGAAAGCCACGCGACGGGAGCGGGAACAGATTACGCACCGCCGGCGAATGCTGGCGCAAGGTCTTTTTCCGCCCGATATTTCCGACGGCCTTATTCAGGTGAACGATCGTATTCATTCCTTGCGAATGAAGATACTGGATTATCACCGCGGCATCCGGGACGCCGAGGCCGAGGTCGCGGAAGACGAGGCCAAAATTCAAGCGCTGCAACAGGACCTGGAAGCCAGGACGGCGCGGGCCGAAATCCTGCCGCCGGACCAGGCGGTGATCTGGGATGTAAATGTGGACGTCGGGATGGAAGTCTCCCGGGGCGACGTCTTGTTCTCCTATATCGACCGCTCCCGCCTGATGGCGGAGATCGCCGTGGATGACGCCACTCTCGAGCTGATTAAGCCGGAACGCCCGGTCCGAATCCGGATGTTCGGCAGTGGAAGGGTTATCGAGGGAAAAGTGATTCAGACCGCCGGGTCGTCCGCCAACTGGCCGGAAAAGCTCTTCGCCGCCTCCATCAAGAGCCGCGCCGGCCGGGACGGCCGGGTCCTGGTCCGGATCGACGCCCCGGACCTGGAAAGCGAAGTCCAAGGGTTTTGCGGGGTCGGACGCACCGGGTACGCGGAGTTCGAGGGCATCGGGCTTCTTGAACAATATTTTGGGGCGTTCCTGAGATGACGAGCCCGCTCTTTTCGCCCACGCCGGCGCAAAAAAGTCAGGAATCAGCGGTGCTGTGGGCCATTATCATGGACGCCGTCCTCTGGCTCCCGATGTTTGTCGCCGGCATTTTTTCCGGGTCGTTGACCGTCATTTCGGAACTGGCCCGGATTCTCCTTCTTTTAAGCATCGAAATCGTGTCCTATGTAATTCTGCGACGGGCGCACCGGGGCAAGCTGCAGGATTTTGATTTCGGAACCGGCAAGCTTGAAAGGGGAATCAACCTCCTGGTGGCCCTTGGCCTTTTTATCGTCTGCCTGTTTATTTTTTACGCGATAGTTTCCAGGGGAGACGGCGTTCCGCTGTCCATGCCCGCCCTTTTTTTGTCGGCCATTAGCGCGTACTTGAACACTCTCGAGAATTTTTATTTCACCCTGGCCTTGGCCCGGTCCAATAAAACGGACAGCTCCGTGATAATTGCCTCCCAGATAAAATCCCGCCTGGCCAAAACCGTGGCCACGGCCATCGTGCTGGGCGTGCTGGTCTTCGCCCTCTGGCTGCCCGACCCCAAGGCGGCCCGCATGGTGGACGTCGCCGGATCGATATTCGTCATCTGTTTTATGCTCGTAATCGCGATCGGCCTTTGCCGGGAGAGTCTCCCGGAAATACTCGACCGCACCATTCCGGAGCCGGAACAGTACCAGATACTGCAAGTGCTCTCGGCTCATTTTGACCGGTACGACGGCTTCCTGGGATACCGGACGCGCAGATCGGGCAAGGACCTGTTTATCCTCCTGAACCTATGTTTTTTACCCGAAACGACCCTCGCCCGGATAGAGGCCCGCCTTTTGCCCCTCCGGCGAGCGCTTGAATCCGAGATACCCGGAGCAAACGTAACGATCATCCCTGAAATTTTTCAGAAGCCGGAAGCCGTTGCGGCGAATAGGGAAAAATTATTGGGGATAAACAGCCCACGCTGATGGTTCCCCCGGGCCGGGATGGGGAAAAATGATTCCGCTTGGCCGGCGCCATAATATTCTCGTCCGCTTTCGCGACCGGATTCCCCATGCCTTCGCGGCGGCTTGGGGCCTGAAGGCCGGCGCGGCCCCGGCCCGCGCCGTCGACCCGGACCCTGGCCGCGGCCGCGGATGTCCGGGTTGACGGAGGCGATTCACCTCAATGTTCCCCCCGGGGAATCCTCACGCGGGGGCCTGGGTTTCAGCCTGAAAAACATTCCCGGAATTCCGGCGGGCCACAAAGAATTCGTAGGCGTAATAGTCCGAGTAGAGCCGGTGCATCTCGGGCTCCCGCGCAAGCTGGTCAAGCACGGCGAGCGCTTCGTCATCGGCCGCGTGGCTGCCGCGGAGTTCCTCGATGCGCCGCTGCATGGGCGTGTAGAATTCGTCCCACCAGGCCTCGTCCGGCAGGGTGAAGGCGCCTAAAAGCGAGAACCCGCATTTCTCGATCAGCAGCAGGATATCGGGGACCCGGCCCATGGTCGGGTAGTCATCCTCGAAGACGGCCTTCACCTCGGGCGGAGGGTTATCCCGGCGCCAGACCGCGTCGGTGAAGGCGAGATAGCCGCCGGGACGAAGCAGTCCATGGCAGACGCGGAGGGCCTTTTCGAGGCCGAGGTTGTAAAGCGCCCCCTCGGACCAGACGAGGTCGTAGCCGGCGGGCGGTCTCGCCGGAGCGGCCATGTCGCCGACCACCGGGAAGACTCGCGACGAGAGCCCGCGACGGGCGACGGTCGCGCGCAGTCTCTCGATGCTCGGAGCGTGGCTGTCCACGGCGACGATGGTCCCCGAGGTGAGCTCGGCGAGATGGAGCGTTTGCCCGCCGACGCCGCAGCCAAGGTCTATCACCGCCGGCGACGGCGGCAGGTCGCGACAGAGAGCGAGCGCCTTGACGGCGCAGGCGCGGCTGCCCGGCCCTTGCCGGGGCAGGGACTCGAAGACTTCGAAAAATATCCGCATGAACCGCGGCGTTGGTTCACTCATGTCATTCCCCCTCGCTACTTGGTCCCGGCCGTGACCCGATAAAAACGTCATGTCCGGAGACGCCCGCCGAAAAGCCGCCAATATTTCGCCGGCCGGGCATGATCCTTTTGGCCGGGAATACATTCAGTTACAAGAAAAAAGATGCGTCCCGGAGTCACTCATCCTTCCACAGGCCGGCTTCTGCCAGGCGTTTGACCAGCGCCTTGCGCCGCGTGTGATCGGCCATGAATTCCTTCAAATCATCCTGGAATTTCATATTGCTCGCGTGAAGCTTGTAGGCCTCGGAAAGATCGACAAGCGCGCGACAGGCGTCGTCATAGGCCCGGCCCGACCCCCGTTCGACAGTCAGTTGAACCTCCTTCCACGCTTTGGGAAAATCCTTGGATAGATTTTTTAGGCTGGCCTCGCGTTCCTTGCGGCGTCTAGCCTCCCGCTGCTTCTCTTGGCGTTTTTCCTTTTCCAGCCGAATTTTTTCAGCCGCTTGGGCATTGGCCAGAAGTTCACCCCTCGACCGCCGGGGCGCTCCGCCGTCATCGCCTCGCAAGCCACGCCGCCAGGCCGCGAACCGGTTCTTGAGCGTCCGCTCGGCCTGCCGCCCGCGGCCATCGAGAAGCTGTTTCAGGATCGCCGTCACCTCATCCGGGGCCAGGCCATCGATCCACGCCTCCACCTGCTGTTGGGATAGCCCCTCGTCCGGCGCGGCCGGGCTTCCCATGCCCGCGCCGGCCAGCAGGTCTTCGTCCACTTCCAGAAATTCCGCGAGGGCCTGTTGCGCGGAGGTCAGGCTCCCCAACCCGGTCACGGAGATGGGCTCCCTTTCGTCATCATCCATCATTTCCCCGTCAAGGGCCGCCAGCCAACCAATATAGAGGCCGCGAAGGTCCCCGCTCAGCAACTCGTCCCGAAGCGGAGCCAAGCGAGCCATCCAGCTCCGGCCGTCCTCCCCGTTGAAACGGCTGTAATTTTCGGACTCCTCCAGGCGCCAGGTGATGACCCAATGGGTTTGGTTCGCCGTGAAATCCAGCACGCCGCTTTCCGCCATGGCCTGGGCCGTCTCCTGGGCCAACGCCTCGAGGGGCAGGCGTACCATGAAAATGGCCGTCATCCAGTTGGCCACATAGACATGGGCGTCAAAAAAGCGCTGCATCAGCTTTTCGGGGTCGCCCTGGAAATCGCCATAATTGTATTCATTGGTGAAACTGACGGGCGTGATGTGGGCCCGGGAGGAAATCCGGCGCAGGTCTGCCATCTCATCCTCCGTCAGCGGCCGATCGATGGCGAGAAATTCGTAATATTGGTATTCACTCATCGAAGATCGCCTTTCATGATCTTATAGTCCGGAATACGGAATCGCCTCCCCCACAGAGGGTGCCAGTCCGCCAGGTCGCGGTAGAGCCCGAGGGCCGGAATGGAGGTTGTTAGGTGTTTATCTACCATATCCTACCCTTGGACGGAGATTTCGGGGATGAGTTATAGACTCGCCTCGCATCCGGGCGAGCCGCCGCCTGATGCGCGGCGCCGCCGTCGACAATCCGCCGGATGCCGCAACTTATCACCGCGCCATCAGCGCGAACACACCCCAGCCCAGGTATTCACGCGTGTAAGCGGCGTAGCGCCCGGGTTCCGAGGTCAGTTCGGCTCGAACATCCTTCGCGAACTCGTCGCCGGGATTGGCTTCAAGCCATCGGCGCATGGTGAACCATTTGGCCGCCTCGTATCTGTCCCAGCTATCTTGGTCAGCCAGAACCATTTCAACGATGTCGTAGCCAAGGTGGCCGAAAGACGCGAGAAGTTCCGGAAGCATAAGAAAGTCGGAGATTGAGCCGGCAAGACACCCCTTGGCAACATCTTCCGTCGGCGGTAACTGCCGCCAGTAGGGCTCGCCGATGAGGATGATCCCGCCGGAATGCAAGCTCCGCGCCAGAAGCTCTATAGTGCCGACGACTCCCCCGCCGATCCAAGTGGCGCCGGTACAGGCTGCCACATCGACCTTCTCGCCGGAGACATAGCCGGCGGCATCGCCATGGATGAACTTGACTTGATCGGCGACGCCGAGTTCTTCAGCTCGGAGTTTCGCTTGCGCGGTGAACAACTGGCTCATGTCGATGCCGGCGCCGATGACGCCGTGATCGCGCGCCCAGGTGCACAGCATCTCCCCCGAACCGCTGCCGAGATCGAGCACTCGGGCCCCCGATTCCAGACGCAACGCCGCGCCGAGAGTGGCGAGCTTTGCGGGTGTGATCGGGTTGTGGATGCGGTGGGCGCTTTCGGTGATGTTAAAAATACGTGGAATGTCCATTTCGGAAAATCTCCTTATGGGTGTGAATATATTCAGTCAGGACCTAACCGGAAGATATACTTTCCTGGCTTCCTCGTGATCGTACCGGCCCTGGTCCGCCGGCACTCGGGCCAACAACAGGGCCATCTCGGAATCGTCGGTCGGTTGGCCGGCAATCGTGTTCCAGGCGCCCCCGTCGGCAAGTACGCGGATACCGTTCATGTATTCCCGCCGGATGTCCTCCTAAGAACGTAACTCGACTAGGTTGCCAAGAGAGTCTCCGGCAATCTGGCCAAGTAGACAGTCTTGAGCACGGGAGAGCATGCCTTCATATTTGCACCCATCCGTTGGTCTGGCGTTCTGAATCAATGGTCAACTTCCCCTGTCAATGGCTGGTTCGCAGCCAACCCATCCGCCTTTTGTGAAAGCAGGTATGAAAACTTGTCTTTGATCAACCGCTTGCGTTCTTCAATGAAGTCCTCGAAGCGGTCAATTTTCCTAAGGTCCTTGTCCCGCGGTATCAGGTGCATATCGAGGTAGCTCTCCGGTTTGCCGGAGAACCAGGCTTCGGGCATTGTGTCCGATTTGCCGCCGGCACCATTTTCCGCCTGGGTCAACAACATGCAATTGGCTAACTGGTCACGGGCTTCCTGCTTGTATTTCACGATGCTCAGACGACCGGTTTCGGGACTGACGGACTTGATTTTTCTCAGGGCGCTCTGCGGGAAGATATGGTCGACCTGCGGCAGGCTGTTTTCGTATGCCGGCGTGTAGTTGAATTCCCTGTACCAGAGATTGAAGAGCAGATGGATCGAATCAGTGCCATAACCCATTTGCCAGAAACGATCATCGGTCAGTTCGAGACTCCGTCCTTTCGACCGGACGGCGTCGAAAAGATGTTTCGTGTCGAAGCCATTCTGTTCCTTGATCTTTCCGACGCAATCATCGATGAGTTGGTCCGGAGTTCCGCTGAAGGCACCGCTGATCAAGGCGCGCAGCAGATAACTGTCTATCCCCTGCGCCGCCTTCCAGTTATCTGGAAAGTGATAGCGGGAATACACCAACGGAATCAGGACAAGATAGGACGGCAAGGCTTTATCACATCGGATGAAGGTTTTCCCACGGATGAAGTCCAGAACGTCTTTCAACGCTTTCGTGATGTCCTGCCACCTGGTTTCGATTTCCTCCCGCACGCCCGGTTTGCGGAACTTCGAAACCTCATAACGTGCGCCCTGGTTCAAAAGCGTAAGGCATGATTTCAAAACGAAATCACGGGTGAAGCCGAATCCGTGACGGTTGAGGTCAGACAGGAGGTCCTCCATCTGTTCGTCGGCGCGGTCCCAGCTCGAGCTCAACAAGGAAAAAAGCAGATCAGATTTGCCCAAACGGGTGCCGCCGGAGTTTGCCCGTATGAAGACTTCCACCACGTCGTTTTCGGTGTAGAGCTCGGCATTCTCGGTGCTGTCGAGTTCCTGGTACGAGATGCCGTCGTCGGAATGAAAAGTCTTGAACACGATGCCGACATGACGACTGATCTTGCGGCGTTCATCAGGGGATAGTCCACGGCCTGCTTTGGCGATCAGATCTTCGGCCGCGGTCAGCGGGTCGGCCGTATGAAAGACTAGGTCTTTGAATTTGATCCATGGAAAGCCCGCCTTGTCTGCGTCAAGAAATGCGAATCTGAACTTGACGTCGTCCGGGGCGGACACCTCACCGCTCAGTATGTCGAGAAAAAGCTCCCTACCTTCATAGCTGCCGCAGAGACCTATAAAGAGACTTTGAAGCCGCTGCTGTCCGTCCAAAACCAGACATTTCTTTTTGCCGTTTTCGGGCACATAAAAATCACTTAACCGCAGTGTGCTCCGGTAGTTGTCGATGAATTTTCTGTGGCGGACCTCGGCTCTGGTCTTCCAAATCAGCAAGGTACTGATTGGATATTCACGTAGGATCGAGTCGAAGAGGCGGCAAATCTGATCTTCGCTCCAGACGAACGGCCGCTGGATGTTGGGCAGCCAGAAACCGCCGTCCTCGTCATGATTGTTTAAGAAGCTGACGATCTTCCGCAGAGAATGTTTCGGTGTCTTCATTTTGCAGCGCAGCCTCCATCACTTTGCATAATCTTATCCCTTGGGTGGATATGGGTCCTTGCCGTAAGTGTGCTCCGTCTGAATCGTCATATCCTTCTTATGGATGACCACCTGTCCAAGGTCCTGGTTCTTTGCAACTTCCTTGGCGCGGTTGATTGCATCCACTTTCGTGTCGTGTGTGCTCAGCGCCCTGGAAGCGTTCTCTTCCTTGACCTTCCAGCCGCCGTCGGTATTTGGTGTTACATGGTAAGTTTTTCGTTTCGACATTTTTATTCCTCCTGATGTGATTGGGTCCGCACTTTCTCCCCGCAGACCGCTGTGACGATCCGATCAATGCAGGGTTCGAAGTCTTTCTGAACGTCATGCTGCCACAAACGGATAACCGTCCATCCCATCTCACGGAGTTTCCGGTGGTTTCCGGCGTCTCGTTCCCGGTTCTTGGATATCTTGTTCTTCCAGAAATCCGCCTCCTCGCTATTTCATGTGAGTAAGCCGAAGTCGAGCTTGCCGGCTACCATGTAAGTCATAGCGATAAGGTTACGGTTAGAACGGTAACCCCTGGCCTTGGATTTAGCCGCTTGGATGAAACGATTGATTCCCTCCAGGATGCCATTTTTGATTTTGGATTCGAACCAGCGCGGGATTCCGTTCCAGTATCGCTTAATAGTCTTGGCGGCCTGGACGATGGGTTCCAGCCGGCTGTGAGTAGCCCGGAAATACCATTCCTTCAGAAAGGCTTCGGCGGATTGGCTCGTTTCCCTATAGAGGTCCTGAAAAGTTACCTTGATATGATGGGCTATCGCAGTCTTGAGGTTTCGTTTTCCCGGGCGACCTAGATCAGCCAATTCCCTAGGTTTAAGCCGTTCCGGATTTCTGAGCCAAACAAACCGGCCGCCCTTTAACTCCGGTCGTTGGATGTCCAGCACAAACTTATCCGGCATCTTCGGGACTTCCTTCTTGAAGAGGGGTAGGTTTCCGTCGGGTTTCCGTTTCGCCATTATTCCTGTTCCTCCGCGGAGTGCAAATCATCTTCCAGCAATTTCCTGCAGGCGGCTTCAAGCGGCCCCAGTTTGTTCTGCGCCACATCCCAGACAACCGGAAGGCTTATGCCGAAATATTCATGGATTAAAATGTTTCTCAGCCCGGTGATTTTTCTCCACTCAATTTCACCGGCGGCATGTTTCATGTTTTCAGGCAATCGGCCAGCCGCCTCCCCGACAATTTCGAGGTTACGAACCACCGCATCCTGGGTCTTCCGATCCCGCGCGAACGTTTCATAAGCCATCGGCGATGTGTATTCCCGTATTCGGACAATCGCCTCCAGGATGTCGTCAAGGTAAAGGCGGGGATCTCTATGCATAGATCACATCTTTTTCTATAATCGGTTTCAAGCGCGGTTTAACTGTATCCGCCATGACCAGATCCACGGGCCGCTGAAAAACCTCTTCAAGCCTGAATTTCAGGTCCATGTAGTTATCAAAGGTCGGCTCAGCTAGTTCCACGATGATATCCACATCGCTTTCAGGGCTCGCCCCGCCCCTGGCGCACGATCCAAATACGCCAATACGGACCACGGTGAATTGTTGTTCCAGTTCCTGACGCATATCGCCCAATTCCCGCACGATGCTTGCCGCGTCTTTGCCCTTTACCCTTTGCCCTTTAAGCTTCATTCCCTAATCTCCCAGAGGTGGTTTTCGGCTATCAGGTTCGTGGGCAGCGTGTAGTCGCCCTCGTCCATTTCATGAAACATGATGATCCGGCCGCGCGATCTCCGACCGGGCAGGAGACGATGACCTTTGTTCCCTGTATCCGGCATCTTTATCTCGACCTGTCCTTTGTCGCGTTCGGGTCTTGATCGTCCTTTTCGGCGGCGCCGCCAGACTTCGCCCACTCATTGACTTATAACTTGTTGAAGTTCCAGAGTTAACCGACTTTGCGCCCGGGCATTTGCCATCCACTAGCCCACTTGTGGACAGTGTCCCGTTTTATCCCGCGCTGGTCTGCAATCTCATCCACGGAGAGCGATCGGTCTGCCATCATTCGGCTCCACTAACGTTTGGCCTCACTGGTTGCCTCGTAGCGCCTTTTTCTCTTGATTGCCAAGCTCCCCACGTTCCACTTTCGGCGTTTACGTCCCAATAAACAAGGACAAACATGGTTTCAATATATCAGCTCCAGGCCTCATGTCCAACAGTATGTACGTCTATTTTACTGATTTGACAGAATTAGTCTATCGTGGCCGGCGGGACCATTCGCGAGGCATCAGCCCGGCCGTGATCGGAGGCGGCCCCGGACCACGGCGTCCTCCACCGTCAAGACGCCCCGGCAAAAGCGGTCGTGGTTCCAGAAACCGCGCCTCGGGGCTCCGTTGACAACCAATCTCAACAATTGTTAATTTAGGATTTTGGATTGGATGAAGATGTCGTATGCCGCTTCCGTGAACACCGATGAATTGAAGCATCCCGCGGCAAGCCGCGGGGAATCCGCTCGCTTGCATGTTCAAAAACAGGACCAAAGCCTCCGCTGTCAGGGTGGTCCGGTTGCTGGAAGCGTTGCCGACAAGCCAGGTCGCAAACGGTTGGTCGTGTTGACGCAAACGATTTTTCAGATCGGTCGTGACGCCGATAGAATTTTAAATGTTTTTTCAACTAGATAGACCAGCCAATTTTCCATGACCCCCAAAATCGGGTAGGAGGCGGGGTCGCCCCCGCCGTCCTCCCCCACCACCGGACGTACGGGTCCGTATCCGGCGGTTCATGAAGCACATTTAAGTTTCCTCAACTGTTTTAGCCTTGGCGCGAGTCCAAGTGCATGCCAGTCTCACCCGTCAAGATGGGAAAAATATCTTTTTCAAGCAGGTAATGGTAGCTAATGAGTCTGCCATCAAGAACAAGACCGAAGACGCCGTATGCCGACGGCGACACTCGCATTACCTCGTCGCGGCTTTGCGGCTCGACGACTTGGCTCTCGATCCCTGCCTTGGCCGCCGCGGCCGCGGCTGTGTCGGCGGCATCCACAATGTATGGGCATTGATCCGACCGGATGACGGTCAAGCCCTTCCCGAAGGCCTTCGCCCTGTCTTCCCACTCACCGGCGAACGAGGGCGATGGGTGCTTGCCGAATTTCTTCACCATCAGGGAGAAGGCCGGGGGCGCCATGTCAACGCATTCGAACCCGTGCTTGTCGAGGATGCGGCGGCCGGCCAGCCATACCTTCTCGCTGGTCACCATGGCGACCCCCTTCATCCTCTGCCTCCTAGCGTCGGCGACGCAGGCATCGAGCAGCACGCCGGAAAACCCCTTGCTCTTGCTCTTCCCTACGATCCATAGGCAGTGAATGAACATGTAGCCGTCGGCATGCACCGCGCGCCACGCATGCTCGCCAGGTATGTACTCAATGAAGCCGCGCTCGGGCAGCTCGAGCATCTTGATGCGCATGCCCTCGGCGAAGCGGTCCTTGAGCCAGCGAAGCTTGCGCTGGTAGCCCTCGGACTTCTTCTTGCTCATGAAGCAGAAAAAACTGGTCTGGTCGACGTTCTCTGTACCTATATCGATCATCTTGGGAGCTTCGTTTTGAGTCATGAACTACCTCCGCCTGCGTCTTCTATTACCACAAAGACCCCCATCAAGCCAATAATCACAGTATTTTGAGAACCAAACCGGCGTGCGAACCAACACATGACCCCGGCAAAAAACTATTTGGGGCCGGCTGCCGGTCCGCGGCTGAGTGGATTATTATTGCCACCCATTAATAAACCATCAGGTCTTGCCCTGGGGCTTTGCATACTCCGGATCAAGTAAAGAGTAAGGATATCCGCGCCTCCAGGTTTATAAGCCGCCATCATAGTGGTGGGTTTGGGAAAAACGTTTTAACAATGGATGTCGTTTTATGTACTTGTTTCAGATCGGTCGTGACGCCGACATAATATTGTCCGTTTTTATCGACTAGATAGACCAACCAGTCTTTCATCCACCCCAAAAAATAAAAAAACCCTCCACCAGCCTGGGGGGGAGGGCTTTAGTCTTCTTTTTTTGTTGGCTCCCCATGTGCAACCCTTTTCATAACCGTTCTCTTTCTCCCGCTGTTAACTGAAAGCCTTCAATATCAACTGGTTATCAAAGATCAAGCCGTTCCCGGCGAGGCGGAAGCGGCGTCAAGATACATTTCCGGTTTACTTTGGCATCACGCCTCATGTCACAGCTCTTGTCATAGTATGTCACAGCTCGCTGTCACCGCATGACGCAGCAACTCAACCGGATAATTTTCCTGCCAGGATGTAAATTTTTGTCGGATCGGTAGGGCTTGAGGCTTTCTCGATTATCAGGCCTTTGTCGATCATTGCCTTGAGATCCCTTTGCAATGTACGGCGGCTGACACGAGAGCCGAGACGTTCAAAGTCCTGGATACTCACCCGTCCATGGACAAGGATATGGGACAGGGCCAAGGCCTGACGGTCGGACAGGTTTTGCTCCTTGACAATCACATCCTTGCGGATGACCTGCTCGCCGCGTTCTCTGACTTCGGCAAGCTGGGTGCTCAGGCCATCGACAAAGAATTCCAGCCAGCCGGTCATGTCCATGCCGGTTTCCCGTACCCCCTGGATAGCCCGGTAAAAGGCTGGCCGGTCCCTGTCGTAGTATTCGCTGATGGTGAACAGCCGCTTAAAGTCGTACCCCACCCGGTAAAGGTACAGAGTGGATAGCAGGCGGGACGTACGGCCGTTGCCGTCCAAAAAGGGATGAATATGGGCCAGTTGGAACTGGGCAATCCCACTCACCAACACCGGGTGTGTCTCCCCTTCGCTGCTCAGGAAATCCACCAGTTCGGCCATCATGATGGGCGCATCGTGTGCCGGGGGCGGCGTGTAGATGGTTTCACCAGTTGCGGAGTTGGCCACGTAATTCTGGATTTTCCGGTACTGGCCCGGCGCCGCCGAGCCGCCTCTGACCCCTTCTACCAGCCGCTTGTGAATTTCACGGATAAGACCCTCCGTGATCGGGTCTCCGCTGGCAAGGTACTCCGAAACGAAATCAAAGGCCTTACGGTAATTCAGGAGTTCTCTGGCGTCGTCGGGGTCGGCCCCGGGGACAAGATTGCCTGCCAGGAGTTGTTCGGCCTGATCCAAAGTCAGACGCGTTCCCTCGATATGCGTGGTGTGGTGGGCCTCCAGTATTAGCGCCCGCCGTCCCATTTCCCTCACCCAGTCCTCTGACAGGGTAGCGGCCTCCAGGAAACCCCGGGCTCGCTCGATGCGGGTTAGTCCGGAAGTGATCCGGTTGGTTATCGTGAATTTCGGTTTGAAGGTTTTTGTCATTCTATTACTCGTTTTCTCGATCCTCCCAGGCTGTTTTTGCCTTCACCTCATCGATGAGAAACCGCACGCCCTGGTTGTCGGACGGGTTCAGCCAGAGCATCTTCTCAAATATGTGCTCCGCCTCGTCAAAGCGCTCAAGACGCCAGAGACACAGTCCATAGCCGTGCATGCAGCGCAGAAACGGACGGTTGTCGATAAAACCCCACGCCAGCAAGCCGGTGAAACCGTCACCCAAAGACAGCTCGCCGATGCGCAGACCGACTTCGTAATGCCGGATGGCATTTTGCGGCCAGTGATCAAAAACAAAATTGCCCAGATGCGAGTGGGCATCGAGGCAGCGCAAGTCCGTCTGGCACAGCTCCATCAAGATCTTTTCCGCCTCTGCACGCTCGCCGGCATCTTTGAGATCGTTTGACCGGGTGATGGGGTCATTGATAGGATCGTCAGGGTCCTCGCCGGGCAGCACCTGCTCCATTTCGAACATAGGCCGGGGGCCATGAGCGATGATCGGCTTGGCCCATTCCTCGATGGGTTCGCCTTCTTTTCCCCAATACTCTTCCTTGGGGTCCCACATGCCAATCTCTGCAAGCCCCAAGGGCGCCAGATCGAGGGCCCTCGCATCAATCCTGGTCGACTGAATCTCGCCGGAAAGATACGGATGACCGCCGTAACGCCACTGTTTTCCTGGCTTGACCGTGACGATTGCGCCAGGCGCCACCTCCCAGAGACGGTTTGCGCGCAGGGTAATGATCCGGTCGCTTCCCAGCAAACGGCACCGGGCGGCACGTTCCTTGACCGATAGGGCGACCAATTCAACGAGTTTACTCAGGTCGATATCATCGTCTGCTACCTTGTGCTGCCGCCCGCGTCGGGAAAGTCTCTTGGTTTCGGCAGGATAAGGATCGAGGTTGAGCCACCTCCGGTAAGCGGCGATGTAGCGAGCCCCTGCCGATGTTTGCGGCAACACGACCTCGGAGACCGCAATTACATATTCCGATCCGTCCTCCCTGCGGCAATTGGCTGTCAGACCGCGCCGTTCATTACCGTCATAGTCTATTGCGATCAACGAAACCGGTTCTCCGATGACGAAACCGTCGGCCGGCAGCGCAACGTCATCCTCGAACGCTTGTCGAAAGCTCCATAGCTGTTCATCATCGCCGTATGCGTCGACGGTGATTTCCTCAATAAGTCTGTCCAAGGCTTCGAGTTCCTTACCCTCTTTGGGGCTTCGCGTGCTCATCTTTTATTGATCCTTTCAGATACCGGCCTTCACTAGCCTTTGAATCAGCGCCTTGCGCCGCCTCAAGGAGCGACTGTGCCGACCGGACGCGATAATGATCGGTTATTCCAATAGCTTCGACACCGATTCCGCGGCATGCGTCAATGATTGCCGCATTGTAATCCGCTTCATTGCTAAATGCCGTTGGCTTATTATGGCGCCCCAGATACTCAAACGGATTAACCTGCAGCGCGCAACGATAGAAGCGCGCCCCGGAAGGCAGCTTTTGGGCATTTGTCATTGCATCCAAGTTGCTCATATTTTTACCCTCAAAAACGTATTGTTTCGCCATCCAGTCTAAAACTTATCTTTTGTTCAATTTTCATCCTTCGATCGAAGGGCCTCGAAAATACCCTAAGCGAGGATGGGAAAGACGGCGCGCTGAAACTCCTGGTCCGCCATGTAACGCGTGACGATCTTGTCGTTTTCCGCCATGCGGTCAATCATCGAGTCCTCGATCAACTTGCGGATGTCCAGCACAAACTTGTCCAGCGGATTAACCGCGGCTATCTGAATGACCTGATCGTTCTTGCGGGTCGTTTCTTTTAGCTGTTGTAAAAACAGACGATCTTCCTCGCTAAAGTTGGTTCCAAGCCGCTCCTTGGGAAATTGAATGATTTCCGACAAAGGCGCCTTATCATCCTTGGCCTTGCCTGTACCGACATCCGCGGCGTTATTCACATACTGGACGTCTCCTTCCTTGACTTCGATAGCCCCTGAATAAATGCGCTTCATGCGGTAGTACTGCACGCCACCTTATCGGTCAGAGTGATGGTCAGCGGACCGTGGTCGATAGGCAAATGCGGCGGGAGGGACCTTCCAAAATCGCACAGCATTTCCTGTTCCGCATCGGCATTGGGGATGATCTGGGACAAAAAGGCATACAAGCGAATGTACCCGCACGGTTTATCGCGAAATTCCCGCCGCTTTTCATCTTCCTTGATAGCCTTGAAACGGTCCACGGCCGATTGAAGATATAGTTGCATGCCCCCCGCAGGTCCGTAGCGTTTTGGCGCTCCAGCGGCTTGCAAGACGCCTTCCGCTACACCACGAGAGATACCCTTGCCCCGGCCGGATGCGGATTCCAGGCGGCGCGGCGTAACATCCAGGAAGAACAGTTCGAGCGAATTTGACGCCTTACCGTGCATATACGGGAGTTCACCCTTGCCCACGGAACCGCCCCGAACAATTATAACACCAAATTATCAGCCGAAGGTCCATTGTCAAGCAATTTGTCCATTAACTTGATTGGACCACATTAATCCATCAAGGCAAGGAACGCCTGAAGGGCGGCTTAAGCCAGGCGCCCAATGGGACCGGCAGTCATTCGGGTAGACTCCGTAACCCAGCCAAATTCCTAAAAACCTCACAAGAGGGAGCCCGAACGCCCGGGTTAGCTCGAAAGCTCCCGCCCGTCGCCGAGATCAACATCGGATTCCGTCATTCCGGCCAGTAGCTTGTCGGCCTGCTCGAAGGTATTTCACCCGAACAAGCCATGCCCCCCAAAAAAATAAAAAAGCCATCCACCAGCCTGGGGGGGAGGGCTTTGGTCTTCTATCGTTTTGGCTCCTCGGGAGGGATTCCCTGCGCTACGCGAACTTGTCCCGAGCCCCGCGAGGGAGGGCAAGCCCGCTCCCCGACATCGGGACCTGAATTGGCCGCGATGAATCCGTCCTTCTTGACTCGGGACCATCCCTTGATGTTTTTATAAATTTTACAGCCTCGGTCCTGGTCATCAGCCCGGATTTATACAATAAGCGAGTATGTCCGTGTTGACGCAAACGATTTTTCAGATCGGTCGTGACGCCGATATAATTTTGGCTGTTTTATCGACTAGATAGACCAGCCAATTTTCCATGACCCCCCAAAACCGTGTTAGCGGCCGGTTGAAAATGTAAGGAAAATGGCCAAATGAAAATGAGTAAGTAGGGTGCGCAACGCGCACCATCTTTTACTGTTTTGCGGGCCCGACCACGGTAAATTGGAGACGTTGGCCGGCGCCTTGCGGCGGGG
>JAZDGM010000010.1:0-25512 GCA_043806915.1 Pseudomonadota bacterium | reverse complement strand
TGGCCGAGCGGTCGATCTTGGAAACATAGTCGCGCTGCTTGGCCGTGAGGTCGGTCTGGAGCGCCAGGTGGCTCATGCCGATGATGGCGTTCATGGGGGTCCGGATTTCGTGGCTCATGTTGGCCAGGAAATCGCTTTTGGCCCTGGTGGCATCCTGGGCCTTGACTTTTTCCGCCTCCAGGTCTTCCAGCATATTCAACATGGCTCGCCGAGCCTCGGCCAGTTCATTGAGCTGTCCCCGGATGGCGCGGGCCGCGTTTTCCGCGGTTTCCTTGGCCCATTTGGTTTCCTCGGCCGATTGCAGCAGCTTTTCATTCTTGATTTTCAGGTCGCGCAGGAGTTCATCCCGCGAGGCCAGGTTCAATAATTGTCTAAGCGACGCAACGAAATCGGGAGCAAATGATTTTTCGTGGTCGCTTAAATATCTAAAGGCCGCGATGGTCGTGACGGCGTTTGGGGAATGGGTAATCTCGAAAGCATCGAAAAAATGGCCGGCGCCGGCCGCCGGCTGGACTTTTTGGGTATAGGTAAACAAGAGTTGGAGACCGTTGCGGTTGTTTTTCTTTTTCAGACCAAGGGAAACATCGAGCGCGGCCCCGGCGGTCAATCCACCCCGCGCCAATTCCGAAAAAATGGACGTCAGCCGAGTGGCGTTCATGGCGTCATAGCCCAGGGCTTCCGTCAGTTTCAACACTTTTTGCCTGGCGATTTTCAACGATGGGGCGTCGTTGACTTTCAAGTCGGCCAACTCGATCATTTTTCGCGCCTCAGGACGATACAGGACGCGTCATCATCGCCCTTGCCCAGTTTTTCGATGATGTCGGCGGCGATCCGGCGGGCCGAACCTCGAAAAAGGTCGGGATAATCGTCTAGATCAAAATGTTCCCGCACGCCGTCGGAAGTGCACACCAGAATGTCTCCAGGCCCGAGTTCGGTTTTTTGTTCCAGGGGCGTGGAGATGCTGTATCCGATAATGCCGTCCCGGGGAATTAAATGACGGGGCCTTGGCCCGTAAATCCTTGAATTTATGTTGCCCACGCCGACATAAGACAGTTCTCCCGTGTTCTTGTTCAAGCGGCACAGGGCCGCCACGGCGCCCCTGGTTCCCTGGAGATGCGAATGAAGTCCGACCATGATCTCCTTCAAGCCCCGGCCGCTTTCGCGGACCAGGAATTCCTCGGCCATCACGGCCGCGGCATGGGCTTCGCGGCCATGCCCCAGGACATCCAGCAGGGCCAGGAACAATTCGTCGTCGGATTCCAGGATCACGCCGCCGTCGCCGCAAGCGTCCCGCGGACCTTCCAGGGACCTTTTCAATAAATAGCAGTCCACGATGGGCATCAGGTCCTCCACTTGCGGGCGATGACCATGGTCCCCCGCCCCAGCTCGGATTTGATCTCGAATTCGTTCATGATTCTCCTGACGCTCGGCAGGCCCAGCCCCAACCCGCGGCCGGTGCTGAAATTGTCCTTCATGGCGTCCTCGAGGCTGGCGATGCCCGGTCCCGAGTCCTGGGCGATCACCTCGAACCCTTCCCCTTCGAGCCTTTTGATACGCCGGAGACGGATCAACCCCTGGCCGGCGTACCTGATGATATTGGCCGCCAGCTCGGAAACCGCCGAGGCGATTAAAAACCCGTCGGTTTCATTGAATCCCATCTTGCCGGCCAGGCTCCTGGCGGCGCTGACCGCCAGGGCGTAGTCCGATGATTGGCTCAGGTCCACGCAAGTCTCGTCAATGACATGGCTGCTCATGGTCACAATCCCGCTTTAAGCGTTGTGGCTCGAATTGGGGCCGTCATCCCCGGGCAGGGAAAAAGTTTTTCGTTCGGAGGACTTGACGAGGTCCATGGCGTCCTCCATGGTCACGGCCGTGACGATTCCTTCAATATCGACATCGAGGTCCGCCAGGGCCGAGGCCGCGCCCGCCCGGAAACCCACCAACACGGTATTGGCCCCTAATAGTTTCACCATTCGGGCGGTTTCAGCCAGTATCCCAAACAGGGCGGCGTCAATTATCTTGACCTTGGAAACATCGACCAGCACGCCTTGAACCGGGGACGCTTCCAGGGCGGCCAAAATTTCTTTTCGGCAAAAAAACAGGTAGTTGTCATCAGGCTCCGCGGCGAGGGTCACAACCAGGTTGCGCTTGATTATGTTCAGGCCCACTCCGGAATCCGACAATAAATCTTCCATCTAAAACATCCCCTTTTACGACCGTGAAATCCATGCTTCCCGCCCGGAAATCGCCCGCCGGGCCGTTATTTTTTCCTGACCTCGTAATTCATGAAATTGAAGGCGTCGGCCAAGGCGTCTTCAAGCGTGGAATTGGTGGTCACTTCACCCAAATTAATGCCCAACTGCACCAGCGTCTGGGCCACGGCGGAGGATATGCCGGATATAATGCAGCGGCAGCCCATGAGCTTGGTCGCCTTGGTAATCTTGATCAGGTGGTTGGCCACGGCCGTGTCCACGGCGGCCACGCCCTGGATATCCATGATAATGACCTTGGCGGAAGTTTCCGTTATCTTGTTCAGCATGGCGTTCATCATCTGCTGGGCGCGCAGGGAATCAACCACGCCCACGACCGGGAGCACGACGATCCTGTCCCAAAGCTTGATCGCCGGCGTGGAAATTTCCTGGATGGTCCGGCTCTGTTCCCGCAGTTTTTGTTCGTGGCGAACCCGCTCGGTGATATCGATGACATACTCCAACCCACCGATAACTTGTCCATTTTCGTCCTTCAACGGCGCCGCCGTGTATTCGATGGGCGTAATTTGGCCGTCCAGGTTCAATTCGTTTCGGGAAGTGCGCCGCTCGCCTGTTTCCATCGCTTGTCTCATCCGGCATTCCGGCGTCCGGCAATGGGTGGAATTCAATAGGTTGTAACAATTTTGACCGGCGATTTTATCCCAGGGCTTTCCCAGGAATTTTCGACCCGCGTCGTTCATGAAGGTGATCTTGAAGTCTTTATCCACCACCATGACCGGAGTGGGAATCTGTTCGAGAACGGCCAGGGCGAGATCGTTGTCCACCTTCCCCGGGTCTTGATTATCCTTGCTGCTCATCCATGCTCCTTTGTTAAAATTGGCGCGGTCGTCAAGTTCATCTAATTCACGGCCGTCGGCGGGTCCCGACGCCATCCGGCCGACCTTCACTGGAGGCGCCGGTCACTCCCGTTCCGGCGGTTACTCCACGATTTTATACTTTTTTTCTTGGCCGGAATGTTCCAGCAGGCTGTTGACTTCCGTTTTAAGCTCGATCATTTTCAATTCCCGCCCCACCACCAGGCGGCTGAACCGTTCCAGTTCATCCAGGTTTCGTTGCAGTTCCTGCTCGGCCTTTTTTCGTTCGGTCATGTCCAGGTGCACGCCGATGATTCTCTTGGTCCGGCCCGTTTCGTCCCTTTCCGCCACCTTCCCCACCGAAAGAATCCATTTCCAGGAACCGTCCTTGGCCTTCATTCGGAATTCCTGGAAATAATCGTCGGTCCGGCCCACGATATATTCGTCCATGGCGCTTGTGAATACCGCCGCGTCTTCCGGGTGCATCAGTTCCAGGAGTTGGTCTTTTTTATCGGCCAGTTCCTCCCGGGTGTATCCCAACTGCCGATACCATTGGTCGTTGTGATAATCCTTGTTTTCGAGCGGGCTCCAGTCCCACAAGCCCGTGTTGGAGGCGGAAAGGGCCAAATCCAGGCGGCTTTGGCTTTCGCGCAACAATTCCTCGGCCTGCCGGCGCTTGGTGATGTCGTCAATCACCCAGATCACACCCTTGCCAAGGTCGGGCGGAACGGCGGGGTCCACGGCCTTGCCGGACATGGAACACCACACGGCGGCGCCGTCCTTGCCTTGCAGTTGACATTCAAATTTGGCTTGTCGGCCTTGAATCAAGACCGCGTAAGTCGATTGCTTGAAAGATAGGTAACTTTCCTCGTCGGGGTGCAGCCGCCCCATGTCGAAGTCGATCATTTCCCGAGGGCTGTCATAGCCGAGAATTTCAGCCAGGCGACGGTTGAGCCGGGCCAGGCGGCAGTCGCCGAGCATGAACACTATCCCGACCTGGCTGTTGTCGAAGATGAGCAGGAGTTCTTCCCGCGCGGTCCTGATCTGTTCCTCGGTTTTTTTGCGCTCGGTGATGTCGCGCACAATTCCCACGGCGAACCATTCCTCCTCGACCTGGAAGGCGGAAACCCCGACTTCCACCGGAATCAGGACGCCATCGGCCCGCCGCGCCGTCAACTCCAGCAGCTTGCCCAAAACCGGGCCTTGCCCGGTTTTGGCGAAGGTCCGCAGCCCGGCCCGGGCCTGTTCCTGGAATTCCGGGGGAGCGAACAGGCCATGCATGTCCCGGCCCATGGCGTCCCGGGCCGTGATGCCGAAAAGCGTTTCCGCCGCGTGATTCCAATACATGACCCTGGCCTGGGCGTCGATCATGATCAGGGCGTCGTGAATGGCCGAACTCATGGCCTGCATTTTTTGTTCGGCCCGGGCGCGTTCCCGGAATTCCCGCGCCAATTTGCGGTTGGCCCGTATTATCACGGCCAAAATGAGGCATACGGCCAAGGTCGCGGCCGAGGCTAGCGGCAGCGCCACGGCCCAGTCGATGCGGCGTTCCACCCGGATGTTGACCCAATGTTCCTGGAAAACAGCCTTGTCCTTTTCGGGAATGGAAGCCAGGGCCTTGTCCAGGATGACCGCCAGTTCGGGCAGGTCTTCCCGGACCGCGAACGACAGGTCGAGGGTGTACGGCGTGGGCGCGGCCACCTTGAGGTTATGGAGGTCCAGCTTAGTCGTCAGGTAGGTGAACGAGGCCAGGTTCACCACGGCGGCCGCGGTCCGCCCTGCGGACGTCGCCCGCAAGGCCTCCTCGGGAGCGTCAACCACTACTAGTTTCAAGCCGGGGTGGTCCCGCTCGATCAGGTCCGGGGCGCCGTCGCTCCTGGCCAAGGCCGTCTCGAGACCGGCCAACCTATCCAGGTTGTCCAGGTACGCGGCGTCGCCGCGAGTGACGACCACCAGGGGGACCCTGATGTAGGGCCGGGTCAAGCGCAGGAATTTATCCGGTCCGCCGGTCCCGGCCATGGTCGGGATGACGTCGATCTCCTTGTTTTTTATGGCCGCGAGGGCCCCCGGCCGGTCGAGTCCCAATCGCGGAGTCAGTTTCACGCTCAATATTTCTTCAAGTCGGGTCAGGTATTCCGAGACAAGCCCCGCGTAGCGGCCTTCCTCGTCCGTGAATTCGAACGGCGGCCGATCCGGGAGCGCGCCCACTATTAATTCCGGGTGCGACTTCAACCAGTTTTTTTCCTCGGCGGTCAGGACCGGCTTATTCGCGGCGGTTTCAGGGAGGAAAATAAAACGCCGGCTGATTTCCCGTTTTTCGGCGGGCGTCAGGGAATCCAGTCCCTTTTCCAGCAGGGGAATAATAGGCGCCCAGTCCCGCCGCGCGCCCAGGGACAGCCGGAGCGGTTCCAGCTCCGGAAAGGGCGCGGTCGCAAGGGAGGCCAGGTTGTTCTTGGCCAGGAGGTAGTCGATCAGGGCTTTATTGCCCACATAGGCCTCGGCCCGGCCCTCGGCCACCGCGTTCAAGGCGTCAAGGGTCGTCGCCGCCTCGACGATGTGCGCGCCGGGTATTTGTTTCCTGATTAAGTCATTGGAATAATATCCTTTTTCCAGGGCCAGGCGCTTGCCGGACAAGTCCTGGGCCGAGCGGACGGGCGAATCGTGGCGGATGGCCAGGACATGGGGAACGAGCAGGAAGGGCTTGGTGAAGGCCAGATACTCCCGCCGCTCCGGCGTGTCCACAACCTCGGGCAAAAGGTCCAGGCGCTTGTCCCTGACCGCGGCCAACCCCTCGGACCACGTCCCGAATTCGGGCTGTAACGCGATCCCCAGGCGCCGGGCCGCGATCTTGAGCATTTCCACGGCGACGCCGGTGTAGGCGCCGCTGTCGTCAACGTAATGAAGCGGCGGGAAATCGGTCAGCGCGGCCACAGTGACGGTGGGGTGGGTTTTGACCCAGGCTTCTTCCTCCGGGGTGAGGTCCACCCGGCCGTCGAGCCCCTCGCCGCCGGTCCAGCGCCGCAAAATGGCCTGTCTTTCCGCGGAGGTGACGGTAGCCAGGGCCTTGTCGAGCAGAACGGCCAGCAGCGGTTGGTCCTTGCGCACGCCAATGGCCAGGATCGACCCCGGCTTGCGCAGGACCCCCTGGACCTTCAGGTTGGTGAAAATTTTCTGGGCGATGATATAGGTGGCCGCGGCGCGGTTGCCCGCGTAGGCGTCGGCCGCGCCCCGGGATACCGCCAACAGGCAGGCCTCGGTGTCCGGGAGCTCGACAACTTTCACCTTGGGGTATTGTTCCCGGAAATATTTGACATTGCCGAACCCTTTTTCCAGGGCCAGGGTTTTGCCCGAAAGAGAAAGCTCGTTTTCATGGTAGGGGCCGTCCGAGCGCCCCACGATGACGTGCGGAATGTCCAGATAAGGCTTGGTGAAATTCAGATACTCCTCGCGTTCGGGCTTGGGGGTCACATCCATGAGGGCGTCGATCCGTTTTTGTCGGACCGCCTCAAGGTTATCCGCGAACGGACCGGGAACGATATTGAAAGCCACGCCCAAGCGCTCGCCCAGCAGCTCGAGGTAATCCACCCCAATGCCTTCCGCCTTTCCCTGGGCGTCCGCCATGTTGAAGGGGGGCCAGGCGTCCATCACGGCGACGGCGATCCGGGGTCGGGCCTGGAGCCAGGCTTTTTCATCGGACGTGAGAACGAGGCTGTCCCGGGATTGTTCCGGCGCCGCCCGGGCGTCCTCCGCCACGTCCGCCAGGTCGAGCTTGTATTCCAGGCGCGTGGGGTTATACACCTTGGAATAACGCCGAAAGTCGATTCCGGCGGGGTCAAGCGATAAAAAATTAGTGATGGAAGAGAGGTTGTCACGGGTGACCGCGGGCATGGACGTGGTGAACTCGAGACCCTCGGTCGCGAAGTCCCGGCCCTGGAGATAGTCATGCATCAGCAGCACGGCCCAGGCGCCCTCGAAAAAATGGCCGCCCACGTCGGCGTGCATCCGGCCGTCCTCGATGGCTTTCAGGGCGCGCGGGTCCCAATCGACGCCGCCGAGAAACACGGGGGTTGTGACGTTCAGTTCCCTGACCGCGTCCGCGGCGGCCAGGGCCATGTTGTCATTGGCGCACCAGACGACGTTGAGGGCCGGGTTGTCGGCGTACTGCTGTTTGACCAGGGCCGCGACCTTTTCCGGGTCCCGGTCGCCCTCGGCCGCCACGAGGGACGCGACGCCCTCGGCGTATTTAAGGTGGTTTTCCAGCCCCCGGCGCCGCGAGATGGAAGCTTCCTGGTCGGGCCGACCCTCAAGGGCCAGGATGTGGAATCTTGACGCCCCGGCGGCCCGGGCCAGGCCCAGGAGCTGTTGAATCAGCCGGGCGCCCACGCCGACATCGTCGGGCGTCATCCGGCCCACCCAATAACGGTATTTGGTTCGCGGGAGGAAATCCGCGTCCTTGATCCCGGTGTTGATGATAAAGGCGGGGGTGTGGTATTTCTCGGCTATTTTCAGGGCCGCCTCGCCAGCGGCGGCGAAGGCCGGGAATATCAGACCGCCGACGCCGGCCCGGCATTCGCGTTCGACGCCGTCCAGCAGAACGGCCGGATCGTCGTGAAAGATCACGAGCTTGAAGCCGACGCCCAGGTCCCGGGCCGCCGCTTGGGCGTAACGGACGTTGGCGTCCCAAAAGGGTTCGGACCCGGGGATGAAGAAGGCGAGGGAAAGCCCCGGCTTGCCGGGTCCCTTTTCGACCGCGTCCACCTCGGCCGCGAGAAGGAGCCCGGGGCCGACGGTCAAGAAGATAAGCCAACAGAGCCAGAGCCGCCGGCAAGCCCCACCGGGCCGATAATTAAACCGCATCTTGGAAATCCCGTTTTGCCATTTTAGTTTTGTAAAGGGCCCGGAAAAATAGTCCCGCTAGTCGATACGGGCCCGGAACGCTTTTATTAATCATCGCCGTCTCGGCCTTGGTTCATCCGGAACAACCAGGGGTCCCGCGCCCCTTGTTTTCTTTATTTTAGCCCGGTCCCGCCTGATTCGGAACAATTATAAATCTAACACTTCCAGGCGTAATATTCCATATATGCAAAAAATACATGATCGGCGCCGCCGGTCCAAGGGCGGTTCCGACGGCCGCGCAAACGTCGTCATGGCCCCTGGCCAGGCGACGGGAAGAGGCGCCCTTGGAAAATCCGGCCGGGACCGAAAAATTCAATGCCATCTTTCCCGGAAAAAGTTATACTGGCCTTCTCAAGGGAACTTTCTTTCATTATGCAGCCCGGATCGCCGCGCCAGGCGAGCCCTGGAATTCACAAGACCGCCCCAACCCAGACGACCGGAACGCATCCCTATGGGCCGGCGTCGGAGACCGTCGGCCCATGATTAAAAAAATCCTTTTATTATGTCTTCTTTTGGTTTTCGGGGCCGGAATCACGGCCGCGGTGATAATCAACCCCTTCGGCCCGTCGCCCCTCAACAGTTACCGGAAAAACGGCCTCCTAAGCCTGCCGGGTTTGACCGCGCCGGTGGTGGTCCACCGGGACGATAATGGCCTGCCCTACATTTACGCCGAAAACCTCGACGACGTTTTTCTGGCCCAAGGGTTCGTCGTGGCCCAGGACCGGCTCTTCCAAATGGATTTGAGCCGACGGTTCAGTTCAGGCCGGCTGGCGGAATTGGTCGGCGAAACCGCCGTGGTTACCGACAAAAGAATGAGAACTCTCGGCTTCCGTCGCCAGGCCGAAAAGCATTTCAAGCTGCTGGGCCCCGAGACGCTTCGTATCCTGGGAAAGTACGCCGAGGGGGTCAACGCCTTCATCCAAGCCAGGCCTTCCGACCTGCCCCTGGAATTCAAACTGGCCGGCCTCGCCCCCCAGGCCTGGTCGCCCGTGGACTCCCTCGCCATCCTTTACGTCATGGGCTGGGGGAGCGCGGCCAACCTGCAAGATGAAATCGTCGCCGCGAACTTGGTCGACAAATTGGGCCTGGACAAGGCCCGGGAAATATTCCCGCTGAATATCAATCCCGAGTCCCCGCCCCAGCCGCCCCTCGGCAACCTGGACCCGATCGCGGCCCGATGGCCCGACCCGGCGCCCGAGGCCGCGTTCCGGGGCGACCCGCTGGAAACGCCCCTGGCCCTGGGGAGCAACGCTTGGGTGGTCGGTCCCCAAAAATCAGCCAGCCGCTTTCCCCTCGCGGCCAACGACCCGCATCTGGACGCCCGGATTCTGCCAAGTCCCTGGCACCCCTGCGGCCTCGTCGCCCCAGGCTTGCGGGCGGTCGGAGGGAACATTCCGGGGATTCCGGGCATGATTCCCGGACGCACCGAACACCTGTCCATCGGGGTGACCAATTCCTATGGAGACGCCCAAGACCTCTATCGCGAAACCATCGACCCCGCCGACCCGAGCCGTTACCTGGAGGGAGCGCGGTCCCTGCCCTTTACCGTGGTGGAGGAGGCGATCACGGTCAGGGACAAGAAAGCCGCCGGCGGCTTTCGCGAGGAAAAAATCAAAATACTGCTCACCCGGCGGGGGCCGGTCGTGTCGGGACTACTGCCGGGTTTGAGGGAAGACCAGGTCTACACGGCGCGCTGGTCCAGTTTCGAGGCCATGGGGTCGGAACTGGGGTTCGAAAAATTGCTTTTCGCCCACACTGTCAAGGAAGCCCAGGCGGCCCTGAAGGACGTCAGGCAGGTCGCCTTGAACTTTCTCCTGGCCGACCGGGACGGGAACATCGGCTGGCAGACCACCGGGCGCCTGCCGATCCGCTCCCAGGGGGAAGGCCTCCTTCCCTACCAGGTCGACGGCGAACGGGACAACTGGACCGGTTGGATTCCCTGGGAAGAGATGCCGCGCGAATTCAACCCCGACCGGGGCTGGATCGGGTCATGCAACCATCTTCCCGTTCCCCCCGACTATCCTTATTATTATTCCACTCACCTCTCGCCCTCCTTCAGGCAGGGGCGGCTCATGGAACTTCTGAACGCGTCCGGCCGGACCTCGGCCGAGGAACAGTGGGCCTTTCAACGGGACGTCGTCAATCCCATGGCCGGAAAAATAGTCCCGATAATGGTCAACGCCCTGAAACAACACGATGATTCACGACCAATGGCCGACGTTTTGTCCGGATGGGATTGCCGGGACCAACCCGACGCGGCCGGTCCCGCCGTTTTCCAGGCCGTTTACCGCGAATTCGTCAAGCTTACGTACCAGGATGAACTGGGTCGGGCCCTGGCCGACCGGATGTTGATGAACTGGTATTTCTGGCAGGAAAGGACCCTGGCGCTGGTCCTGGAAGGAACCTCCAACTGGTTCGACGATATCGGCACGCCCGACCGGGTGGAAACCCGCGACGACCTTTTCCACCAGGCCGCCCAAAAGGCCTTCCAGGAATTCAGCCCCACCCTGGGGCCCGACCCGGCGGCCTGGGCCTGGGGAAAAATCCATCGACATGAGTTTGTCAGCCCCTTGTTCCGTTCCGGCCCCCTCAAGGGGCTTCTCGGGGGCGGCTCCCACCCGGCGCCCGGGTCCGGAGAGACCCTTTATCGGGGACTTTACGCTTTCGAGGACCCCTTTAAGGTGAGGATTTCGGCCTCGTTGCGCCTGGTGGTGGACCTGGGAGACCCGGACAAAATGCTGGCCGTTCTGCCCGGCGGAACGTCGGGCCGCCTTTTCGACCCGCACCTGACGGACCAACTCCAGCCGTTCATGGAGGGCGAAAAAAAATATTGGTGGTTCAGCGACCAGGCGATTAAGGAACACGCCCGGTCAACCCTACGGCTGGTCCCCGTCGCCGACCGTCCCTGAAGCCGGGCCGGTCGAATGCGCCGCCCGCCGGGTCACGGTCCCGCCGGGGAAGCCAGGGGTTTCCCGCCCTCGGCGCGGTCGTCCCCGCCCTCGCCCGCTAGGTCCGGGACCGCCGCGGCCCTTTTTCCCCGGCCATGGACCAGCCCGCCGATGATGGCGGTGAAAGGGGCCACCAAGACCAGGCCGAAACTCCCCACCAGGGTGTTCATGATTTCCGCGGCCACGTAGATGATATTGAACAGATTGGTCAAGGGCACGCCCTGGGCCATGAAGACCATCAACAGGGTGATGTATCCGCCCGAATAGGCGAACAGCAAGGTGGTGGTCATGGTCCCCACCACGGCCCGCCCCACCCGGAGCCCGGAAACGATAAGCTCCCGACGGGAGATGTCCCCCGCCCGAAACGATATCTCGTCAATGCTGGCGGATACGTCCATGGCCAGGTCCATCATCGCCCCGGAACAACCGATGAACACGGCGGCCGACAGGATTCGCCCCAGGTTCAAATGTCCGAACCCGGTGTAGAGCAGGGTCTCGGCGAAAGGCTTTATGGCCCCGTGCAGATGGAAGGACGACGTAAAGACCAGGGACAATATCCCGGCGGCGACAATGCCGGCCATGGAGCCCAGGAAGGCGACATAGCCCTTTCTGGTCAAGCCCGCCACCATGAAGATAATGGCGGCGGTCAGGATGGCCATGACCGCCAGGGAAACCAAGATCGGGTCGTAACCTTTCAAAAAGGCGGGAATAAGAACCTTCCAGATCATCAGGGCGGAAAAAACGAAGGACATCAGGGCCCGAGCGCCGGTGAAACCGCCGAAAACCAATAGCAGCGCCGCGAACAGCCCGAAAAGAAGAAGTTCCAAGTCCAGCCGATAATGGTCCTGGGGATTAACTCCGATAATGCCCCCGGCCTCGTCGAGGGTCAAAACCACCAGGGCCGAGTCGCCCGGGGAAAAAAGTTTATCCATCTCCATCTTGCCCAAAAGCTGGTTGATCCCCCTGACCTCCCGACCCTTGAACCGACCGGAAACTAGTTCCAGGTCCACGGACTGGAACCCGATCTTGACAATGCCCACTTGCTTGACTTCGGAGTTATCGACCTCGATCACCCGGCCCCGGCAGGACAGCGAGTCCCGCTGGAGGCGCTGCTCGAACCCGGTCGGGACCAACAGCAGGAGAAGGGTCAACCCGCCGAAGAGCAAGGTCAGAATAACGTCCCGGGTCATATGGCGCTTGATGAAGCTCATTGTTTTTTTCCTGGAAAAGGGAGCGACGCCCTAGATATCGCCGGGCCTCGCTCCCTTTTTTCATGGAGATATTGTTGTTAGTTCGAGGCCACCTGGGCGTCCGTGGGCAACCCCATCACGGCCCGCAGTTTTTTCGCGATGTCGGTATTGTCGTAATAGCCGTTGAAGGATTCGGCGCCCACGCCGATGGCGGAAACGGTCACCGGCACGCCGGTATGGGAATAGGACGTCCAACCGAGCCCGGCTTTCTGGTTCAGGATGTGGGTCACGGTCACGGTCAGGGGCTCGTACCCGCCGTAAAGAAGGTACGACGCCTGGTCCTTGGAGGCTTCTTCCTCGCCCTTCATGCTCCGCTCAAAGGCCGCCTCGACCTGCTTGACTTCGTTGGCGTCGAGGACCAGCCGGTCCTTTTCGTCGCCTTCGAATTTGAGACCGAAGCTCGCGGTGATAAGCGGCTTGACGTCGTCGAACTTGTAGTTCGCGGCGTGGCTCTTTTTATAGTCGGCCAGTATTTTATCGGAAAACTGGGTGAAGGATGTTTTTTGGCTGTCGAGGATATTGAAAAAGTTGTTGTACTTGGTCCCGGCGAACCCGATGGTCAAGCCGCCGCACTCATGGTCCCCGGCCACGAGGATCATGGTCTCGTCCGGGTGTTTTTCGCGGAACTTCAAGGCCGCCTGGATGCCCCGGTCCAGGTCCAGCATGTCCGTGACCGTGGAGACCGCGTCATTGGCGTGACAGGCCCAGTCGACCTTGCCGGCCTCGGCCATGATGAAAAAGCCTTGGGGGCCGTCCAGCATCTCCGCCGCCTTGGCGACCAGGTCGGCCAGGTTCAGGTCCTTGTCGGACCGGTCGATCATGTAGGGCATGGCCTTGCTGTCCTGGAGCCATTCGTTGAAGACGATGACCTTGCCGTCCTCCTTCTTGAGTTTCAGGAAATCTTCCTTTCCGGTGACGATCTTGTAGCCCGCGGCCTTGGCGGCCGCCACGACGTCGCCCTGGGGCTTGCCGTCCTTGGCCTTTTTCCCCGTCGGGTCCTTAAGACCGCCGCCGCCGAAAAAGTCGAAGCCGCTGTTGGCCAGGCCATGACCGATTTCGTGGTAGTAATCGCGGGAAAGCTGATGGGCGTAGAAGCCGGCCGGAGTGGCGTGGTCGATGGAAACAGTGGAGATGATCCCGACCTTCATCCCTTTTTGCTTGGCCTGCTCGGAGACGTTGACGGCGCGCTTCCCGTCCGGGGTCACGCCCAGCATGCCGCTGTTGGTCTTGACCCCGCAGGCCATGGCCGTGGCGGTGTCGGCGGAGTCGGGGATGATGGAGTTGGCGGCGTGAGTGGTCATCAAGCCCTGGGCCGGGAATTCGCTCATGGTCAGCTTGACCGAGCCATGGGGCTTGCCTTCCTTGGCGGCCAGGTACATTTCCGTGGAAGTGCGTTGCGGTTGCGCCATGCCGTCTCCTATGAAAAAGAAGACATACTTGGCCGGTTGGCCGGAATAAAGGGCCGTTTCGGCCGCCGGGGCCGGCGCCGGGACGGCCAGGGCCGCCAGGGCCGACAACACCATAAAGAAAATAAACAAAATTTTGCCAGTGGCGCGGCGGGTCATTGTTCTTCCTCCTTGTTGGGGTTAAATCCTCGCCTCGATACCGGCCCGATTCTTCCCCGCGAGAGTTACGGGAAAAGGTCGGCGGCGGGAAGATTTCGTTAACCCGCGCTTGGCATGAAACAGGCCGTTCGGGCCGGCTTTTCGCCCTCCCAAAACAGCGTCCCGCTGAAGCGCAAAAAATGCCTTCCGGTCATGCTTCCGTCAAAATTCAGGGGTAGCGTGCGGTTCGAAAATATTTTCCAAGGAGGAACCATGCGAAGAACAGTGATTTTTTCAGCGGCGGCCTTGCTGCTCGGGACCGCGTCCCTGGCTTCGGCCGAGGACCTGGACATTAAAAAATACGAAATACAAATCCCGCCCGAGGCTTATGTCTCGTACGACGGGGCTTTCAAGACCGTTTTCCCCCACGGTTTTCCCATTGGCGCCGGTTCCGGGCTCAAGTTCGAGGGCTGGGACAAGGACGGCGCCCTTGTTTTTCTGGGAATCGGCGACCGCGGCCCCAACGCGGATTCGCCCTCCCACGAGGACAAGCCGGGCGGCCAGGCCTTGCCGGCCAAAATCTTCCCCAGCCCGGACTTCACCCCCCAATTCGGCCGGATAAAAGTCGACGACGCCCGGGCGTCCCTGGTCTCGACCACCACAATCCTGGCCGCGGACAACACCCCCATTTCCGGACGCCCCCTGCCCGAGGGTAAAATCGGGTCCACCGGGGAAACGGCCCTGGACGACCGGCTCGACGTCCTGCCCATGGACGCGGAAGGACTCGACCCCGAGGGGATCGATCTCGATAAAAAAGACGGGCAACTCTGGATTTGCGACGAATACGGCCCCTTCATCGTCAAGTTGGATAAAAAAACCGGACGGGAAATTAAAAAATTCGGCCCCGGGACCGGCTTGCCGGAAATACTGGCCAAGCGCCAGCCCAACCGGGGTTTCGAGGGATTGGCCGTTACTCCCGGCAACAAAGTCTACGCCGTGGTCCAGAGCATTCTTGACATAAACGGCCAAGTCAAAAAGAGCGCCGCGCCGCTCGTCAGGATCGTGGAGCTTGACCCGGAAACCGGCGCGGTTCGTCAGTTCGCCTACCCCCACGACGTGGAAGTCTACGCCAAAAGCGCCGACGCCAAAATAGGCGACCTGGAAGCCATTGACGACCACAAATTCCTGATCATCGAGCAAGGCGCCGATAAAGACAAGAAAATGCGCAATATCGTCTACCTGATCGATATCTCCGACGCCTCGGACATCAACGGGGCCCTCCTGCCCAATGGACGGGAACTGGAAGAAGCCGAAAACCGGGGAACGCTGGAAGGGCTGAAGATCAAGTTCGTCAAGAAAACAAAACTATTCGACCTGGCCGAACTAGGCTGGACCCCCGAGAAGGCCGAGGGCCTCGCCCTGCTCGACGACGGCCAAACCATGGCCCTGGTCTCGGACAACGACTTCGGGCTGGCCCTGAAACTGGAAAACCCCGCCGTGGACGACAAGGGCAAAAAAGTCAAGAAACCGACCGACTACACCGTCGGACCCGACAAGAAACTTCGTTACGAGGGCCGGGAAACCGGGACCACCCTCGCCCTGGAACCCAACAACGAGTCGTCCGTGCTGTGGCTCGTGACAATGCCTAAAAAGCTCGCCGAGTATTAATCCCCGCCCGAACGACGCCCCGGGTTTCCGGGGCGTCCCGCCGGTTCGCTTTCCCGGCCTCGGGGCGAAGGCGGGGCGCTTGGACCGTCCCCGTTTTCCAGGCCCCCATCCAAGACTTCCCGAACCTTTTCCAAAAGCCGGCCGAGCCGGTAGGGCTTGCCGACGAACCCGGCGGCGCCGGCCGCCAACGCTTCCCGGACCTGGTGGTCGGAAACGTATCCGCTGGCGATGACGACCCTGACGCCGGGATCGACCTCCCGCAGAAGCTCCAGGGCCTTCAATCCGCCGATGCCGGGCATGCCCAGGTCCATGACGACCAAATCAATCTCGCCCCGCGCCTCCCGATAGATTTCCACGGCCTCTTCCCCCCTGGTTTTGGAAAGGACCCGGTACCCGTTCAACTCCAAATATTCCCGGGTCGCCGCTATCACCCCCGGCTCGTCGTCGACCACGAGAATGGTTTCCCGGCCGTTCAGGACCGCGGCTCGTTCCTGTTCCTCCGCTGGGGGGGCGTGTTCGTCCCTGGGCCGGGCCGGCCAGTATATTTCGAACGCCGAGCCCTTTCCCGGTTGGCTTTCGACTTTTATCCACCCCCCATGGCCATGCACAATCCCGTACACGGCGGCCAGGCCCAACCCGGTGCCCTTGCCGATTTCCTTGGTGGTGAAAAAGGGGTTGAAGATGTTCTTCCGGGTTTCCTCGTCCATGCCCAAGCCGTCGTCCCGGACCCGCAACATGACGTATTCTTCCTGGGGGAGGTTTTCCGGAAACGGCAGCCCGCTCTCCAGGGCCAGCCTCCCGGTGGATACGCCCAGCCGGCCGCCGCCGGGCATGGCGTCCCGGGCGTTGGTGGCCAGATTCATCAACACCTGATAAATTTGGTTGGAATCCGCCAGGATGCGGCTGGGTTCCGGAGTGAGGTCCACGTTTATCTCGATCATTTTGGGGAGGATGCGCTCCAGAATCCGGACGGACTCGAGCACTTCCTGGTTGAGGTCCACGGGCTTCAACTCCGGCTCGACCTTGCGGCTGAAAGTCAGGAGTCGATGCACCAGGTCCCTGGCCCGCCCCACCGCCTCCTCGATCTCCCGGGCGTGTTTCGCCAGCCTGGGGTCGAGGTCGTCCCGGGCGGAAATAATTTGAATATTTCCGCTGATAAGCTGCAAGATGTTATTGAAGTCGTGGGACACGCCGCTGGCCAGGGTCCCGATGGCCTCCATTTTCTGGGACTGCCGGAGTTGGGCCTGGAGCCTCTCCCTGTCCTCTTCCGCCTGCTTGGCGGCGCTGACATCCTGCAGGATGACCACGGCGCCCTCGACCCGCCCCTCGTAATCCCGCAGAGCCGCGGCGCTGACCCGCACCTCGACCAGGCGGCCGTCCTTGGTGTAACGCTTGGTTTCGAAACCGGAAAGGCTTTGCCCCGCCACGATCAATTTGATTTTTTCCCGGGTTTCCTCCAGGCATTCCGGAGGCACGAAATCGATGCGGCGGCCCATGACTTCCGACAAGGTCCAGCCGAAAACCTTGGTGAAGGATGGGTTAAGATACAGGCAACGCCCTTCCAGGTCATAGGCGGCCACCGGGAAGGGCGAGGCGTCCAGGACGGTCCGATACCTTTCCTCGCTTTTGCGCAGGGCTTCTTCCGCCTTTTTTCGTTCCGAGATATCCACGGTCATGGACAGCAGATAGGGCCGTTCGTCCAACCGGATGATCTCGGCGAAGTTCAGGCCCGTGCCCTTTTCCCCGTTCTTGCGGCGAAACTGGAACTCAAAGTGCCTGATCCGCCCTTCCTTCTCCAGTATCCGCCCCCGCGCGGCTTCCTGCTCGGGCCTGTCGCCCCAGATGCCCAGTTCCTGGGACGTGCCGCCCAGGACTTCGTCGACGGAAAAACCGTACATCCTGGTCACGCCCTCGTTGGCTTCCACGTATCGCCCGTTTTCCAGGAGGCTGATGGTGATGGCCAGGGGGCTTGATCGGAAAGCGGTGTAAAATTTCAACTCGCTTTCCCGGAGGTCGTTTTCGGCCTTTTTTCTCTCGGTGATGTCATTGAGGACCACCAGGACGCCCTGTTCCGGGTCTCCGGGGACCAGCGGGGTGACGGCGGCCAGAAAAAAACGCCCTGTCGCGCCGGCCAATTCCACTTCCCCCGAAAACGCCCGACCGGGATAAAAAACATCCGCCCCGCCTTTTTCCCCGTCCCGGAAAACAACCAGGTCGCCAACGGGCCGGCCGAGGACTTCCCGGTCGCTCGCCGCGTCGAGCATTTCCCGAAAGGCCTTGTTGGTCCAGGTTATTATGCCCCGATGAACATGCCCCAGACCGGAGGGGATATTATCCACGGTGGTCCGGTAGAGGGTTTGCGGGGAAATGACCCGGCCGTGGCGTTTGACCCCGATAAAGGCGGCGGTAGTGAAAACCGTCATGGACGCGTTGCCCAGGGCCGGGAAGCCTGGTCCCATTCGTTCCAACAGCACCCGGGATAAGTACAGCAAGCCCATGTTCAGCAACATGCCCGTGAGCAGTATATACTTTTCCCGCCTCGCCCGGGGATCGTACTCCGCCCGGGCCGATCGCAAAATCATTATTCCCAGCCCCAGAAACAGGGTTACCCACAGGACCTGGTAGGCCTGTCCCCACGGAGCGGGAAAGGTGGGCCAGCCGCCCGGGATGCCGTAAATCCGGCCGCTGGTCAGGTCCGGCCGGGCCAGGTGAACCAGATACAGAATCAGGACCGGGGCGTAGAGGGCGACTCGAAGGCGGGGTGTTACCGGGCGCGCCAGGGACAGGGGCACATCCGCCGACAGGCCGAAGGCGGCCACCCACATAAAGCTCAAAAAACGAAACCAAAAAAAAGCCGCGGCGGGATCGGCCGTCCGCGCGATCCGGGAAATAATGACATCGTAAAAAGCCCAGGCGATCACTCCGATCAGGAGGCGTTGCAGGGCCCGGGCCGTGGGGTGTCCCGCGTCCCGCCGGTTGAGGTAGATCAGCATGGCCAGGCAGTACGCCGTCGTTACCGGCAGGTTGATGAGATAGAATAATTCGGCTGTTTGGTATTCCATGTTCGAATCCGTGACACTTCCGCCGTCGCCGGCGGGCGGCGTTCAGGCCGGTCGGCGCCGCCCCCCGGGGCGTTATTTTCAAGGCCGTCCCGCTTTTCTTCCCTCCCTATATTTATACTGCACTTTTTTGATTCTGACTCTTGGTCTACTCGTTTTTTCGACGTCTTTCAAGCCGCTGTTTGATGTCGGCCGTAAAAGGCCAGGCTCGCGGACGACATGACCACCAGGACGGAACCGACGTTGTGGGCCGCGGCCGCCTGGATCGGGGACAACCAGCCCAAACCGCTCGCCGCGACCGAGACCGCGTTGAAAACCAGTCCGAAGACCAGGTTTACTTTTATCACGGTCAACATGCGGCGGCTGAGTTTTATCAGAAAGGGCAGCCGAGCGATTTCGTCGCGCAGCAGGGCCGCGTCGGCCGTTTCCAGGGCCACGTCCGTGCCGCCGGCGGCCATGGCCACGCCCACGTCGGCCGAGGCCAAGGCCGGAGCGTCGTTGATCCCGTCCCCCACGAACATCACCCTTCGTCCCGCCGCCTGTAAATTGCGGATAATGTCCTGCTTGTCGGCCGGTTTCAACCCGGAATGGCATTCATCCAACCCCAGCTTCTCGGCCACCAGCCGGGTGGACCGGGGATGGTCCCCGGACAGGACGGCCAGGCTCTCGATGCCCAGGGCCCGAAGCGCCCTCATGGTCCCGGCCGCCGCGGGCCGCACCCCGTCGGAAACGCCTAAAAGGCCGATGGGTTTTCGGTCCCGGGACACCACCAGGGGGGTGATTCCCCGTTCCAGGAAATCGGCCAGGCCGGGCTGCAAGGGACCGGGCAAGGCGGCCGCGCCCCCGCCCGAAGCCAGGCTCCCGACTTCCACCAGCGCGCCCTGGACCGTGGCCCGGACCCCCAGGCCGATTTCGTTGAACACCTCGTCGGCCTGAAACAAGGCCACCTGGGCGTAATGGGCCGCCTTCAGAATCGCCTTGGCCAGGGGATGGGTGCAGTTCTGTTCCGCCGCGGCCGCCCAGAACAGCAGTTCCTCCCGGGTCAGGCCCTCCACCGGGGCCACGCCCTCCACCCGGGGGACCCCCAAGGTCAAGGTGCCGGTTTTATCGAATAAAATGACGTCCACGGCGGCGATTTTTTCCAGGTAGTCGGCCCCCTTGATCAGTATCCCCGCCTTGGCCGCCCGCCCCAGGGCCGCCACCGCCGCCGTCGGCGCCGCCAGGATCAAGGCGCAGGGGCAGCCGACTATCAGGACCGCCACGGCCCGCTCGATTTCCCCGGTCATGATCCAAACCGCCCCGGCGCAAGCCAGTATCAGGGGCGTAAACCACCGGGCGTAGCGGTCGACCAGCCGGACCGCCTGGGGCCGCCGTCCCTCGGCTTCCTCCACCAGCTTGATGATCTTGCCCAGGGAAGCGTCCTCGCCCACCCTCGATGTCTCGATCTCGATCACCCCGTTGTGGTTGAGCGAGCCGGCCATGACCGCGTCCCCGGCCTTTTTTTCCCGGGGCATGGACTCGCCGGTCAGGGCCGATTCATCGACCAGGGTGGTCCCCCGGAGCACCAGGCCGTCCACGGGAATCCGTTCCCCCGGCTTGACCAGCGCCACATCCCCGGGGCGAACGTTCTCGAGGGGGATTTCCTCCGGGGCGCCGTTCCTGATCACCACCGCCCGGCGAGGGGTCAGGTCCATCAGGGACCGAATGGCCTGGCGGGCCGATTCGCCGGTCGCTTCCTCGATCAGGGCGCCGAGGGTCATCACGAAACTCACCACCGCCGCGGTCAAGAATTCCCCCTGGAACAGGCTGGCCAGGATAGCCAGGCTGACCAACTCGTCGACATTCACCCGCCTTTCCCACAATCCCCGCGCCGCCCGCAGAATAATGGGCAGCCCGTTAACCGCCGCCGCGACCAGGGCCAGTCCGGCGCCTAGCAAGCTGATTTCCGACGCCCCATAATCCGCCAGCCAGGCCGCCCCGGCCAGAACGCCCGCGCCGGCGGCCGGATAGAAATCCCTTGACCTCAAAAGTTCCCGATACACGCCCGCGTCCGCGAAACGCCCGATCATGCCGTCTCCTATCTATTTGCTGAATTTATTAAAAATATCAACGACTTCGCGCAGGGTCTCCTCCACGTGGTCCTGGTTGGTCACCGCCCTGGTCACGCAGCCCTTGAGGTGGTCTTCCAGGATAACCGCGCCCAGGGACCGCAAGGCCCCGGCGGCGGCGGCGATCTGCTTGAGCACGTCCAGGCAGTCCCGGTCGTCCTCGACCATCTTTTTCAGCCCCCGCACCTGGCCCTCGATCCGATTGATCCGGTCCAGGACTTTTTTGTGATCATCGCCGCAGAGCGCCATCTCGCCCTCCTATTTAATACACATACATAGTATGGGTATAGCACGCCGGCGACCCGGAGTCAACCCCCCTATAAACCACCGGGCCGGCGCCGGAAAAGTCGACGGTTTGTCGATTGACTTAACTTGATTTTTTTGGTTAGGATGCCGGTACGCGCTTGGTTTCGGCCTGGCTTGGCCGGAAAAGGGACGGTTTCGCGGACTGGAACGGGTTCGGATGCGACGTCCGCCAAGGGCGAGGTTGTCCGTGGACGACGACATCCCGCGGCGCGGGAGGCCAAGGACGCGGTCCGGAACGTTCAACTTTCAAATCCACCCCAAACCCCCGGTACCGGCGGGAAGGTCCACGACCGGCGACGCGGCGGATATCCGGAAGACCGCCTTTCATGGTTTCGGTATTACGGTTTCGGCCCGGCAAAAAAGGCGACCGGGCCGACGTTGGACGAGGTTTAGCCGTTTTTTGGTGAAACAACGACAGGTTGAGAGGGAGGGAACATGGCTGAATCCGTAAAAAAACCTGAAGCGAGTCCGAACTATGTCGTGCTAGGCAGCGGAAAAACCACCTTAAAAGACCTTTACACCAAGGAAGACTGGATGGCCATTTGGATGGGTTTTTTCATCCTCATCGTGGGCCTTCTGATTTTCATGTCCAACCCCCCGCAAAACATGAACGAAAACCTAGCCAAGCAGAACGCCGCCATGAAGGAGGAGGCGGGCAAGGCGCCGTTCAAAACCATCGCCTGGCACAAGGCTTCCCAGGCCAAGGGAAAAATTCGGGCCAGCGGCGAGGGATACGCCAAGACCATCGCCGGCTTCCTGAATGCTCCCAGCGATTGGAAGAGCAACCCCCTGGACGCGCTGTATCGCGGCCAGGAAACCGCGGACGCCATGAACGCCAAGGCCAAGGAAGCGCTTGACCAGGCCCTGGCGGCCGAGGAAGCGGCCCTGGCCAGGGCCCAGGCGGCCGAGGGCGCGGCGGCGGCGGCGGCGTTCAATGACCCGGCCCTCAACGCCGTCGCGGAAAAAGAGATCACGGCCTGGGTCGCGGCCGTCTCCAAGACTTCCAAGGCCAAGGCCAAGGCCTCCAATAAACCATACAATCGTTTTATCTACCTGATCGGCCTGGCCGTGTTGTTGGCGGTGTTTTTCGGCCTCGGCAAGGCCATCATGGGGGAGTCGTTCGGTAAATTTTTCGTGGGATTCTTTTTTGTCTTCTTGATCGCGGTGCTGGCGTACATGGCCGAAACGCAGGCCCTGATGAAACACTGGGGGTTCGGCTTTCCGCTGTGGGCCATTATTTTCGGCATGCTGATCAGCAACACGGTCGGGACGCCCAAATGGGTCGCGCCCGCCGTGCAGACCGAATTTTTCATTAAAACCGGCCTGGTTTTGCTGGGAGCGGAAATCCTGTTCGGCAAAATCCTGGCCATCGGCAAGCCCGGAATTTTCGTGGCCTGGATTTGCACGCCCATCACCCTGATCCTGACCTATTGGTTCGGCCAGCGGATCGTCAAGATGCCCTCCAAAACCCTGAACATCACCATTTCGGCCGACATGTCGGTCTGCGGGGTGTCGGCGGCCATTGCCACGGCCGCGGCCTGCCGGGCCAAAAAGGAGGAACTGACCCTGGCCATCGGCTTGTCCATGGTTTTCACCGCCGTGTGCATGGTCGGCCAGCCCGCCTTTGCCAAGCTGGTGGGCATGCCCCAGATACTGGCCGGGGCCTGGATGGGCAGCACCATCGACTCCACGGGCGCCGTGGCCGCGGCCGGGGCTTTTTATGGAGACAAGGCCTTGTATGTGGCCGCCACCATCAAGATGATTCAGAACATCCTGATCGGGGTGACCGCCTTCTGCGTGGCCGTGTATTGGTGCGCCCGGGTGGAATGCGCGCCCGGCCAGCAGGTGAGTTGGTGGGAAGTCTGGTGGCGCTTTCCCAAGTTCGTCCTCGGCTTTATCATCGCGTCCATTGTTTTTTCGCTGCTGGTGGAAACCCTGGGCAATGACGTCGGCACGGCCGTCATCGACCATGGCGTGCTCAGGGGTTTTTCCCGGCTATTCCGCGAATGGTTCTTCGCCCTGGCCTTTACTTCCATCGGCCTGGAAACCAACTTCAGGGAGTTTAAACCCTATTTCAAGGGAGGCAAGCCCATCACGCTCTATGTCTTTGGCCAGTCCTTCCAGTTGGGTCTGACCTTGCTGGTGGCCTACATCATGTTTTACCTCGTCTTCCCGGAGATAACGGCCGCCATTTAAGCCATGACCAAACCGGACGCGACGAACGACCACCCGCTCCGAGGGGCCCCGGCGGCCCCCCGGGGGGGGGCCCACCCCTGGCTGAGGCTGGCCGCCGGCATCGGCCTGACGCTGCTGTTTATTTACGGGTTCGGGACCCTGAGCCAATACATCCCGGGGGCGCGCCGCATGGCCCGGGTGATCGACGAACGAAACCTGAGGGCCGGGGCCATATACTACACCGACTTCGAGGAGCCGGCGGAGGGTTCGGAATATATCCGCAATTGCCTGGAATACCCTCCGGGCCGGGACCGGGACCCGGCCCCTTGAGACGCCGAAACAACCACGCCGCCGCGCGCGGCGACTATCCGAGCGGTTGACCATGGACGAACCCAGGCCCCCAAGGGAAATGATTCTCGAGCAGGAACTGGCTTTTGCCAACGCCGTGGGGGCCGGCCTGTTCGAAAAGCCCAAGGTCGACTACTGGATGATCCTGATTCCCCTTCTCTTTTTGTATTTCTATTACCGATTGCGGAAATACAAGAGCGGCCGGTTGAAGTTCAACCAGGAATTCATGTCCAGCCGTAAACTCGCCTTGGACCTGGCGGTCCGGGCGCTCGAGACCGGGGAAAAGCCCAGGGACAAGGACATCATCCAATGGTCCGGGGTATCGAAGGCGCTCGAAAAGCCCTATGCCGCCTGGATCAAGGGCTTGGTGGATTATTACCTGGAACTGCTGGCCGCCCCGGGCGGGACTTTCGAGGACCTGGCGCGCTCGGCCTATCGGAACCAAACCGAGTTCCTGCTGTCCCTCAACCGGCTGAGCGCGCTGGAACGGGATTTATACGCGGCCATAAAGCCGAACCTGACCGACCTGGAAGGGACGGGGGAGATCATCGCCCTCATCGAGGAACGGTCCCGGACGTTGCGCCGCGACCTGGCGGAAAGCATCTTCGCCTAGCGCCGACACCGGCCGGGCGAGCCGCGGGGTGGACCATGACGATAGGGTCAAAACCAAGCCGAAAAGCTGCATTCAGGGGGCCCGGCCTGCTGGAAACCATCCGGGAAGGGCTGCTGGGCCGGCGCCGCCCCCTGGACTGCGTTCAGGTGGAAGTGAGTTCCCGCTGTCTCGGCCGCTGCGGCTACTGCCCCCGAACCGTCCTGGGCGCCGACTGGCGGTCCCGCGACATGGACCTGGCGGTCTTTCAACGACTCTGGCCCCTGATGCGGATATCCCACCGCGTGCATTTGCAGGGTTGGGGCGAGCCGCTGTCGAGCCCGGTCTTTTTCGAAATGGCCGCCCTGGCCCGCCGGGCCGGTTGCGCCGTGTCCACCACCACCAGCGGCCTGCCCATGGACCGGGACTTGGCCTGGAAAATCGTCGACAGCGGGATCGATATCGCGGCCTTTTCCCTGGCCGGCGCGAACGCGGCCGACAATGACTTCTTCCGCCGGGGAGTGGATTTCCACCGCGTTTGCGAAGCGATATCGATGTTGCAGGACGTCCGCCGGGCCCGCCAGGGCGTGCACCTGGAAATACATATCGCCTACCTTTTAATGGCTTCCCGATTGGACTCGGTCCGGGGGCTCCCGGACCTGATGCGGCGCCTGGGCGTGCACGCGGCCGTGGTCGGGACCCTGGATTACCTCCCCCGGCCGGAACTGAAATCCGAGGCCATCGGCCCGGCGGACGAGGGGCGCCTGGCCGCGGCGGCGGCCGTCCTGGCGGAGACCGCGGCCGAAGCCGCCGCCTTGGGCCTGGATTTTTACTATTTCCTGCCCCGCCAGGGCGCGACGGGAACGGTCTGCCACGAAAACATCCGGCGTTCGTTGTTCGTCTCGGCCCAGGGATTGGCGTCGCCTTGCGTGTATGTTAATCTAGCCGCGCCACGCCCGGATATCCGGCGCCTCGTCTTTGGCGACGTCGCGGACCAGGACCCCTTGGCCATTTGGAATAGCGAGGAGTACCGTCGTTTCCGGGACCGCCTGGCCGCCGGGGACCCCGCCCCCGTCTGCCTTGATTGCCCCAAGCGCTTCATCGACTGAAACTTTTCCTTGCGCCCCCCCGGCCGGGCAAGCCCGCCCCCAGGGATGGGATTACCCCGACTTCAGGGCGATAAAAAAATAATTGTTATAAATTCAATGAGTTGTCGTTTATGCCTCTTCGATTTAGGCGCTACGTCTTTTTTGGGAGGACAGGTGATGCTCTTTCGGATCGAACCAGGTCGGTGCGCAAACCCAAGGCGTCGTGGCTAACCTTCCGGCATTCTTCGGGCTTGCGTAATAAAAGATTGGGAAAAGGCAACGTGAAAAATTGCACAAAACAGTATTTTGGCGCCACAAATGGTTTTCATGTTAGCGGCCGGTTGAAAATGTAAGGAAAATGGCCAAATGAAAATGAGTAAGTAGGGTGCGCAACGCGCACCATCTTTTACTGTTTTGCGGGCCCGACCACGGTAAATTGGAGACGTTGGCCGGCGCCTTGCGGCGGGGC
>JAZDGM010000009.1:0-11609 GCA_043806915.1 Pseudomonadota bacterium | reverse complement strand
GCCGGCGAGCGCGTTCCCCATTTTTTGCCGCTGGAGGCGCGAACAAATCATCACCAGGGCCGGACTTCCCGGCCGGGGTAATGAAGCCGGCCGCCCGCGTCCGGACGCGCCGCCTCCCCGCGGCGGCCGGGGATTGATAGGTGTTGTTAAAGGATGGGCCACCGGCCGGTAGTTGTGACAAAGCGCTCCCGAAATTAGTGCCAAGGCAAAAAAACGAATGTTTTAAATAACAAAACAGGCGCGCCGCCGCATGATAGCCTTGGCGCGTAAGGCCTCCCCCAGCCGAGGCGGGAAATCCGCCGGGCCAGTCAAAAAAAAACCGGACGCCGGTTAGGTAAAAATTGAATTCAGGCCAAGCCCGGGCGGGAAACGCAGCCGCCGCTTCGAAAAGTCGGACCGGGTCGGAGGCGGGGGCGACCGTATTATATTCAAGCCGGTCTCGTTTTAATCCGATAAATAGGGTAAGAAGATGGAAGGGAAGTGATCCGGATGGACAAAAATGGAGAAGGATTATTTAAAACCGATCAAATCCAGCCGCTGATCGATAGGGCCTGGGCCTACCATCGCGCCAAGCCGGACCGGCGGGACGGACCGGGGACCCGGGAAAAAGGGAGAAAGGGCCGGGAAAAATCTTTATTGGAAAAAAGATGCCTGGCGCGGGAAGAGTTGGATTGCTACGTTTAACAACCATCCAATATCCGGCGGGCGGTATAGTAGCTGCGACGGTAGTATTTGTGACTCAAGCTTTGCACCTCGACCCGTTTCCCGACTCCGGGGGCGTGAATAAACAGGTCGCCTCCGATGTACAGTCCCACGTGCCAGCCTTGTTGGGAAGAGATTTTAAAAAAGACCAGGTCGCCGGGGCGTAGATTCCCCCGGGGCGCCCAACGACCCGCCTGAAGCTGATCCTGGGCCCGCCGGGGCAGCTCATATCCATGCCGGGAAAAAATATAAGTCGTCAGGCCGCTGCAATCGAAACCCGTCGGTTTTTCCCCGCCATAACGATAAGGCGCTCCGATCATATCCATGGCTGTTCTGACCACGCTCCGGCAGGTTTTGTCCTGGGGCGCCTCCGGCCAGGGTTCGGGCGGCGCCACTTCCTTTTTCGTGACGCCGCAGCCCCAGAGCAGGGCGAGGACCAGGCAGGTTAAAAGAAGGGTTTGAGCGTTTCGTCCGTTTTTTCCCATGATCACGTCCCACGGCATGTCGCCGGCGGTTTTTATCTTATCATGACTTCCAGGCTAAATTGTATCATTTTAGCACTAATAGAGAATAGTTTAGCGAAATTTATCCCCAGGTTCAAGCGGTATATTGGGCCGGCGGGGGTGGCGGGGGCGGCCCGGCGTTGGTCGATCTTGGCCGGTCCGCGGGAAACAAGGCGTCGGAAGAGTGGGGTTATTTGCCAAAAAGTGATTTCTGGGGTTATAATTCGCCAGGCCGTGAAAGGTCAAATGTTTCCGCTCGAGGTCGGCCATATGGATATCTATCAGGGGAAATTAGCCACTGTCGACGAGGCCCTGGCCAGGATAAAAAAAGGAAGTCGCGTCTTGATCGGGTCGGGATGCGGCGAGCCCCAATTCCTGGTGGAACGTTTGGTGGAGCAGGCGGACAAGCTGTTTGACGTGGAGATAGTGCAGGTCCTTTCCACCCGGGCTCATATCTACACCTCGGAAAAATTGGGGGAGCACTTTCGAGTCAAGAATTTTTTCGTGGCCGGGCGCGGGGCTCGGGAAGCGGTCTGGGAGGGGCGGGCGGAATACATTCCCATGTTCATGTCCCGTGTCCCCCGTCTCTTTTCCGAGGGGCAGTTGGAGCTGGATTGCGTTATGGTGCAGGTGTCCCCGCCCAACGCCCATGGTTACATGAGCCTGGGAGTGGCGGTGGACGCCTCCAAGGAAGCCATCGCGGCGGCGGCGCTGGTCATCGCCCAGATCAATCCGGCCATGCCGGTGACGCTGGGGGATAGTTTCATCCATATCAGCGATGTGGACATGGTTTTGGAACATCGGGAACCGTTGCTGGAAGTCCCCCAACCGAGCCTCGACGAAACGGATATGATCATCGGCGGCAATGTGGCCCGGCTGGTGGAGGACGGCTCGACCATCCACGCCGGCCTGGGGCGCCTGCCCAAGGCGGCCCTGCTGGCCATGTCCGGGAAAAAGGACCTCGGCGTGCATACGGACATGCTCACGGACGCGTACCTGGACCTCATCCGCCGGGGGGTCATCACCAATCGCAAGAAAGCGGTCAACGCCAACCGCATTGTCGCCTCGTACTGCCTGGGGACCCGGGAACTGTTCGATTTTGTCCACATGAACCCCTTCGTGGAGTTTTACCCGGTTTCGAAAACCAACGATCCCTATCTGATCGGCCTGCATTCCAACATGGTTTCCATTCACGAGGCCATGGAAGTGGACTTGACCGGCCAGGTCTGCGCTTCCACCCAGGCCAACAAGATTTTTTCGGGCATTGGGGGGTTGATCGATTTCATGCGGGGAGCTTTCCGGTCCGATAAGGGCAAATTCATCATGGCCCTGCGGTCGACCAGTCCCGACGGCGAGCAGAGCCGTATCGCGCCGACCATCACGCCCGGTTCGGGACTCATGGCCAGCCGGGCGGCGGCCCATTACGTGGTCACGGAGTTCGGGTCGGTCAACCTGCAAGCCAAGTCGCTCCATGATCGGGCGGTGGCCCTGATCGAGATCGCCCATCCCAAGTTCAGGGAGGAGCTGTACAATCGGTCCAAGGACCAGGGGCTGCTGACCAGGGGCGACCCCATCAGCCTGTTCAAGCCGGTGGTTTATCCGCGGGACCTCGAAAAATGCCTGGACATAGACGGCGAACAACTGACGTTTCGGCCGGCCAGGGCCGCGGACCTGCGGGCGATCCAGGAATTTTTCTACGACATGGACGACCGGGACATTCATTTCCGGTTCCTGCGTTCCATGCGGGCCTTTCCCCGCAAGGAAATGGCGGCCATGGCCAATATCGATTACCACAACCGCATGACCATCCTGGTCCTGAAGGGGGAGTTTGGTTTTGAAAAAGTGGCGGCCATAGGCCGTTACATGGCCGTGGAGGAAGGCAGCCTGGTGGAAGTCGACGTGGCCGTGGCCAAGGAATACCGCCGCAAGGGCTTGGGGCGGATTCTGATGAAATACGTGTTCGGCATCGCCGAGGGCAAGGGGTTCAAGGGCGTGCAGGCCTTCGTCGCCCATGATAACCCCAACACCTTGAAGTTGATCAAGAGTTTGGGGTTTCATTCCCGGGCTGTCTTGAATTTGGGAATCTGGGAAGTGGAGATCAAATTCACCGACAAGTCCGAGCAGCCCGAGATGGATTTCGTTTATCCCGGAACCAGGGACTGACCAAGTCCCGGGCCGGGAGACCCCGGCCCGGGGCGCGTTCCTGGCGGGAAACGATTACCCGAAAACCGCGCCTTCGCCGGAATGGTCCAGGGCGGCCCGGATTGATGTCGATAATTCCGACAACTTGAACGGCTTTCTGATAAAGCCCCGGGCGCCCCAGCCCTTGGTCTCGGCGGTAATTTCCTGGGGCGAGTACCCGCTGGCCACCAGGACCAGGGCGTCGCCTTTAATTTCCATTAATTTTCCCAGGCAGTTATATCCGCCCATGCCCGGCATGCCCAGGTCCAGGATCACCAGGTCGATATGGTCCGACTTGGCTGAAAAGATTTCCAGGGCCTCTTCCCCGCTGGATGCGGTCAGGACCTGGTATCCTTGATCGACCAGGGCCTCGAAGGTCAGTTCGAGAATGGAGTGGTCGTCGTCGACCACCAGGATGGTTTCCGAACCCCGGGCGACCTTGTCCGCGGTTTCCAGCGGCGAGGATGACTCGGCGGCGGGCCGGGGGCCTTCCCAGGCCGGCCAGTGAATGGCGAAGGTCGTCCCTTGGCCGGGTCGGCTGTCGCATTCAATCAATCCGCCGTGGTTTTTCACTATTCCATAGACCATGGCCAGGCCTAGCCCCGTGCCCCGACCCACGGCCTTGGTGGTGAAGAAGGGGTCGAATATTTTTTTGATCGTTTCCTGGTCCATCCCGTGTCCGGTGTCGCCGACGGTCAGGCGGATGTAGCGACCGGGGGGCAGCCCTTGTCGGAAGCCCCTGGAGTCCTCTTTTAGCTCTTCGAAGGCAGTGGCGATGTTGATGGCGCCGCCCTGGGGCATGGCGTCCCCGGCGTTGGCGCCGAGGTTAAGGATGACCTGTTCCAACTGGTTGGCGTCGCCCCGGATAAAGGGCGGGGCCGCCTTGAGGTCCGCGGAGAGGGCGACCATCTTGGGGAGCGTTCGTTCCAGAAGGCCGATGGTTTGCTGAATTTGTTTATTTATGTCCACTGGTTCTAACCGCGGTTCGATTTTTCGACTGAAAGTCAGGAGCCGGCGGACCAGATCGGAGCCGCGGTCGGCGGCGCCGGCGATTTGGGCGAGGAATTCCCGCTGCCGTTCCGCTAGCCCGCCCTTGGCGTTCATAAGTTGGACATACCCCCCGATGGCTTGGAGGATATTGTTGAAATCGTGAGCCAGGCCTCCGCTCAGGGTCCCGACGGCCTCCAGTTTCTGGGAGTGAAGAAGCTGCTTTTCCAGGGCCTGTCTTTCCTCCTCGGCCCGGACCCGTTCGCTGATGTCGCGGTCGTAGGCCAGGATAAATTTTCCGCCGCCGAATTCGATCAGGCCCGCGCTGATTTCAATGGGAAAGACGGTTCCGTCCTTTTTGACGTGCCGGCCTTCCACCTTCAGCCATTTGCCGGCCAGCATTTCCCGGATGCGGCCAGGGGCTTTTCGGGCGGTTTCCGGATCGTCGAGGTCGGTGATGTGCATCCGCAAGACTTCCTCGCGCGTATAGCCGTGCATGGCCGCGGCGGCCAGGTTGGCGTCGACGATGCGTCCGGCGTGTTCCCCTTCCGCTTCCAGGATGAAGATGGCGTCCCCGGCCCGTTCGAAGAGGGAACGGTAGCGTTCCTCGGCTTCCCGCAGGGTTTTTTCGGCGCTCTTGCGGATGGTGATGTCCCGGACCGCGGCGGCCCGGACCATCCGGCCTTGGTAAAGGAGGTTTCGGGCCCGGATTTCGACCGGAAAGATGGTCCCGTCCTTTTTCAGGGCCGAAGCCTCGTACAGGTCTTCCTTTTTTTCCCGGGCCACCTGCTTGATCCGATCGGCTTCCCCGGGGGGCAAAGTGGACCAGGCGGGCAGGGAGATCATCTCTTCCGGACTATAGCCGTGCATCTCGGCGAATGGTTGGCTGACTTCGAGATACCGGCCGTCGTCATGGATCACCAGGCCGTCGAAGGAGACTTGGTCCGTGAAGAAACGGAATTTTTCCTCGCTTTCCCGCAAGGCCAGTTCGGCGGCCCGGCGCTCGCCGGCATCCCGGATAAAGGCGAGATTGCATTCTTTTTCATCAAAAATGGCCCGGCCGCCATGGACGTTGGCGAAAAAGACGCTTCCATCCCGGCGTAGAAAGGGGATGTCGCGGGCGATGGGCTCCCGGCCTTCCAACATGGCCTGAAAGGCTTCCAAAACCTGGGGGGCGTCTTCCCGGGGGTGGGTTTGCTCGACGCGCAAGCCGCGGAGTTCCTCGATCCCATACCCCAACATTTCCAGGGCGGCCGGATTGGCGAAGAGGTATTTTCTGGTCGGTCCAGCCACGACGACGATGCCGTCCCGGGAATTATCGAAAATGGTCTTGAAGCGGTCCTCGCTTTTTTGCAGTTCCTCTTCCTTTGAGCGGCGCAAGGCGATTTCGTTTTGCAAGTCGTGGTTGGCCGCCCTGATCCGGCTTGTTTCGTTGGTCAGGGCGAGGATGACGGTCCCCAGAATCAGGGCGGCGACCAGGGCGACAAAGGCTCCGATCAGGTAAATATCCTGGAGGCCCAGCCCCGGCCAAAGGGCGAGAAGGAGGAACAGGCAGAGTCCGGTGAGGAGTTGGGCGCCGATGACGCACAGGCCCAACAGGAAAAACGGACTAATTTTTCTCGTTTTATGGTATGGCAGCTTTTTTTTCACTAAATCCGGCCCGTTGATTGCGTGATTATTCCCCCGCCCCTGTAATTTTTAGTTTAACCGTATTTTGCCCGGCCTCAAAGGGGGGGATCGAAAAAAGGGGGTGGACCGGCGCCCGGCGGGATCGGCCGGCCGGCCGGTCGGGACTCGTTCGGGGGGAGTCACGCACAAGAGGGCAGGCGCGGGGACCCGCCCCTACCTGCCCAGGGAAACCACCGCCGGCGGCGCAATGTAGGGGCGCCTCCCCGCGGGCGCCCTTTGATTGGACGCCTTTAATAGGATGTTTGCCGTCGGTTGAAAATGTAAGAAAAATGGCCAAGGGAAAATGAGTTTGTAGGGTGCGCCACGCGCACCGTCTTTTACTATTTTTCGGGCCTTGCCGCGGTAAAGTGGAGACGTTGGCCGCGCCTTGCGGGCGGGGTTGCTCCGCCCCACGCGCGGCAGGGGAAGGGCTTCGAAGGACTCTTTCCCGTCCCAGGGTCAGGGGCGCGCCGGAGCCGGCGCCCCCGGCGACCCCCGGCTCTTTTTCCGGAGAACCCGCCTGGCGGCGGTTTCACGCCCCGAAACGTCCTGTTTCGAGGGCGGAAAGGGCGGGCGTCCATGCCCGCCCGAAGAGGTCCGGGGCGTTTGGAATTGCTTGGCCCGGCGCGCCTCCGCGGGCCTAAAAATAATGTGAGCACCGTAGGTTGTGTTGAGACGAAGGCGAAACCCAACATCTTGGTTGGCCCCGGCGACCCGGGTGAACCAAGGACTCCCCCCCTCACCCCAACCCTCTCCCCCCGTCGGGGGCGAGGGAGATAATTATCCGGCCCGGCCCTCGCCTCCGTTTGGAACAAGGTGTTGTCTTTCAGAATAAAAGGAACAATACCTTTTCAGATGGCCAGGTTTTAGGCATTTTCAGATGGCCGCTGACACACAAGCGCACGCCACTAGTCAACAGTCGAGATCATGCCGCCATATGCGCTATTTCCCCGGCGCTTGTTTTTCCGCTAGGGGGTTTCCTTCAGGACCCGGCCGTCGCAGACGAAGGAAATCCCCTGGTTGGCTTCCGCGCCGATCATCACGCTCTGCGCCAGCAGCGGGTTGACCGGCGCCTGGGACTTCCAGGTCACCACCAGGCCGGCGCCCGAGCCTCCGGCCGGGTCAGATTCAGCCACCAGGAAGCGGGTCGAGGAGAGGGGGCCGAGGGCGAGGGGTTGGTCGATGAATTTTTTCACTATTTTTCCGTTGGGGTCGAAATAGTCCGCCGACAGAAGGGTGACCGGGTTCTCCGGGTCGGTGTTGCGCAGGCTCAAGGTCACCGCCAGGTTGATCTTTCTTCCCTTATCCCCGTAATAGATGTGCGAATAGACCGGCAGGTAGATCGTTTGACCCGCGGACAGGGCGAGACCCTCCCCGGCCCGGGCCAGTCCCGGTTCGAGGGCGAATAAAAAGACGATTGCCGCGGCCAGGAGCGCGACAGCCGGTATTCTGAATAACAAACGCATTTTTGTCCTTTCCCGGCCGGAGGAGGCTTGTTTCCTTCCGCCGCTTGCCTAAAACCGCTCCCGGCATGAAGCGGCCGTCATCCGGCCCGCCGGGGCGGCTTGTCCAGGGCTTCCCGGATTTTGCGCGCCGCGTCCTCCATGAGCAGGGGCTTGAGGGCCAGCCCCTTCAGGCCGGCGGCCAGAACCGTTTCCTCGGTAAAGTCCGCCCCGAACCCGGTGCAGAGAATGATGGGCAGGTCCGGCCTTATTTTAAGGATTCGGGCCGCCAGGTCAAGTCCGACGAGCTTGGGCATGGTCTGGTCGGTCATGACCAGGTCGAAGTCGTAGGGTTGGGACATAAACAGTTCCAGGGCCTCGAGGCTGTCCGTTCTGGCGGTCACCTTGTATCCCAGTCGTTCCAGGCTCTTGACGCTCAATTCCACCAAGGCGGGTTCGTCGTCCACAAATAGAATTCTGTCCTCGCCCCTGGAGATTTCAACCACCGGAACGGGAATCTTGGGCGCGGCGGACTGGGTCATGGGGAGAAAGACGGTGAAGGTCGAGCCCTGTTCCGGGCGGCTTTCCACGGTGATCGTCCCGCCGGAGGCCTGGACTATGTTTTGAACCACGGACAGGCCCAGGCCGGTGCCTTGCCCGGGCGCCTTGGTGGTGAAATAGGGATCGAAAATCTTTTCGATCGTCGCGGGTTTCATGCCCGATCCGGTATCCCGCACCACTAGTTTCAAATAGGCGGCGGCCGGGAGATCGGGTGGAATCGCTTCCCGTTCCGGGTCCACGCCGAGCAGGGAAACTTCCAGCAGCCCGCCTTTTTTGACCATGGCGTGGGCCGCGTTGGTGCAGAGGTTCATTACTATCTGGTGAACCTGGGTGGGGTCGATCAAGGCCCGGCAGCCCTCGGCCTTGATGTTGGTTTTAATTTCAATGGTGGACGGCAGCGAGGCCCGCATCAGCTTCAAGGCTTCCTTGATTATGGGGCCGGGTTCCATCAATTCCTTTTCCGTTTCGGTCTGCCGGGAAAAGGCCAGGATATGCTTGACCAATTCCGCGGCCCTGTTGCCGGCCTTCAGTATTTGCTCGAGGTCCTGGGCGAGTTGGCTTCCGAGGGGGGCGTCCATGAGGGCCACCTGGCTGAAGCCGATGACCGCGCCCAAGATGTTATTGAAATCGTGGGCAATGCCGCCGGCCAGGGTCCCGATGGCCTCCATTTTTTGGGCCTGGCGAAGTCGTCGTTCCAGCCGCCGCCGTTCCTTGTCCGCCTTTTTGTGGGCTTCCTCGAGGCGGCGGGTCATGATCCCGTACGAGGCGTCTCCGGCCAGTTCCTTCAAAAAGTCCTGTTCGCGGTCGTTGAAGGCCTTGACGCTATCCGACAGGATGTTGATGGCGCCGATGACCTGGCTTTTGGTTTTCAGGGGCAGTGACAGGACCGCGTTGAAACCCCGGTCCAGGGCGGTTCGCGCCCATGGGGCCGGGTCGGGGTGTTTGGACAGGTCGTTGACGATAAAGGGGGTTCCGGTTGCGATGACATTTTGGAGGGGCATGAACCCGGCCTCGTCCTTGTCCAGGGCCAGGTTGATCGCTTCGAGATATCCGGCCTCGAAGCCCGCCCGGGCCGCCACGCGAATGACGGTGGGGTCGTCCCGGTCCACCAGGCCGATCCAGGCGAAGAAGTGACCGCCCAGACTCACCAGGTTACGGCAGATTTCGCCCAGAAGCGCGGCTTCGTCCGGGGCGTAAACCAAGGTTTTGTTGCACGCGCTAAGGGTGGACAAGGCCCGGTTGACCCGCAGCAGTTCTTCCTCGGACCATTTGCGTGCGGTGATGTCGTGCACGATGGAATAGAGCAGTTCGCGACCCTCGCTAACGATGGGACCGCTGAAGACCTCGACGTCCCTGACTTCCCCGGAGGCCAGGCGATGCTTGAACTGAAAGGAGGCCGACCTGTTGTTCTTGGCCTCGGCCATGGCCGCGCGTATTTTTTCCAAGGGCAGGGTGTTTATTTTATCAACGGGGAAGGAAATGAGTTCGCTCTTGGGATAACCGTAATAACGGCAGGCGGCGGCGTTGGCGTCCGCGATCCTGGCCTCGACCGGATCGATCAGCAGCATGACCGAATGATTGTCCTCGAACAGGACTCGATATTGTTTTTCCCTTTCCCGGAGTTCCCGGTCCTTTTTTTTCTGTTCGGTGACGTCCCGGGACACCGAGGCGGCGGCCACCACCTGGCCGGACCGGTCCCGGACCGGGGAGATGGTCATGGAAACCACCAGGCGGTCGCCGTTTTTATTCAAGCGTTCTGTTTCGTACCTGGTCAGCTTCTTTCCTTGCTTGATCAGGGACATTATATCCGCCAACTCGTTGGCGCGGTCCGGAGGAATCAGGGCGGCCATGGAGCGGCCGATTATTTCGTGGGCTTTATACCCGTACATCAGTTCCGCGCCGCGATTCCAGGTCTGAATGATCCCGTCCGTGTTTTTCCCGATAATGGCGTCGTCGGACGAGGAGGCGATGGCGGCCAGCTTGGCGGCGGTATCGAAGGCCTTGGCCTTTTCGGTCACGTCCCGGATGAAAATGGCGACCCGGTCCACCTCGCCGGCGGAGTCGAAAACCGGGAACAAGCCGTATTCGTACACCCGGCCCTCGAAATCCATCTCGAATCGCAGCGGGTCCCGGGAAGCGATGATTTTTACCAGATGGTCGTGGAAAACCGTTGGGTCCAGGCCGAAGGGAAATTCCGGAAACCCCAAGCCGGTCATGCGTTCCGGGGACAGCCCGACCCAGGCCGCGGCCGCGTTGTTGACAGCCAGGATGGTCCCGGAGGAGTCGACCAGGATGGCGGAGTCGGCGGGGGCGTTCAGAAGGACGTTGGCGGTTTCCTCGCTTTCCTTTAGGGCTTCCAGAATCAATTTTGTTTCGGTGACGTCCTGGAACGCTCCGCGAATCCTTTCCGGCCTTCCTTCCAGGTTTTTTTCCACCTGGGCGATGGACCGGGCGTACCTGACCCGTCCGTCCTTGCGGATATAACGATATTCCAGGGCGATTTCCTCGCCCCGTTCGATGGCCCAGTCCATGGCTCGGCTGACTCGGGGCCGGTCGTCCGGATGGATGTGATCCTGGAACAGCTCGTGGGACGGCGAGGCTTCCCCCGGAGCGTAACCGAACAACCGGAACTGCTGGTTGGACCAGCGGCATTCGTTGGTGAGCAGGTTTTTTTCCCACGAAGCGGTCAGGCTGATCTGCTGGGTCCGGTCAAGAAGGTCTTGGTTTCTTATGAGTTCCCGCTCGGTCTCCTTCCGGTCCTGGATTTCCTTGTTCAGGCGGGAATAATAGCCTTCCAGGGTTTGCGCCATTTGATCCAGGGCGTTGGCCAGTTCGCCCAGGCCGTCGGTCCCGTCCAGGGCGCCGACCCGGGCGCTAAGCTCTCCCTTGGTGATTTTCTTGACGGCCTCCATGATCGAGTTGACGGGGCGAACCAGGGCCGGACCGCCCGCGAACCAGGCCGCCGTCAAGGCCAGGACCCCGACCAGGAAGATGGCGACGAGGTTGACCAGCCATAAATGACGCGACAGGGCGAAGGCTTCCCGGGTCGGAAGGCTGATGACCAGGGTCGCCAGGGGGATGGACTCGTCCAGGCCGATCCCGGCCATGGCATAAATGTGTTTTTCGCCGTCGGGTCGGGAAACCTCGAAATAATCGGCGCCGTCGCGGCCCAGGCGTTGTTGGACTTCGGGGATCGGGTATTTTTTACCGACCCAGGCCGGGTCTCCCTTTCCCTGGGCTAGGACGACGCCTTGCGCGTCCAGCAGCGCGGCGGAAACATAGCCGAAATCCATCACCCGGGCCAGATCGTCGCTCAACCGGCCCAGGTCCAGGGAGGCGAACAGGACAGCGGATATCTTCATGTCCGGGCCCGGGACCGGCAGGCCGTAGTTGATCAAGGGTTTATTAAGGGACGGACTGACATGGTAATTCCCGCCGGAAAATCCCAGGGTCGAGAAAGCCCGCCGGAAAAAATTGCGGTTTCGGACGTTGCCCAGGCCGGGTTCCAGGGCGGCGCCGGCGAAAACATTCCCGTCCGAATCGGCCGCTCCGACCTGGGCTAGGT
>JAZDGM010000008.1:0-63546 GCA_043806915.1 Pseudomonadota bacterium | reverse complement strand
TAATAACCATCCAGCTTGGGTTGTCGAGGTCTCAATCCCGCAATAATCCGGTCTTTCGTTGCCATCGGGATAATAACCATCCAGCTTGGGTTGTCGAGGTCTCAATCCCGCAATAATCCGGTCTTTCGTTGCCATCGGGATAATAACCATCCAGCTTGGGTTGTCGAGGTCTCAATCCCGCAATAATCCGGTCTTTCGTTGCCATAAATATAAAATCGTTTTTCCCAAACAATTCAGTTGTCTCAATCCCGCAATAATCCGGTCTTTCGTTGCCATAGGGCGGGCACGGGGACCCGCCCCTACCAGGCCGTCTCAATCCCGCAATAATCCGGTCTTTCGTTGCCATCATTTCTCAACTTGCCGTAAAGTCCGACAAGTTCGTCTCAATCCCGCAATAATCCGGTCTTTCGTTGCCATTGCTTGGTTGAATTGGCTATGAATTCCAAGGGGTTTGGGGGGCGTTTCCGCGAACCTCGCTTTCGGGGGAGCGGAAGGGCGGCGGGCCGGGCCGTTTTTTCTCGCGCCATTAAGCCTCCTTTCTCGTTTCGACATAAAAAACAACCTGATAGCGCCGCTGTTTTTTTTTCGCGAACCCCCCCGGGTTGGGGGCGGAGCTTGGGGTTCGCGGAGCATGGTTTTAACGCCGGCCCCGGGCCGGGCGGCGGCCCGGAACACGCGGCTTCAAGCCTCGCCGGGCGGGGCGGGCGGTTGATCGGACGGAAGGTCCAGTTCATATTTGCCGTGTCCGAAGGAGGCGGCCTTGCCCACGTTCAGGAACTCGCCCATCCGCAAGTGGGGCAGGAAATCGTCGAGGTTTCCCGAAAAGGTTATGTCCCCGAGCAGGCCGTCGAGCCGCATCCAGTCCCCTTGGCTGAAGGAATGCCTTTTCCGGCGGCCCCAGCGCAGGTTCGACGAGGCCGTCTCCACTTCCGCGGCCAGGGCCAGCAGCCGCCGGTAATCGAGGTCGCCGGCCAGGGGGCTGTGGACGGACAGGAGCGTGAGCCGTCGCAGCAGGTTTTTCATGAATATTTCGAAGGTCAGGTCCTGGCCCAGCTTGTCGCCGGCCTTGTAGCGAAAGGGAGTCAGGAAGTTCAGGCGCGCCAGGCGGGGGCGGCCGCTGGGTTGGTTGTTTTCCGAAACCCACCGCCGCACGTCGTCGAAATCGATCACCTCGCAGGGGCCGGCGAAATCGCCGGCGCGGGCGTCGTAAACGAGTTCATCCTCGCCGGAGGGGGACGGGGCGCCGTTGACGATGGCTTCGAGGGCGATGCGTTTTCCGCCCAGGCCCAGTTCCGGGCCGCCCAGACGGGACAAGGCGCAGGCCATGAAGGGGAAGAAGGCGATGGCCCGGCCCACCAGGGTGAAGGGAAAGACGATCTGGTCCCCCGGCTGGTATTCCCCTCCGGCCATGGGATCGAAAACAAAGGGCTGTGGGTATTCATCCCGCTGCATCATGCGGACCAGGGCTTCGTGGGCCGGCTTGATAAAGGGATGGTCGGCCGGGGACTTGAAGAAATAGGCCCGCAGGTTCTGATACCGGCATTCGGACCGGATCGGGCAAGCCGGGCAGGCGTTCCCGGCGCCGAACCGGGTGTTCCAAAAGGCTTGCCCCAGCGCGTCGTGCAGGATGGTCCCGGTATAGTGGGGCAGGCGCAGGGGATCATCGACCCGGAAATAGGCCTTGAACCGTGAAAAACCGAGGTTGTCGAGCATGAGGTTTCCTCTTGGGTCGGTTTTTTAAGACTTGGCCTCGTCGCCGGCGGCGTCCCGCGGCCGGCCGGGCCTCAACCATCCAGCGCGGTCAGGAAAGCGATGACCGCCTGGTTGAAGGCCCGGTCTTGCTCCACCAAAAACTGATGCGCCCCGCCCTCGATAACCGTCAACCTGGCCCCGGGTATCCGGTCGGCCAATATCGTCGCGTTTTCCGGGGGGACCAAGGCGTCTTGGTCGCCGGTCAGGACCAGGGTCGGGGTCTTGAGGCGAGGTAAGTCCTCGTGGGCGTCGTGGCCGTTGAGCGCCGCGAGTTGGTTCAGCAACATTTTAAGGTCGTTGGGGTAACGCTGGGACAGTTCCAGGTATTCCTTCAACAGTTCGGGCCGGTCCCGTTCCGTGTCCTCGGTAAACATAAGTTCCCGGGACATCTTCACGGCTTCGTCCGGGGAAACGCCCATGACCAGGTCGGTCATGGTCTTCTTGATTTTCTCGGAGGGCTGGACCGCGTGGGCGCCCCCGCAATGGGTCGCCGCCAAAACCAACCCGGCCAGGCGGTCCGGATAGTCCAGGGCGAACCGCTGGGCGATCATGCCGCCCATGGACAGGCCCAGGAGGAAGACCCTATCCAGGCCCAGGGCGTCCAAGAGGTTCGCGACATCGCCGGCCAACATCGATATGGTGTAGGGGTAGTCGGGTTTGTCCGAGCGGCCGATGCCGCGGTTGTCGAAAACCAGGGTCTGGAAGCGCCGGGAAAATTCGGGGACCTGATGGTTCCAGTGAGCGGAGTTGCTGCCAAAACCCCGGATCAACACCAGGGGGCGTCCGGTCCCATGAATTTCGTAATACAGGTTTATATCCCCGGCCTTGATTATCGGCATAATTTAAGTCTCCTTTCAGAAGCGACGGCCGTCCGTCCGCGGCGGTAGCAGAGGTGAATTACATCAGAGTGATAGCCGCAGCGCCCGGGGAGCCCCCCGGGTGCGACGCCGGTTAAATACGCATGAAGCCACCCTACCTGAAAACCGGGGGAAAAGCCAGCGCGGCCGAACGGGAAAAGAGGGGGGAAGAAAGGGGTTTTTTCACCACAAAGACACGGAGAAGAGGAGAAAGATCGGAAGACAAAAAGGCTTTAATCAAGACGCGACGCGGCGGCCGGGGAGGCGGCGTGGTCGTGGTTTAGATTTACGCAAGACCCTCACCCTACCCTCTCCCGGCGGGAGAGGGTTTTAAGAGAGGCGCGCGCGTATTCCCGGCGGCGTGGTCGGGGTTCCGATTTGCGTAAGACCCCCGCCCGACCCTCTCCCGGCGGGAGAGGGTTTTAAGAGAGGCGCGCGCTGTTCGTTTATATTCCTTGTATTCTCCGCGTCTCCGTGGTGGATAACTCTTCGACTTGGCTAGACCAGGATTCTCTTGGAGATGATTTCCTTCATTATTTCGGTGGTCCCGCCGCCCAGGGAGAGAATGCGGCTGTCGCGGTAGAGACGTTCCACCGGGTATTCGCGCATGTACCCGTAACCGCCGTGGATTTGCACCGCCGCGTGGCAGACCTTGTCGCAGATGTCGGTGGCGAAAATCTTGGCCATGGAGACCTGGGTGACCGCGTCCCGGCCGTCGTTCATCAGGGCGCCGACGCGGTAGGTGTATTCCTTGCTGATGTCCACCATCGTGGCCATGTCGACGAGCTTGTGGCGGGTCACCTGGAAGCCCATGATGGGCTTGCCGAAGGCTTCCCTGGTCTTGGCGTATTCGAGGCTATATTCGAGGGCCAACTGGGCGGTGGCGTTGGCCATGACGGCCAGGGTCAGGCGCTCGGCCTGGAAATTGTGCATGATGCCGTAGAAGCCCTGGCCTTCCTGACCCAGGAGGTTTTCCGCCGGGACCTTGACGTCTTCCAGGGTCAACTCGGCCGTGTCGGAAGCCCACCAGCCCATTTTCTTGATTTTTTTGGAAACCGAGAAGCCGGGGGAATCGGTGTCCACGATCAACAGGCTGATGCCGTGGGCGCCGGGCCCGCCGGTCCGGACGGCCAGGGTGACCTGGTCGGCCCGGCAGCCGGAAGTGATGAAGGTCTTGGAGCCGTTGACCAGGTAATGGTCCCCCTGGCGGACGGCCTTGGTCCGGATGTTGGCCACGTCCGACCCGGCGCCGGGTTCGGTGATGCCCAGGGAGGCGACGCGGCGCCCTTCCAGCACCGGGCGGACGTATTTTTCCTTCTGGGCGTCCGTGCCCAGGGCCAGGATGGGCGGAATGGCGATGCCGTGGCTGCCCAGGCCGGCGGCCACTCCGGCCGCGCCGCAGCGGGTCAGTTCCTCCGCCACCACGACCTGGTGGAAGACGTCGCCGCCGCTCCCGCCCCATTCTTCCGGATACCCCACGCCCGGCAGCCCTATTTCGGCGGCCTTGACGTAGAGTTCGCGGGGAAATCCGCCGTTTTCCTCCCAGTCTTCCACGTGGGGCTTGATCTCTTTTTCCACGAACTTGGCGATGGTGGACCGGAGAATGCGGTGGGATTCGTCAAAATATTCCAGCTCGACGGACATATCGGGTTTCCTCCTGAAAAAAAGCCCTGGAAGGCGCGGGATGAATGGTTGTCGGTGCGATCAAGGGAGCCCGGGAGGGCGGCGACGCCCCCCCGGCCCGGTCCCTTTCCCCCGGGGGAGGAAAGGGTTTCTCGGCCGGGAACGGTTTGAATTTCGGTTTCCGCATTGGCGGCCCCGTCGGTCTTCGGGGCCTTGGTCGCGCTAGAACTTCAACGGCAACGTCAACATGAACATGAACACGAGAACCACGCTAGTGGATGAGTTTCAACTTCAATCGTCGAATGAACGGGGACCGACCGTTTCAGGCGAATCCAATTTCAACATCAGGGAACCGTTCCCGACCGGAAAGCGGTTTTCCGGGGAAAGCCCGGCCGGTCGCCGGGGGTTTCCCTCGGCCAAGCCGTCCCGGTTAAAGGGGCGGCCTGGAATTATGCCAAGGCGGGGCGGAGCAAGAGCATTCGATTGGGGCGGCCCCGTCAACCTTCGGGGCCTGGGGCCAGGTTCGGGAAGAGAAGGGTCGACCGCGTTCGCTCCGCGTGAACAGGAGGCGGAAAGGCCCCGCCTCGGCATAAATTGTGATCAGGCCGGGGAAAAGTATTTGATATCGAACATATTCCCCAGCTTTTCCTCTTCCCAGGCGGCCTTGACGCGCATGCCGTTCTTGATGAGGCCGTTGACTTCTTCCAGGTTGTGCATGTCGAAGTCGCCGCCGATGAGGTGCAAAAAGTTGACGTCCGTGCCGTCCAGCCGGATCAGGGCCGAGATGTAGGGCGGTTCCACGGGCTGGGCGAAGTAGCGGTAATTGGTGTAAACCCAGCAGACGAGGCTGCCTTCGTGGGCGCATTCGACCCACTGGTCCGTGTCGATGAAACACCTGGGGCAGAAGCTCCGGGCCGGGACGAGGACGCGGCCGCATTTTTTGCATTTGACGCCGTAAATTTTTTCTTCCTTCAGCCCCTCGAAGAACCTGGTCCAGGTTTCGCCGTAGGCCAGGCGGTAGGGCAGCCTGACCTCGGTCTCCATGGTCTTATATTCCTTGGACATTTCTATCTCCCTTCAAATTACAGCTCGGACCCGAGGATGATGACGCCGTTGAATTGGTCGATGCCGCCCATGGCGTGGGCCAGGGCCAGCTTGGCGCCGGGGACCTGGTGGTCGCCGGCCCGGCCCATGACCTGCATGGCCGCCTCGGCGGTGCGGATAAGCCCGGTGGCGCCGATGGGGTTGGTGCAGAGGGTGCCTCCGGAAGGGCAGATGGGCAGTTCGCCGTCGCGGTCGAAAACGCCCTTGAGCACCAGTCCGGGCGCCTGGCCGAATTCGCAGAACCCGAAACATTCGTAGAAGAGCATTTCCTGGTACGTGAAGGGGTTGTAGACCTCGGCCACGTCCAGTTCCTTTCTGGGGTTGGTGATGCCGGCCATGTGGTAGGCTTCCTGGGCCGCCTCGAGGGCCGAGGGCCAGACGGCCTTGTCGCTGTCGCCGAAGAACTGTTCCTCGCCCCGATACCCCACGCCCTTGACCCAGGCCGGCTTGGCGCAGAGTTTTTTGGCTTTTTCCTCGGAAGCGAAGATGACCGCGCAGGCGCCGTCGGAATTGGGGCAGACGTCGTACAGCCGGATGGGGTAGGTGATGACCGGGGCGTTCTTGACGTCGTCCATGGTCAGGTGCAGCTTCAAGTGGGCGTACGGGTTGTCGTGGGCGGAATTGTGGTGCAAGACGGAGATATGGGCCGCGGCTTCCCGGATTTGGTCGGCGGGGATGCCGAAGCGGTTGGCCCACATCTGGCTCTGCATGGAAAAGACGCCCGGGGCGCCGGCGATGAAATATCTCTGGTAGAACGGCTCGCAGACCGTGGTCATGGTGGCCTGGCTGTCGCCTTCGTTCATTTTTTCGTGTCCCACGGCCAGGACCACGTCGGCCAGGCCGGAAGCCACCCAGTAGTAGGCGGTGTGGGCGATGGACACGCCGACGCTGCCGCAGGTTTCGGTCTTGAGGATGGGTTTTCCGACGGCCTGCATGGCGTCGGCGAAATAAAAATGTGTCATGGCGATGCCTTCCATCATGGAGGGCATGGTGCCGGAAACGACGCCGTCGATATCGGCCGGGGAAAGGCCGGTGTCCTCGAACACCCTGACCACGGCCTGGCGGACGAGGTCGGGATAACAAAGGTCCATCCTTTTGCCGTGATGGGTTTGGCCCACTCCGATAATTGCCACTGGACGTCCCATGTTGCCTCCTAATTGCCCAGAATAGCCACGGCGTGGCACTGTCCGGCCGGGCCGTGGGTCCCGTGAGCCAGGGCCGTTTCGACCTTTTTGCTCACTTGCCGTTCTCCGGCGTGGCCCCTCATTTGAAGGACGCATTCGACGACGCGCTGCAGCCCCCGGGAAACGTACGGGTTGGTGGCCGTGACCCCGCCGGAGGGATTCACGGGCAGGTCCCCGTCGCGGCCGGTGGCGCCGCTTTCCAGCAGCCTGGCTCCCTGGCCGTCTTCGCAGAACCCCAGGGATTCGCACCAGAGGAGTTCCTGAAAGGCGTAGGGCTCCACGACCTCCGCCAGGTCGATCTGCCGGCGCGGGTCGGTTATCCCGGCCATCCGGTAGGCCGCGGCGGCGGCGGTCTTGAGTTGGGGTTCCAGAAGGTCCCGGTCGCCCAGGTTGTAGGTGTCCAGGGCGCAGCCGTAACCCTTGAGCCAGATCGGGCGGTCGGTCATGCTTTTGGCTTTTTCCTCCGACGCCAGGAGCACGGCCACGAACCCCTCGGACTTGGGACCGACCTGGAGATCGGTCAGGGGGTCCACGATGAGGTCGGAGCCGAGGATGTCGTCGACGGAATATTTGCCCTTGCGGTGGGCGTGGGGGTTGCGCAGGGCGTTATCCAGGTTTTTTTGGGCGACCAGGGCGCACTGTTCCCGGGTTACGCCGTATTTTTCCATGTAAAGACGCATCTGCATGGCCGCGGCCACGGTTTCGTTGAGCCCCACCGGCCGCTGGTAAAAGGGGTCGGCCATGTGCAGGGTGACCGAGTCGTTGGCCGGGTTTTCGGAGCCCTTGCACAGCCCGATGGCCAGCACGGTGTCGTAATGGCCGGTCATGATCTTGAGCGCGGAGTAGTAGAGCGCGAAGATGGACTCGGCGTCCTGCCTGGTGCCGGCTTTCAGGAACGAGCCCACGGCTTCCCAATAATAGGCGTTGGCGCAGGATATGCCTCCATGAAAGATGTCCGTGGAGGCCGAGACGATGGTGCCCAGCTCGTCCCGCGTGAGCCCGGCCTTGTCCAGCAGGTCCTTGGTGACCCGGTAGGCCTGATCGTAGAAATTGTCCTTGGAGTCGGGCCCGGACAGTTGCGCCGTTTCGACAATGGCGACTTTTTTCAACATTCCCTCACCTTCCTTGTTTAAGTCGGCCCCGGGCGCCCGAGAGGCGCCCGGGGCGAGAGGGGCCGGGGCCGCCTTCAGTCCGTCAGGGGCCGGGGCGGCATGACCAGGGCCGAACCCGCGGCCACCAGTCGGCCGTCCTGGTTGGTCCAGGTCAGGTCCAGGCGGACCCATTTTTTATCTTCCAATTTTTCCACCACTTCGGCGGCGGCGGTGATGGTGTCCCCGAAATAGGTCGGGGCGCGGAAGCGGGCGGTGATTTCCAGGGCCACCGCGCCCAGGCCGGGCAGCTTCATGCCCAGGACCGGAGCGATGAGGCTCTGGGGCAGGGCCCCATGGGCGATCCTGGTCCCAAAGGGGGTTTTCTTGGCGAATTCCTCGTTGAGATGCATGGGGTTGAAGTCGCCGGATATGCCGGCGAACAGGTACACGTCCGTCTCGCTGATGGTCTTGGTGAACGAGGCGGTCATGCCGATCTCGATCTGCTCGTAGGTCAGGCCCAGTTCCATGCCCGCGGAATCGTCGGGCCGGAAGCATTCGATGTCCATGATGGTGGACGTGGTCTTCTTGGCGAACCTGGCCTTGACCCGTTGTCCGACCTTGATCTGGCTCGCGGACAACCCGCGCACGATATGCGCGAAGGGCGTGTCGGCGCCGTCCAGCTTGATCAGGGCCAGGATGTAGGGCGGCTTGACGGGCTGATGCGGCTCGGCGTACCGGACGACCGTGAAGCCCGTGACCACGCCCGTGTCCTTGACGTCCACCAGGGACTCCGAGATGTCGATGAAGCAGTCCTCGCAGGTCGCCCGGGGCGGGACGTAGACCTTGTTGCATTTTTGGCACTTCACGCCCTTGATCTTTTTCTCGTCGCGCAGGGCGATGAGAAAGCGGCTGCCCAGGCGGCCGGCGAAATACTGGTATGGAAGGGCCAGTTTCCCTTCCACCACGAAGCAATCGTCCTTACTGGCTTTCATGGTTCCTCCTGTCCGGCGTCAATCGATTATTTCAAAATGTTTGAGGTCGGTTATGGAACCGGTCCTGACATCCGACCAGACCGGGCGGACCCTGGCCCCTATTTTTATCTTGGGGATGTCTTCCGGGTTGAGTTCGTGCCACAGGGTTTCGTGCCCCTTGCAGCCGTCGAGCAGAATGTGGGCGGAGCAGTAGGGCGTTTCCCGGCTTTCCCCGGTCAAGGGGTCGGGACTGGCGTAATAGGCCACGTCGTAGGAATGGCTCAGGACCCCGAGGGGGCCGACTTCCACGAACTCATCCACCCGAACCCGGCATTCGGCGCAGACTTCCCGGGGGGGTAGCTGGAGCCGCCCGCACTTGGGGCACTTGTTGGCCAGGATTTTCTTATCCTTGAAGGCCCGGAGGAACCGGCCCATGATGGGGCCCGTGGAAAACCGCTGGGGAATGGACAGGACCTGGGGGAGCCGGATCAGCTCCTCCTTGGGCGCTTCCTTCGCCGCTCCGGCGGGAGGCTGGTATTTGTTGAAGAACTTGGCCGCCTTGGTCAACAGGCCGAAATCGCCCTCGACTTTCAACCGGCCGGAAGTGAAGGCGGTCATGCCGTCCAGTTCGCCCAGGGTCAGGGCGATCCAGTCCTTGGCCGAGACCGTGGTGGTCACCTGGGGGTCGTGGAGGCCTTCCAGGACCTTGACCTGTCCGTCCTTGACCGAGACGGTGTATTCCCCGCCGCCGGACCCGGTGACGTTGTACCCGAAATTGGCGGTAATTCCGGCCACGCCGGCGGGATTGACCCGGCCTTCCATGGTGTTGAAGATGTCCGCGACGGTGACTTCGGGCGCCGCGGCGGGCGGCGTGTATTTCTTGAAGAACCTGGTCGCCTTGCCCAAAAGGCCCATGTCGCCCTCGACCTTGAGGCGGCCGGAACCGAAGGCGGTCATGCCGTCCAACTCGCCCAGGGTGATGGAGACCCAGTCCTTGGCCGAGACCGCGGTGGTCACCTGGGGATCGTGAAGGCCTTCCAGGACCTTGACCTGTCCGTCCTTGACCGCGACGGTCCACTCGCCCCCGCCCTCGCCGGTGATGACATACCCGTAATTGGCCGCGACCCCGGCCACGCCCTCGGGATTGACCCGGGCTTCCATGGTGCCGAAGATATCGGCGACCGTGACCTGGGGGCCCTTGGGTTTCTTGGGGCGGGGCGCGAGACCCCACCGGCGCAGTTCCTTCTTGAGCACCTTGCCGATGGGGCTGCGGGGGAAGTCTTCGTCCAGTATTTCCACGAACCGGGGGACCTTGAACTTGGCCAGCTTATCCCGGCAGTAGTCGAGGACTTCCTGCTCGGTCAGGCTGTCGTCCGAGGCGATGACGAAAACCTTGACTTCCTCGCCCATGGTGGGATCGGGCACGCCCACCGCGGCGGCTTCCGCGATCTTGGGATGCTCGGCCAGGAGGTTGTCGATCTCCTTGGGATAGATGTTTTCGCCGCCGCGGATGACCATGTCCTTGATCCGGTCGACGATGAAGATATACCCGTCGTCGTCCATGTATCCGACGTCCCCGGTGTGCAGGAACCCGTCCCGGATGGCCTTGGCGGTCTCCTCGGGCCGGTTGTAGTAGCCCTGCATGACCACGTCGCCGCCGATGCAGATTTCACCGGGCTCACCCTTGGGGCATTCGAGCCCGTCCTCGTCCAGTATCTTGATGATCTGGCCGGGCAGGGGCAGGCCGATGGACCCGACTTTCCGGACGCCGTCCCGGGGGTTGATGGTGGAGACGCAGGTGGCCTCGGTCAGGCCGTAGCCTTCCACGATGGGGATATTGAAGGTGGTCTGGAAGTTGTGGAAGGTTTCGGCGGTGAGGGGGGCGGCCCCGCAGACGCCGAACTGGAGCGAGCTCAGGTCGAATTTCTGTCGGCCCGGGTCGGACAGCAGTATCTGGTAGACCGCGGGCACCGCGGACCAGAAATTGACCTTGTACTTGTCCACCGTTTCCCAGAATTCGGAAGCGGAAAACGCGCGGCGCAGCACCATTTGGTGGCCCATGCCCAGGCAGAAGGAGCAGGTGAGCATGGCGTTGACGTGGAAAAGCGGCAGAAACACCAAAACGTTCATGCCCTCGCTCAAGCCCAGGGCCTGGGTCACGCCGGCCACGTCGGCCAGGACGTTTTTGTGGGACAGCAGGACGCCCTTGGGGTTGCCGGTGGTGCCGGAAGTGTAGAAGATATAGGCCGCGTCCTCGACTTCGCTCTCGCTGGCGACCGGCGCGTGGTCCGGGCCTTCCAGCAGCCCGGCGAAGGGGATATGGCCCTCGGCCGGTTTGGCGCCGATTTCGATGACCGTCTTGAGGTCCGGGCATTTGCCTCGAATTTCGTTGATCAGGGGCAGGTACTGGTCCTCGACGATCAGGCCCGGGCCCTTGGAATCGTTAAGCAGGTATTCTATTTCCGGGCCCTTCCACCAGCCGTTGATCGGTCCGGCAACGGCCCCGATTTTTTGAATGGCGAAATAGCTGATAAGGGTCTCGGGACTATTCTGCACCAGCACGTGGATGAAGTCGCCCTTTTTGAAACCCAGTTTCTTGAGGGAGTTGGCCAGGGTGTCGACCTTGCGGCCGAATTCGGCGTAGGTGACGGTCCGGTCGTAAAACTGGATATAGGGTTTGTCCCCGTACTTGGCGACCGCGTTATCCAAAAAGGCTCCCAGGTTTTTCATGGTCTCCTCCTAAAAGTATCGTTAAGGGGCGCGTCGGCCCTATTACCAGGGGACTTCCTTGGTCAACAGGAACAGGACCGTCCACATGGTCCCGCCGAAACCGGACGCCATGGCCTGCTTGACTTCCTTGGGGACCTGGTGCTTCCCGGCTTCTCCCATGATCTGGAGGGCCGCCTCGGCCACGCGGACCATGGCCGTGGCGCCGATGGGGTTGGAAGCGGTGACGCCGCCGGACGGGTTGACCGGAAAGGCGCCGTCAATGGCGATGTCCCCGTTTTCCACCATTTTCAGGTGTTCGTCCCCTTCCAGGAGCAGAAATTCCCGGAGCCAGTCCAGACCCCACCAACTGGAGGGATCGTACATTTCGAACAGGTCGATTTCCCGCCGGGGGTCGGTGATGTTGTTGCGGGCGAAAAGCTTGCGGGCCGCGTATTCGTGGGTGTGGAGCACCGGGGCGTCGCCGAAGACCACGAACAGCTCTTCCCGGTGAACCGTGATATGGTCCTTGATCCAGGCCGGGTTGGGGCGGAGCTGCTTGGCTCGTTCCTCGGAGGCGAAGATCATGACGCAGGCGCCGTCGGACTGGGAGCACATGTGGATCATGCGCAGCTCGCCCACCAGGGCCGGCGACCCCTGGGCGAGTTCCTCGGCCTGCTCGAATTCCAGCCCCAGGCGGCGGTGGGCCTTGTCGTTGAGCATGGCGTTCTTGTCCATTTGAATGCGGTATTTCATGGACGCCGCCTTGGCCCGTTTTTCGCCGAATTCCTCGATCATTTCCGTGGCCGTCATGCCGGTCAGGGCGCCGGTCTGAAGGTTGCGGGACCAGAGCGGGTCGGCCATGTTGGTGATGCCGCCGGTGGTGTGGCCTTCCTGGAGTTTTTCGAAGCCGATGGCCATGACCACGTCGTGCAGGCCGGACGCGACCAGGTAGTCCGCCGCCGCGACCAGGGTGGCGCCGGTGGTGCCGCCGGTGGTGACCCGCAGGCATTCCTTGCCGTACGCCCCGGTCCCGAGGGAATGCCAGAGGTCGGGCTGGTGGACCATTTCAAAGAGTTCCATGTTGCCGTGCACGATGCAGTCGATGTCCCCGATGGTTAGTCCCGCGTGCTTCAAGGCGTCCCGGACCGCCTCGCTGATCATTTCCGGCTGGTTGACTTCCTCGCGGTGGCTGGAAAACTTGGACATCCCCACGCCGACTATGCCCACGTTCCTGTTTTTTTTCATGACGGCCTCCCTAGTCCCTTTCCAGAACGGCCACGGTGTGAAACTGACCGGCCGGACCCATCACTCCATGAGCCAGGGCCTTTTTTACGCCTTCAACCTGATGCTCCCCGGCTTCGCCCCGGAGCTGCAAGACCGCTTCCACGGCCCGGACCAGTCCCCCCAGAATCAAGGGGTTGCCGGCCAGCATGCCGCCGGACAGGTTGACCCTGGCCGCGTCGGGGCCGCCCTGGTCGAGCCACCGGGGGCCGCGACCGTCGTCGGCCAGGCCCAGGCCCTCGGCCCAGAGGGGCAGTTGATAGGCGTATTGGTCGGACAGCTCGACGAGGTCGAGTTCCTGGTGGGGGTTTTTGATCCCGGCGCGCCTGTAGGCCCGCTCGGCGGCTTTTTTCAGGGCGAAATTGGAGGTCAGGTCCCGGTCGCCCAGGAAGAAGCGGTCCATGCAGTTGCCCACGCCCGTGATCCAGACCGGTTTGTCGGTCAGTTTTTTGGCTCGCTCCTCGGAAGCGATGATCAGCCCCACGGCGCCGTCCGAGACGGGGTAGGAGTGAAGCTCCCGGATGGGGTCGGCCAGGAAGGGCGAGTTCATGACTTCTTCCAGGCCGACGGGTCCGGCTTCCTTGATATAGGGGTTCAGTTGGGCCTGGGCCCGGGAACGCACCACCACGCGGGCCAGTTGTTCCTCGGTGATCCCGGTCTTGGCGCCGTAGGCCTGGGCCTGAAGCCCCGCGGCGGCGCAAAAATCCAGCCCCACGGGCCTGGTGAAGAAGGGGTCGAAGGCCATGTGGGTGACCATGTTGCGGCTTTGCCCCTGGGATTCCTTGCAGTGACCGACCACCAGGACCACGTCCGCGTGGCCCGACAGCACCGCGGCCAGTCCGTAATAGACGGCCTGCAGCCCTTCCTGGGCCACCTTTTCCTCGCAGCGGAAATGGGCGCCCAGCACGTCGGTCATGGCGTTGTCCGAAATGGTCCGGGCGTCGAAAATATCGTCGGATACGCTGAAGATGGTATTGATGCCGGTATCCTCGGCAAAGTCCAGGCCTGTCTGCCCTAGAAGCGATTCCAGCACTTCGAGGGCCATGCCTTGAAAGCGCTCCCGCCACTTATTGCGTTCATAGGTGGTTTGCGCCACCGCGCAAATCGCCGCACGATTTCCCATGGCCGTCAGCCTCCTTGTTTTAACCGCCGTAGCAGTTCCAAAAGTCTCCTCGCTTGATCCGCCGTATGATCGAGTCCTTGTCCCGCCGGGCGTTCATCTCGACCCAGGCCCGGCCGCACATCGCCCGGCCGTGGGCGTCGTCCGTGGCCAGCTTGGGGTAGGGGATGGCCGGCACGTCGTATTCGGGCGTTTTAAAGCCGTTGGACGTAATTTCGATCGCATTGAGGGGGATGGTCCGGCCCACGTTCTCGATCCGGTCCACGACCTTTTCCAAGGGGAGGTCCAGTTGGGCCGGGTGATTGAAGATGTGCAGGACTTCATTGTCTCCCTGGATGCGATTGACGTGGCAGTAACCCTTTTCGAAAACCGTCAGCTCCACGCCGGTGAAAACGATCATTCGGGTTCGGATGTTGTTGACGGGGTCATAGCATCCGGGGCGGAGCAGGTAGTCGTGGTCGGTCAGGGCGATGAAATCGAAGCCCAGGGCCTCGTAGGTCCTGATCGTTTCCTCGATGGTCATCTCCCCGTCCGAACAGGTCGTATGGACATGCAGTCCGCCCTTGAGATGCATTGGCTAGTGGTTCTTTCCCAACAATTGTCGCCCGACGTCAGGCCGGGTGGCGCGCCAGGATTTCCGAGGCGATGGCCATGCGGGACAACTCCGAGGTCGTCCCGGCCAGGGCCGCGTACTTGGCTTCCCGGTAACCCCGTTCCACGGCGTTGCCCGAGACGTAGCCCTGTCCGGCCATGATCTGCATGGCCAGGTTGGCCGTCGTTTCCGAGGCCTCGGCCACGAAAACCTTGGCGCAGCGAATCAGGACGTCGGCCTCGCGGTCCCCGACGGCCGAATGCCACGCGGCCCGGTAAATCAGGAGCTGGCACGACTGAAACAGGGTGAACATGTCCGCGACCTTGAACCGGACTTCCTGGTGCGAGAAAATGGGTTTCGTTCCCCGATGATGCCGGCGGGCATAGGCGTTGGCCTCGGCGAGGGACCGGGCCAGGACCCCCAGGGCCGCCGCGGCCAGGACGAGGTCCTGGGTCGCTTGCAGGTATTTGATGGCCCGGTCGTCCCCGAAGGGCCCCAGGACCAGTTCGGTCGGGACCTTGACGTCCGCGAGTTCCACGGTCGAAACCGCCAGGCCGTTGTACCCGAGGGTCTTGATTCTCGGGCCGATGGCCAGGCCTTCCTGCCCGGGTTGGACCAGGAAGAAGGCGTCTTGACCGTCGACCTTGGCGCCCACGGCCAGCCAGTCGGCCAGGGGGCCGTTGGTGACGAACCCTTTTCGGCCGCTGACCAGGAAGCCGGCGTCCGTCGGCCGGGCCGTGCACAGGGGCGCGGCCTGGGGTTGGTCCCCGCCGGGCTCGCTCAAGGCGACGGCGCCGAGAATTCGGCCTTGCCTGATTTGTTCGAGGATTTCCTTTTGTTCCGCGGAGGCGCCGAAACCGGCCAGGAGACCGCCGAAAAGCCGGGCGGAAGTTTCCAGGGCCAGGAACAGGGAGCCGGAAGCCTTGGCCGGTCCTTCCTGGGCCGCGGCCAGGGTCAGGCATTCCTGGACTTGGCCGGGCCCCTGGGCCAGCGCCAGGTAGCCCAGGGCGCCCAGTTTACCGGCGAAGCAGAGGGTCGTGTTCTTGAGCCCGGGCAGGTCGGCGTCTTCCAGGTTTTCCAGTTCGCGAGCCGCGGCCTCGTCGAAGAGGGCGGCGACTTTCGTCTTCATTTCGCTTTCAATGGAGGTCCAATCGAAATTCATTTCATCCACCTCAACTCAACCGGCTCACATCAACCGGGAAATCAAGACCCTTTGTATTTCGGACGTACCGCCGCCTATGGGCGCCAGTCGGCTGTCCCGCAGGGTCCGTTCCACGTCGTATTCATGGCAGTACCCATACCCGCCGTGAAGGGTGACGGCGTCGTTGGAAGGCGCCAGGGACCAGTCCCCCAGAAAGAGCTTGGCCACGGCCGCTTCCAGGTGGTTCAGCGGCCGCCCCTGGTCCTTGCAGCAGGCGATGCGATAAACCAAGCCGCGGGCCGCCTCGAGAAAGATTTTCATGTTGGCCAGCTTGCGTTTAATGGCTTGAAATTCCGAAATCGGCCGTCCGAACTGTTCCCGCTGCTGGGCGTACCGGGCGGATTTTTCCATGATGTACTGGATGCCGCCCAGGAACGGGGCCAGCAGGGTGCTGCGGTCCCATTCCACGGTCTGCATGGACATCATGAAGCCGCCGCCTTCCTGGCCCAGGAGGTTTTCCAGGGGGATTTCGCAGTTGTCGAAGACCAGCTCGGAAGTCGGGGAAGTCCGGCAGCCCATCTTGTGCAGGTTGCGGCTGACCGTGAAGCCGGGGGTCCCTTTTTCCACGATGAAGGCGGAAATGCCCGCGTGTCCGGCCTCGGGGTTGGTCTTGGCGTAAATGACCGCCACCGTGGCGATGGACCCGTTGGTGATGAATATCTTGCCGCCGTTGAACACCCACTTGTCGCCGCGCCGTTCGGCCCTGGTCCGCAGGGCCGCGGCGTCGGAGCCGGCGCCGGGCTCGGTCAGGCCCATGCAGCCCACCCATTCGCCGGACGCCAGCTTGGGAACGTATTTTTGCCGCTGCTCGTCCGTGCCGTGGCGGAAGATCGTGTCGGTGCAAAGGTAGGTGTGCGCGCCGTAGCTCAGGGTCAGGCCGCCGTCCACGCCGGCCTCGCCCAGGGCTTCCGCCGCCAGGACAGAGGTCATGACGTCCGCGCCCGAACCGCCCAGCTCCTCGGGAAAATGAAGGCCCAGGATTCCGAACTCACCCAGCTTTTTCCAAGATTCCCAGTCGAATTCCCCCCGCAGGTCGTGCTCCTGGACCCGGGGCGCGATCTCCTTTTTAGCGAACTTGAGCACCTGGTCCTTGAACATTAGTTGTTCTTCAGTCAGGGCGAAATCCATGTCAAACCTCCTTGGCCTGTAAGCAGGCCGGCAAGTGACTAACGCAAACGCCGCCCTCGTCGGGGCCGGTCGGGTTCGCAAGACGTCGGCGTCAAGCGCCGTTGGGCCCGGCGCCCTCGAAAAAAATGGTCACGACCGCTTCCGCGAGGCGCTTTTTCTGGCTCTTGCTCCCCAACGGCTGGTTGTCGAGCACCATGGTTGAAAGAAAGGTTTCCAGGGACCCCAGAAAGAAATAGGTGAGGTACCTGGGCCGCAGGTCCTTCCGTATGGAACCCTCGGCCTGGGCCTTGGTCATCATTATTTCTATCAAGGCCATCAGCTTCTTAAAGCGCCCCAGTCGTTCCGGCGTCAGGTTGGAAGTGGACCGGGATATTTCCATGATAAAGACGTGGACCAGGTCGGGCCGTTCCTGGAATTGATCCAGATGGTAGTCGGCCACGGCCAGGAGCTTTTCCTTGACCGGCCGGTCTTCTTCCACCAACCGTTGGACCAGCGCTTCCAGCGGGTCCCACCATTGGTCGCTCAGGGCGTCGAACAGGTCGGACTTGCTTTTGTAGTAGTGGTAGACCAGGCCGTAGGAAATACCGGCCGCGGCGGCTATATCCGCCATGCGCGCCTGGTGGAACCCCTTTTCGCGGATCACCCGGCAGGCGGCGTCGAAGATGACGGTTTCCTTGTCTTTTCTGGCTTCCGGATTTTCAATTCTCGGCGACATGGGTGGGTAGATACCACTCATTGATTGACTTGTCAATCAAAAAATGACAACGCCCGGGCGATAACCAAGCGGCAACTCCCACGCCGCTGTATTATTATCGAGAAGCGGCATAATGTTAGCGGCCGGTTGAAAATGTAAGGAAAATGGCCAAATGAAAATGAGTAAGGCTGGTTCCCAAGCGCGAGCTTGGAAACCAGCGATAGTTTGTAGGGTGCGCAACGCGCACCATCTTTTACTGTTTTGCGGGCCCGACCGCGGTAAATTGGAGACGTTGGCCGGCGCCTAGCGGGCGGGGTTGCTCCGCCCCCCGCGCGCCTGGCGTTGGGCTTCGAGAGACTCCTTCCCGTCCCAGGGTCAGGGGCGCGCCGGAGCCGGCGCCCCTGACGACCCCCGGCTCTTTTTCCGGAGAACCCGCCTGGCGGCGGTTTCACGCCCCGAAACGTCCTGTTTCGAGGGCGGAAAGGGCGGGCGTCCATGCCCGCCCGAAGAAGTCCGGGGCGCTTGGAATTGCTTGGCCGAGCGCGCCTCCGCTGGCCTAAAAATAATGTGATCTCCGTAGGTTGGGTTGAGGCCTTGCGAAACCCAACATTTTGGCCGGTCCCGTCGGCCCGGGTGAACCAAATATCCCCCCTCACCCCAACCCTCTCCCCCCGTCGGGGGCGAGGGAGATAATTGTCCGGCCCGGCCTCGCCTCCGTTTGGGGCAAGGTATTGTCTTTCAGAATAAAAGGAACAAAACAGAAGTGATTATTCTCCCTCTCCACCCATTGATGGGGGGAGAGGGCTGGGGTGAGGGGGGCTTTAAGTTAACAAGGACACCCATATTTCTAGAGTGAGGAAGCCGGCGAAGCTTCGCCTCAAACCGTCAAGTTAAAACTTGATCTGTTTGTAAAGAAGTCAAGGCATATAGGTGTCTGGAGCTTCCCTGGCCGCAGTTCCCAAGCTCTATCTTGGGAACCAGCCGTACTCATTTTCATTTGGCCATTTTCCTTACATTTTCAACCGGCCGCTGACAATCCGACAACTAAAATTGAAAAGAAAAACGGCGCGTTCCAGGGGGAACACGCCGGATATGCGGGGGGAGAGCGGGGGAGCCCCATGGCGGCGGCTCCCCCGCGAGTAACGCGCTGGTCAGGCCGATTGAACCGCCGGACGAGTCGGGGCGGTTTGGGAGACGGGTTTCGCCGCCGGAGAGCCGATCAACGAGGTCAGCCCGGCCGCCGCGGCCAGAAGCACGCCGGCCAGGAGGTAGGAGGAGCTGAAGCTGCCCGCGGTCGCCGAGGCCATCTGGGAAAAGCGCGGCATGACCAGTCCGCCGACGCCCCAGGCGGAAAAGAGTATCCCGTAATTGATGCCGAAGTTTTTCAACCCGAAGTTGTCCTTGACCGCGGACGGGAAGAGGGAGAGGTTCGTTCCGTAATTGAAGCCGACCAGGGTCGCGGCGATGACCAGCACCACGGCCCCGGGGGTGGAGATGGACCAGAGGGAAAACATGATGACGGATTGGAAGCCCAGCATCATGGCCAAGGTCTTGGGACGCCCCAGCTTGTCGGAAACGACGCCGGCCACGATCCTGCCCCCGGCGTTTCCCACGGCCATCAAGGCGACCACTAGCCAGGCCAGGTTGCCCAGGCTGCTTTTAGCCATGCCCGCCACGCTGCCGATGATCATCAGGCCGGCTCCGGACCCGATGAAATATAGTATCCAGAGGATGTAAAACGACCTGGTCCCGAGCATTTGGGCCGGAGTCATGTCGACTTCGGGCCCCCGGCCCGCGGCCTTTTTCCGGGCCGCCGCGCTTTCCTCGGGTTTATAACCGGCCGGAGGATTGACCAGCAACTGCGCCAGCAGGCAGACCACGACCATGAAGGCGACGCCGAAGATCATCATGGCCTTGCTCAAGCCGTAAGCCCCGATAAGATAATTCGCCAGGGGGGCGATATAGACCGAGGCCAGTCCGAAACCGGCCACCACCAAGCCGGCGATAAAGCCGGTCTTGGACCCGGGAAACCATTTGATGGCCGGCGGGGTGGCCGAGGCGTATCCAAAACCCAGGCCCGCCCCGGTCAGGAGTCCGAAACCGATGATCCAGTTAGCCAGCGAGTAGGACTGGGAAATCCAGATGAGGCCGATTCCGGTCAGAACGCCGCCGATCATGGCCGTCAATCTGGGGCTCAACTTGTCCTGGATGCGACCGGCCAGGATCATGCTGAAGGCGAACGCCAGGCAGCAGACCGCGTAGGGGTCGTTGAGCGCGGACAGGCTCCAGTTGAACCGTCCGTCCGCCGCCTCGATCGATTCCTTGATGGCCAGCTTGAAAATACTCCAGGTATAGAGAATCCCCAAGGCCAGGTTGATGCCCAATCCGCCAAAAGTGACGCTCCAACCCTTGTTTTTGATTCGGTCCATCAGCGCTTCCTCCCCGTTGGTGTTAAGTTTCGGTCAACCCTAAAGGAGCAAGAACCGGGCCGAGGATGACGGGGAAAAATGTGTAGCTTTTTTAGGTGGTTAAAAAAGAGACGTCAAGGCGATCCAGCGGCGGGGCCAAATTGTTGGAGATTCTTCCAGATGGACTTGGCAATTTTTCCAACCCGGTCGACCGGGACCGCGGACTCGTTCGGTCGGGTTTGCATGATCTGTTTGGGGGGGAGCGGCGGCGGCCGGAAAATATTTCCGGCCGCCCCGGAGGAAGAAAACGGGCCTACTTCAGTTTGTACAGGGCCTCGGCCATTCTTTCCAGGCCTTTCCGGTTGTCATCCAGGCTGATGGCGTAGCTGAGCCGGATGCAGGAATCCTCGCCGAAAGCCGAGCCGGGCACGGCGGCGATCAGGGCCTCTTCCAGCAGGTAATCGGCCAGGTCGTCGGACCCCTTGATTTGCCATTTCCCCACGCCTTTTCCGAAGTAGGACGAAACCGTGGGAAAGGCGTAGAAGGCGCCGCCGGGGGTAAAGCATTTGACCCCTTCTATTTTGTTGAGGGTTTCGACCACGAAGTCGCGGCGTTTTTCAAAGGCGGCCTTCATGACCAGAACGGAGTCTTCCGGGCCGTTGAGGGCGGCCACGCCGGCCTTTTGGGCGATGGAGCAGGGGTTGGACGTGGATTGACTCTGGATTTTCGTGACCGCCGAAGCCACGTCTTTGGGTCCGGCCATGAAGCCGATCCGCCAGCCGGTCATGGCGTACGTCTTGGCCAGGCCATGGGCGATAATGGTCAACTCGGCCATTTCCGGGCTCAGGTTGGCCAGGTTGCAGAATTTTTTTCCGTCGTAGATTATTTTTTCGTAAATATCGTCGCTGATGACGATGATCCTGTTTTTGAGCAGGATTTCCGCCAGGGCGCGGAGTTCCTCCCGGGAATAGACCGACCCCGTGGGGTTGGAGGGGGAGTTCATGATAATGGCCCGGGTCCTGGGGGTTATGGCTTTTTCCAGGTCATTCGGGGTCATTTTGAAGTCGTTTTTTTCCAAGGTCGGGGCGATGACCGGGACCGCTCCGGCCAGGGCCACTATGGGCGGGTAGGAAACCCAGTACGGGGCCGGAACGATGACTTCGTCGCCCGGGCCGAAAAGGACCTGGGCCAGATTGTACAAAGTATGCTTGCCGCCGCAATTTATCACCACTTGGTCGGGAGTGAAGGTCAAGCCGTTGTCCCGCTTGAATTTGGCGCAGACCGCTTCCTTGAGTTCCACGGTCCCGCCAGCCGGGGTGTAGCGAGTGAAATTGTCCTCGATGGCCTTGACGCCCGCGGCCTTGACGTGGTCGGGTGTGTTGAAATCCGGTTCGCCGACTCCAAAATTCACCACATCCGCTCCGGCGGCCTTCAAGGCCTTGGCCTTGGCGTCCAGGGCCAGCGTGGGGGACGGTTTGATCTGGCTCATGCGTTCGGCTAACTGCATCGTTTTTACCTCTCTAACTGGGAAATATTGGCCTATCCGTCAATGGATCAACGGGCCATTGTTACGCCGCCGTCAAACTATATCAATAATTTCGGCGGATTGTCAAAATAATGCTTTTGGCGGCAAAATTGCATCTCCACGGGTTAAAGAAGTAAGGAGAAGATGATATGTACTACCTAGCCGCATCCGGATTCTGCTTGGCCGCCCTGCTCGGTTCCGTTATATACGAAACCCGGCGCATGAAAAAGGAAGAACAGAATTTGAAGGAAATCCTGGACAACTTGACCAGGGAAACCTTCTGATATTTTACAGGCCCGAGGGGACCTCGACCAGCAGAAACTGTTCCTGGTTGCCCTTGGGGCCTTTCAGCCGGGAAGGGTTTCCGCCCAGGACCGTCAGGCCCAGTTCCGTCGCCGCGCGGGCGTTTTGCTCGACGGCTTCCGTGATCAGGGCCTGGTCCCGGACTACTCCTCCCCGGCCGACCCTGTCCTTGCCCACCTCGAATTGAGGTTTGACCAAGGCCAGGATGCGTCCACCGGGGCGGACGAGCTTTCCGACCGCGGGCAGCACCAGGGCCAGGGAGATGAAGGAGACGTCGATCACGGCCAAGTCGAAGTCGGCGCCTACTTCCGCCGCGGTCATGGACCGGGCGTTGATCCGTTCCACGACCCTGACCCGGGGGTCTTGTCTCAACCGCCAGTGAATGAGGCCGTAGCCGACATCCACGGCGACGACCTCGGCCGCGCCTTTTTTCAACAGGCAGTCGGTGAAGCCGCCGGTGGAGGCGCCGACGTCCAGGCACCTGAGCCCGGTCACGTCCAGCGCGAAATCGTCCAGGGCGCCTTCCAGCTTGAAGCCGCCGCGACTGGCGTAGGCTTCCCCCTGGTCCTTGAGGGCCAGGACGGTTTCCTCCGCCAGCAGCTCTCCCGCCTTTTCGACCCGCCGGGAACCGGCGAGGACCTGTCCGGCCATGATCAACGCCCGGGCCTGGGACCTCGTTTCAGCCAGTCCCTGCTCCACCAGCAGGTTGTCGGCCCTAATTTTCGCCATGGTTATATACCCTAAACCGGAAAAAGCGGGCAAGCCCATTCTTTGTGAAAAAAATCGCGGACAAGCGCCGTCAGACCGATCCCAACAGGTCCAGGGCGCTTCGAACGATCCCGTCCCGATCCAGGCCCAGTTCGGCCCGGAGCTGGGCCTGGGGGCCGTGTTCCACGGGCCGGTCGGGGACGCCGAGTCTCTTGACGCGCCCTAGCCCGCCCGTTCCTTTTTCGGCCAGGAGTTCGCAGACGGCCGATCCGAATCCCCCGATAATGTTGTTTTCCTCCACGCACAGCACCAACTTGGCGCCGGCCGCCAGGTCCAGGATCAGTTCCTCGTCCAGGGGCTTGACGAACTTGGCGTCCACCAGCGCGGCCTCGACGCCGCGCCCGGCCAGTTTTTCGGCGGCGGCCAGGGCCGGGTAAACGGTCGAGCCCACGGCCAGGATCAGGATGTCGCGGCCCGGTTTCAGGATTTCCCCCCGTCCGATGGGCAAGGGCTGGACCTGATCGGGCAAGGCGACTCCCAGCCCGATTCCCCGGGGATACCGCACCGTCGAGGGGCCGTGGTGAAGCAAGCCGGTCGCGAGCATGCGTCGGAGTTCGTTTTCGTCGCGGGGCGCCATGATGGTCAGGCCGGGCAGGGACCTTAGGTAGGACAGGTCCAGGACGCCGTGGTGGGTGGGGCCGTCCTCCCCCACCAAGCCTCCCCGGTCCATGGCGAAGAGCACGGGCAGGTTTTGGAGACAGACGTCGTGGAAAATCTGGTCAAAGGCGCGTTGAAGAAAAGTGGAATAAATGGCCACCACCGGCCGGAAGCCTTCCAGGGCCAGGCCGGCGGCGAAGGTCACGGCGTGCTGCTCGGCGATGCCCACGTCGAAAAACCTGTTGGGGAATTTTTGCCCGAAGGCGGTCAGGCCGGTTCCCTCGGGCATGGCCGCGGTCACCGCCACCACCCGCGGGTCCTTTTCGGCGGCCTCGACCATGAACCGGCCGAAAACTTCCGTGTATGAAGGCGGGACCCCGGCTTTTTTCTTGGGGTCCCCGGTTTCGATCTGGAAGGCGCCGACGCCGTGGTAATGAACCGGGTTTTTTTCGGCCGGCGCGTACCCCTTGCCCTTGGTGGTCAGGACGTGGACCAGGACCGGTCCCTCGACGTTCTTGCTGTTGGACAAGGCTTCCAGGAGCCGGTCGTAGCGATGCCCGCGGATGGGGCCGATGTATTCGAATTTGAAGGCCTCGAACAGGTAGCTGGGCGAAAGGAAGCCGCGAAAGGACCCCTCGCTTCTCTGGACCAGTTTGATCACGCTTTCGCCCACGCCCGGCACGGAACGGAGAAATTCCTTTATTTCCTGCTTGAGGGCGATGTGGGCCCGGTGGGTCATCTTGCGGCTGAGAAAGCTGGACAAGGCCCCCACGTTGGGAGAGATGGACATTTCATTGTCATTCAGGATTACGGTCAGGTTTTTCCCCAGCTCTCCCGCCTGGTTAAGGCCTTCAAAGGCCATGCCGCCGGTCAGGGACCCGTCCCCGATGACGGCGATGACCCGGTCCGTCAGACCTTGCAGTTCCAGGCCCACGCTCAGCCCCAGGCCGGCGGAAAGGGACGTCGAGGCGTGGCCGGTGTCGAAAACGTCGTACTGACTTTCCGACCTTTTGGGAAAACCGGAGAGCCCGCCCTTGGTCCGGATGGTCTTGAAACTTTCCCTCCGGCCGGTCAGTATTTTGTGGGCGTAGGTTTGATGTCCCACGTCCCAGATGATCCGGTCCCGGGGCGTGTCGAAGACGTAATGGAGGGCGATGGTCAGTTCCACCACTCCCAGGGACGGGGCCAAGTGACCTCCGTTTTGGGAGACCGTGGAAATTATCTCCTCCCGTATTTCGGCGGAAAGGAGCGGCAAGTCCTCGACTCGCAGTTTCCGGAGGTCGGCCGGTTGGTTGATTTGGTCTAGCAGCCTTGGCATTTCAGCTCTTTCTTTGAACGACAAAATCGGAAAGCGACCTTAGGGGCTCGGCCTCCGGGCCGAAAATGTCCAGGGCGGCCCTGGCCTCGGTCATGATGCGATTGGCGTCGTCCTTGGCTTGGTCTAGTCCGACGACCTTGGGGTAAGTGGCCTTGCCTCGCCCCTGGTCGGACCCGACCGGCTTGCCCATGGCCCGGGGGTCGCCCTCGATATCCAGCACATCGTCGACAATTTGGAAGCCAAGCCCCAAAAGCCGCCCGAACGAGGACAAGGCGTCGATCTGCCGGCTGGTCCCCCGTCCCAGGATGGCCCCGGAAGCCAGGGCCGCGGATATCAGGGCCGCCGTCTTCTGGTGGTGAATGAAGCGGACGGCGTCGAGGTCGACTATTTTTCCCTCGGACTCGAGGTCCACGGCCTGTCCGCCGACCATGCCCCAGGGCCCGGCGGCCCGGGCCAGGATTCCCATGACTTGGAAGCAGAGGTCGGTGGGGACGAGCCCGTTTTTACCGACGCGGATCAAGTATTCGAAGGCCAGGGTCAAAAGACCGTCTCCGGCCAGAATGGCCAGGCCTTCCCCGTACACCTTGTGATTGGCCGGACGGCCGCGGCGGTAATCGTCGTCGTCCATGCCCGGCAGGTCGTCGTGAATCAGGGAATAGGTGTGGATCAGTTCCACGGCCACGGCGGCGGGAAGCCCGGCCTCGGGCCGGCCGCCCACGATCTCGGCGCCGGCCAGGCAGAGAATGGGGCGCAGCCTCTTGCCGCCGGCGAAAAGGCTGTAGGCCATGGCTTCGAACAGGCGGGCCGCCGGACCGGTTTCGCGGGGAAGGGCCTCTTCCAGGGCCTGGTCAACCAGTTGGGACCGCTCTGCCAGGTATGACCGAAAGTCCAATTCAGCCTTCCTCTCCGGCGGGTTCGTTGTCCGGTTCGAAGTCAAGCTCCCGGGTCTCGGGCCGGCCCTGCTCGTCCTTGACCAGCAGTTCCAGCTTTTTTTCCGCCGAATCGAGCCGTTGGTTTAACACGCGGGATAGTTTAATCCCTTCCTCGAATACTTCCAGGGATTTGTCCAAGTCGAGCCCGCCGCTTTCCAGGGCTTCCACCAACTCTTCCAGGCGAGCCAATCCGGCCTCGAATTTAGGCTCTTCCTTTTTTTTCACTTAAGCACCTCTTTGACGACAACGTCGAGTTCGCCCTCGGCCAGAAGCAAGTTCAGGCTTTCTCCCGGGGAAGTTTGGGCGGATGATTTCAGGGGCTTCAGGTCCGGTCCGCGCCGGGCCAGGGCGTAGCCCCGGTTGAGGACCGCCAGGGGGCTCAAATCCCCCAGGCGGCCGGTCAAGGCCTGAAACCGGTCCCGGCTCCGCCGGAAGTTGTTCTGTTCGCTTCTGATCAAGGCCTTGGTCAGGTCTCCCAGCCTGGCGCGGTCCGAGGCCAGGCGACGAAAAGGGTTTTGGGGGGCCAGCCTGGCTTCCAGTCCCCGTAGGTCGCGCCGCCGCCCGGTCAGGGAGTCCTCGATTCCCTGGGAGAGCCTGGCCAGGAAGTCGTCCACCCTCAGCCTGCGGTCGGCCAGGACCCGGCCCGGGTCGCCGAGCTTGGTCTGGAAGTGGGCCAGGCGTTCCCGGGTCAAGTTCAGTCCGGATTTGATTCCGGCGGCCAGGCGCCGGGAAAGGCCCTCGATATGTTTTTTTAACGCGGCCTTTTCCCGGAAAATAAGCTCCGCCGCGGCGGAGGGCGTGGGGGCTCGCAAGTCGGAGACAAAATCGGCGATGGTGAAGTCGATTTCGTGACCCACGGCCGAAACCACCGGGATATGGGAGTTCGCCGCGGCCCGGGCGACGATCTCCTCGTTAAAGGCCCATAAATCCTCCAGGGACCCGCCGCCCCTGGTCAGAACGATTACGTCGGCGGCTTCCCAGCGGTTGATGTCGTCCACGGCCGCGGCTATTTCCGCCGCCGCTCCTTCTCCCTGGACCCGCACCGGGTAGATCAGCAGGGCCGTGTTTTCGAAGCGTCGCCGGGACACCCGGATAAAATCCCGGACCGCCGCGCCGGTGGGGGAAGTGACCACGGCGACCCTCAGGGGTAGAAAGGGCAGGTTTTTTTTTCGGGCCGGATCGAACAGTCCTTCCTGGGCCAGGCGTTGTTTCATTTTTTCGAAGGCCAGGCGCAGGGCGCCTTCCCCCCGCGGTTCAATGAATTCGACGACCAGTTGGTATTCGCCCCGGGGTTCGTACAACGTCAGCCGACCCCGGGCCAGCACTTCCTGGCCGTCGGCCGGGTTGAAGTCGAGGTACCGTTGCTTGGTCCGGAACATGACCGCGCGAATCTGGGCCGTTTCGTCCTTGAGCGTGAAATAAATGTGTCCCGAGGAGGGGCGCTTGAGGTTGGAAATTTCCCCGGCCACCCAAATCAGGCCGAATTCCGATTCGATCAGGTCCTTGAGACGGCCGGTCAGGTCGCTCACCGTCAGTATTTTACGCTCGAATAGGTTTTGCTCGAACACCTTCGTCCCCGCCGGGGCAATAGCCCAAATAGAAAATGTATCATTAATTACCTGGGCGGGCAAATATTTTGGCGTTGAACCCAGCGGGCATGTTGTCTACAATAAAATTTTTCCCGGAAAGGATGCGGAGACCATGAGATTTTCCCTTTATCTCCTTTTGCTGGCCGCGCTCGTTTTGAGCGTCGCTCTCGCCGCCTGCGATCAAAACAAAACCGAGCCCGCGGCTTCCGGCCCGCCGGGGGCGAGCGAGGAAAAAAACGCCGTTCCCGCGCCCGGAGACATGCTGGTGGGGGGGTCCATCGGCGACGCTTCCAGCCTTCTCCCGGCCCTGGTTTCCGATTCCGCCTCGCGGGATGTGACCAACCTGGTTTACAACGGGCTGGTAAAGGTGGATGAAAATTTGAATTTGGTCGGCGACCTGGCCGAGAGTTGGGATGTCTCCCCGGACGGCCTGGCCCTGACCTTTCACCTGCGAAAAGGCGTCAAATGGCATGACGGGGCGCCGTTCACCGCGAGGGACGCTCTGTTCACCTACCAGCTCATGATCGACCCCCGCACCAAGACCGCGTATGGCGAGGATTTCAAGCAGGCGAGGAAGGCCGAAATTATCGACGATCACACTTTCCGCGTCGAATACGGCCGCGCCTTCGCCCCGGGGCTTTCGTCCTGGTCCATGGAAATCATGCCGGAACACTTGTTGGCGGGCGTGGACCTGGACGAGACCCCCCTGGCTCGGCGGCCCGTGGGCACGGGACCCTACCGGTTCAAGGAGTGGGAGACCGGCCGGAAAATCGTGCTGGAAGCCAACCCGGACTATTTCGCGGGACCGCCGTACCTCCAGCGGACGGTCATTCGGATCATTCCCGACCAGGCGGCCATGTTTCTGGAACTTAAAAGCGGCGGTCTGGACTTGACGGCCCTGACGCCGACCCAGTACGTCGAGGAAGCCAATTCCCCCGAATTCGCCAAGAATTTCAAAAAATATAGGTACCTGCAATCGGCCTACACCTACTTGGGCTTCAACCTGCTCGACCCCAAGTTCCAGGACCGGCGGGTGAGGCAGGCCATCGCCCTGGCCTTGGACAAGGAAGAGATCGTCAAGGGGGTCCTGCTGGGGCTGGGCGCGCCGGCCAACGGGCCCTACAAGCCCGGGACCTGGCAGTATAATCCGGACGTCAAGCCCTATCCCTTTGACCAGGGCCGGGCCCGGGAGCTTTTGGCCGAGGCCGGGTGGAAGGAACAGGACGGGGTCCTGGCCCGGGACGGCCAACCCTTCGAATTCACCATCATCACCAATCAGGGCAACCGGAACCGGGAAATGACCGCCTTGATCATCCAGCAGCGGCTGCGGGAATTGGGAATCCTGGTCAAAATCCGGACCATCGAATGGGCGGCCTTTTTGAAGGAATTCGTGGACAAGAAAAATTTCGAGGCCGTGATCCTGTCCTGGACCATCCCGCCCGACCCCGACCCGTTCGACGTCTGGCCTTCGAGCAAGACCAGGGCCGGGGAGTTGAACTTCATTTCCTATGGGAACCCGGAAGTCGACCGGCTTATCGACCAGGGCCGCTACACTTTCGACCAGGCCGAACGCCAAAAGGCCTACTTCCGCTTTCAGGAAATTTTGCGGGAAGACGTCCCTTGCGTGTTTTTATACATCCCGGACGCCCTGCCCGTCGCTTCTTCCCGGATAATGGGGATCAAGCCCGCTCCGGCCGGCATCGATTACAACCGGCCCCGGTGGTTCGTCCCCCAAAACAGGCAAAAATACCAGGCGAGGCCTTGATCCGCCCCATTAGGGGGCGCAAGAATTCAACCGCGGTCACGGGACGAAAAAAATGTTGCGTTTCGCGCTGAGAAGATTGGTTTTCATGGCGCCGCTCCTGGTGGGCATCACCCTGGTTTCCTTCGTGGTGATCCACCTGGCCCCGGGCGAGCCGACGGACCTGCTCACGGATATGAATCCCAAGGCCGGCCTGGAAGCCCGGCAGAGGCTGGAAGCGCTGTACGGGTTGGACCAACCCATCCCGGTCCAGTATTGGAATTGGGTCAACCGACTGGCCCGGCTGGATTTCGGCCGGTCCTTCGCCCCGGACCGGGAGCCGGTCCTGACCAAGATCGGCCGCTGCCTGCCCATCACCATCGCCATCAATCTTCTGTCCCTGGCCTTGATCCTGGCCGGGGCCGTTCCCATCGGGGTCTATTCCGCCACCCACCGCGGCGGTTTTTTCGATCGGGCCGCCTCGGTTTTCGTCTTTCTGGGGTTCGCGGCCCCGACTTTCTGGCTGGCCCTGCTCCTGATGATCCTCTTCGGCGCGCGCTGGGGGTGGCTGCCCATTTCGGGGTTGGAATCCCTTGATTATGAGTATCTTTCCTTCTGGGGCCGGGTCTGGGACCGGGTCAGTCATCTGGTCTTGCCGGTGTTTTTGTCGGCGTTCGGCGGCTTGGCCGGGATGAGCCGCTACATGCGGGCCAACATGCTGGAAGCGGTCCGGCAGGACTATATCGTCACGGCCCGGGCCAAGGGTTTGTCCGAGTGGGTGGTGATCTACAAGCACGCCCTGCGCAACGCCCTCATGCCGGTGATAACCGTCCTGGGCTTGTCGGTCCCGGGCCTGGTGGGCGGGAGCGTCATTTTCGAGTCGATATTCGCCATTCCCGGCATGGGGCGGCTGTTCTACCACGCGGTCATGAGCCGGGATTATCCCGTGGTCATGGGCGGCCTGGTTATCGGCGCGGTCCTGACCCTGGCCGGGAACCTGCTGGCCGACGTGGGCTACGCCCTGGCGGACCCCCGGGTCAGGGGGCGGCAGGGATGAGGGAGCCCGGCGTTTACATCCTGTTTTGGCAAGATTTTTCGGCCAACAAACCGGCCCTGGCGGGCGGAGTGGTGGTGCTGCTGCTGTTCGTGATCAGCCTGGCCGCTCCCTGGATCGCTCCCCACGACCCCAATCTGATCGATATCGCGTCCCGCCTGGAGCCGCCTTCAAGAATTCATCCCTGCGGGACCGATTCCCTGGGACGGGACGTTCTGTCCCGGATGATTTGGGGCGCCGGGATTTCCCTGAAGGTCGGCCTGGCGGCCATGGGCCTGGCCGTCGTGATCGGGGTTTTTTTGGGGTCCCTGGCCGGGTACTACGGCGGCTGGACGGACGCGGCCATTTCCCGGTTCATCGACCTGATGCTCTGTTTTCCCTCGTTTTTTTTGATCCTGGCGGTGATCGCCATCCTGGAGCCGTCCATCTGGAACATCATGGCGGTGATCGGCGCGACCGGTTGGATGGGCGTGGCCCGGCTGGTCAGGGCGGAATTCCTGACCTTGAAGGAGCGGGATTTCGTCGTGGCCGCCCGGGCCATGGGAGCGAGGGACGCGCGGATTATTTTCGTCCATATTCTCCCCAACGCCCTGGCCCCGGTGCTGGCGGCGGCGGTGCTGGGAGCGGCCGGGGCCATTTTGACCGAGAGCGCCCTGTCCTTTCTCGGCATCGGGGTGCAGCCGCCCACCCCGTCCTGGGGCAATATCCTGACCGAGGGCAAGGACAACATCTCCAGCGCCTGGTGGCTCAGCCTGTACCCCGGCCTGGCCATTCTGACCACCGTGCTGGCTTACAACCTATTGGGAGAAGGGTTGCGGGACGCCCTGGACCCCCGGCTGCGGGACTGAGGTTGGTCTCGCGGCCTGGTGGGGGCGGACGTTTCCGGGGGAAGGGGCTTGACGGGAGAACGCTCTTATTTTCCCTGGAAAATGCGCTTGAACAGCGCGTCGGCCTGGGCGGTGCCCACTTCGTCTAGTTCCTTGAACATTTTTATCAGCTCTCCGGCCGTGGGGGTCAGGCGCGCGCCCTTTTCCCGGCCTCCGCCGGGAAAGGTTTCCACCAGCCGGGCCCCCAGGCGCTCCTCCATGGTCTTGATCTTGCCCCAGACCGCCCGGTAGGAAATGCCCAGGTTCTCGGCCGCGGCCTTGATGGACCCCAGTTCGTCGATTTTTTCCAGAATGGCCCGCCGCCCCCCGCCGAAAATGGGGCGGCCTTTTTCGTCTTCCAGCCAGAATTTGCTTTTAATTTTAATGTCCATGGCCGGCTACCGTCCCGTCCAGAAGCCCCGGGGATCGAAGCGCCGAATCAGGGCCAATTCCTCGATGGTCGGCAGGGGGGTGATGGCCAGGTCCGGGGCGGCGGCGAGGTTCCAACCGGTCTCCTGCCGTACCGTTTCCAGGTCGACGCCCGGGTGAATTTGGGTGAGGACCGCTTTTTTGGTCGCCGGGTCGAACCGGAACACGCCGTACGTCGTGACCAGGGCCGCGGGACCGCCGCCCGGGAGGCCCTGCTTTTCCCGCCAGCCCGGGCCGTCGCCGAATCCGGGGGAAGTGACGTAATCCACCCGGGGCCGGAACCGTCTTTTTTCGTGGGTCATCATTAGCAGAAGTCGTCCGGCCAGGGAAGCGATATCAGCTCCCCCGCCGCTCCCGGGCAGCCTGGTCGTCCCGGCTTGGGTGGTGTTCAGGTTGCCGTATACGTCCACCTGGGCGCCGCCGATGAACCCCAGGGAAACCCGGCCTTGCTGCAGATAGCTCATGGCTTCCCGCAGGGAGACGCAGGCCAGGGCGCCCGTTATGTTCGGCGGGTCGCACATGGTCACCACCGGGCCGCGGGCGGGTTCGTCCCGGATCAACCCGTTTTCGAACAATCCGACCGCTTCGGGGGCGTGAGTGGCCTTGGCCAGGAAAAAGGCCAGCAAGGGCAAGCGCATGCCCACGAAGACCACGTCCGTGTTTTTAATTTCCCTGGCCGCGACCACGACCATCAGTTCGCCTGGTTTGACAATCATTTTTCCGCCTTCGAGTCGGGCCGCCCGACCTCGTCAAAACCCGTATTCAACCCGGGCCGCCGGCGCCGGGTTCCTGACTCTTAGCGCCGCCAGGCGCTCGGGGCCGAGCTTGTCCAGGTAGGCCCGGCGGTCCAGGGCGTCGAGGACCCAGTTTTTCAGCCAGTCCTCGGCGCCGGCCGCGGTCCTGGTCGCCTCGGCGTATTCCATGTAGTAGTCATCGTCGTGACCGTAATGACCCTGCACCGGCGAGGGGTGGGCCCCCCAGGGCTCTTCCACCACCGCGGCCGTCTTGAAGCCGGGAATGATGGTCCGGTTGGGGTCGGACCTGATGACGTCCCGGCCGACGATTTCCTCCACCACGACCAGGACCTGGCGGCTGGCCTTGATCGCTTCCGGGACGATCCCCAGGTTTCCCCACAACTGCGTGTTTCCGGCCTCGTCCGCCCGCTGCGCGTGGATGATCGCCAGGTCCGGCGTCAAGGCCCGGACCGCCACGTGCGGCGTCCCGGTAAAGGGACAGGAAATGACCCGCATGTTATCGTTATGCTTAAGGATATCCGTGCCGAACAGAGACCGGAGCAGGCCGAATTCCAACCCCATGCCTCCGGCGTCCAGGGCCGAGGCCACGGACAGGTTGCTATGATTTTCCACCTCGATGGTCCGGCCCTCGGCCGCGCGGCGGAAATTGTACCCCAGGCCGGCCCCGACATTCCCCACCCAGGCGGCGATGATTTTCTTGACCACGCCCCCGCCGACCATCATGTCGAAGAGCGTGTCGGAAATGGGACCGATCAGGGTGAGGTCCTTTTTGCCCTGCCGGATGATTTCGTGGCCCACCGCAAAGGGAATGCAGGCCTCCAGCCCGGCCCCCATGACGATGCTCATGCCCGGCCGGACCAACCGGGCCACGGCCTGGGGCAGGCCCTGAATTTTGGAGCCTTGAACCATATAGTCCTCAAAACCATTTAATAAAATTGCCAAAAAGATACTACTCGGCCGGTTGTTTGTAAAGTGAAAAGGTCGACCCGAGCGACCGGCGCTGAAAAGGTCGTTGATTTGGTAGCTATATGGTAGCTGCTTTTCCCTTGACATAACCGCCGGTCCATCATAAAGCAAGGATTATCATTTTAAAATAATCGTTTTTCGGCGAAAGGAGCCCGACATGGAAAAGGTGGTAATAGTCAGCGCGGTACGGACCGCCATCGGCCGCTTCGGCGGCGCCCTGAAGGATGTCAGCGACAGCGATTTGGGGGCCCTGGTCATAGGCGAAGCCATTAGCCGGGCGGGAATCGCTCCGGCCGAGGTGGAGGAAGTCATCATGGCCCATGGGTACCGGACCGGCGAGTTGCCCATCAACTCGGCCCGGGTCATGGCCGTGCGGGGCGGCGTGCCCAAGGAAAACACGCAGTTCACCATGTCCAAGGCCTGCGGCGGCAGCATCAGGAGCGTGACCTTGGGGGCCCAGATAATCCAGGCCGGGGACGCGGACATAATCTGTTCCGGCGGGGTCGAATCCATGAGTCGGGCCGCGTACCTGCTCCGGTCGGCCCGCTGGGGCTACCGCCTGGGCCACGGCCAGCTCCAGGACCAGTTGATCCTGTTCGATCCCCTTTCCGGGGACACCATGGGCGAGACGGCGGAAAACGTGGCGGAAAAATACCAGGTCAACCGCGCCGACCAGGACGCCTTCGGGTTCCAGAGCCAGGAACGGGCGGCCCTGGCCATCGAGGCCGGCAAGTTCAAAAGCCAGATTGTCCCGGTGAAAATACCGGGGAAAAAGGGCGAGTTCACGGTGTTCGACACGGACGAGCACCCCCGGCGGACCGGCCTGGACAAACTCGCCCAGCTCAAGCCGGCCTTTAGGGAAGGCGGGACCGTCACCGCCGGCAATTCCTCGGGCATGAACGACGGGGCCTCGGCCCTGGTGGTGATGCGGGAAAGCGCGGCCAAGGCCCGGGGGCTCAAGCCCTTGGCCTCCATCGTCAGCCATGCCGCGGCGGGGGTGGAGCCGTCCTTGATGGGCATCGGTCCCATTCCGGCGGTCAGGAAGGTCCTGGCCAAGGCCGGCATGACCATTGACCAGATCGACCTGGTGGAACTGAACGAGGCTTTTGCTTCCCAGTCCCTGGCCTGCATTCGGGAACTGGGCCTGGATATGGAAAAGGTCAATGTCAACGGCGGCGCCATCGCCCTGGGTCACCCGGTTTCCGCCTCGGGCGGGGTTTTGCTCACCAAGCTGGTGTACGAGATGGAAGCCCGCGATTCGAAATACGGCCTGGCCACGATGTGCATCGGCGGGGGCCAGGGCATCGCGATTATCCTGGAAAGATAAGCGGCCGGCCACGGGAGGATCGGGATGAATTTCGAATTATCGGAAGACCTGTTGATGCTCCGGGACATGACCCGGGATTTCGCCCGGAGGGAGATCGCCCCCTTTGCCGACAAATGGGACGAGGACCATTATTTCCCGCTCGAGGTGGTCAGGAAGATGGGTGAATTGGGAATGTTCGGCACGGTCATTCCCGAGGAATACGGCGGCAACGGCATGGGCTGGCTGGCGGCCATGATCGTGACCGAGGAAATCGCCCGGGCGTCCAGCTCCCTGCGGGTCCAGATCAACATGCAGGCCCTGGGCTGCGCCTTTACCATCTTCCGTTACGGAACCGAGGAACTGAAACAAAAATACGTGGCCAAGCTGGCGTCCGGAGAGTACCTCGGCGGTTTCGCCATCACCGAGCCCAATGCCGGGTCGGACGTCATGGCCCTGAAGAGCACGGCCGAGGACAAGGGCGACCATTGGTCCCTGACCGGGGCCAAGACCTGGATTTCCAACGCCTCCACGGCCGACGTCCTGATTTACTACGCCTACACCGACCGCTCCGCCCGGGGCGGGGGATTGTCGGCCTTTGTTCTGGAACCCAGGAATTTCGAGGGCGTGGCCGTGACGGATATCGACAAGCTGGGATCCCGTTCCTCCCCCACCGGCGAAATCTACCTCGAAAACGTCAAGGTCCCCAAGGAGAACATCCTGGGTCGGCCCGGCGACGGCGCCAAGATCGTGTTCAGCTCCCTGAACCAGACCAGGCTGTCCGCCGCGGCCGGCGGCGTGGGCCTGGCCCAGGCCTGCCTGGACATCGCCACGAAATACTGCAACGAAAGGGAGCAGTTCGGCCAGGCCATCGGTCAATTTCAGATGAACCAGGACATGATCGCCCAGATGTGCATCGAGATCGAGGCGGCTCGGCTCCTGGTGTACAAGGCGGCCTGGCGGAAGGACCAGGGGAGCCTGGGCAACACCCTGGAAGTAGCCATGGCCAAGTGGAAAGCCGGGGAAACGGCCAACATGTGTTCCAATTACGCCATGCGGCTCCTGGGGGCGTACGGATATTCCACGGAGTATCCCGCGGCCAGGTACTACCGGGACGCCCCGACTTATTACATGGTCGAGGGGTCGGCCAATGTCTGCAAGATGATCACGGCCCTGGACCAACTGGGCCTACGCAAGGCCAACCGCTAGGCCGGGAAAATCCCCGCGGGGGGCCGCCCAGGGGCCCCCTCCCCTTCCTTCCCGAAACCACATCAACCCCGGGGCCGTACTGAAAAAAACGGACCCCCTGGGGAAGCCTCTTGAAGGAGGACGTTAGCGAGAGAGTAAAAAACGTCGCTCCTTGACCTTGGCCGTCATCGCGACTTGACGCCGCGGGCCTGGTTAACCCGGCAAAAGGTTGAGTTCATACTTGCCGTGTCCGAAAGAGGCGGCCTTGCCCACGTTCAGATATTCACCTATCCGCAAATAGGGCAGGAAATCGTCCAAGTTGCCGGAAAAAACGATTTCCCCGAGATAACCGTCTTGTCGCCTCCATTCCTCCTGGCTGGAGGAAGGCCCGCTCCGACGACCCCATTCCAAATTCGACGAAATCACGCTCACTTCCGAAGCCAGGGCCAGAAGGCCGCGGTAATCGGGGGCCGCCACGAAGGGACTGTGGACGGACAGGAGCGTGAGTCGGCGCAGCAGGTTTTTCATGAATATTCGAAAGGTCAGGGGCCGGCCCGGTATGTCGTTGGTTTTGCAACTAAACGGAGTCAGGAGCCTCAGGCGAATTTGGCGGGGGGACCCTTTCGGCCCGCTGGTTTTCCGGTCCCACCGCTTGACAGCGTTGAAATCGATCAGCTCGACACGAGCCGGGAGAAGACCCTGCTAACTTCATATACCAGTTCATCTTCTTCTTCCTCCGAAGACAAGGGGGCCGTGACTATGGCCTCGAGAGTCACGCGCTTTTTACCCAGGCCGAGTTCCCGTCCGCCCAGGCGTGACAACGCGCAAACCATGAAGGAGGCGCATTCGAGCGCCCGGCCCACCAGGGTGAAGGATAAGACCAAAAAGTCGCCCGGGTGGTATTCTCCCCCGGCCATGGGATCGAAAACAAAGGGTTGGGGATACTCGTCCCGTTGCATCATGCGGGGCAAGGATTCATGCCCCGGCTTGATGAAGGGGTGGTCGGCCGGGGACTGGAAAAAATAAACCCGCAAATTTTGATGCCGGCATTCGTTTCTGGCGAGGCAGTAGGAACAGGTCTCATTGTCCCCGAACCGGGTGTTCAAAAAGGCTTGTCCCAAGGCGTCGCGCAGTATGGCGCCGGTGTATTGGGGCAGCCGGATATGATCACTGACCCTGAAGAACGCCCTGAATCACGAAAAACTAAGATTGTTGAGCATGAGGCTTACCTATGAGTCCGCCATGTATTGCTGATTTCAGCACATGAGGGGACTATTTGTCAACCGTCCAAGACAGTTGGCTCAGTCGGGCCGGGTGCGGAGGGCCACAGGCCGGTGATTTGATATGACCGTGAAGGCGCAAATATCCGCGGCGAAGGTCCGATCTATGAGTTCCAACCGGGCCTGGACCCATAAATTATAGTGTTCAAACGACTTCCCAGTGGATGGATCATTTCCGCAAGGAAAGGCCCGACGGACGCGGCGGGAAATGCCATGATATTTTCCCGCGGTCCCCACGGCCACGGTTTCTCGTCTCGCTATGGTTTCATTCTCTCTCTTTAGAGTGCGAATTTTTTTATTAGGTACACAAAATGCAAAATTATATATTGTTAATTGGATGTCTTAAAATACAAACACTTAATTTTCTGTAAAATCATGCGATTATAGAGAAGCTAAGAAATTTAGCTGACACTTTGGCCCTCGAAGGCACTTTTTAATAGAAGTTGGTGCCACACTTTTTTACAATATGTTAAGAAAACTGAAAATACTTATTGACAATGGGCAGCAGTTTATGCTGAAGTGGTAAACAATAATGAAACTGAGTCGGGCTTCGATAGAGGATAATTCGCTGTAGAATAACTCATTGAATTGATGAGAGTGTTGAGACTTCGATTCCAATACAATACCTGTGTAGCTTATCATGCGATAAAACTTTCAATATCATTAGGCCCGAGACGGAATCCAATAATACTCTTAGGTAAAACTGTTTTCGGTTAATTAAACTCAAGAAGTAAATTAATGCTAATTTTGATTTGATAATAGATATGAACCAGCATAATTTTTTGAAGGTTTTCACAAAAGGAAAGGAGAAAAATGACTAACAATGATACCTTGTCATTGGTTTCTATAGAAGAATTTAGTAAACATGCTTTGCAGATAGAGAAACGTATAGCGACGTTAGAGTCATACTGGAGAGTAATTGTACCAATTGTAATATTCGCATTTTTTGGGGGGGCTGGTGGAATTTTCTATCTTAATAAGGAATATAAGTTGTTGGATTCCAAAATAGAAGCGATTGAGGACAGGCTAGAAAATATTGGGCGTGAAATTGATCAGTTAGCCTCAAAGGCTGTTCTTAATAATCTGGAAAAGGAAACCGCCAAATTTGTAAAATCTAGCGATACGATTTATCTTAAGACCAAGACAAAAAATAAGTATTTTACCGCAGATAATGGCGATGGAAGAAGGATAAATTATGATAATGGCAACAAGTCCGTACCCGTTGTGAGAGTTTCTGATGAACGAGGTGTATTTTGTCCGGATGGCGATGAAGCTTTTGTTATAGAAAAATAGTGAGCAATAGCGCACAGGCTCTTCGCTATTTTAAATAAGTAGAAGTCATGGACCTTTTCGGCCTCGTCATTTATAGCACGAGCCGAGGCGTGGTCAAGGCCAAGCCCTTCGGGTGCCTTCGGCAGCCTTGACGACGCCTCTTTCCCCGTGCTTTTAGGTCGAAAGACCGACGGCGGGAGGATGGCCCTGACCTCGGGCAAAAGGATTGATTCTTTTTCCTGCCCCGAAATCGAGATTCCAGTGCCGAAAGGCCCAAAAACTATCCTTACGAAACAGCGAAGAGGCAGCTCACATCTCTATCAACAGCATGATAATATTAAAAATTTATGCAAATATCTCCAATAGCATTAATATTCACATTTATCCGATATTGTTACCATAAAAACGCTAAACTCAATATCATTAAGTAAAGAGTAACCATTGTTTTTTCATTTACTTACATGCTTATATTTGATAAAATTACAATAATCAAGTCACAACGTGTAAAAATTAACTTGAGCAAAATCGTCACAAATACGCCAGTCACACTTTTCACTGGCGTCGGATAAAGTGCTTCGAGGAATTTGCGACCGAACGCCCATATTATTTAATTTGGGTTATAGTGCCCTGAGACAAGGTACGATATCTCGAATGCTTTCACGAAAGGTGAGCTGAGCGTATGCCATGCAAAAAAATTGCTCCAAACATTTGAATGATTGGACTTTGTATTTGCCGTTGTAGTGGTTAACGCACTGATTAAATTGTCGCTCAAGCAAATAGTGCATTAGTTGAGCAAAAATAAAACGTCCAGATTACACCGGTCCTTCCCTTTGGTCCTTGAAATTGGGATAACCGGATTTTATCACAAAAGTCCAAGGCTTACAAATGTACAATTATTAGTCTATAATCTGACATTATCATTAAGTTATACTTGTGATAGTTTTCACATGTACTATTGTAATAAAGAACCATACTCAATTAATGGTAACATTATAAAAATCTAAATATTGATAGAGGTTGAAATGAATAAATCAAGTTTAGTTAATGTTCCCGAACAAAAAATATATGCCAAGATGGATAAAGAATCCTTTAAGTCAATGTTTTATTTGTTCGCTGGAAAACCTGATTCGAAAGTTCGGTTGTTTAATCGACGTGTTTTAGTTTATTTTGATGATTTACTTCTTATAAATCAAAACATTATAGAAAAGCTTAAGCTTCATCAAATTGATATCGCTATGTCTACGGCAATTATTAAGTTTGATAAAAAAGAAAGCATTGAGTTTGGGACATGGATTGAATTAGAGGAATATGATTTTAAAATCCCTTCCGTAACACAAGAAATTACTTTGCGCTGGGATTTTTTAATTAATGTTTCGAATTTTCAAATTCCTCAAAGACATACTCTTACTGTCAGGTTAACTACAAAACCTAGCACTAAAGAGTTTTTACAGGCTCTTTTTTCAAGTGACTCTGATGATGACTTTGATTTTGAAACAAAATTAGGTTTATGTATGGTTCGTGTTGATTTTATATCTCATGTATTAGCGGATGAACTTATTAATGTTGTTGAGAAGTGGAATAATGGCTTGAAACAACCTGATTCGGCATGTGACTGGTTTTGTGAGCTTGAAAAAATTGATAAATGGATTGTTAGAATAATACATTATTCAACGCCATCTTTAGTTGTTTTCGTTGCTTGCGTGTTGCTTGGCGTATTATTGCCTGAATCTAATGCTCAAGTTACAGTTTCACAACTTTTGGTTTGTATCAGATGGTTATTAATTTCTTTTCTTTGTTTATATGTTACTATAAATTTTTGTCGGCACCTAGGCATGTTATGTTATGAAGCAATCAATCAATATGGTATTTTCGCTCCATTTCAACTAACACGAGGTGATCTAAATCTAACTAAAAAATTAGATAAAAATAATAAGAAAAAAATAAATGCTTTTTTAATTCATTCAGGTTTTTCATTATTCTTAAATATAATTGCTGGAATGATTGTATGGTACTTGTTGAAGTTAGTGATATGAAATATGATTATTCTGATTTTAATCTGTTATCCATTGTAGTGTTAACCTATTCAGTGCTTGATTTGAAATTGCTAATTACATGTAAAATTATAACGCAATAGTACAAAAGATATTTATTTACTAAATATTATGCTGTGTTGTGGTATGCGAAAAAAACGGCGTATTGCCTTGACCAAAAAGAATAACGAAGGAATTTTTTATGAGACCATAAAATCAGGGCGTGATAAACGGTTGGCCGTGGGTTAGCGGAGCCGGTCATTTTCCTGGCGTAATCGCCGGCGCCGCCGAAAATTCACAGTACTGGAACCGCTTGCAAAACGCGGGAGGGCGACCCAAATCAAGGAAGGTTGAAAGTGTAACCCTCGGACATACTACAGTATTTCAATGAGTTAGTAGGCGCCTGACGGGGGGGTGGGTAATAAGCCAAGTTTGCAATCGGCTGCATCAATAGCGTTTTATGATTTAATCCGCCTATGAAAACTCGAAACACTATCGTTTAAATAATGAGATTTAACTTTATATCCTCAGCGTGTTGGCATACTCGTAGGAAATCAGTTTTGAATCGGGAGTTTTAATGTAAGCCTCTTCAAGATGCGAAAATGTTTTAATTTGTGTGGCGGTATAAGTGGAAAAAAAATCCTTGACCCGCGAAATAGTTTCAATCTCGTTGGCTGAAAACATTTTCATATCCGGTTTTCTTGTTGAAAAATACTTTTCTCCGGTATAAGGTCCGTATTCGATCTCAATAACTTGTACGCCAATATCCTGACCGATTAGCTCCCTTAGAAAATGTTCATAATTATCTGGAACAGGGCCAAAGGGAAGCTTGGCGTAGTTGGCTCCGGTAATGGACTGGGCAAAAAGCTTATAATGAAGAAAATCGACATAGAAAAGTAATTTATTTAATTTGGTCTTCAGGATGCCATCGGCGCCGTAGCACAAAATATTTATAACGTTATATAATTTATTAGGATCAAATCGTTTGAATCCATTATAAATATTTGGATTAGTAAAATCATCCCCACAAATGGCGGAGCGTATATTGAATAGCTCGGCGCATCTCGCAATATTGTCAACTATTATTCGTCGCTTGGTCTCGGGGATCAAATCACCTTTATTTGTGATCAATTTTAACATATTGCCGGGATCGACAATTAATTGAAGCATGGAATCGTGAGCCTTATCTTGGAGTGACCCATTTTCATACCTAACGATTGTGACATCTCCCCATCCAAGCAACCGAGAAAATTCTTTTTGAGTCAATCCATATTTTAAACGTAATTGTTTAATCTCCTCTGGTTGAAGCATGTTATTTTTTCGTCTATAGGCGTCGTACGCCAACGATAAAGGATCATCACCCAACTCAGGACCCCAAAAAGATTCTCCACACGAATCACATTTATAATACTTGGAGTTTATTTCAAATTTTTCTCCGCGAACTTCTATGAAATCATTTTTCGAAATAAGTTTGACATCAGTACGCTTTTCGCATACAGGACAAAAACCTGTTGTCATCGCGCACTCCTTTCAAAAACTCACATAACAAATGGATAATTCATCGGCCATTCGGCGGGATGAAACGAAATGCAGACCGCGTGCTTTTCGGCGCCATCGTCAGCTATTTTTAATTTTATATAAACTTCGGTATCACCTATCATCTTGCCGAATTCCCAAATCACGCCTGGTCTGTCTCTATCTTTTTTTGGCCCTGCTACATAATTTTCCACTGATAAATCCAATAGTTCCTGAATGCACTGGGTGTTGTTCAAGCCTAATGGCGTTAAATTCTTGTCACGCTGGACAACCCATATTCGGTCTTTTTCGATAAGTATTTTGAATTCCTTAAGAAACAACGCAGCGTTTAACTGTTCCAGCGTCACCACCCGGGCATCCTCCAGGATATACTAAAACTAGTATATATCTTATGATAGTTTTGTCAACGATAATATCTCATGATGGATCACCCGCGTGACTATTTCTTATTTACTTGAATATACACATATTTTACGGAATCAGGATTTATTGGGACCATCTAGGCAAGGCCCCAACTCGAGTGCCAGGGAGGAAATCAAATGGGACTGAGGCTAGTCGGCGTCGGAGGTTAGGGGTTGATGATGAGTATGTCGGCCGGGCGTCTCAAGCCCGGCGGACCGGCCAAGTCCTTGAGGATTCACGATCGGGGCGCCGGGGATTACCGCTAGGACGCCTGCCATCGGGTCTGACGGGAGCACGGGGCCGGGCTGGTCCCTGATTTTCACTCGCTGATCGGAGACGGCGCTTTTGACGGCGTGGTCGTGTGCGCGAGGAAAAACAAATTATAGTGGACATCCATTTTTCAAAAATTTTGCTGTGATGTGTTGTGGTAAGCGAAAAAAAATACGGCGTGTTGGTTAGACCAAAAAGAAAAACGAAGGAATCTTTTACGAGAACGCAAAATCTGGGCGGGATAATACGGTAGGCCATGGGTTAGCGGAACCGGTCATTTTTCCGGCGTAATCGCCGGCGACGCCGGAAATTCACAGTACTGGAGCCGCTTGCAAAACGCGGGAGGGCGACCCAAATCAAGGAAGGCTAAAAGTGTAACCCTCGGACATACAATAGTATTTCGAGGAGTTCAAATTGAGACGGACAACGAGCCCGGGTCGAAAATAAATTGTTCCGCCGGTTCCAGTATGAAAAATGGACTTCCGATTATGAAAACGCCTTCTTGCCGGCGTTTAATCCTCGCAGCCAACGCCTACCCAGGGCGGCCGCCGTTTCCTGCATGAGCTCGGCGCGGCCCGCGGCCAGGTGAAAGGACCGACCAAAGGAAGCGGTCGTTTCCAGCCATTGGCCGGAATCAATGCGCAGTCTTTCGAGGATGGCCGCCAACTCCCCGGGGAGGCTATTGTTTCCTCCCTCCCTGAATTGGCGGCTGGTCCAATCAAGGATTTCCAGATAGCGATCCACACTAATGTCCAGTAGGGCGGGCCGCGGCTCCTCCGGGTCTTGATCGAAGGGGTAGAGCCACTGGTCAGCCCCTGGCGAGGCGATATCGGTTTCCCGGCCCTTTTGTTGTTCAAATGAGAGGTTGGGTTGTCCTTCCTGTCCTTCTTTTTCGGCTAGGGCCAATTTTTCCCTAGCCTGTCGAGCCCGGATGCGCAGGAAGGCGCTGGTGCGCGGACTTGCCTCGGGACCGGCGGCCTCGCCGGTTCGGACCGGATTAAGGTCCACAAAAACCATGCAGGTGAAAAGGGCCGCCTCGTCCAGAATGGCCTGGAATTTAGAACGGCCTTCCCAGAATCGGCCCCGGCAGCCGTCTTCCTTGTTGGCCTGCCGGGCGATGTTTTCATTCAGGTTGCGCATGAACCAGCTTACGTCGGCCAAACGGTCGCGCATCAACTCAATTTGGTCCGCCAGATCTTTGATTTCGGCGGCGGAGGGTTCCACCGGACGCCCATCTTCCGTTTTCCTTTTCGGGAACGCCAGGAGCCAACGCGCGGCGATTTCTTCGTCCGACCAGCTTTCCACCAGGTCGGGCCGGATGCGGAGGACCACATGCAGGTGATTTGGCATGACCGTGAAGGCGCAAATATCCACGGCGAAGGTCCGGGCCAGGAGTTCCAACCGGGCCTGGACCCATGAATTACGGTGCTCCAGCGACTTCCCGGTGGATGGATCGTTTCCGCAAAGAAAGGCCCGACGGACGCAGCGGGAAATGCAATGAAACATTCCCGCGGTCCCCACGGTCACGATTTCTCTTTTGGCCACGGGCATTGTTTCTCCCCCAATTTGAGTTTCCAGTTCAAGCTATCACAACCCCAAGGACAAATCAATTTTGCACATGGATGTCTTGTAAAATTTTCCGGCCTCGATTGCGGGTCGGAAGCCTCCCCCGACCTGCCACGGATGCGTCGCCGGTCAGTCATGACGGGAACCGAGGCGTATCGCGCCGTCCTCCATTTCGTAAACCGTATCGAAAACGTCCAAGGCGCGCTGGTCGTGGGTGACCACAATCACCGCCCCGTCGCGTTCGTGGGCCGCCTTTTTAAAGAGCTCCATCACCTGGCGACCCCGGACGCTGTCCAGGGCGGCTGTCGGTTCGTCGGCCAGGATCAAGCTGGGGTTGTTGGCGAGGGCCCGAGCCACGGCCACCCGTTGCTGTTGACCGCCCGAAAGCATGGCCGGGTAGTTGGCTGCTCGGTCGGCGAGCCCGAAGTAATCGAGCAATTCCATTGATTTTTTCTTGGCCGGTCCCCCGGGCAGGCCGTTAAGTTCCAAGGCGACCTTGACGTTTTCCAGGGCGGTTAGGAAAGGTATCAGGTTGGATTTTTGGAAGACAAACCCGATATTGTTCCGGCGGAAGCCGGTTAGGTCGGTCAGGGCCTTGGGACCGTCCAGGACCAGGGCGCCGTTGATGATGATCTGCCCGGAAGTTGGAGGGTTGATCAACCCGACCGCGGTGAGCAGCGTCGACTTTCCGGACCCGCTAGGCCCGAGCAAGGCCGCGACTTCCCCATGCCGGACCTTCAGGCTGACGTCTCGCATGGCCACGACCTCGGTGTTGCCCTGACCGTAAATTTTGGTCAGGCTTCGGGTTTCAACGGCTGGTTCTCTTTTCGACATGGCTACCCCGACAAGGCTTCATTCGGGTCTACTCTCAAGGCCTTCCAGATGCCCAGAAGGCTGGAAAGGACCGAGATGGATAGAACGATCAGGGCCAACGCGACCAAGTCGTCCCGGAGAAGAACCACTCGCCGCGGGAACTTGGGGAAAACCTCGGCCCCTAGAATATAGGCGAGGCCATAGCCGATCAAGCCGAGCAGCAACGCTTGTTGCAAGATCATGGCCAGCACCACGCGCCCGGGCGCTCCAATCAGTTTCAATAGCGCGATTTCATGAATTTTTTCTAAAGTCATGGTGTAGAGGATCAAGGCCATGATAATCGCCGAAATGACCGTCAGCAGGATGGTGAAAAAACCGATCTGTTTTCTGGCCATTTCCACCATGCCTTGCAACATGAACCGCCGTTGTTCCTCCGCCGAATGGCAGGTGACGTCGGGCCAACTGGAAATCAGCGCCTTGACCGGCTCGGGGTCCGCTTCCGGGGTCAATTTGGCGATGACCGCGCTTATTTGTGGCGGGGCCAGGGCGGGCATGGAGGATGACGGCCCCAAGGCCCGCTCCAACAGGAAAGGCTGGGTTAGTCCGAGATCGATGTCGGCCGCCCGTCCTAGCCGGGACTCCCGTTCCAACCGAACGGATTCACCCGAGACGTGAAACTGGACAGCCAAGGCGTCATCGACGGAAAAAAAGGACATGCCGTCGCCTCCGGAGGAAACCATGCCCGTGGTCAGCCCCACGACCCTATAATTTTCCAGGCCGAGCTGCAAAACGTCTCCGAGCGTCAGCCCGGTTTTCTCATCGGCGATAATTTCGTAATTCGACTGGCTAAGCGGCCTTCCCGCGACAAGAGGCAGCCATTCCCCCTTGTCCCGCGGCCAGCTCAAGCCCAGCACGGCCATGCGCAGGGCGTGGCCTTGCCAATCCCGCTGAATGGTGTGATAGACAAATTCCCGCGCCCGCCGCACGCCCGGCGCCGCGGCGACCCTGTCGGCCAGGTTCCTGGGGACCCGTGAAATTTCCGCGAAAGGCCCCCTGGAGTCCCGTTGCACCACCCACAGGTCGGCGTCTATCCGGTCGATGAGAAGAGTGGCGTCCTCAAGCATGCCGCGATAAATCCCCACCATGCCCATGACCATCATCAAAAGCATGCCCAGGCCCAGGGCGGTCAAAAGAAAACGGCCCAGGTTGTATTGGATGTCCTTGATGGCCAGGTTCATTGGTCGGATATCTCGATTCTTCTTCCGGCGACGAGTTTTTTTCCGTTTTTGGGCGCCAGGGCGATATCCCCGGCGGCCAGGCCGTCCAGAATTTCCACTTTATCCCGACCGTGGAGCCCAAGGCGGACTTTTCGCCAGGCCGCCCGGCCTTGCTCGGCGATCAAGACCCCCATTTCACCGTTCTTGTTGCGGACGAGCAAATTGGCGGGTAAGGTCAGGGTCTCGTCTTTTTGGGCGAAGGTTATATACACCTCGGCGCGCTGTCCCACCGACCAGTTGACCGGCAGGTGGTTGACCGTCACATCGACGAGGAACTGCCTGGTTTCCCGGTCGGTTTCCCGGCCAAGGCGGTCGACCAGGCCGTCATAAAATTTGTCCGGCCGCGATCGGAAAACTATTCGAGCCGGTTGGCCAACCCGCAATTTGTCCATTTCCGTTTCGTCCACCCAGGCTCGAATCCAGAGCTTTTCGGGTGAAATAAGTAGACATATCGACGTGCCGGGGACGACGATATCTCCATTATCCCGGTCGCGCCTGACGATCAACCCGGAGAAGGGGGCCTTGATGATGGTATCGGCCAACCGGGCCAAGTGATAATCCAAGGTGTTTTGGGCCAAGGCCAGGTTCTTTTGGGCCTCGACCACCCGGGCCAGGGCGCTGGATAAATCCGCCGCGGCCAATTTAACGGTGGTTTTGACCTTGTCGATCTCGCTGGCGGAGATGGTCCTGTTGGAATAAAGCTTTATATTTCTGGCATATTCCAGTTCGGCCTGTTCCAAAACCACCCGGGCCCGGGTGTGGTCGGACCGGACTCGCGCCAGGGCGGCCTCGGCCGCCGCCTGGGCCGAGCGGGCGATTTCGGCTTGCTGTTTTAATTCACTGTCATCCAAGTGCGCCAGAACCTGGCCTTCCTTGACGAAATCGCCCTGGTCGGCCGTCTGGCCGGTAATTCGACCCGATATTTTGGCGCCGACAGTCGTTTTTACCCGAGCTTCCAGCGTCCCGGCGCCCATGACCTCGGCCGTGATGCTTCCGGGAACAACCCGATGCCCGGACGCCGGGACCGGAGCGAACTTAATCCAATATATGGCCAGGACGATCGCGACGGAAATCGACAAATATGTTAACGCCTTGAAAACCCTGGTGGATGTCGTCCCCTTGAAGCCGGTGGGCATGGTCTTTTCTCCGTTGGGTGTCGTTAATACTTTTTTGCGGTTGGGAACACTAGCCCTTGACCGTGTCGGCCGATCAAAAACGGATGTTCGCCTTCTACTTGTCCAGTATAACCGATTGCGCCGGGTCGGCCTTGACCTAAGTCAAGCCGTCGCGGCGCCCGACGCGATATCCGCCCTTATTTCGCGTAGTCCCGCGAATAGTTGGTAGGGTGCGCAACGCGCACCATTTTTAACTATTGTTCGGGCCTGGCCGCGCTAAAGTGGAGACGTTGGACGCGCCTTGCGGGCGGGGTTGCTCCGCCCCCCGCGCGGCGGGAGCGGGGCTTCGAGGGGCTCTTTCCCGTCCCAGGGTCAGGGGCGCGCCGGAGCCGGCGCCCCTGCCCGCCCGAAGAGGTTCGGGGCGCTTCCGATCGCCGGTCGACCAGGCGCTACACCCCGACCCAACCGACATGACCGTGGTTTGTAGGGTGCGCAACGCGCGCCATCTTTTACTATTTTCCGGGCCTTGCCACCCTAAATTGGAGACGTTGGACGCGCCTTGCGGGCGGGGCTGCTCCGCCCCTCGCGCGGCCGGCGTTGGGCTTCGAGAGACTCCTTCCGGTCCCAGGGTCAGGGGCGCGCCGGAGCCGGCGCCCCTGACAACCCCCGGCTCTTTTTCCGGAGAACCCGCCTGGCGGCGGTTTCACGCCCCGAAACGTCCTGTTTCGAGGGCGGACAGGGCGGGCGTCCATGCCCGCCCGAAGAAGTCCAAGGCGTTTGGAATTGCTTGGCCGAGCCCACCTCTACAGGGCAAAAAAATAATGTGATCTCCGTATGTTAGGTCGAACCGTAGGCGAAACTAAAAATCTTACCCGTCCCCGTCGACCAGGATGAACCAAGGACTACCCCCCTCACCCCAACCCTCTCCCCCCGTCGGGGGGCGAGGGAGATAATTGTCCGGCCCGGCCTCGCCTCCGTTTGGGGCAAGGTATTGTCTTTCAGAATAAAAAAAACAAAACAGAAGTGATTATTCTCCCTCTCCACCCATTCATGGGGGGAGAGGGCTGGGGTGAGGGGGGCTTTAAGTTAACAAAGACATCCATATTTCTAGAGTGAGGAAGCCGACGAAGCTTCGCCTCAAACCGTCAAGTTAAAACTTGATCTGTTTGTAAAGAAGTTGAAGCATATAGGTGTCTGGAGCTTCCCTGGCCGAGGTTCCCAAGCTAGAGCTTGGGAACCAACCTTACTCATTTGACCATTTTCCTTACATTTTCAACCGGCCGCTGACAGCGGAATAAAAGAAACAAGCCCGGGGCAATTTGTCTCCCTCTCCACCCATTCATGGGGGGAGAGGACGGGGTGAGGGGGGCTTTTCAACCACCTCGCCTAGGCCTCATCCTTCACCACCCCCATGGCGTGGAAACCCGCCGCGTCGATCCAAGTTTGTAGGGTGCGTCACGCGCGCCATTTTTTTCTCTTTTTCTGCCTTGCCGCGGTAAATTGGAGACGTTGGACGCGCCTTGCGGGCGGGAACACTAACCCTCGGCCGTGTCGGCCGATCAAAAACGGATGTCCGCCTTCAAGTTGTCCAGGATAACCGATTGCGCCGGGCCGAACTTGACCGAGGTCAAGCCGTCGCGATATCCGCCCTTATTCCGCGTAGTCCCGCAGATAATTTTTCAGGTGGAGTTTTTTGACCGTGTTGGCCGAGGACATGTACCTTATTTTGCCGAGGATCGGGCGTTCCGGTCCGAAGGCCCGGTCATGCCGGCCCAAGACCCAGAAAATACCGGTGTACGAGTTGGGGTCCCGTCCATCGAGGGCGTACTTGTTGTTCAGTTCGATCATTATTTCGAGGGCCGCGATGGGGTGGGGGGTCCATTCCAGGATTTTTTTCCCCCAGAGCATCCGCAGGTAGTTGTTCATGATTCCGGTCCGGACCAGTTCCCTTTGGGCCGCGTTCCAGACCGGGTCGTGGGTCCGCGCTTCCTCGAACTCGTCGAGGGTGTAAGTGAAGGCGCGGGGGTCGGAGGCGTGAAGTTCCAGGGTGTTTCGGGCCCAGGCGGGCAGGGATTCATAGCGGTCGTACCCGGGGTTCCACCGGCACTGATTGAACCCCAATTCCCGCCAGACGATGAACTGGTCCAAAAAGGATTCCGCCGGGCCGGACATGTTCCACCACCCCGAGCGGGCGCCCCGGGCCGGAGACCCTGTTTTTTCGGGAAACCAGCCTTCCCGGAGCGCCAGGCGACTAAAAACCTGGTGGGCGGAAAGGTGACCGAAATGCAGGTACGGCGAAAGGCCGGAAGCGGCCCCATCGTCGGGGTGGTTTCGGTCCTGGTCGTATTTATCTAATTTATGCTGGAGAAAGTGTTCGAGCCTTTTAACCGCGGCTTTTTCCCCGCCCTTCAGCCCGGCGGCCGGGACCCCGGTCCCGAAGGCGGCGCCGTCTAAAAACAAGCCGGGGTGGCGCGGGATTTTCGGGTCCGTCGGCGGCCAGCGGTCCAGGATTTCGGTGGGAAGCCCGTTCCAGTTCGGCAGGGCGGGGCCATCCAGGGGATCGGCCCGGGGGAATTCCTCGAACCCGGCGGACCATTTTTTCTGTAGAAATCTTCTGAAACCGTGGGCCGTGGGAAAGGCCCGGTCGCCGGCGGACAGGGGGAGAAGCCCGTTGGAGTCGACTTTTTCCAGCCGAACACGCAAACGGCGGCCCGCGGCCTCGACCATCCGGGGCAGGAAAAAGCAGGGAAAATCGTCGGTCACGACCACCGCGGCCAGGTCGGCCAAGGCCGGGACCAAGCCTTTTCCCGCGCCCGGCCGGGGTTCGAGAAAGGGGTAGTAAAATATTCCGGGTCGTCCGGAGAGGTTTTCATATTGGTCGGCCAGGCCGTCGGCGACGAAGGAGTGGAAGCGCGGCCCGGCCCAGGGATGGTCCAGGCGCAAGGCTTCCAGGACCACCAGTGGCCTGCCCAGCCGGGCGGCCCAGTCATGGGCTCGCTGCAGGGCGTAATTCCAATGGGTTCGCCGGAAAGCGGTCATCCAATATAGGACGAACTTACCGGACGGGTCGACCGGGGCGGCGTTGACCGCGACAATACGGTTGGAGGCGGGGAGCATGACCTTCTCCTTGGAAAAAAAACTTGCCAAAACGGCGTCGATCATTCTAAAGTCCAATCCATTATGGGACTTCTGGAAGAACTAAAACGAACCGCGACCTACCTGGATGACGGGACCTATCGCGCCCAGTTCGAATACGGGACGGACGATCTCCGCCTGGAAATACTGGAAACGGCGGACCTCCTGTTCGAAGTGGCCGAAAAAATCGAGGAAATCCTGACCGACCTGATGGTCCGCAAGGGCTTCGGCGTCGCCGCGGGTCCCTCGGACCGGGACGACCCCTCGGCCTGAGTCGTCTTTCGATAAGCACGCCCGTTGTCGCGGCGGCGGACCCTCTTGTAACGTAACCATCCCCTTGGCGTCCCGTCAAGGCGGGCGGGAACCCGGGGACGTCGTCATTCCTCAATCCACTACAAATTGTTTCCGCCCCTCTTGACCAAAACCTCGAGGGAAATTATCATAATCCTCAAAAGCCGCGGGGAAACTCGGCGCGTCGGCGGGGGCAAGCCGGCGGCTGGGCGACGTCCTTTTTCTTCCATGCCTCGGTAAACAAGCGGGAGTCGGCCCTGTCGCCGGCGGAGGTTGCATTGAAGCCGGAAATAGCCATCTTTCAGGAATTTTTAAAAAAACGCGGCATGCGCCAGACTCGGGAGCGGGAGGCTATTATCCGGGAAGCCCTGTCCACCGACGATCATTTCGACGTGGATGAGCTATTCATTCGCCTCAAGAAAAAAGACGGGGTCTCGAAAGCCTCTATCTACCGGACCATTCCCCTGATGATCGAGGCGGGGCTGCTGGCCGAGGTCTACCTGGAAAATGGCCACATGCATTACGAACATGTCTTCGGCCGGGACCACCATTGTCACCTCCGGTGCCGGCAGTGCAAAAAAATCATCGAATTTTTCGATCACCGGTTGGGCGAGATCGAGCGGGACATTTCCCAACGGTTCGGTTTTACCGGCGATGAACATAAAATGGAGATTCTGGGTCTCTGTTCCGAATGCCGGAATGGGAAGGGCGTATAAAAGTTAGAGGTTGACAAAAAAATTTTTGACCCCATATTGTAAATGAGTCTCAATTGAAATTATGGGGAGGGTCCGGGATGGGACAATTTTTTGTGGTCTTGTTGATCGTGGCCGCCGCCGTTTTTTTCCTGGCCTGGAAAGTTAAAAACGTCATGCGCGGGAAAAGCGGCGGTTGTTGCGGGGGCGGGTCCTGCCACTGCTCGTCGGCGTCAAGCGGCCTTTCTTCCCTGGGTGGACCGAACTGCCCGGGAGCGGGGAGACCGGAATAAGGAACGCCGGCCTGGCCGGGGATAAGAAGTGTAAATTTCGACCGAGGGGATGAAATTCCTTGACGGTCAGCTAGTTATAGCGTGATATTAAAAAGTTGGGGAAGAGGGGCGAGTTGTCGCCCCCGGAAAACACGGGGGCGGGCGGTCGCCGGGAGTCCATGAAAAACCTTCACCAGAAAGAGAAGCAAGAGCTTCAAAGGATTTTGTCCCAGTACGGTCAGGGCGGAGACGAGGACCTACTGGCCATACTTGATTGTTTCCTGGCCACGGACAGTCATCTTTCCGATGTGGAATTGCAACGCCGGCTCAAGAATCGAGGTCTGAATTACGACCTGGAGGCGGTGCGGGACGCCTTGGAAGTGTTCCGCCACCTGGGATTCGCCCAGGCCAAGCAGTTCGACGGCCGCGAGGAAGTGTTCGAACACAAGCACCTGGGGCAGCATCACGACCATTTGATCTGCACCAAGTGCGGCCGGGTGGAGGAGTTCGTCAACACTCGAATCGAGGAATTGCAGGACCTCGCGGCCAAGGAAAAAGGATTCGTGCCCCTGGACCACCGCTTGGACATCTATGGACTCTGTGGGGGATGCTCCAAGGAAAGGCCCGGAACCGCGCCTCTTTGCGAGGCCCGGGAGGGCGAACGGCTGGTGGTCTGCGGTTTCGTGGGCGGCGCCGAACTCGAACGCCGCCTGATGGACATGGGGCTCAGCCCCGGAGTGGAGATAGAGGTGCTCGGCAGCAACGGCGGACCACTGGTGGTGGCTTGTCGCGGGTCGAGGCTGGCTCTGGGACGGGGCCTGAGCGAAAAGGTCCTGGTCGCTCCGGCCAAGTTTTCGCCGGGACATCGGGCTTGCCGCCGGAGAACCAAACCGCGCCGTTCCTTCTGGAGACGTTGAGGGGGAAAGCGCTCGGACAAGAGCCCGATCCGCCACTTTCGGAAAAAGATGTTGGGCGCTTGCTCGTGGGCGCCCTTTTTCTTTCGTTGCGGTTGGAAGGGTGAGTATGGTAAGTCTTACTGACATGAAGTGATTTTCCCGCGGTGATTGTTGTTATGCCAACCGTTTCCCGGAGCGGTCGTCCCCGCGTTAAAACGGGCGATTCGTCCGGTTGTGGAGGAAAAAAATGATTCGGAAAATCGAAGACAGTCCGCTCGCCCTGCTGGTCAACCCCCGGAGCATGGTCATGTTCGGCGCGTCGAACAACCTGTCCATGGGAACGGTGATTTACATGGCGGCCCTAAATTTGAAATTCAAGGGTCCCATTTACTTGGTGCATCCCAAGGACGAGGTGGTTTTGGGTCGGCGGGCCTATAAAAACATCGCGGACCTGCCGGAAGTCCCGGACCTGGCCGTATTGGTGCTGCCGAACCGGGCCGTCGCCGGGACCATCGAGGCCTGCGGCCGGTTGGGCGTGCGGCGGGCCGTGATCGTGTCCGGGGGGTTCAAGGAAGCCGGGGAAGAAGGCCGGACGATGGAAAAGGAACTCGCGGAAACGGCCGCGAGATACGGGGTCAGGCTTTTGGGGCCGAACTGCCTGGGGGTCTTGTCCACGCCTCATAATTTGAACACCACCACTTTTCCGTACGAGGGACCGGGCGGTTGGGTGGGCATGATATCCCGGAGCGGGAGCTTCATCGTCCAGATGTATCAAAACCTGTTTGACTTGGGTCTGGGCTTCAGCACCGCTTTTTCCGTGGGAAACCAGGTGGACCTGGACGTGGTGGATTGCCTGGAGTATCTGGGGGCCTGCCCCCACACCAAGGTGATCGCCATGTATATCGAGGGGATCAGGCGGGGGCGCGATTTCGTGGAGGCGGCCCGGGCCATTTCCCCCCGCAAGCCGATCGTGGCCTATTACGCGGGCGGCAGCGAAACGGGCCGCCGGGCCGGCCTGTCGCATACCGGGGCCCTGGCCGGTCCGGACCGGCTTTATGACGGCGTTTTTCGCCAGGGTGGGATTGTGCGGGCCCGGACCGTGACCGAAATGCTGGAATGCTGCCGGCTGCTGGGGGGGTGTCCCCTGCCGCGCGGCCCCCGAGTGGCCATTCAAACCGATTCCGGCGGGCCGGGCGCCGCGGCCGCCGACGCCTGCGGCCGGGCCGGCCTGGAGTTGCCGTCGTTTTCCGCGTCCACCCTGGCCAAGCTCAAGGACTTGATTCCCGGAACGGCCAGCACCAATAATCCGGTGGACCTGACCTTCAATAAAAGTCTTCAGGATTACGCCTCGTCCATACCCCAGGCCCTCCTGGACGACGAGAACGTGGACATGTTGCTGGCGTATTTTCTAATGCCGGTGGAAGTGATGTCCCTGTTGATGGAGGGGGCGGGTTTGAGCAAGGAACAGGCCTTCGCGGAAAGCTGGAAAATTTTCGAGCAACAGGGCGACTCTTTCGGCCGGTTGTGCGCGGCCGCGGACAAGCCGGCCGTGGCTTTTACCTACCGCGCCTTGAATTCCGAATTGATTAAAATATTGTCCGCGCGCGGGGTCCCGGTCTTGACCGGGCCGGACCGGGCCGCGCGGGCCATGGCTTCCCTGGTTGAATACCGGCGCCTGAGGGAAAAAATAATCGCCTCCGACCAGTCCCGGGCCGCTTGACGCCGCGGCGCGGCCGAAGGCGTTTATTCGATCCTGGTGATGATGTGGAACCCGCCCGGAGTGGGGGTTGGAGCGGAAATTTCTCCGGGTTGCAAGGAAAAGGCGGCTTGCTCGAAGGATGGAAGGGCCAGGCCCCTGGCCAGTTCCCTGATCAGGCCGCCCTGGGCCGCCGAGGCGCTGTCCGAATAATCCCGGGCCAGGCGGGCGAAATCCTCGCCCCGGCTCGCCCGGTCGGCCAGTTCCCGGGCCAGGGCCAGGGCTTCTTCCCGGGTCCGGCCCTCGGTTTTCCCAGCCCCGTTGTCGCGGTGGGAAATGAAAATGTGCCGGACGTTGATCAAATCCAAGTGGACCCTTCTAAAGATGGTGAAGCCCCTCGGCGTCTCGATGGGGTCGCTGATTTGCCCTTCCCCCAGGGAAAAGACCGGGTCGAAGGCCGTCTCCGTGTTTTTTCCCCTGACCAGATAACGGATTTGGAAATCGCTTGAATCGCTGAACCGTTCGACCAGGTCCCGAAAGTCGGCGCCGTCTTCCCGGGCCAGGGCGGCGAGACGACGGGCTATTTCCAGGGCTTCGTCCCTATCGTGATAGGGGGTGAAGGGGATTCCCGGCGCGCCCCGGTAGGTGATGAAAATATATTCCAGGGAGACCTTGTCCGTTTCCGGCTGCCCGGGAACGGGGACCCGGGCCGGGTCCGTCTTGCCCCGGAGCGGCGGCGGGGACTTGGGGCGGTCTTGTTCCGGTGGGGGCGCGATCACGGTCTGGTCCTTGATTTCCGTCGCCCTTAGGGCGGCGAGGTTTTTTTCCAGGTCAAAATCCCGGGCCTGGCGGCCGACGCGCCTAGTCCCCGCGGCGGTCGCCTGGTCTCCCGCGCCGATTTGTTGGAGGTTTTCCAAGCCGTGGACCACCCGGCCGAACACCGCGTGCTTGTGGTTGAGGAAAGGCGCTTGCTTGAGGGTGATCAGGAATTTGTCCCGCCGGGACAGGTCTCCCCGGTTGAGCATGGCCACTCGCCCCGGTTCGTCGAAAAGGAGCCCGGCGTCTATTTCCTTCTTGAACAAACCCGAGGGGGCTTTTGTTTCTCCGGTCAGGTCCGCCTGAACCATCAACCCGGGGGAGACGCGGACAAAAGAGGCTTTTTTACCCGGACCGGACCAGGCATCGATGAAATTGGCCGCGGCCAGGGGGGCCTTGTCAAAAAAAAGTTCGATTTCAACGGGCCCGCGTGGCGTTTCCAAGGTCAGGAATATTCCATCACCGGTTTCGGCGGCCCGAGACGCGCCGGCGGAGGCGAGGGATAGGGTGAATACCGCTATAAGAAAAATTAATCGTTTTATCATGCTGTTCCGGACTGGAATCGGGGCGGGCGTCCCTGGTCCCGGTTCTGGACCAAGGGCGCCCGGGGGGTTGTCGAAGCGGGGCCCATGGGAGGCGCCCCGCCCGCGTTTAGAGGCTTGACGGCCGGGCCGCGTCAGCCTGGGTATAATCGCAGACCCCGGTGGGGAATATTTCCTTGAGCCGGTCCAGATTGGCCTGGGTCAGGTTGACCCCGTCGTACAGTCCCGCCTGGACGGCCTCGTCCACGCTCATCAATTGGCATTTGAACACATCGCCCTCGATGCCTCCGCCGGCCACGATCCGGGAAGTGGAAAAGAGCGGATAGGCCTGGGTGCAGGCGCCATTCGGCAGGGCGTCGATTATGCCGTTCCAGACGCCCGTTCCTTCCGCGATCAGGACGCCCTGGGCGTCCGCGCATCTGTCCACCGCGGCGGCGGGCTTGGCCGTGACGGGGTCCGGGACCGTTTGGGCGCTCATATTGGTCAACCACTGATCCATGACGTCGAGGGCGTGGGGAATGTAATTGTATCCCGGCCCGTAAAACCAGACCAGCATATTATCGGCGGCGCCCCGTTCGGCGCCCAGGCGCTTGCGGGTGGCGAAGGACTGCTGGACATGATGCATGTTGAGCTGTGGTTCCAGGTAGTTGCGGGTGTCAATGATGGGGATGTTGGAATTTTTTCCCACATACACCATCCCCGAGGTAAAGGCCTTGTTGATGGCGGCCTGGTCCCCCTCGGTCCGGGGGGAGACCCCGTTTGCGTCTTTTTGGGCGATGGTGCTGTTGCGGATACTCCAGGGATCGAAGTTGGAATAGTCGGGGGCGAGGGTCCCATAAAAAGGATACCCTTCCTGGATCATGTCCCGGGGAAGCTTCCAGCCGCCGATCTGGGCGTTTATGTCCAGGAATTGATTGACTGTAATGAGGCCGTCCTTGAGGGCCCCCAGGCCGTATTGCACGCCGACGTTGTCCCAGGTGAAGGGCGCGTACCCCTGGGCGTCCACGCCGTAGATATTGGCCAGATCGTTCCAGTGGGTCCATTTGACGGCGGCGACCGTTTCCGGAGGCAGGGCGTCAAGTCCTTCCACGTTGGTCCAGAGAGGGTTCATGACCAACGGGGTCAGCCCAAGCCAGCCGTTGACGCACTCGGTGCTGCCCGTGTACTGGGGGTTGACCTGGGAATAAATCGGATGGGCCATGTCATCGGCGGCGTTCAGGCCCTCGATCCAGGTCCGCGGCAGCACCGAACCGATTTTGGTGAAGTTTTGCAGATTGATGCCGCCGAAGGTCGTATCGCCCTGGCCCGGGGCCACGGCGTCGAAGTAGTATTCCAGCAGGGAGCAGTCGCCGACATAGATGCTCTGGGTGATCATGTCGGAATAGGAATACTCGGGGATGATGCCGTCCAGGACCCCGGGATGTTCCTGGGCGAGATGATACTGTTGGATGGACCCGCCCGATCCGCCGACCGAGGCGGTGTAGATCGGCCGCCCATATCGCGCGACGAAATGGTCCTTGACCATCATGGCGGTTTCGGCGCAAAGCTGGAGATTGTAGTGGGTGTCGGTCACGTTGCCGGTGGAAAAGGCCACGGCGTACCCCTGGGACAGGGCGTCGTGGAACAGCGGGCCGCCGTTGGACAGTCTTTTATTTTCATTGACCATTTCGGTGGCCCAGCTATTGCCCTGCTGGTGGCCGATGCCGACCCCGCCCTGGAATTTATACAGCAATTTTTTATTCCAGGCCGAGACGTCCCAATTGAGCCCGGTCGCGTCCTGGGTGTAATTGGGGGCGAGCATGGCCAGGGCGTAGATGAACCGGTTGATGGTCCCTCGTTCGACCCGCACGATGTAATCGACGGTCAGTCCGTCGGAAGTGGTGGTCTGGGTCAGGTCCGAGGGCAGGCGACCGACTTCGCCGACCGTGGTTGTCAATTTTTTAAATGTTCCGTCGGTCGCGCGATAAAAGTAGTCGACCCGGCCGGCCATGTTGCAGTCCTTGCAGTAACCGGCGACTTCCTGGGTTTTCTGTCCGTTTTCGTCAAGCTTGTAGATTACTATGCCTTCGCCGTTCTGGTTGTCCACCAGGGGTTGTCCCAGGCCGGCGTCCTCGGTCCGGCAGAGGAAGGGGTATTGGCGCGGGCCGGAGAATTGGGCGTCCGAACTCCCTGTTTCGGCGTCGATCCGGGCGCTCAAATATCCTCCCATGTCCTGGAGCACCAAGTATCCCAGGGCCATGGCCGGGGAAACGTCCAGGTTGTCGACGGTAAACGTTTCGGTGACCCGTACTTGTCCGCTCCAGGCGTAGTACTTGGGGCCCCAATAGGACTGGAGGGGAGTGGCTTGGTCGGCGCCCAGGGCGTCTTCCGGGGCCTTGATCCCGCCGATGATGCTCAGGCTGATGGTGTTGACGTTCTTCAACTTGACCGGGACCCTAAGTTGCCCGAGGTCCGGAGATATGATCAGGTTTACGATCGGTTCGTCGTTAATGACGACCTCGGCCACGTTGATTCGGGTTTCTTCATTGTTTTTGTTGTCGCAGCCCAGCAACAGGACCATGGTCGCTAGGGCCAGGAAAAACGCCGGTGGAAAAGCCTTGATAAACCGCCTCACGCTAACACCTCCAGATTAGAGTTACGAGAAAAAGCCGCAGCGAGACTCCAGGCGGGGCGCCCCCCTGGAAGATTACGGTTACCCTATTCAGCCAATTACAAAACTTCGGCCCTCAAGCCGACTCGTCGTCAGCCTCAATTTTAACTCATCGAAATACTTCGGTATGTCGGCTGGTTAAATATATAACCCTTCTTGCTTAATCAAAAATCCGTTTTTTGTAATCAGCTCTATATTTACTCTATTTTTGCATGAACCTTGAAGCGATTATAGAAATTTCCCGCGGCGGCGTCAACTCTTTCCGGAAGGGCCTTTCCGGGTTTGGAAGGCGCAGGCGGGCGGGCCGGCGCGGCCGCCGGACCGCCGGTCGCCTAGTATCAGGCCGGCGGAGGTATTTCACCCAGGGCCATTCTGACCAGGTCGCCCAGGAAGATGAGGGGCAGTCCCATTTCTCCGGCGGTCCCGGACAAGGAGTGGATGCACATGGGGCAGAGGCAGGCCACGCCCTTGGCGCCGGCTTGCCGGGCGTCTTCCAGGTTCTTGACTTGGTCGGGCTTGGGGTCCCCTTGCCCCAGCATCAACTTGACTCCGGCGCAGCACAAGGCTTTTTCCCGGTCGTATTTTCTAGCGACCCTATTAACCCCGATCAGGTCGAAAACCTCGTCGATGAAGTGTTCCTTTTCCGGGGTGTGCCTGGAGGCGCAGGGTCTCTGGTAGGCTAGGTCGAGGTTGAGGGGCTTGATTTGGTCCCGGTGTTCTTTTAGGTATTCCACAAAATATTCGGACAGGTGCACCGGACGGAAGGGGACTTCCACTCCGTACTCCGGCGCCAATTTCGCCAGCATGGCGTAGCAGTCGTCGTGAAAACAGACGACTTCCCGGGCCCCCGTCGCGGCCAACCGGTCGACCATTTCCCGGGCGTGTTTTTCCTGGATGCTCAAGGCGCCCATGTGACTGAACAATATCCAGCAGAAATAAGGCTTGCCGCCGACCTGGGGCAGGTCGTAAAGAGGGCCTTGAATCAGGTGCGCGTCGGTCCGACCGAAGACGCAGACGGACATGATCCGGTCCGCGCCGGTCGGCCCGCCCTGGACCTGTCCGGCGAAGCTGAGTTTCGCCTCCCGGGCTTCCACATGCTCCCGGGGCGTCAATCCCCCTATTTTTTCCTGAAGCGAGGCGATCAGGTCGAAGGGATTGGCTTGCCTGGGACAGATTTCGTTGCAGGCGTAACAGGTGACGCAGTCGCGGACGGCGGGGGTCTCCTCGCCGGCGATCATGGCCTTGACCCAACCGACGGCTTGTTCCCGTTCGACGTCCATCCATTGGCATTCCACCAGGCAGTCTCCGCAATAGTCGCACAGTTCGGGTTTAAACATCGGGACATCCTTTCCTTAGTTGGGCTCCCGCCCAAGCCAGTCCGATTTTTCCGAGTATTCGGTAACAGAAAAGTGAAACAGGGAGAATTCGATTCAGAAACGGGGTTAGGTAAACAAGCCGGGCCAGCTCGACGAAAAGAGCCCGCTGGTCCGGCGCCTCGACGACGATGGCGTCGCCCTGGGCCTCCAGACCCCAGCGCCGCGCTATTTTTCGCGCCGCTTTCGGACCGTCCCTCATGACCATCCGGGCCCGGAACGGGCCGGGAGGAGAATAGGGCGGCGCGGCGTCGTTTCGCAGGGCCTGGGCCGCGGCGAGCGCCAGGCTTTGCCGCCAGGCTTTTAGGTCCACCCGGTCCGGGCCCCCCGATTTGTCCAAGGGGAGGACCGCCAGGCCCGGAAGGCGTTCCCGGGCCTGAAGGCAGGCTTTCTCGCAACCGGAAAAGAACAAGGGCCTGATTCCATGGCCGGCCAAGGCGGCGGAAAACAGTTCGACCTCGGCCAGGGGCCGGCCGTCGACTTCCAGGGAAGAAATGCGGGAAGTTAGGGTGTGGGCCAGGAATCCCTCTGTTCCCGAGGCGGCGTGGAGCCCGAGGAACATGACTCCTTGGGCGTCCTCCGGGTCTCCCAGGCCCGGGACCGGGCCGGCCCGGTACCCGTGGACCACCTTGGCCCGGGGGTCGATGAGTTCCGGGAGCAGGTTATAGGCGGTGCGGTGGAAATCCTTGACAATGACCTTTTCCGCTCCGGCTTCGAACAGCGCCGTTGCCACGGCGGCCGCGTCAAGGCTCATCCGCGCGCAGGCCTCGGCCCAGGGCTTGGTCAGGAAGCGGGACGCCTCGTAACTCCAGCACCCGGAACTGCCTTCAATGTCCGCGATAATCAGCACCCGTTTCACCGGTCCGGTCATGGCTGGTCCGCCTTTTCCCTCGTTGAACCCTACCGATACAAGGCCGGGACGTGGTTTGTCAATATCCGTCAAGCCGGGTGGACGAATTTCCGGAGAGGCTTTCGGGAATCCCTGTTCGGTCCGCGAACATGGCGCAGCCAATTGCAAAACCTCGGTTTTTGACCGAACATGTCGTCAATCTCATTTTTGACTAGTCGAAATACGTCAGCATATCCGCTGGTTAAAGCTTTTGCCTTCCTTGATTCAGGCCAAATCCCTTTGTTTTGCAATTGGCTCCGTGGATTTATTTTTTTTCCGGGGGTATCGTGGGAAGACTGTTTCCTAGGCCGAGGGGAGGATTTCATGGGGAAACAAAATTGGCGCGTCCAGGGGGTTGGCCTGGGGATTTTTCTCATCCTTTTGACGGCCGCCGCCGATCTCGCGGCCGGCCCGGCGACCAGGCTTGCCGGAGTGGAAAACCTATCCGGGTTGAAAAAATATTATGTGGTGAACAATTTCAAGATCGGGGGCCGCTACGATTTAGGCGGCCGGGCCGGGTTCGATTACGGCGGGGAAGGCGGCGCGACCCTGGAATCCCTGGGCGCGGGACCGTTGCGGTTGGCCTATATCGCCCTGGGGACGCCCCAACGGGACGAAAAAGGGAAGATCGTCAACGCGGTCATCGTAAATTCCTATTACGCCGGAGACTCGTCCTTGTCCCTCTTTCTCTGGGGCGCGGGCCGGCCGGGCAATGGGTTCGCCCAGGGGCCGGTCATCGGCCCCGGCCTGTTGCTGGATACGAACAAATATTACGTGATCCTGCTCGACGCCCTGGGGTTGTGGGGGGCGAGCAAGCCCAGCGACGGCCTGGGACCGAACTTTCCACAATACAGTCTGGGCGACATGGTTCAGGCCAATTACCGCCTATTGACCGACGAACTGGGCGTTTCCAAAATCAGGTTGGCGACCGGGGTTTCCATGGGGGCCATGCAGTGTTACCTGTGGGCCTTGATGCACCCGGAAATGGTGGAAGCCATAATGCCCATCGGCGGGGCTATCAGGGAGAATTCCGGGTTTAAATGGCTCCTGGAGTTGATGACCGCGGCCCTGCAAAGCGACCCGGCCTGGCGGGAAACCAAGGGGTATTATTATGACCGGCCCAAGGAAAAACACCCCAACCAGGGTGTGATGTTCGGCTGGTCGCTTCTGGAGCAGTCGAGCCTGAGCCACGAGTTCAGGGCGAATCAACCATGGTCCGCGGTCGCGCCGAAGGTTTTTTCCTGGATTCCGGAAGCGGGCCGGGGAACGGGCCTGGCGGCCAGGGCGGCGGAATACGACCTCAACGACCTTATCCAGCGGAACCGCGCGTTCGACGGCTTCGACATCGCGCGCTTTTTAAAGGATATAAAAGCTTCCACCCTGATAATCCACGTTAAAAACGATCAGTGGCTGCCCTTTTCCCAGGCCGGGGAAGCGGCCCGAATGATTCCCGGCGCCCGGCTTTTGGGATTTGAAAGCCCCCTGTCCCATTACGGGATATTCGCGGCGCCCAATCTTTTCCGGAAGGAGATCAAGGGGTTCTTGGAGGAACGGGAGTAGCGGGGCGGGGTCTTGGGGTTCATATGTTGGAAAAATCGCGGATTTTTCTTTTAATATCCCAGACCTTCCCCCACGAAAAGTCCTTTCCCCGGCAGGGGAAAATGGAATTGTTCTGGTACAGGGGTTCTCCGGCCAGGTCGAAGGGGGACGCCCGGAGCGCTTGCTCCCAGAGGCCTGTTTGGGGAAGGGGCGAGTATTCCGCCGGATAGGGGCGGCCGCCCAGGGCCTTGACCGCGGCGGCGGTTTTCAGCACTTCTTCCAGGGGTTGTCCGGGCAGGCCGTAGAGGAGATAGACCCCGATTCGGCCCGGTTCGAACCCGGCGTCGACCAGATTGGCCATGGCCTGGAAAAATTCCCCGTCCCCGACCTTTCCGCCCCATTCGGCCTGACGGTCGGGGTCCAGGGTTTCCAGCCCCAGCCTGATGGTTTTAAAGCCCGCCCGGAACATCAACCGGGCCAGTTCCGGGGTTATGGACCCGACATGCAGCCCGTTGGGGACATGGAAATTAATGTCCAGGCCTTTTTGGAGCACGCCTTCCAACAGCGGGATGATTCCTTGCTCGGGTTTGAGCAGCAAGGCGTCGTCGAAAAGGGTGAAATGCCGGATTCCCCGGTTGGTCAGGCGTTCCCCGATTTCGTCCAGGACATCCTCGGGCGGCCGCCGGACGAACCCGGGAAAGAGGCGGCGGGAGGCGCAATACGGGCAGCCCTGGGGACACCCCCGGGAAGTCATCAGCGGGGCGAAGTCGATTTTCGGATAAAGGTCCAGGTCCGGACGAAGTCCCTGGCTCAGGAATTCCAAGGGCGGGGCGAGCGGCTCGCCGGCCCTTCCCAGGGCTTGCTCGAGGACGGCGGGGAGGGAAAATTCCGCCGGGCCGGAAACCACGAAATCCACGTCCGGCGTCCGGCCGGCGTGGTCCGGGCAGAGGCTGGGGTATATGCCGCCCAGGGCCAGCGGTTTGCGGGGCCACGCTTTTCGGGCCAGGGCCGCGGCCCGCCGGGCGCCGGGGTACCAATAGGTCATCATGGAGCCGATCAGAATCAGGTCCGGTTCCGGCGACGCCGAGACTTCCCTGAGGAATTCTTCCTCGGGCAGGCCGTACCGGCAAAAGCGCCGGGGTATGCCCTCGAAAGGCGCCGGGGTCGGGAGCGGGGTCCTGGCCCATGGTCCGGTCCCCGGGGCGTTCCTGGCTTTGGGCGCCGGGGCGCCCGAACGGGGGTGGAGCCTGTCCAGGCAGTCGACCAGCCGCGTGTCGAACCCTATTTTTTTCAGCCAGCTAGATATCAGAAGCAGCCCCATGGGCTTGGCCCAGAGATCGAAGGCCGCGAAATCGTATATCCAGGGATTTATCAGCAAGGCCCGCGGATTCATGACCCCAACATATCATCATGGGGCGATTTCGGCCAGTATATTAAGGCGGACCCTGTGTCAGCGGCCATCTGATAATGCCTAAAACCTGGCCATCTGAAATTGTATGGTTCCTTTCTTTTTCAGTTCAAAAAAATTGACTACTTCATTTTTTTTCTTTTTGATTTCTTGCCGGCGTGGCCCCTTGTATCCTTGTCATCGGGCAGGGAGGGCTAAACGATGGCCAAATGGTTTCGCGGAGACTTTATCAAAGACATCCAATATTAGCTGGTTCCCAATTTCTAGCTTCCCCACTTTATCCGGAAAGCAACCACGGGGAATCAACGCGGCGTTTCCATTTCGTAGTCCTAGCGCGGCGGTGAAGGTATCGATATTAGTCAGTTTGAAATTTCATCCGTCTCGTTGAACCCATGCCTGAAGGCTCGCCGGGCAAGGTCTATCCCCTGGCCGGCGATTTTGGGGGGGGGCGGGGCGCTACATCTCGAGAGTGAGGAAGCCGGCGAAGCTTCGCCTCAAACCGTCAAGTAAAAACTTGATCTGTTTGTAAAGAAGTTGAAGCATATAGGTGTCTGGAGTTTGTAGGGTGCGCAACGCGCACCATCTTTTACTATTTTGCGGGCCTGGCCGCGGTAAATTGGAGACGTTGGCCGGCGCCTAGCGGGCGGGGTTGCTCCGCCCCCCGCTTTGAGTCATTAGGACTGCGACATTCTCTTTCCCGTCCCAGGGTCAGGGGCGCGCCGGAGCCGGCGCCCCCG
>JAZDGM010000007.1:0-46463 GCA_043806915.1 Pseudomonadota bacterium | reverse complement strand
AGTCAGGCTATGATGAACAGCCTCGCCGCAGCTCCCGCGCGATCACCATCCGCTGGATCTCGCTGGTTCCCTCGTAGATGCGCGTGACGCGCGCGTCCCGGAGGTAGCGCCCGAGCGGCAAGGCGGCGGTGTAGCCGTCTGCGCCGCATGCCTGGATCAGGCGATTGCAAACCCGCCAGGCAGTCTCGCTGGCGTAGACCTTGGCCATCGACGCCTCGCGGGTGAAGGGCAGGCCCTGCTGCTTGCGCGACGCGGCGCGCAGGGTGAGCAGGCGGGCCGCGGCGAGCTCGGTGGCGCAATCGGCAAGGGCCGCCTCCGCTCGCCCCAGGCCGCCACCAGCGCTCGCACCGTTCGTCGCCGCACCCAGCCGGCCGCGCTGCTGGCAGTGCCCCACGGCAGCCGCCAATGCAGCCTCGCCGATACCCAGGGCCTGGGAGGCGATGCCGATGCGGCCGCCGTCTAGGGTGGTCAGCATCTGCTTGAATCCCTCGCCTTCCTGGCCCAGCAAGGCGTCCCCGGGCAGGCGGGCGTCCTCGAAGATCAATTCGGCGGTCCCGGAAGCCCGGATGCCCATTTTATCCTCGACCACTCCCACGGAAAAGCCCGGGGTTTCCCTCAGGTTGACGACGAAGGTGGAAATGCCCTTATAGCCCTTGCCTTTGTCGGTCACGGCGGCCAGGACGCAATAATCGGCCACATTGCCGTTGGTGATGAATTTTTTCTCGCCGTTGAGAATCCAACCGTCGCCGTCCCGCGTGGCCGTGGTCCTCATGGCCGAGGGATCGGACCCGGCCCCGGCCTCGGTCAGGCCGTAGCAGCCCAGGGACGCCCCGGAAGCGACCGGGGCGAGGTATTTCATTTTTTGTTCATGGGTTCCAAAGGCCATGACCGGAAAACAATACAGCGAGTTGTTGACGCTCATGATCACGCCCACGGAAGCGCAGGCCTTGGAAATTTCTATCATGGACAGAACGTAGGACAGGTAGTCCATGCCGCCGCCGCCGTATTCCTCGGGCACGGCGATCCCCAGGAATTTGAGTTCCGCCATCTGCTTGACTATTTCGGCCGGGTGACGATGCGCTTTATCGAGTTCGGCGGCCGCGGGCTTGATCTGCTCCTCGGCGAACCGCCGAGCCATGTCCCGGACCATCAACTGTTCTTCGGTTAGGGAAAAATCCATGTTTCACCTCTTGGTTTGTGTATATCGAACCGGAAGCCCAGGGGGCCCTTATTTGTCGTAGGTTCCCTTGAAATTTGGTTTTCTTTTTTCGGCAAAGGCGGAAAGCCCTTCCTGGGCGTCCTGGCCGGCCCTGATGGCCCCGAAAGTCTGGGTTTCGAGGGCCAAGGCGGTGCGAAGTTCCACCTGGAAGCCCCGGTCCACGAGGTTCTTGACCGCCCGGACGGAGACGCGGCCCTTGGACGCGATGGTTTGGGCGGTTTTCATGACTTCAGCCATGAGGGCGTCCGGGGCGAAGACCTTGTTGATCAGCCCGAGGTCCTTGGCCTGGCCGGCGTTGAGCATCTCGCCGGTCAAGCACAGTTCCTTGGCCCAGCTTTTTCCCACCAGGCGGGCCAGTCGCTGGGTGCCGCCGAAACCCGGGATGATGCCGAGGTTGATTTCGGGCTGCCCGAACCGAGCTTTTTCCGAGGCGTAGATAAAATCGCACCCCATGGCGATCTCGCATCCGCCGCCCAGGCAAAACCCATTGACCGCGGCGATGACCGGCTGGGCCAAGTCTTCCATCTTTAAAATAATTTCCTGGCCCAGGGCGGAGAAATTACGGGCTTCCAGGGAGTTCTGGCTCATCATCGCCTTGATGTCCGCGCCCGCCACGAAGGCTTTTTCCCCGGCGCCGGTGAGAACGACCACGGCGATGGATTCGTCGGCCTTGATTTTATCCAGAATATCGGAAAACTCCCGTAACAGGTCGGGATTAAGGGCGTTCATGGCCTCGGGGCGGTTGAAGGTCACGAGGGCGATGCCGTCATTTTTTTCAAACAGCATGAAATTATAAGACATTTGTTCCTCCTGGCGCCTAGACGCGTTCCACGATCATGGCAAAGCCCTGGCCCCCGCCGATGCACAAGGTGGCCAGTCCGTACCGGGATTGACGTTTTATCAGTTCATGGATCAAGGTGATCAGGATTCTGGCCCCGCTGGCCCCGATGGGATGGCCCAGGGCGATGGCCCCGCCGTTGACGTTGACCCGGTCCAGGTCCCAACCGAAATGGCGGTTAACGGAGATGGCCTGGGAGGCGAAGGCTTCGTTGGCCTCGATGAGGTCCAGGTCCCGGACCTTGAGTCCGGCCTTGGCCAGGGCTTTTTCGGTGGCCGGAATGGGGCCGGTTCCCATGAGGGAGGGCTCCACCCCGCCGGCGGCGTAGGAGACGATCCTGACCAGGGGCTTAAGGCCTCTCTTGTGGGCTTCCTCGGCCGACGTCACCACCAGGCAGGCGGCGGAGTCGTTGATTCCGGAAGCGTTGCCGGCGGTCACGGTCCCGTCCTTTTTAAAGGCGGCGGGCAGCTTGGCCAGCATTTCCATGGTGGTCCCGAGCCGGGGATGCTCGTCCACGTCGAACACGAGGGGGTCTTTTTTCTTTTGCGGAATCAGGACCGGAACGATCTCATCCTTGAATTTTCCGGCCTTGATGGCGGCCTCGGCCTTGTTCTGGCTGGCCAGGGCGAGCTCGTCCTGGTCCTTGCGGGTGATATTATATTTTTCCGCGACGTTTTCCGCGGTTATGCCCATGTGGTAACGGTTGAAGATGTCGGTCAGCCCGTCGAAAACCATGCCGTCGATCATTTCCGTGTCGCCCATGCGGGCGCCCCAGCGGGCCTTGGTCATGTAGAACGGCGCCATGGACATGTTTTCCATGCCGCCGGCCACCATGATGGCGGCGTCGTCCGCGTTGATGGCCTGGGCGGCCATGGCCACGGATTTCAGGCCGGAAGCGCAGACCTTGTTGATGGTCAGGGCCGGGGTGGTCACGGGGCAGCCGGCGTGAATGGTCGTTTGCCGGGCCGGGTTTTGTCCCTGGGCCGCCTGCAGGACATTACCCAGGATCACCTCGTCCACGTCCCCGGGGGTAAGTCCGGCCCGTTTGAGCGCTTCCTTCATGGCGATCACGCCCAATTCCACGGCGGGCACGTCCTTGACGGTCCCTCCAAAACGGCCGACCGGGGTCCGGGCCGCGCCAACAATCACGATATCCTTCATGAATTCCTCCTTGACATGTTGCATCATATTGAGAGCCGCGACAGGCCGGCTATTTCTCGACGATCAAGGCCACCGCCTCGCCGCCGCCCAGGCACAGGGACGCCAGGCCGCGCCTGGCCCCTTTTTCCGCCATGGCGTACAGCAGGGTGACCAAGACCCTGGCGCCGGAAGCGCCGATGGGATGGCCCAAGGCCGTGGACCCGCCGTTGACGTTGATCCGCGCCGGGTCTAGTCCGAGTTCGCGCATGACGGCCACGGTGGAAGAAGCGAAGGCCTCGTTGATTTCCCAGAGGTCGATGTCCTTGGTTTCGAGGCCCGCTTTCCGCAGCGCCTTGGGAATGGCCTTGAGGGGGGCCACGAGAACATACTTGGGGTCCAACCCGTCGGAAGCCTGGGCGCCGACCCGGGCCATGATTTCCAGTCCTTTTTTCTCGGCGTATTCCCGGGACGCCAGCGCCAGGGCCGCGGCCCCGTCGGCGATCTTCGAGGAATTACCGGCCGTGACCGTGCCGCCGTCCTTTTTGAAGGCGCCGGGCAGCCGGGCCAAATCCTCGGCGCTGGTCGGTCGCGGAATTTCGTCCTCGGAAAAAACAAGGGCGCTGCCTTTTTGGCCCGGCAAGGGCAGGGGGTGGATTTCGGCCTTGAACGCTCCCCTCGCCTTGGCTTCCAGGGTCCGTTGATAGGAAACGAGAGCGAAGGCGTCCTGGTCTTGCCGGGAAACGCCGTATTTTTCCGCCACCAGTTCCGCGGACACGCCCATGTGAAAATCGTTGACATGGTCCCACAGGCCGTCGTGGACCATGCCGTCCACGGCCTTGGCGTCGCCCATGCGATACCCGCCTCGCGCCTTGAACAGGTAATAGGGCGCCAGGTTCATGTTTTCCATGCCGCCGGCCACGACCACCTCGGCGTCGCCGCAGGCGATGGCCTGGGCGGCCAGCATGACGGCCTTGAGTCCGGAGCCGCAGACCTTGTTAACCGTTAGGCCGCCGACCCCGTAAGGAAAGCCGGCCTTGAGAAGCGCCTGCCGGGCGGGGTTCTGCCCCAAGCCGGCCGGTAAAACGTTACCCATGATCGCTTCATCCACATCGTCCTTGGTCAGCCTGGCCCGGGACAAGGCTTCCAACATTACCTCCGCGCCAAGGACAGTGGCCGGGACGCCTTTCAGGGTCCCGGAAAAAGCCCCGATCGGGGTTCGGACCGCACTTAGGATTACTACTTCACGCATTGCCGCCGCCTCCAGTCAGTGGAAGATGGAATTTTAGGATTATTTATCCGGTGAAGCGGCCTAATGTCAAACCTTTTCGCCACTTGTTTGACCCTTGGACTTCCCGATGGTATCCTTTTTTCAAATAAAGACGTAAGGAGCGTCCCCCGATGAACACAAGCCGGATCATCGCCGCGGCCCTGGAGGCGGCCAAGCAGGCCCAGGCCCGCGGCGTCCCCAAGGTGATATTGCCCGTCATGGAATTCAAGGAATGGTCGACCTACCATTTCCGCCCCGACAACCTCGCTTCACGCGAAGCCTTCCGGGCGGAGCAAAAGAGAAGCTTCTACTTTAAAAAATTTCTCCAGGGCCGCGAAATTGAGGTCGCACTGGTCGTTTGTCGAGCCGACCAAGTCATCGCCTGGGCCGAGGAACACGACCACCCCCTGACCAACGACCAGGAACGGACCCACGTCCTGGCCCACTATTCCAATCAACCCGATATCGCCGGCCCCCAATGCGTCCACAAAAAACCCGATCCCGCCATCCTCGCGGACCTGGGGCTGCAAGTGTACGGAACGCTTTCCATTTTCGGGGAAAGCCCCGACGCTCCCGAAATCCTTTCCGCCGTGGTCCACACCAGGGAAGGACAAGTGGTGGACGCCAAGGAAATCCTGGCCGCCGAGCGCGAAACCGAGGAAGCTTTCGGCCTGGCTTCCGAATTCTTCCGCGCCGGCGGGGTCAAGCACGCCTTTTTGGACCAACAGGTGCGTCGACCGGAATTCTGCCCCGATTGCCACGAACTGTTGCTCAATGTGGCCAGCGACGCGGAATACGAACAACTTCAAAACCAAGGGCGGGAATAACGCGCCCGGCGGCGGGTCGCGGGAACCAGATCACCGGGCGGGGCCGGCCGCGAGAGGGCGGACCGGGCCCGCCGACCTAGCCTTTTCGTCCGCCCACGAGTATCTCGGGCAAGCGCAGGGTGGGCTGGGCGTCGGCCACCGGGACTCCTTGCCCGTCCTTGCCGCAGGTCCCAATGGCGAAACCGAGGTCCGAGCCGACCATATCGATTTTTTTCAACACTTCAGGCCCATTGCCGGTCAAGGTCGCTCCCCGGACCGGAACTCCCATCCGCCCGTTTTCGATCAGGTAGCCTTCCGACACCTCGAACACGAAATCCCCGTTGACCGTGTTGACTTGACCTCCGCCCATCTTTTTCACCAGCAGCCCCGTGGAGGTGGAGGTTAGGATTTTTTCCGGGTCGTCCTTTCCGGGGGCGATCATGGTATTGGTCATGCGGACGATGGGACGGCCCCGGTAGGATTCCCGCCGTCCGTTGCCCGTGGAAGCCGCTCCCGCCTTGAAGGCGGTCCGGCGATCGAACATGTAGCCCCGGAGGATTCCCCGGTCCACCAGCACGGTCGCCTGGGCCGGGACGCCTTCGTCGTCAACCGCGAAGGACCCCCTCCGGAAAGGCAGGGTGGCGTCGTCCAGGACGGTGACCAGGGGCGAGGCCACGCTTTCGCCGATCCGCCCCGAATATACGGAAAGGCCTTCCCCGGCCAGGTCGGCTTCCAGGCCATGACCGATGGCTTCGTGAATCATGGTCCCGCCCGCCTCGGATGAAAGAACCACGGGCATGACGCCGGACGGGGCTTCCTCGGCCTCCAGCATGAGCAGGGCCCGGGCGACCGCCTTGCGGGCCAGTTCCTCCGGGGAAGAGTCGTCGAAAATTTCCAGTCCCATGGCGCCTCCGAGCGGTTCGTAGGCTACTTCCCGCCGGCCATTGCGCTCCACCACCACCTGGACGGCCAAGAGCGCGCTGGTCCGTTCGTCTCCCGATAAAACGCCGTCGGAGGTCAAAATGACCACCCGCTGGACCCGGTCCCCATATACGACCTTGACCTGCCTGACCCGGGAATCGAACTCCCGGGCCGCTTTTTCAGCCCTTTTAACCAGGTCGACCTTGACCGCGGTGGCGACGGTTTCGGGTCGGACCTTGGCCGTGAAGGCCGGTCCGGCCACGCCCGGCCGGACCTGCTCGAAATAAAGCGGCCTCCCCTTGTCGACTCCGGCGGCCACGACCCCGGCCAGCTCGTTCATGCGCCGGGGGCTGAGTTCATTGGTCGAGGCGACCGCCTGGTGGTCGTTGAATACGACCCGAAGGGAGGCGCCGGAATCAAACCCGGTAACGGCCTTTTCCAAGCGTCCGTCCTCGAGAACCAGGGAGGCGGTCGCGGCGTGTTCCCAGAACAAATCCGCCAGGTCCCCTCCCCGGGCCAAGGCCCGCTTCAAGGCCCGCTCTCCGTCCAACTCCCTCAATACTTCCCACACCCAATCGAAATCAGCCACGGCGCCCTCGCTTATATTGATTTGGACGGAAAGTCCCGGGATTCCCCCCCCTGGTCCCGGGCTCGGCCGCCCCCCGGCGCGGTCCGGCCGTCGTCCCGCCATCAATATTAAACCAAAAGCAAGGCCCAAGGCAACTGGTCCCCGGCCGGCGGGGCCGCGCGACGGTCAGGCGGCCCCACTGGAACGCCGGAATCCGCTTTAGGTATTCATGATAAAATAGTTGACGAAAACCTTACAATCCTGATATACTATGTACGTCTTAGGGAAGAGACGGAACAACGCGGGGGACCCAAGGAATGGGCGCACAAAAGGCGGCCCATTTTTTTATGTACGCCCCCCCGTCAGGGACATGGAGGCAACCGGCTGAAATGAAAATCTAATTTTCATTCCCGCATGTTTCTCCCGCGGTCGGCGCCTGGGCGGCCCGCCCCGAAAAAACCGGAGAAACGAAGCCGGGAAGGACGGGGTGACGACATGACCTCCTATTCCTTTTTTAACGGCGTCTCGCCCGCGCTGTGGTACTCGCACGTTCTATTCAACCAGGCTTTCGGAACCAATTTTTCTCCCACCGAGGGCTTGAGCTCCTCGTCGTCCGGCTCTTCCCCGGGAGGGGCCGCCGGCGCGAGCAGCCAGGTCAAGGCCCTAAACACCCTTTATTCCAAGGATTTCGAACTACTGGACCAGGCCGACGACCTCGACGGGAGCAATTCCGACTCGGTCTGGCATCAGCAGGCCGCCTCCAGCACGGACGAGGGCGTGGTGGATATTTCCTATTTCGATTCCAACAATTATCTGGGAGAGGTTCCGGACTCCGAATTCGAATTCGAGGTCTCCCAACTAGCGGAAGCGCAAACAAATTACAGCGCCGCGGTCCAGCCGACCACCTCGCCGGTCCTGGCCATGGGGAATTACGAGTTCACCCTGACCGAGGGCGGCTCGGATGTTTACAACCTGTCCATTTACGTGAATGCGGGCCAGACCAATCAGGAAACATTCGCTGAAATCGCCGCGGCCATCAACGATTCCGGTTCGAATGTCACGGCGGAAACGGTCAGCGGGGCCAACGGCGCCATTCAATTGAAACTGGAAGGGTTGACCGGCGCCTCCAACAGCTTCACCCTGGCCGACGTCGTCGGAAACGCCGCGGCCGCGACAGGGTTGAACAACGTCGTCCACTCTTCCCAAAACGCCGTCTACACCATGAACGGGGCCGACTACACCCAGTCCAATAACGCGGTTTTCCTCTTGGGCGGCAATCTTCAGGTCAACCTGACCGGGACGAATCCGGGGTCCGCGGCCACTGTGTCGGTCGGCCGGGACGTGGAAAAAATGACCGCCGCGGTAGGGGACTTGGTCTCTTCCATGAATTCCCTGACCGGGCTTCTGGCTTCCAATTCCTTCCTCGCCGAGGGGTTGTCCTCGGAATGGTCCCGCCTGTTGTCAGCGACGGCCCAAAAACTTCAGGGCTACGGCCTGGCGCAGGGGGCCAACCAAACCCTGTCCCTTGATTCCTCCACCCTAGCCGACGCCTTGAATTCCGATTTCGCCGCGGTCCGCGACGCCATCGGCGGCGCCAGCGGCTTGATCGGTTCCCTGAAATCCTTTTCCTCGCGCATTGTTTCTTCTCCCGGGGCGGCGCTTCTCGCCTCCTCCTCTTCGAATTTATACGGCCGGATGTACCTCCGGTCCCTGACCTCGGCGCCGCGCTTTCGGGTCGGGTCCTCCACCTTCTGGCAAGTCGCCTGAAAAAGGAAAAAGTCGGCGCCGGCCTAGGTTTCGGCGACTTTTATTGTTCCGAGCGACCTAAATATGTTAGGTTGCCGGAAAAATTCAGGTGGAGCGGTTTTGGTCATGAATAAGGAAATATTCCGGGAATACGACATCAGGGGCGTTTACAACCGCGATTTCAATTTATCCGACGTGGAAAAACTGGGACGGGCCTATGGCGCCTATTTGGGCTTGAAGGGTGGAACGACCGCGGCCGTGGGTCGGGACTGCCGGTTAAGTTCCGATGACGTGGCCGGGGTCTTCATGAAGGCGCTGGCCGGGACGGGAGTTCGGGTGCTCGATATCGGCGTCGGCCCCACGCCGCTGCTGTATTTCGCCGTGCGCAGCCTCAAGCTGGACGGCGGAGTAATGATAACGGCCAGCCATAACCCTCCTGAATACAACGGATTCAAGATTTGCGTGGGTCCGGACGCCATTTTCGGCCAGGAGATTCAACGGCTGGGCGACCTGGCGTTCGGCGTGGACTTTCCCGAAAAAAAGGGATCAATTGAAAATCATAATATAATAGAGAGTTACACTGACTTTCTAAACTACAACATTAAACTTTCCCGGCCCGTGAGAGTGGCGGTGGACGCCGGCAACGGCGTCGGCGGCGTCACGGCCGGTCCGGTCCTGCGGCGGCTCGGCTGCCCGGCGCGGGAGCTTTTTTTCGAACTGGACGGTAGATTCCCCAACCATGACCCGGACCCGACCCTGCCGGAAAATCTGGCGAAACTGGCCGAGGTGGTGGTCGCGGAAGGCCTGGAAATGGGAATCGGCCTTGACGGGGACGCCGACCGGATCGGGGTGGTGGATGAAAAAGGGCGCATTATTTACGGCGATATGCTGACCCTGATCTTCGCCCGGGAAATTCTGAGGGAACGGCCGGGGTCCAGGTTTGTGGCCGAAGTCAAGTGCTCCATGAATCTGTTCGACGACATCGAGGCCCGGGGCGGCCACGTGGTGATGTGGAAGGCCGGACATTCCCTGATCAAGAGCAAGTTGAAAGAGGAAAAAGCGGCCCTGGCCGGGGAAATGAGCGGGCATATCTGTTTCGCCCACCGGTATTTCGGCTTCGACGACGCGGTTTACGCCGCTTGTCGGCTCCTGGAAATCGCCTCCAAGCGTCCCGACCCGGTGTCGAACTGGTTGGCCGACCTGCCGCCGGTTTTCAATACTCCCGAAATCAGGACGCCCTGCCCCGAGGAAAAAAAATTCAAGCTGGTGGACCTGGTTCGCGAGGCGTTTAGGGAAAAATACCAAATAGTGGATGTGGACGGGGTTCGGGTTATTTTTCCCGATGGCTGGGGCCTGATCCGGGCCTCGAACACGGGGCCGCTCCTGGTTTCGCGATTCGAGGCCCGGACGCCGGAACGTCTCGAGGAAATAAGGGCCCTGGTCCTGGGCGTCCTGGAAAGGTTCCGGGACCAGGCATGACCGACTGTTATCTGGGGCTCGACCTGGGTGGAACAAACGCCAAATACGGCTTGGTGGACGCCGCGGGCCGGATTATCAAGCGCGGGCGTTTGCGCGTCCAGGCGGAGCGGGGGCCGGAGCCTATAATCAGCGATCTGATCAGGGTGATCGAGGAGCTGCGCCAAGACCTGCCGGAAGGACTTCATCCCCGGGGTCTGGCGGTCGGCGCGGCGGGTCTGGTTTTGCCCCGGGAAGGGCTTCTGGTCCGGGCGCCCAACCTGCCCGGTTGGTCGAACGTCCCCCTGGCGCAACGGCTTTCACAGGCCCTGGATATCGAAGTCCGCCTCATGAACGACGCCGACCTCTTCACCCTGGGTGAATGGCTCGCCGGCGCCGGCCGCGGCCTGGGGAACATGGTCGGGCTGACCCTGGGCACCGGAGTGGGCGGCGGCTTGATCCTGGACGGTCGAATCTGGAACGGCCCCCATGGAGGCGCCGGCGAGGTCGGACATATTATTGTCGATCCGCAAGGACGCCCCTGCGGTTGCGGGAGTCGGGGATGCCTGGAAACGCTGGCTTCCGCCACGGGCATCGTGGAAACGGCCCGACAACTTATCGCCTCGGGCGTTAGGTGTTCCTTTGAGGGAAACCCGGCGGACCTCACCGCTCGGGTCCTTTCCGGACTGGCCCGGGCCGGCGACCAGGTCGCCCTGGAAGCTTTCGAGACGGCCGGACGGGCCATCGGGATCGTCCTGACCGGCATTTTCAACTTGCTCGGACTGGAAGGAGTGGTCATGGGCGGGGGTGCGTCGACCTCCTTTGATCTTATTTTTCCGGCGCTGTGGTCTGAATTTCAAAGCCGGGTCTTTGCGGTGGCCCCGGAAACAATCAGGATCGTCCCGGCCGCGTTGGGCGATGACGCCCCCCTGGCCGGAGCTCCCGCCCTGTTTCAAAAAAACTTTTGCTGGACGATGAAGGCCGGCGCCTAGCCCCGGGGACGCCGCGGGATACACTAATTTTTTGAATATCTACTTTCGACGCGCCGTTGGAACTAATAAATAGACTTCGCCGCCTAATGCTTTTTCCGCGTCCGCTTGACCGCCCCCGGTATTGACAGGTATTTCATTTTGCAGTTAACTTATTCTTAATAAGGGAAAAGGACAATTCAAGATGGGCAGCGGTCGCGTCGGATTCGCGGGAAAAAAAATACGAGAAAAAACACCAGTTTTTTCCAACCCTTATGGGACCCTTTTTATCACTTCCCCGGGGAAGGAGCAGGCGCTTGCCGTCGGCCGATAGCCAACAGCTTCTTTTGGAAAATGAATCCTTGCGCCGGGAAATAGAAGTTCTGAAGGCTTCCGAAGCCAAATGGAAAGCCGTTTTGGATGAATTGCCGGATCATGTCCTGTTGGTGGACGAGTCGGGCTGCATCAAGTATTTGAATCATACGGTCCAAGGCATTTCTCCCCGGGAATTCATCGGCCGAAAGTTCATGGATTTCATGCCCGCGCATCTCCAGGAAAGCGCGTGCCGGGCCAAGGACCAATTCCTCGGGACCGGCCGGCTGGATGATTTCGAGATGGAATATTCGATCCCCGGAAGCCCCCCCAAATTCCTCAACGGCCGGGTGATCCCTCTCAAGCATGGGGAGGGAAACGAGGGGTTTTTTATCTTCTACCGGGATGTCACCGCCCACAGACAAGCCGAGCGGTCTCTTCTGGATAAACAGGAACAGTTACAGGCCATTCTTGACAACGTCACTTCGATTATTTTTTTGAAAGACCCAAGCGGACGCTATATCCTGGCCAGTGAAAGCTTCAGGGAGGAACTCGCGGGGCGCCATTCAGCGATCCTTGGAAAAACGGACTTTGACCTTTTTCCCGGGCCGATCGCCGAAAAAAAACTGGCCGAGGACCAAAAAGTATTCGCCGCCCTGGCGCCTTGTTCCTTTGAAAACAGTTTTGACCACCAGGGAACCAAGCGAACCTTTCTCACCACCAAGCATCCGCTGCTGAACCCGGATGGGAGCGTTAGGGCCGTCTGCGGCGTATCGACTGAAATAACCAAGCAAAAGCAAGGCGAAGAGGCCCTCCGCCAGGCCCAGGCGGAGTTGGAGCTGCGGGTCCGGGAGCGCACCAAGGAACTACTGGCGGCCAACCTGGAACTTTCCAGGGAAATCGAGGAAAAAAAGAACGCGGAAAAAGCCCTGCGGGAAACGCGGGAAAAGTATTCCCTGGCGGTCAGCGCCGGGAAAAACGGGGTCTGGGAGATTTGGCCGGATGAGGGGCTGTTCTTTCCGGATCAAAATTTCAGGAAAATGACAGGGTTCGGCGAGGCTGACCTTGGGCCCCAATTTTCGAAATGGCTGACCTTGATTCCCCTAGAGGAACGGCGGGAAATAGAGGAAGCTCTTCAAGACATTTGTTCCGGATATATTGACGGCTATTCCCTGGAGCACCGACTCACCAGGATCGACGGGGAGGAACTCTGGCTCTGGACCACCGGTCGATTGATAGGCGATCCCTCGGCGGGGCGGCGCCGGATTCTGGGGTCCAGCCTGAACATCACGGAACGAAAGCATTACGAGGAAGCTCTCCGCCGCGGCGAGCAGATCATGTCCGCCACCGAGGATTTGATGGCCCTGCTCTCCCCCGGCCTACTGGCGCTCTCGGCCAACAAAGCCTTTTCCGAGGCCTTCGACCGGGATGGGGAAGGGGTCGTGGGACGTTACCTCGCCGAAATAGTCGGCGCTGAAGTCTTCGAGAAAATGAGGGATGGTCTGGCCAAGTGCCTGCAAGGCCGGCGGGAGACTTGCGAAAATTGGTTCGACCTGCCGGGGGCGGGCGAAAAATATCTCCAGATGTCGTTTTACCCGTACCAGGACGCCCACGGTCTGGTGTTGGGCGCCGTCCTGTCTTCCCAGGACCTTACCGACCGCAAAAAGGCGGAAGACGCCCTGAAAAAAAGCGAGACCACGGCCCGGGCCCTTTTGGACGCCGCCCCGGAGGCCGCTTTTCTTGTGGATATCGATTTGACGATACTGGCCGCCAATGAAACAGCCGCGTCAATGATCGGAAAAGCCGAGGCGGCCCAGAAGGGGAAACCTCTCACCGTTTTTTTTCCCCGGGACCTGGCCGACCGCAGAGTCGCCCGCATTCAGGAAGCGATCAGGACCAAAAGGCCGGTGAAATTCGAGGACGAGCAAAACGGGGTTCATTTGTCCCACGTGGTGCACCCCATTACGGACCAGACCGACCGGGTCATACGACTGGCGGTTTACTCCAGGGATGTCACGGAAACAAAAAAGGCCGAGGAAACCCTCAAAACCATGAACGAATTCCGAAGGCTTCTCTTCGAGATTTTCCCGATCGGACTGACCATAACCGACGACTCGGGTCGAATACTGGAAGCCAATCCGGCTTTCACCCGAATTCTGGGACTCGAAGCCAAATCCAGTCTGGAACATAGCCTGGCCAGGGGCGAGCCGATGGTCTTGGGGGTGGATGGGACCGCCCTGAGCCCCGACGAATTCCCGGGCGTCAAGGCCCAAAAGGAACAACGGATCATCGACGGGGTTGAATTGGGCGTGCTGGGTCGGGACGGCGAGGTCGCCTGGCTGAACGTGACCGCGTCCCCTATTCCTCTTCCCGGATTTGGAGCGGCCTCGGCTTTTGTCGATATCTCGGCCCGAAAATGGGCCGAGGACCTTCTGCGGAAAAAAACCAGGGAATTGAGCAAAAGAGTCAAGGAACTGAACTGCCTTTTTGAAATTTCCAAACTCTTCGAAGAAAAAGGAAAGGGGCTCGCGGAAATTTTTCAAGTGATTACCGAGCTTATCCCCCCGGCGTGGCAATACCCGGAAATTACCTGGTCCAGGATAAGAGTCGGAAACGCCGCCTATCATACGGCCAATTTTCGGGAAACCCGTTGGAAATTGTCCTCCCCCATCATGGCCGCGGAAAAAAACGCCGGTTTGCTGGAAGTTGGGTATTTGGAGGAGAAGCCGGCGGCCTTTTTCGGACCATTCCTGGAAGAGGAGGAGCGCCTGGTTCGGGCCATAGCCGAAAGGCTGGGCAAGACCCTGGAAAGGCAATGGACGGAAGAGGCCTTGCGGGACAGCGAGGAAAAGGCCCGGGCCCTGATCAATTCCACTTACGACGCCGTGGCCTTGCTGGACCGTCAGGGCGGTTTGGCGACGGTCAATGAAACCTGGGCCAAGCTCTTCGGCCACAAGATGGACGAACTGAAGGGACGGACCATGCACGAGATCATGCCGGCGGAAACAGCCGGTTTGCGCCTCGAAAAGTTGGAACGGGTTTTCACGCTCCAAGCCCCGGTCAACTTCGAGGACGAGTACCAAGGGACGTCCCTGGAAAATTCCTTTTACCCCATTCGTGATTCCACCGGAAAGGTGGTTATGGCGGCCCTGTTTTCCAGGGACATCTCCGAACAGGTCAATTCGCGAAAAGAAGTGCGGGCCTACCAGGACAAGCTTCGGTCCCTGGCCACCAAGCTATCCGTGGCCGAGGAAAAGGAACGGCGTCAGATCGCCTTGGACCTCCACGACGGCGTGGGGCAGTTGCTGGCCCTGGCCCAGATCAAGCTTTCCCGCCTGGCGGCGCTGGCCGACCTGGCTGAATATTCCGAGGAGTTTAGTGAGTTGATCGGTATTCTAGATGAAGCGGCGACGGACGCCAGGTCGTTGACCTGCGAGATTCACCCTCCGTCCCTCTTCCACTTGGGTCTTTCGGCGGCCCTGGACGAATTTTCCGAGCATTTTGGAAACATCCATAAAATATCGACCAGTTTTCAGGACGACGGCCTCCCCAAGCCCTTGGACGCCGACCGCCGCGTGGCCGTGTTCCGCATGGTCCGGGAACTGATGATCAACGCGGCCAAGCACGCCCGGGCCGGCCGAGTGGTGGTTTCCATATCCCGGGCCGCCGACGACCTCATCGTTCATGTGTCCGACGACGGCATGGGTTTTGACCCCGAACAACTCCACCTGGCCGGGGCCCATGGGCGGTCCTTCGGGTTGTTGAGCATCAAGGAAAGGTTGACGCACCTGGGGGGGCGGTTGGAAATTCAATCCCGCCCGGGCCTGGGAACGACCGCGCGCCTGGAAGCGCCGCTGACGGTGGAGTCATCCCTTTCCCTTTAAAAAATCGCGGGCCCGTCCATCACTATTAAGGATGGTAATTTGGTGGAAATTTCGCATTTTAACCCTTGACGGACCGTCTGTATTGAGGCAATATTTAACTTTCTCTTTAACTGATCGACTTTTCTTGGTTTCTTGGCGCCAGAAAGGTTAATTTCATTGATGGGTGGACTATGCCGGCACGAATTCTATTAGGCGACGATCACATCATGGTGCGCGACGGCCTCAAGTTTCTTCTGAAACAAATCCCCGACCTCGAAGTGGTCGGGGAAGCCGATAACGGTCGGGACATTGTCAGGCTCTCGCAAAAACTATCCCCCGATATCGTCATCATGGATATCGCCATGCCCGAGTTGAACGGCATAGAGGCCACTCGCCGGATTATCGCCGAAAACCCGGATGTCAAGGTCATCGCCCTGTCCATGCATTCCAGTCGGCGCATGGTCGAGGAGATGATTCAAGCCGGGGCCGTGGGTTACGTCCTGAAAAATTCCGCTTTCGAGGAGCTGGCCGAAGCCGTGAAAAACGTCAGGTCCAACCGGGCCTATATTTCCCCGAGCATAACCGCCATTGTCCTGGATAAAATAGCGCGTCCCGGGTCCGGCGGGCCGACGCCGTCCTCGGTCCTGAGCCCGAGAGAACGGGAAGTACTCCAAATGCTGGCCGAAGGCAAGACCACCAGGGAAATCTCCGCGGCCCTCAACGTCAGTCCGTCCACGGTCGAGACCCACCGCCGCAAGATCATGTTGAAGTTGAACATTAAAACCCTGCCCGAGCTGACCAAATTCGCCATCAGGGAGGGAATAACTTCCGTCGACTCCTGAACCATTCGCCTTTTTTCAAGATTTTTCTTGACCTCCCGCCCAGGTTATCCTATTTTTCATGCCGTTATGTCTGTTTGTTTCTTCTGTCATAAAGAAGTCCCCGTGGATGGCAAGGTATCCTTCCGGGAATTATGTCCCCATTGCGGCATGGATTTTCATGTCTGCCGCAATTGCGGTCACTATGATCCCGGACGGTCCAACCATTGTCGGGAGCCCATGGCTGAAAAAGTCCGGGACGACGAAGCGCGGAATACTTGCGAATACTTCATTCCGGGAACCTCGTCCTCGGGTTTAAACGACGCCGCCCAAACCAGGAACGCCTTGGAAGAACTTTTTAAAAAGAAGTGAAAAATGGTCGAAAAAAAAATATCCAGAAAAGAACTCCTCAAAACCCCCGATGAATTCCTGACCTTTTCGGAAAAAGCCTACGAATTCGTCCGCGTCAATTCCAAGCAGTTCACCATGGGGGTCATTATCGCCGCCACGCTGATCCTGCTCGGGATTGGAATTACTTCGTACAATAAATATTCCGCCCGCCAGGCCATGACATCCTATAACCAAGCCATCGCGGCCGTGTCCTCGAACCCTAGCCCCGACGAGCAGACCGTCCGCCAAACCGTGGAAAAACTGGATAAATTCATCTCCGATCATTCCGGGTCCAACGCCGCCCGCCACGCCTTAATCGACCTGGGCGCCCTTTATTTTAAATTAAAGGATTATGAAAAAGCCGAAAAAGCTCTTCTGGCCTTTGTGGAAAAGGCCGGCGGGAACGAGGAGCGGCATATTCGAGCCGCGGCCCTGAGCACACTGGCGAATATATACGAAACCCAGGGCGACTATAAAAAAGCCGCGGCCCGCTGGGAGGAAATCATCAATATTCCTGGACAGATGCTAAAGGAAGAAGCCTACCGGGCCTTGGGGCGGGACTATCAGGCCATGGGTGAAACCGACAAAGCCCGGAAATCCTATTCCACTTTCCTGGAAAAATTTCCCACCTCGCCGGATTCACCCCTGGTCGAGGCCCGGTTGGAAGATTTATCGGAATGAAGTTCCCCGCGACCAGCCGCGAGAAATCCGGCCCGCTTCAAAGCCTGACGACCGGTCAAATTCGGCCGAACCGAAAATGACCGGACTAAAAAAAAGGCTCGCCACTAATTTTGCTTGACACCCCCACCCTCGGGCGGTTAGTTTGGCTAAAATATAATCATAAAGTAATTACAAGATAGCGCTGGCGTCTTGAATTCCAGAAATTCCGAACACGTCGGCGTTCCGGGAAAAGGAGCCTTCCTGGGGCGGGGGGCGGTCGAAAAGAGAATATTGCAAGCCAAGTCACCATGTTAAGGAGGGGCTTTTGATGTCGGAGTATTGGGATGCGAAAAATGAGACCATGGATGTCGAGGAGAGACGGGTCGGCCAACTCGAGAACCTGCGAGCGACCTTAAAATGGGTTTACGAAAGAACGCCTTTCTATAAAAAGGCGTTCGACGAGCGGGGCGTCAAGCCGGAGGATTGCAGGTCTCTTGAAGACTTGCGCCATTTCCCCTTCACCGTGAAAAACGACCTCCGCGATAATTATCCTTTTGGCCTTTGCGCCGTCCCCATGAAGGAAGTGGTCCGCATTCATGCTTCATCGGGCACCACCGGCAAGCCGATCACCGGTCCTTACACCGCCGGGGACCTGGACGCCTGGTCGGAATGCATGGCCCGCACCTTTTGGGCTCAAGGAATCAGGTCCGACGATATCTGCCAAAACGCTTACGGCTATGGGTTGTTCACCGGCGGCTTGGGTTTTCACCAGGGAGCGCTGAAGATCGGCTGCGCCGTGGTGCCCACCTCTTCCGGCTTGACTGAACGCCAACTCACGCTGATGAAGGATTTCGGGGTCACGGTCCTGCTTTGCACTCCGACCTACGCCCTGACCATGGCCGAACGGGCCGAAAAAATGGGCTTGAACATCAGAAACTGGCCCCTGCGGGTCGGCAGCTTCGGCGCGGAGCCCTGGTCGGTGGCCATGCGTAGGGAAATAGAGGAACGAATGGGCATCAAGGCCCACGAAGCCTATGGACTCACGGAAATGATGGGGCCTGGCGTCGCCTTTTCCTGCGCGGAATACAACCTCCATATTAACGAGGACCACATCTACCCCGAGATTATCGACCCCGTGACCGAGGAACCCCTTCCCGAGGGTCAACAGGGCGAACTGGTATTCACCGCGCTGCAACGCCGGGCCATGCCTCTTATCAGGTACAGAACCAAGGACATCACCACGCTCAAGAGGATCAAGTGCTCCTGTGGACGGACCTTGGTTGTTTTCGAAAAAATTACCGGACGATTCGACGACATGCTCATCATTTCCGGAGTCAATGTCTTTCCTTCCCAGGTTGAATCGGTTTTCCTGGAAATACCCGAGATGGAGCCCCACTATCTTATCCGGGTCTTCAAAAAGGGCTACCTCGACTCCTTGACGCTGGAAGTCGAGGTCAAGGAAGAGGTTTACGGTCGGGGACAGGAAGCCCTATCGTCCTTGGCCGGAAAGGTTTCCTCGCATATCAACCAAACGATCGGCATCAAGGTCCCGGTTTCCATCGCGCCCTTCAATTCCATCGCCCGGAGCGAAGGGAAGGCCAAAAGGGTTATCGACGAGAGGGGAAAATAATTTTTTTTCCGCGGTCCTGGCCGTAACATCAACAGAGAAGGTTTTTGGTGAGGTGAAAAATGCATCCTTTGTTAAATCCCCAAGCCGGCGAAAAGATGTTGCTATTAGGCAATCTCGCCATTGTCAGGGGAGCGCTCGAGGCCGGCGTCGCCTTTGTGTCCTGTTACCCGGGAACGCCCTCCTCCGAGGTGCCTGACACTTTCTTTCAACTGGCGCCGGAAACGGATATTTATTTTGAGTATTCCACCAACGAGAAGGTCGCCCTGGAAGTCGGCGCCGGCGCCGCCGCGGCCGGAATCCGGACCCTGGTGACGATGAAGCACGTGGGCGTCAATGTCGCGGCCGACCCCTTGATGACGTTGGCGTACATCGGCGTCGAAGGCGGGTTGGTGCTCCTTTCGGCGGACGATCCCATGTTGTTTTCCAGTCAGAACGAACAGGACAACCGGTTTTACGGCAAGTTGAGCCACCTGCCGATCCTGGAACCCTCCAGTCCGGCCGAGGCCAAGGAGATGACCATTTACGGCTTCGAACTCTCCGAGGAGATGAAGCTTCCGGTCATCCTGCGCACCACCACCAGAATCAACCATTCCCGCGGGGTGGTCGAAACCGGTCCGTTGAAAACCCCGGTCACTAGGGGAAAATTCACCAAGGACCCATTCAAGAAAGTCGCCATCCCGGCTGTTTCAAGGGTTTTGCACCGGGAACTCCTGGCCAAGTATGACAAAATGGAAAGCATGGCCGATTCGTCCAGGTTCAATTTTCTAACCGGCGCGGGAGACTGGGGAATTATTACCAATGGCGTGTCCCACGCCTACGTGACGGACGCCTTGGCCGACCTGGGATTGAAGGACAAGGTTCAGGTCCTCCGTCTGGGATTCTCGCACCCCTTCCCCAAAAACCTGGTAAAAAAATTCCTGGAAGGCAAGAAAAAAGTCCTGGTGGTCGAGGAACTTGAGCCCTTCATGGAGACCGAAACCAAGGCCGCGGCCCAGGAGGCCGGGTTGACCCTCCCCATCGGCGGCAAAGCCAAGGATTTGTTTTCACGCCTTTTCGAATATGATCCCGGTCTGGTCAGGAATATAACCGCCCGCTTTTTCGATGTCCCCTATACCCCAGTCGCCAAGTTGGAACTGGCCGACATGCCGCCGATCCCCGGTCGTCCCCCCAACCTGTGCCCGGGTTGCCCGCACCGTTCCACTTTCCATTCGGTGAAAAAAGTCGCCGGGGAGCAGACCATCTACCCCACGGACATCGGTTGCTACACCCTGGGGGTCCTGCCCCCTCTTTCCGCGGCCGATTTCCTGTTGTGCATGGGTTCATCCATCAGCTCGGCCTGTGGAATATCGAAGGCCACCGGACAAAAAGCCGTCGGTTTTATTGGAGATTCAACCTTTTTCCACAGCGGGATCACCGGACTGGTCGACGCAATTCACAACAAGCACAACGTTCTGTTGGTGATTCTGGACAACGGCACCACGGCCATGACCGGGCACCAAACCAACCCCGGGGTGGATGCGACGGCGGTCGGACGCGATAAAACCCAAATTAGCATCGAGGGGCTGGTCCGGGCCCTGGGAGTCGAGGACCTTCAGGTGATCCAGCCGAGAAACCTGAAAAAGGCCGAGGACGCCGTGGCGGCGGCCATGGGCCGCGAGGGCGTGTCGGTGATCATTTCCCAGGAATTCTGTCCCTTGTACGCCAAGAAGATAGGTCGCCTGCCCAAGCGTCCCGCCTTTACCATCGACGCTGAAAAATGCCGGAACCACAGGGACTGTCTCAATACCTTGGCCTGCCCCGCCTTTTACCTGGAAGGCGAGAGCGTTATGATCAACCCCGACCTTTGCATCGGCTGCGCGGTGTGCGCCCAGGTTTGCCCCGAACACGCCATTCGGCCGGCCAAATAAGGAGAATAGTAATGACGGCCACTCGAATCCATATCACCGGAGTCGGCGGTCAAGGAACCATCCTTGCGACTTCCATTATCGGATACGCCGCCCTGCTGGCGGGAATCAACGTCAACGTCAGCGAGGTTCACGGCATGGCCCGCCGGGGCGGCGTGGTCGAATCCGCCGTGACCATGGGGGATGTCAACAGCCCCATTATTTCCGACGGGGAAGCGGATATTCTCCTGGGCTTTGAACCATCCGAGACTCTCCGGGCCGCCCCCAAATGCTCGTCCAAGACGGTGATAATCAGCAATTCCCATCCCCTGGCGCCTTTCACCGTGGCGATTGGCAAGGGCGTTTACCCAGATGTATCCGCGGCCTTCGAAAAAATCCGGCCCAGGGTCAAGAAACTGGTTTTTCTTGACGCGGACGAACTGGCCCATCAGGCCGGTTCGGTTCTCGCCCTGAACATGGTCATGTTGGGAGTCATGGCCAAAAACGCCGAACTCCCCATTTCCGTGGAAAACCTGAAGGACGCCATCAAGGAAAACACCAAACCCAAATTTCTGGAAATGAACCTCAAAGCCTTTGACCTGGGGCGTCAAACCTGTTAATGTGGCATCCTAGCCGGGGCCGGACGCTGGCCCCGGCCCAAAGGGGATCACATGAACAAACCGCCTGTCAAACCGAATCGTCGCCTTGTACTCCTACTGATCCTACTGGCCGTTGTCGCCGCGGGGGCCGCGGGATACATGCTGTTTTTGTCCCCCCTCGCCGGTTCTTCCCCCAGCCTGGAAAAAACAGCCGCGCTTAAGGACAGTCAGGCCCAGACCCCCATACAACCCAAGCTGAACCAAAAAATTTCCTTGGCCGGGAACGACGCCGCCGGCAAGACCGGTGAGGCCGCCCCGTCAATCTCCGCGTCCGCTCCGCCCCCGCCAGGCCCCGAATCGACCGCCATCCCGACGCCCCAGCCGGTTATTAACCCGGCCGACGTTCCGCCTCCGGCCGGACCAGGAGAAAAAGCGGCCGTTAGCGAGGGACCTTCAGCCGGCGTCGTCGCCGACATGACGGCGACTTTCGGACGGGATCAAGCAACGGCGACGCCTCCCCCGTCCGACCAAGTTATTCCTTCCGAGCCACAAGCCCCGGCCTCGGCTTCCGCCCAGGGCGCGGCGGGAAGTCAAGGCGAGGCCGTGACCGAAACCAAGCCGGCCTCCGAACCACCCCAGGTTCAACCCCCGGCCGTGACGCCGCCGGTCGCCTCGGCCCCAAGCTCCGCCCCCGGAACAAGGAAATCATCCCGCGCCAAACCCTCGGCCAAGTCGACCTGGGTGATTAACGCCCTCTCGACCAAAAACCAGGAAGAAGCGAAGCACTATTTCCAACTGCTATCCCAATCGTCCTATCGGGTCTACACCTACATGGTGAATTTAAAAGGCGAAAATTGGCACCGGCTCCGTCTGGGCTTTTTTTCCTCCCAAAAAGCCGCGCGGGAAGTCGGAGCGGCCTTGGCCAAGCAGTACAAACTCCCTCCCCCCTGGATCGTCCAGCCGGGTCCGGAGGAATTAAAACAATACCAGACCAAATAGTATTCAGGCCAAGCGTCGACAGTTAGCGGGTCCTGGATTGCGCCCATTGCCCCAAGGCGTCCCTAGCCGAGGGAAAGGCCAGCTCATTCCACGGGATATCCTGGGCGGTAAACCAACGTTCCTCGGTTGATTCCGGACTGGTCCGCTGCTCGCCTCCGGTGATCCGCGTTTCGAAAATTGCCACTACAATAGGATAGTCGAGATAGGAATACAGGCCGAACAGCCTGGTCGCTTCCACTTCCAGGCCGGTTTCCTCGACCACTTCCCGGGCGGCGGCCGATTCCACCGGCTCCCCCCGGTCCACGAACCCACCCGGCAGGCACCAGCGACCGACTTCAGGGGGGCGGGCCCGCCGCACCAGAAGAATTCGACCGCCCTTTTCAACCAGGCAGGCCGCCGCGAGCTTAGGGTCGGGATAAAACACCAGGCCGCAGAGTTCGCAAACGGGCAGTTCCCTAACGCCGGTTCGCTTCGTTTTTTGAAGGTGGAACCGTCCCCCGCACTCGGGGCAAAAATTCATTTTCAATTCTCGTGACATTGTTCTTTTGTGCTTTTATTTGAAAGGCTAGCCGCTTTACCGCCGGGCGTCCGGCGCCCCCCTCCCCGCCGGCGGGGCGCGGGCCTGTTGGCGGCCCTACTAGCACGAACCGCTATTATGACCATCTAGCCGCGGGGCGCCTCGAAAATACCACGACCTATTCCCAATGGCGCTTTTCGAGCGGCGCCGGCGAATGGTTCCATCGGAGTAAAAAAAGGGCCGCCGTTCAATTTCGGCGGCCCTGGCGCGAATCTTCCGGTCCTAGACTTGTTTATTGAAGCTCCCCGCGGCAAGCCGCGGGGAATGCGCTCGCTTGCATGTTCAAGTACCGGAGCCTGTTTCTCGCCAACGCGTTCAATCCGCTTGCCGGGCTCCGGGAAAGAGCCGCGCCCGAGTCCCGGCCCGGCGGGAAACTAACAGGTTTCCGCCAGAATCTCGGAAATATCCTTGATCTGAAGGGTTTCGTCGAGGTTCCGGGTCTTGACGCTGTCTTCCAACATGGAGATGCAGTAGGGACAGGCGGTCGCCAGAATTTCAGCTCCCGCGTCGACCGCTTCCTGGACGCGCAGATAGGAAAACCGTTGTTCGGGCTCGGTTTCCATCCACAAGCGCCCGCCGCCGCCGCCGCAGCAAAGGGACATCCGTTTTTCCCTTTCCATCTCCACCAGTTCGGCTCCGGCTTTTTTAAGGACCTGCCGCGGGTCGTCATAAATTTCGGAGTGACGCCCCAAGTAGCAAGGATCGTGATAAGCCACTTTTTTGCCGTACGCGCCGGAAGGAGTCAATTTTCCGTCCGCCACCAGTTGATTCAACAACTGGCTGGCGTGGATGACCTCGAATTCACCGCCTTGGTCCGGGTATTCATTCTTGAAGGTCCAGTAACAGTGGGGGGAGGTGGTGATGATTTTTTTGACGCCCTTGCCCTGGAAGAGGTTGATATTGCTGGAAGCCAGTTTGCCGAAGCCTTCCTCGTCCCCGATTTTGCGGACGGATTCGCCGCAGCAGCTTTCCTCGGTTCCGATGACTCCAAAGGAAACGCCGGCCTTCTTGAGGAGTTCCACCACGCCGCGGGCGATTTTGCGGCTACGCTTGTCATAGCAGGAAGTACAACAGACATAGAGCAGGTACTCGACGCCTTCTTCAAACTTGGGAACGTCGAGACCCTCGGCCCAGTCCATCCTCTTTTCCCGCGGCTCGGACCAGGGGTTGCCGTTGCTGTGGCAACTGCCGCTCATGGTCTTGAGGGCCCCGGGAATGGCGCCGGTCTCGGCGATAATGGACCGCATGGACCGCACGATATCAATGATTTTGACCCCGCGGGGGCAGTTGATGACGCACTTGTTACAGGTGGTGCAACCATAAAGGATGTCATCGGATTCGTAACCTTCGATTCCGAGCTGCCCCATGCGGATCATTTGACGGATGAAAAATTCCCCTCCGACCTCGCGCCAGGGGCAAAGCCCGGCGCAAAGACCACATTGCATGCAAAGATTCAGGTCGTCGCCGCCAGTTAACACGATCGCTTGATTGACCTCATAAAACGGCATCTGGGCCATGAGTAAAACTCCTTTCAACTTACGGATATATCGATTGGTCGTGGTCCGCGTCACCCGCCGACCGGCGTTCCGGACCTCGCAAACCGACAAGGCGCCCGACTCGCGCTTGTGGTTCCGGCGCGGACCGTTTTATTACTTCCCGTCCTCGAAGGCGATAATTCACTCTTGCGGCAGGTTGTCGACTCCCAACCAGCCGGTCGCAAATCGTAACTAGGCCGAATTTTTTTACTATCCCAGGTCGATATTTGTCAAGGATTAAAGGCGAAAAAGGGAAAACAAGTACAAACCGCGAACTTGGCCGCGCGACCCCGGGACTTGGAAAATCATGTTCCGTCGCGGCTCACTCCCGTTTTTAACTCTCACGACGAACACGCGGGAAATGAACTCCTCGGCCGATCCCGTCGAATTTCCGCGGCGACCGCCGGGTCTTGTCCGGTTGCAAACTAAATACTCTTTTGATATCTTATAGTTATACACCTAAATTGACCGCGGGGCCGGTCGGCGGGCTCCTGGAGTGGAGAGAATGGTTACGTCCCGCGCCCGGGCTGGGCGAGGCAGTTATAGCCGGTTTATTTTTTATTTAAGTCAAGACCCGCGGCGGCCGAAAAAAACATCAATTGACACTTATTGTCGTTCTCGATATGATTTTAAGGATATTAGGCAGAGAGGTGCCCCCAAGTGGCGGAACTCCGGCGGTTTTTACGAGCCAGTACCGAATATCGCATCGAATACGGCCCCTTCCCGTTCCTCGGTCGGGAAGACGAGCTGAAATCAAGCATCATTAAAAACCTGGGCGGGGGAGGCCTGATGTTCCGTTCCTCCGAGAATTTTTCGGAAGGAAAACAGTTGATGCTTAAAATATTCATCAAAGGCTGGCGGCTGGAGGGGGATGACTTGGTCGAAGGCGGCGAAAGCTCCGAAGCCCCGATTACGGCCATAGCGGAAGTCAGAAGGTCTGAATTCGATTCAAGCGCGGGCTGTTATAAAATCGGGGTCCAGTTTCTGGGCCGAATTATGGACTGAGGGAAAAAAATGGATTCCAACCTGCCGGTGATCAACTTGGAACTCAATTCCGGCGTCTTTCGCATCAAGACGCCGGACGCCATCTATAATATCACGGTCACCCAAGATAGCAGCCTCGCCAAAGTGGTTGAGAAGGTGGTGGTTAGAGAAGTCCAACGGCAGGAAGCGCCGCCTGCTCCGACCCCCCGGGCCGACTCCGAGCTCGAGGACATGTTTTTCCGCGAGATATCGGAGGAAATGTACGACGAAATCGGAAAGCTGGCCCGGCAACTATCTCTTTCCATTAAAGAAATACCAGGTCCAACCCTGAAGGGCGTCGATATCAAAAAAACCGGCATCGAGCTCGAGGACGCCAAGGGACAATTGGAAGACATCGTCCAGATGACCGAGAAGGCCACCATGGATATCATGGACCTAGCCGAGTCCATTCAGGAAGACCTCCAGGAAGTGGAAAGCACCCTGGGGTCCCTGAAGGAAATGGAATTCATGACCCTGGGCGAAAAGGACCTGGACTGGGGGAGCGACGTCTTCGAGGAGAACGGGGCCGACGGGCCGACGGACTTGGACTCCGGCGAAGTCACTCCCGCATTCCTGGGCATGATTATTGAAACCGAGACGAAGCTCCGGAACCTGATAGACCAACTGCCCCAAGCGGAAGCCCTGTCCGCCGGTTCGCTCGCGCCCCCGCCCGCGGTCGCGCCCGCGGTCGCGCCTCCCAGGAAAATAATAAAAAAATACAGTTTCGATCCCGACGTGGTCTTTCAGACGCTGTATGAGCTTTGCACCAATGAAACCGTCAAGAGCCATATTAAGGCGATGCGTGGAGACCAGAAAGCCGCTTTCGATCTAAAAACCGTCATTCAAACCCTTTCGGATTTGGCGCCCACGGCTGACGTGGAGGACAATTTTTTTAATTTCCCCATCACTTCGATCCTCAAGTGCCTCTTCGAGGCCGCTTCCAACGAAAAGTACAAGCAGGTCTTGAAAAAAATGAATCAAACCGCGGCCAACATTTTTCTGGACGCGGTCCTGCCGGTGGAAGGCCAAGTCACCGAGGAGGAAGTCGAACTCCCCTTGGAAGACATCCCCCTTCCTTCCCCCGCGCCAACCGGAGGGGCCGGCGTTGTCGGCCAAGTCGTTTCCTCGGAAACGATCCAGACCCTGCTGGACCTGATCGACAAAAACCTGGATCATCTTGAAAAGGAAAAAAAGCGCCTGGAAGACATCGGAGATAAAGAGGCTGAGCCGCGGGAAGTTGACCCGGATTTCACCCAGGTAAAAAACGAGGACCGGGAAACCATTATTCATTCCGTGGACGGCACGGACCAAATAGTCAAGAGGATTACCAATCACCTGACCGGAATAATGGAGGCCCTCTCCTTTCAGGACCTATCCGGCCAGAGGATTTTCAAGATCGTTCGTCTCATTTCCGACGTCCAAATACAGCTTCTGAGCCTGCTGGTCGCCTTTGGCGCGAAAATAAAGCAGAAGAAGGAAGTACAAGTCGTTTCCCCGAAGGAAGTTGAACAACTGGCCCAGGATGAAGTCGACAAGATGATGGAAAAAATATCCCAGGCCGCCAATTCCGATTTGGCCGGACCAGGCGGCGAAGGACGGCTGGATCAGGATGAGGTCGACAAAATGTTGGCCAATTTAGGTTTTTAAAGCCTAACCGATCCCCTTATCGCCAAGGCGACCGCAACCAACACCACGGCGCCCAGCAAAAAAAGACCCGGCATCAAGTGTCGTTCGCCAAACGAGAATTCATGCCGGGGAAAAAATGGGGCCGTGAATTCAACGGTCCCTTCTCCCCGGCGTCCCCCTGTTCCCACCGCAACATTTATCCTGGCCGCCGAGGCGGGCCAGTCCTCGTGGTCAACCGGGCAAGTCACGACATATTGGAATCTCAACCGATCGGCCACGGCGGCCAGGTTGGCCTCGAATTCCTCGGGGCCGGTATTGAAAAAAGCCCCGCCGCTCTTTTCGGCCAACCACTTAAGCTCGCGCCATATTTCACCCTGGCCCTCGCCGTAGCCCAGGACAAACAGGGACGCCCCGGTTTCCAGGATTTTGGCCTTGGCCGCATCCATGGAAAACTGACTTCCTTGGTCCAGTCCCTCGGTCAGCAAGACCAAGGCTTGGCGAAAGACAGGGCTATCCTCGCCGGCCGCGGTTTTTTCCAAGATCGTCGTCCCGGCCAAGAGGCCGTCGAACAACCGGACCTGTCCCGGACCGGGCGTGATCTCATTCAAGGCTTGCAGCAGCCGGGAGTGGTTCGAGGTCGGACCGGTCAGCACGGCTGGTTCATCGGTATAAACCATCAGGGCGCCCTTGTACCTGAAGCCGATGTTATTCAGAAAACAGGCCGCCCCTTTTTTAATGAGGGTCAAGGACGCGGCCAGGTCCCTGCTTCTGTCCAAAAGAATTACATATGAGAGGTCTTTTTCCGAAGCCGCGAAAGGCATGACCCGAAAAGGCTCCTTGACCGGCTCCCCTCCTCCAACACGAATTTGGAAATTTTTTTCCGTCAAGCCGATGACGGCCTTGCCGGAGGAATCGACGACGTCGGTGAATACATGGATAAAGGGTTTTTCCCGAAACTGAAAGGTCACGCGAGTAATTGAAACAACAAGAGGCTCCTCCCCGGCCCAAGAGTGGGTCGGAAGAAGCAAGAGGGCTAGGGCTAGGCATCCGGCAAGGGATTGTAATCGCATTTTTTCTATTAACATTACCGCCGCCAATATCCAAAGAAAAAAAAACGAACCCGGCCGGTAATTAATCAATTTTTATACCCCGGGACTCATCCCGCCGCAGATAGTCCGCCTTCGAGGTTGCGCGGGGGGAGAGGGCCGGCCAACCGGCCGATGGACGACAGCCGCGGCCCGGTCCTGGATAAAACGGCGTCAAGCAAAAAATATTATCTAATGTATAAAATTAATTATCAACTTTAATTTCATAAAAAAAAGAATGCTTTAAAATAAAATCTTGAACTGATCAACCCGCGCCCCTCCCCGGATGTTCACTTATTTTATATTCCATGGCGGTAATTTGTGTTAAAATTAAGTTACAGTGAAAATTGTCCTTCCCCCCGGGGGGAAGCCAACGAAATGAAAAGGCGAAAGGTTGGGGCGGCGTCTTAACCGTTGCCCAGGTCCACCTCTCCCCTATTCTTCTCCCTGACCCCCCAACTTGTCGTCCGGCCGAGAAATCGGGTGGTCGCCGCTTTTTCCGGTGAACTCGACTCGCGGTTATATATTAGGTAACTATTTGAAAAAAATCTTTTTTTAGTTGCATAACCATTTCTCGGGCAGCAAGGAGAGGTCTCCCATGAAAAAGCAATTGTTCAAGAATCTTAAAATACGACAAAAAATAATGTTGACCTTCACGTGCATGGTTGTGCTTTTAGCTGTTATTTTCGGCGGTTATACGGTTTTACAGACCCAATCGAGAGTGAAGGCCGATATGGCCGCCATCGAAAAAAGCCTGACCGAACAAGCCCAACAAAAGTTGAACGACCATGTCCAGGCCGCCTTCACCGTGGTGGACCGGTCGTATAACTTGTCGACTTCCCCCGAGGCCATCATCAACCGCTTCGGCCCTCACCTCAAGGACCTCGTCGACCTGCCCCTGAAAATAATTCAAGCCGAATATGACAAAATAGGTCCGAACGTCTCGGGCCAGGAGGAACAGCGGCGGATAATGGTCCAGGACGCCAAGACCAGGGCTCAAAAGCAGATTGGACAATTTCGCTACGGCGGCTCGGGTTACTTCTGGATCAACGACGCCAAGCCTAGCATGATCATGCATCCTATTGTTCCGCAATTGGACGGCCAGGACCTCGCCCAATTTTCCAAGGATGGCCAAATCGTCCTGGCCGAGGGGACCAAAACCCCGATGTTTCAGGAAATGGTGAAAAAAACCAAGGACTCGCCTCAAAAGGAAGGCTTTGTGATGTATCCCTGGCCCCATCCGCTGGATACAAAGCGTTGGGTGAGGAAAATCTCCTATGTGCGCTTGTTCGAGCCTTGGGATTGGATCGTCGGAACCGGCGTCTATGTCGACCAAGCCGAGGAAGAGGCCCGAGGCCGGGCCCTGGAAACCCTGCGGGCCCTGCAGTTCGGTCAAGGCGAGTACACGTTTGTTTTGAGCGCGGACTGCGTCGCCCTGATCCATCCGGATGAAGAGTTAAAGGGTAAAGACATTTCCAGCTTCAAGGACGGGGCCGGCCGGGCGGCCTATCGGGAAATGGTCGATCAGGCGGTGGGTTCCGGTCACGGGATGGTTGAGTTTCAGCGGCCTGGCAACGGGCGCGCGGGCCAAAAAATGGCCTCTGTGCGCTTTTTCCCCGAGTGGAAATGGGTCATAGGGGCGGAAATTTACGTCGACGACATTCGCTCCGAGATTATCGAGAGGAAAAAAATCCTGAACGCGGAAATGAAGAACCAGGTGATTTTCATCGCTCTCGCGGTCGTGGCGGTGATCGTCCTCTCCTTGTTGACGGCCTTCTGGTTTTGTCTCCGGTACGTGGAGGGCCCGCTTCAAACAAGCGTCAAGATACTCAAGAACGTCGCCCGGGGGGAAATTGGGGAACGGATGGGCCTAGAACAGACGGATGAAATAGGTGAATTGAGTTCGGCCCTGGGCGAAATGACCGCGGGCCTCGAGGAAAAAGCCCAATTAGCCCTGAAAATCGCCGACGGGGACCTGTCCTCGGAGATCAGGACCGCCTCGGACAAGGACATGCTGGGCGCGGCCCTCCAAACCATGGTTTTGAAGTTGAACCAAGTCATATGGGCGACGAGGCAAGTCTCGGCGCAGGTTTCCGCCGGCAGCAGGCAAGTTTCGGGGTCCAGCCAATCCCTGTCCGAGGGCGCCTCCAGACAGGCCGCGTCCTTGGAAGAAATAACAAGCTCCCTGACCGTGGTCCGCTCCCAAACCAAAATGAACGCCGAACATGCCCGGGAAGCTGACAAATTGACCAATGAGGCCAGGCAAGCGGCGGACGCGGGTGACCACCAGATGGAGGAAATGATTTCCGCCATGAAGGGCATCCAGGAGGCGAGCAAGGAAATTTCCAAAATAATTAAGACAATAGATGATATTGCCTTTCAAACCAACCTACTGGCCCTCAATGCGGCCGTGGAAGCGGCGCGGGCCGGCAAGCATGGCAAGGGTTTCGCGGTGGTCGCCCAGGAAGTGAGGAACCTGGCGGCCAGAAGCGCCAAGGCCGCTCACGAAACAGAGCTGATGATTCAGGAATCGGTCAGGAAAGTCGATCTAGGCACCAAGCTGCTGGACCTGACGGCCGAATCGCTGAAGGGAATCGTGGATAAAATCGGATGCGCTTCCCACTTGATGGACGAAATTTCCGCGGCCAGCACCCAACAGGCCGAGGGAATCACGCAGATAAACCTTGGCCTTGATCAGATCGAGCAAGTAACCTACACCGTCTCCGCCAACTCGGAGCAGACCGCCTCCGCGGCGGTTCAGCTTTCCGCCCAGGCCGCCCACTTGGAAAAAAGCCTGGCCGTGTTCAAGCTAAAAAACGGGGCAAGGCATTTTCCGGCGTCGGGCTTGGCGGCGGAGAAGCCGGAAATATTCAGCTTTCCGACGCCTCCGCGCCGTCTTCCGGGTTCGACGGGTCTACTAACGGCGCCTAGCCAAAAGGACGGCGGCCTTTCAAGCTAGAGCGACCGTGAACGTTTCGCCGGCCCCCCGGGCGGGGCCGGCCAGGCATGGCGGCCCGACCGGGCCAAGTCGGTTCCAACCCTTATTTTTTCTTGGAATAGTCGTACCAGCCCTTGCCGGTTTTTTCGCCGAAATCGCCCTTCATGTATCTTTCCACTATGCTGGGCGCCGGCAGGTCGGCCGGGTCGCCGGAAGCCTGGAATTTTTCCATGCTCATGGTGTAGGCCAGGTCGATCCCGGTCAGGTCCATCAGCCTGAACGCTCCCATGGGGTGACCGGCGCCATAAACCTGGGCCTTGTCGATGTCGTCGAAGGAGGCGACGCCCATTTCCAGCAGCCACAGGGCTTCGCGGGTAATGGCGCCGAAAATCCGGTTAAGGAGAAAGCCTTCGACTTCCTTTTTCAGATGCACGCCGACTTTTTCCAATTTCCGGCAAAGTTCCATGGATATTTTGGCGGTCTCGTCGGAGACATGGGGCCCCTGCACGACTTCCACCAGCTTCATGACCAAGGCGGGGTTGAAAAAGTGCAGGTTGACGACTTTTTCCGGCCGCTTGGTGACGCCGGCGAACTTGGAGCTGACAATGGCCGAGCTGTTGCTGGCCAGGATGGCGTGAGCCGGGGCGAATTTTTCCAGATCGGTGAAAATTTTCTTCTTGAGGTCCAGTTTTTCCAGGACCGCTTCAATGACGTAATCGGCGTCCTTGACCGCTTCTTCCAGGCTGGAGGTGAAGCTGATCCTGGCGCGAACCGCCTTGGCGACCTCCTCGGTCATTTTGCCCTTGGCCACCCGGCCCGGCAGGTAGGAATCGGCGAAGGCCTCGGCTTTTTTCAGGACGTCGCCGCTGACGTCGGTGCAGGTGGTTTTGTAGCCATGGATGGCGCACAATAGGGCGATCTGATGCCCCATGTTGCCGGCGCCGATAACCGCAATGTTTTTCACATCGTCAATATTCATTCCTGATACTCCTTTTCGTCGCGCGTGCGAGCTTTCGCCCGCTGTGTAAAAAGTTTTTCCGGCCCCCTCGAAACCGGCGGGCCGGCCGCGTTTCATCTCATTCACCCTTCCACGCGGGTTTCCGTTTTGCGGCGAAGGCCCGGGGGCCTTCCCGGTAATCTTGTGATTCCCGCATGCGGGAAATGCCGGGGAACACCCGGGTCACTGCTTCCGGCAAGGGCATGCCCAAGCCCTGGACAGCGGCTTCCTTGGTCGCCCGCACGGCCAGGGGAGCGCATTCCAAAATCCTGGCGGCCCAGGCCTTGGCCGCGGCCAGGACCCCGTCCGGGGACGCGACTTCGTTGACCAAGCCGAGTTCCAGGGCCCTGGCGGCGGACAGACGGTCTCCGGTCAGCATCAGCCCCATGGCCAGGTGGTAGGGAATCCGCCGGGGCAGCCGATGAACCCCGCCCTGGGCGGCCATGAGGCCGACTTTCGGTTCCGGCAGGCCGAAAAAGGCTTTTTCCGAGCATATGATCACATCGCAGGCCAGGACGATTTCAAACCCTCCCCCCAGGGCCAGGCCGTTTACCGCGGCGATAATGGGCTTGAAGCAGTCGAACCGCCTGGTCAGGCCGCCGAATCCTCCGTTGAGCGAATCCAGACCTTCCCGCAGGGCCTGGGGGCCATGCTTGGCCTGCCACCGCAGGTCGTTGCCGGCGCAAAAAGCCTTTTCCCCGGCCCCGGTCACAATGGCCAGCCAGGCGCCCGGGTCCGCGGCGAACTCGTTGAAAACCTCGTTCATTTCCCGACAAGCGGTGGGATGAAGGGCGTTCATCACGTCCGGCCGATTGATGGTCACGGTCAAGACCGGCCCATCTTGTTCCACCTTTATGAATTCATACCCCATGGTCCGTGGATACTCCCACCCCCGATCCGTCGGTGGATCAGGACTCGTTCTTGACCAGAATGGCCACGCCCTGCCCGCCGCCCAGGCACATGGTCGCCAGGCCGATGGACTTTCCGGTTCGCAGCATTTCATGGATCAACTTGGTTAGTATAACCCCGCCCGTGGCGCTGATGGGGTGACCCAGGGCGATGGCGCCGCCGTTGACATTGACCTTGGCCGGGTCCAACCCCAATTCCCTGATGCAGGCCAAGCTTTGGGAGGCGAAAGCTTCATTGAGCTCCACCAGGTCGAGGTCGGCGACGGTCAGGCCGGTTTTGGCCAGGACCTGCCTCGTGGCGTCGACCGGGCCGATGCCCATCACCGCCGGTTCCACGCCCACGGCCGAGTATCCGATAATCGACGCCAGGGGCTTGAGGCCCAAGTCCCGGGCCTTTTCCCAGGACGAGATCACCAGGGCCGAGGCGCCGTCGTTCATGCCGCTCGAATTGCCGGCCGTGACCGAACCGTCTTTTTTGAAGACCGGCTTGAGCTTGGTCAGATCGGCCAGGGTCGTCTCGGGGCGCGGGTGTTCATCCACGGCAAACATCACCGGCGCTCCCTTTTTTTGCGGCAGGGGCGCGGGAACGATTTGATCCGCGAACCGTCCGGCCTGTATCGCGGCGGCGGCTTTTTGCTGGCTTTCCAGGGCGAAGGCGTCCTGGTCCTCCCGGCTGATGTGGTATCTTTCGGCCACGTTCTCGGCGGTCTCGCCCATGGTGTTGCCGCTGATGGGGTCGAACAGGACCAATTGGTCCATGAGCTGCCCATGCCCCAGCCGATATCCCCACCGGGCCTTGGTCAACAGATAGGCGGCGTTGGACATATGTTCCACGCCTCCGGCCGCCACCAAGTCCGCGTCCCCGGCCTTAATGGCCTGGGCGGCCAGGAAAACCGTTTTGAGCGAGCCGCCGCAAGCCTTGGCCACGGTAAACTGCGGGACCCTGATGGGAATGCCGGCGTCGACGGCCACCGGGCGAGCCATGTTGGCGGGCAGGACCCCGGTCCTATATTGCTGGGAAAAAACAAGCTCGTCCACTTGGTCCGGGGCGACGGCCGCCCGCTCCAGGGCCGCCTTGACGACCAGGGCGCCCAGGTCCCGGTCGGTCAGGGCCGTCAAGGACCCGCCAAACTTGCCCACGGCGGTCCTGACTGAACTTAAAATAACCGCTTCCTTCATTGCTTGTTCTCCTTAATTTATTACTCCCTTGGCCGACCATTTCCAACCGTGGAGTTTTATCAAACCGATTTCCCTTGCCTGGAACGAAAATATCGGTAAATTTTACTATATTAATATGAAAAATATTAAAAAATTTTATTGAACCTTCACTTTTTTTAAAAAAGATCAATCTAACAACAGCTTAAAAAGGGGCGGGGCCGCGGGCCCCGCCCCTGTCCGTCAGTGGTCCGGGTCGTTATTCGGCTTTTTTCCCGGGAATTTCATAGTACCCGAAGGGCAGGACCGCCGGTCCGCACCAGCCGGGCTTGGAGAACTTGCCGTTTTCCACGGTCTGGACCCAGGCGTCGGCCGCCAGGCACTGGCGAATCACGCCGTTGACGAGGTCATTGACATGCCCGCCGACAAAGGGCGGGGTCGGGGGGGCGATTTTGGGCATGGCGGCCATAATGGCGTCCTTGTCCTCGACCGTCCCGGCCATTTTCATGGCCCGGCAGAACAGGTCCAGGCTCATGTAATGCAGCAGCGCCTCCCAGGTGGGGACGTAATTATAGCGTTTGCGGTACTGGTCCCGCCAATTCTTGCTCAGGTCCGTGGACATCTGGCTGAGTTGGTCCAGGCTGATGACGCCGATGGAGCCTTCGATGGCTTCCACGCCGACCGTATATTCCATTTCGTCCAACTTGGCTTGGTCGCACATGATGAACTTGCCCTTATAGCCGAGTTGGTGGGCCTGCTTGACGATGTTGGCGCAGACATCGGAGGGGCCGCAGAGGAAAAGGCCGTCGGGCTTGGCTTCGATGGCCTTGGAAAGGTAGGGGTAGAAATCGGTCTGGCCGTAATAGTTGGCCGGTTCCCGCGCCACGACTTTCCCGCCCTTGTATTCCCAATAAGCCTGGAGGTCGTCGGCCCAATCCTTGGCGTACTGGTGGGCACCGGGGATCATGGCCAGGTTTTTGATGCCCATTTCCATGGCCAGATTGGCGAAACCGAAAACATAGACCCGGTCGTTGGGAGGAATTCTGACGATCCACGGGTTTTTGTTTTCTTCCACCAAGCGGTCGATGTGGGGATCGGAGGAATAGGCGCCGATGATGAAATTGCTTTTCTGATTGAATTTCATCATGGCGAAAATCCCGCCGCTGTGGGGCACGAAGACCAGGGGCGCCTTTTCCTTGGAGGAGAGGCGCATGGCGTTCTTGGCCGAGAGTTCCGGGTTGTATTTGTCGTCCAGGGCCACGACTTCGAGTTTGTAGGTTTTGTCGCCGACCTTGAGCCCGCCCTCGGCGTTCAGGTCCTCGGCGTACATCTGAAGACCTTCGAGGCAGTTTTTACCGTACCGGGCGAAGGTGATGGGCCCGGAATACCCGATGGTCAAGGTTTCCTCCGCGCCGACGGAAACAGGCCAAGCCACGCAAGCGGCGGTCAAGGCGATAAGGCACAGGCAAAGCAATTTCCTCATGAGACCCTCCTAAAAAATGTTTAAAACAAAACAGTTAACGGTAAAAATTAAAGTCTTTTGTCAACCTCCCTCGCTTCCGCGGATTTCTTCGTCCCGGACGGAACAGGCCGGGACGAAGGTTGAAATAAAAGTTTCGGGCCGCCGCGGCCGCCAACCCCGCTCAGGCCCCCAGATAGGCCTGCTTTACGCCTTCGTTTTCCATCAGGGACTTTTTGTCTCCCTCGAGGACCACCCGGCCGGCTTCCATGACGTAGCCGCGATGGGCCACCCGCAGGGCGGCGGAGGCGTTCTGCTCGACCATGAGAATGGTCTTTCCGGCCTCGTTGATGGCCTTGACCGTGTCCATGATCAGCCGGATGACGATGGGGGCGAGCCCCAGGGACGGCTCGTCCAGGACGAGGAGTTTCGGGTCGGCCATCAAGGCCCGGCCGATGGCCAGCATCTTCTGCTCTCCCCCGGAAAGCGTCTCGGCCATCTGTTCCGCCCGCTCCCTGAGGATCGGAAAAATTTCATAGACCCACCCGAGAGTCTTGCCGATGGCGACCTGGCCGTCGGTCCGGGTAAAGGCCCCCAGCCGGAGGTTTTTCAGAACGGACATTTTGCCGAAAAGCTTGCGATCCTCGGGAGAATGAGAGATGCCCATGCGGACGATCTGGCCCGGTTTGGCTTTCTGTATTTCCCGACCCTGAAAAACAATGGTTCCGGATTTGGGGCGGTAAATCCCGGAAACGGTCATCAGCAGGCTGGTTTTGCCGGCGCCGTTGGCCCCCAGCAGGCTCAGGACCTCTCCTTGCCGCACGTCAATCGAGACATCCCGCACGGCCGGGACATAGCCGTGATAGGTCGATATCTTTTTCAGTTCAAGCAGCATACTCTTCCCCCAAATAGGCCTCGATCACCTCGGAGTTGGCCCGGATTTCCCCGGGCGTCCCCTCGGCGATCTTCCGGCCGTAGTTCAGGACCACGATGCGGTCGGAAATGCTCATGACCACCCTCATGCGATGCTCGATCAGGCCGACGGTCACTCCCCGTTCCTTCATCCGACCGATCAGCCGGACCAGTTGGTCCCCTTCCTCCAGGCTCATGCCGCCCACGGGCTCGTCGAGGAGCAGTATTCGCGGGGCGGTGGCCAGGGAGATGCCGATGGCCAGGCGTTTCTGGGCTTCCTGGGGCAGGAGCGTCGCCGGGTATTGCGCTTGGGTGGCGAGCCCGATAAACCCGAGTATGTCCATGGCTTTTTCGTGGGCGTCCTTTTCCTCCGCCCGGCAGAGGCCGGTCCGGAAAATGGAACGCAGAACTCCGGAGCGGGTGCGGAGCCGGCAGCCGATCAGCACGTTTTCCAGGACGGTTTCATTCGGGAAAAGAGTGGTGATCTGGAAAGTGCGGGCCACTCCCGCCTCCGCCACCCGATGGGGCGGCAGGTGGGAAATTTTTTCGTCGCAAAAGCTGACATCTCCCCGGTCGGGATGGTGAAACCCGGTGATGACGTTAAATAAAGTCGATTTACCCGCGCCGTTCGGCCCGATGATGCTCAAGGTCTCTCCCTCGTTGACGCCGAAGGAGATTTCGGCCAGGGCCGCCAGGCCGCCGAAAAACTTGGAGACGTTCCTAAGCTCCAACAGGGGCATTTTCCATTCTCCTTTGCCGGGACATCCGGTATTTGAGCCGAATGGTTCTGATTCCCCAAACCATGCCGCCGGGCAGGTAAATGATGAACAGCAGCAGAACCAGGCCCATCATGAGGGTGGCGTATTCCACGAAGGTTTGAAAATATTCGGTCAGGAAGGTGATGATCACGGTGCCGATGATGGGGCCGGCCAAGGTCCCCATGCCGCCGATGATCACGTTGATCAGGGAAGTGAAGGTCACCATGAAGTTGGTGGATTCCGGGCTGATGAAGCCGAGGTATCCGGCGTAAAAGCAGCCGCCGAAGCCGGCCAGCATGGTGCTGATGGTAAAGGACGTCACCTTGGCTTTCATGGCGTCGATGCCGACGGAACGGGCGAGGGGCTCGTTTCCCCTGACCGCTAGAAACGATTTTCCCAGCATGGAACGCATGATCTGATAGACCACTAGCACGGCCAGGATCAGGGCGGCCAGGGCCAGGTAGTAATAGGAAATCCGGGAATCGAAGACGAGGGGCCCAATGGGGCCTGGGGAAGGAATGCCCATCAAGCCCCGACCGCCCTCGGTCAGGCCGTCCCACTTATCGATGACCGTGGTGACGATGATGTTGAACATCAAGGTGGTGATGGCGAAATAGCTGCCGCTGGTCCGCAGGGCCACCAGCCCGATGGCCAGGCCGAAAACCCCGGTGATGGCGACGGCCGCGGGCAGGGCCGCCCAAAACGAGAAATCGAGGCGCAGCATGAGCAGGGACGAGGAATAGGCGCCCAGGCCGAAAAAAGCGCCTTGAGCCAGGGAAGCCTGTCCGGTGTAGCCCAGGATCAGGTTGTGGCTGGTGGCGAGAATAGCCCAAATCCAGCACAGGGTCAGGACCATGATGTAATAGTCGTCCCGGATGAAAGCGGGCAGCAGCGCGGCGATCCCGATCCAAATCAGCGCGTGGCGGTAACGTTGGATAAAGGATTTCATAATCTTAGGCCTTTCCAAACAAACCGGTCGGTTTGAAAGCCAGGATGGCGATAAGGACCCCAAAGGCGAACAGGGGTTCGTAGTTGGCCGAAACATACCCGGCGCACAGCGCTTCCATCAGTCCGAGGATGTAGCCGCCGACCACCGCTCCGGGGAGACTGCCCATGCCGCCGAGGATGATGATCACGAAGGCTTTTAAATTGGGCATGGCCCCCATGGTGGGATAAACCCAACTGACCGGCCCCACGAGGCCGGCCGCCGCCGCCGCCAGGCCCGTGCCGATGGCGAAGGTCAAGGTGGCCACCCGGTTGATGTCGATCCCCACCAAGAGGGCCCCTTCCCTGTTTTGGGCCATGGCCTCGATGGTGGCGCCCGTGGTGGTCTTTTTGATGAACAACTGCAGGATGACGATCAGGACCACGGTGCAGCCGATGACATAGAGCCGCTGCATGGTCACCGTGGCGCCGAAAATGTTCAGGAGTTGTTCGTGGGCCGCGGGAAACTGGCGGGAAGACGGCCCGAACAGGATGTACGCGCCGCTTTCGAGGATCATCAACAAGCCGATGGCGGCGATAAAATAATTTATTTCCGGCGTGTTGCGTAGCGGGCGGTAAACCAGCCGCTCCGCCAGGGCGCCCACGACGGCCATGACCAGCATGGACGCCAGAATGGCCAGCCAATAGTTGAAGTGATAAATTGAGATCAGGAAAAAAGTGATGTACCCGCCCAGCATGTATTTATGCCCATGGGCGAAATTGGGGATATGAAGAATCCCGTAGATCAGGGTCAGGCCCAGGGCCACCAGGGAGTAGACCGAGCCCAGCATTATGCCGTTGATTACTTGCTGAATAAAAAGGGTCATGGGTTGCGCTCCTTCTGAAGCTGTTTCGACCAGGAAAACAGTCCTTATCCGGTCGGGAAGCCCCCGCCGCTCAGCCGCTCATTTCTCGACCTCCTTCTCCGATTCCGTCAGACTATCTCGCTCGTCGACCAGGGCTTCGAACGGATCTGCTCCGTCTTCCTCAAGTTTTTTTACTAAATTCAGAGTGTTATGGAACTCTTCATTGGAAAGTTTCAGGTAAAAATGGTAAAAAAACACACTCAGTATTTCCCGGCCCTTGATCGACCTGGTCTGAAGGTCATTCAGGGGGACCTTGCCCCAGAGGGCCCGAAAAAAGTAATTGTTGGACAGCCTGGCGATTTTGCGAAAAAGGTTGTGATAATGCCGCAGGGCCTCGGGATCGAAGCCGTCGGTCGGGCCGAGCCCCAGGCGCCCCATGTCGACCACGAGGCGTCCGATGGTGACGTCGTCCTGGGAATAGATTTTTCCGCTTTCCGTGGTCCGGGGAGAGATCAATCCCCAGTCTTCCAGATTGGCCAGCCACCGCCGGGCCAGCCCGGTTTCCTTCCGGAAAGCCTCCTCCCCCTTGATGTCTTGTTCCAGAAGCCGCGATTCCGGCTTGAAGTAGTCGCTTCTTACCTCGAGCGAGGATTGACGGCTGGGGGACCGGGCCTGCCTCATGATTTTCTTGATGAGCGCGAGGGGCAGATAGAGCTGTTCCTGCAGGGACTTAATCAGGCGGATCAACTCCACGTAGTGTTCATCGTAGTCCGCCACATTCCGGCCCCGTTTCTGGGGCTTGGGCAGGAGCCCCTCCCGGATGTAGAAATGGATCGTCTCTTTCGGCACTTCGGACATCTTGGCCAATTCGCTGATTTTCAACGTCGCCTCCGGCGCCCGCCCCCTGGGGCGGGGCGCGTCGGAAATTAGCGCCTTAAGGATCAATGTCTCGTAAAAAAAGAACATGATCTTCCAGGCTGTCGGGCTTGCGGGCGGCGGCCCGCTTCAGTCAATTTTGTTGAGCTTGGAGCGGACTTTAGATTTTTTTATTTTTACTGTCAAGAAAAAAATTAAACTTTTTTATTGACTTACCTATATAGTGTATAGTATCGATTAACGGTCAATTTCATTAAATATTTATTTCAGACCCGGCTTGAGGCCGGGTGGGAACGGACAACCCGAGGCAGGCCGCCCGCGCCCCCCATCGAGCCGGTTTAACTCCAGGAGGTTAAAATCGTATGGAAAACAGGCCTTGGTTGAGACACTATGATTACAACACGCCCACGACCTTGCGTTATCCCCGGCTGCCGGTCCACGAATTGTTCAATGTGCCGGCCAACAGTTACCCCGACAAAGCCGCCTTCAATTTCTACGGCTCGGAAATGACCTTCTGGGAAGTGAAGTTGCAGATTCTGCGGCTGGCCAACGCCCTGGGCGCCTTGGGAGTCAAGAAGGGCGACCGGGTCGGGGTCCACCTGCCCACTTCCCCCCAGTTCATCATCGCCTATCACGCCGCCCTTAGTCTCGGGGCCATCGTGGTCAATCTCAACCCCATGTACACGGCCGAGGAATTGATCGCCCTGACCCGGAACACGGGCGTTTCCACCCTGTTCACCTTCGACATGGCCCTGCCCAATATTCGCAAGGTCTGCCAGGCGGTGGATATCCAGAGGGTGGTGGTCACCAAGGTCACCGACTACATCAAGGGGCTGGGCGTGAGCACGCCCCAGACGCTCGAATTCGAGGAAGGCTGGCTGCATTTTTCCCAACTCATCGACAACTGCTCCAACACCAAGCCGCCCCGCGTCTCCGTGGTCCCGGAAGACCCGGCCCTGATCCAGTTCACCGGCGGCACCACCGGAATACCCAAGGGAGCGGTCCTGACCCACGGCCACCTGAGGGCCGCCACCATGCAATGTTCCCTGTGGGGGCAATCCACCGTCGGCCTGACGCCCCCGGAAAGGCGCATGGTCCTGTCGGTCCTGCCCTACTTCCACGTCTACGGCATGGTCGTGGCCATGAGTTGGGGGCTCTTCAACTGCGCCACCCAGATTTTGGTTCCCAGGTTCGATCTAGAGGAATTCATGGGGCTTTTGGCCGGTTTCAAGGAAATAACCTTTTTCCCGGCCGTGCCGACCATGATCAACGCCATCATCAACCATCCCAAGGCCGAGGGGCTCGAGCTGGGGAAAAAATTCGGCCTCCTCAATTCCGGGGCCGCCCCCATGCCGGTGGAACTGATCGAGCGGGTCAAGGACATGGGCGTTTATTACAGCGAGGGTTGGGGCATGAGCGAAACCACGTCCCTGGGCGTGGCCAACCCCATCCTGGGCCTGAAAAAAGTGGGCAGCATCGGCATTCCCTTCCCGGACACCGACGTCAAGCTAGTGGACGTCAACGAGGGAACCGAGGAGGTCCCCCAGGGTCAGCCGGGTGAAATTATAATAAAAAGCCCCCTGATCATGAAGGGTTACTGGAACAATCCCGAGGAAACCGCCGGCCAACTCCGCAACGGTTGGCTCCATACCGGCGATGTCGCCATTCGCGACGAGGACGATTACATCTTCATCGTGGATCGTAAAAAAGACATGATCATCGCCGGCGGGTTCAATATCTATCCCCGGGAAGTCGATGAAGTTCTGTTCCAGCACCCGAAAGTCCAGGAAGCCGTCACGGTCGGCATTCCCGACGAGTATCGGGGTGAAACGGTCAAGGCCTTCGTGGTGTTGAAACCCGGGGTCACGGCCACCCCGGAGGAAATCATCGCCTTCAGTCGGGAAAAGCTGGCGCCCTACAAGGCGCCCAAGACCGTGGAATTCAGGGATTCCCTGCCGAAATCCGCCGTGGGCAAAACCCTGCGCAAGGTCCTAAGGGCCGAGGAAGCCGCCAAGACGGCCAAAAAGGAGAATTAATGAGCAGACCCGTCCTAAAAACCAAATTATGCGAAATGCTGGGAATTGAATACCCCATTCTGAGCGCCGGCATGGGGCCCACCATGATCGGAGAAAACACCGGGGCCCCGGTCGAACTGGTCGTGGCCGTGTCCGAAGCCGGCGGAATGGGCGTTTTGGGAGGCAGCGGCTTTACCGTGGAGGAACTCCACCAGGCCATCAAGGACATCAAGGCCCAGACGAAAAAACCCTTCGGCGTGGACCTGCTGCTGCCCAAGCACCTCGACCTGAAAGGCGGCCTGGGCCAGGAAGGGGTCAACGAGCTGCCCCTGAGCCAGGTCCTGAAAACCCTTCCCAAGCCTCACCTGGAATGGTTTCAAAAGGTCAAGGCCGACCTGGGCCTGCCCGACGTCGAGCTGAAAATCCGCATGAACACCACCACCATGCGTCCGGCCGAGGCCATCAAGGTCTGCCTGGAGGAAAAGGTCCCGCTGTTCTGCGCCGGCCTGGGCAATCCGGGGTTCATGGTCGAGGAAGCCCACGCCAACGGCATGTTGGTTTTGGGGATCACCGGCAACGCCAAAAACGCCCGGCGCATGGCCCAATCCGGCGTCGACCTCCTGGTGGCCCAAGGGCATGAAGGCGGGGGCCACACCGGCCGCATCGGGACCATGGCCCTGCTTCCCCAGGCTATTGACGCGGCCAAGCCCGTGCCGCTCCTGGGCGCGGGCGGAATCGGCGACGGCCGGGGCGTGGCCGCGGCCCTGGCCATGGGCTGCGTTGGGGTCTGGGTCGGGACCAGATTCCTGGCCACCAACGAGGGCGGCGCCCTGCCGGTCAATAAACGGCGCATCGTGGAATCCACGGACGAGGACACCCGGGTCAGCCGGGCCTACACCGGTAAAACCCTGCGGGCCAGCTACAACAAGTACCACGAGTTGTGGGACGGCTCCGGACTGGAAGCCCTGCCCTTCCCTACCCAGAACCTGCTCTCCTCGGCCCTGCTGGCCGGCTTCATCGAAGCGAATAAGGAAGAGTACATGGGCGGGTTGGCCGGGCAAGTCTCGGGCCTGATCCACGAAATCAAACCGGCCAAGGAAGTTCTGATGGACCTGGTCGAGGAAACGGTCGAGATTCTGACGAAAAGGCTGCCCGAGGCCGTTCAGGTGAAGTAGGGTCCGGCTCGCGGCGCCGACTCTCGAGACGCGGCCCTTCCGCCCGAAAGGGCCGCGCTTTTATCAGGTCCATTAAGTTGCCCAGACCATCGGCTTTGAGGCGAGAACGCGCTTTTTCGAATACCGACCACAGTTGGTTTTCAGGCCGCCCCGCCCAAGGCGCCGGTTATTTTTTACCGATAAATTGGTTTAGAAACCCCACTATTTTTTGAACAACTTCCGCCGGAGGCGCCGGAATTTTAAGGTAGGGTTGGCCGTCTTCGTCCTTTTGAATCATGGTGGACGCTTTTTGGAGCGCGGACTCAACCGGGCGTTCCTGATCGACCCCCAGGGACCGGCTGATTCGGGTGAAAAAATCCAGTCCGGCGGCCGCTACATCTTGCCAGAGTTGATCCGCGGGCCCAACCCTCGGGGCTTCTCTTTTTGAATCGACTTCCGGCAAGGACGCGTCATCAGCCTCCGGCGGCGCTTCTTCCCGGAAGACCTTGGGTTCGGGAATGGATTCGGAAGCCCGTTCAACCGCTTCCATGAACTGGCTGAGCCGGTCTTTTCCGAGGAAGACCTCGTTTCTATCGCCATCCAGAACACCCTTGAAAAGTGAAGCCTTGAATTGCAGTAGCGAAAGCATGCTGTGTTCGATGGTGCCGGAGGCAATGAAGTTGACTACCTGGACCGGGTGGTGCTGGCCGAGACGGTGGACCCGTCCGATTCGTTGTTCCAGAATCGCCGGATTCCAAGGCAGGTCCATGTTAACCACCACTTGGGCGGCTTGAAGATTCAGCCCGACCCCACCGGCATCCGTGGCCAGGAAGAGGCGGCAATCGGGGTCCGTCTTGAAACGATCGATCAATTGCTTTCGTTTGGCGCCGGGCGTCCCGCCATGGAAAAAGACATGCCCCCATTTATGGCTCTTGAGTCTTTTCATGATCAATTCGTGGGTTTTAATCCATTGGCTGAAGACCACGGCCTTGGCGCCCTCGGCCTCAAAAACATCCTGGAGAAAGGATGTCAGTTCGTCGACCTTCAAGCCGCTGTCAGTGGATTGATCCAGGAGATAGGTGCTGTTGCAGGACATCCGCATGTTTTGGAGGGCGATCATCAGGCGTCGTTGATCCGTATCGGACAGGAACTTATAACGCCGCCATTTGGAAACCAGACGAGCCACGATTTCCCGGTTCTGCTCATGAAGCTCCATTTGTTCCCGGGTCATTTCCACCAGAAATTTTTTTTCCATCCGTTCAGGAAGTTCCGACAATACCTCCTTTTTGGAACGACGAATTAGAATGGGCGAGAGGGTTTGGGTGATGTTCCGTAGATTTTTGTAACCGATAACTTTTCCTGTCCCGTCGGCTTCTTCCGTGACCCGATGGTCCGCCAAAAAACGAAACAAGGGGCCCAGACGGAATCGGTCTATAAATTCAACGATTGAATACAACTCTTCGAGACGGTTTTCAAGCGGGGTGCCGGTGAGGACCAAGGCGTACGGCGATTCCAATCGCTTGACGCTTTGGGCGGCCAGGGTTTTCCAGTTTTTAATGCGCTGGGCCTCATCCAGAATGACAAGATCGGGTTGCCATTCCTTGATCAATTGACGGTCGCGATCGACGAGTTCATAGTTGGTAATTTTATAGAAGGTTTCGGATCCGTAGCATTGTTTTCGCTTGGCGGGTGGGCCTTCCACCACTTCGACATTACGGGAAGTGAATTTGCCGATTTCTTCCTGCCACTGATACTTGAGCGAAGTGGGAGAGATAATCAACACCCGGTCCAGGCCGATGGTCCTGGCCAGCATTTCGACGCAGGCCATGGCCTGGATGGTTTTTCCCAGACCCATCTCATCGGCGATGATGGCCCGCCCAGCCTGGGCGGCGAACAGGGCTCCGGAAAATTGATAATGGTAAAGCGGGGATTTGAGCAGTTTGGTCCTGCTCCGGTCTTTCGAGCTTTCCGGAAAGGCCTCCTGGATGTGTCGGCGGAGACTTTCCCCATCCCTGACATGAGCAATATATTCCAAGGCGTCATCATAACACCTGAGTTCATGATCGAATTGTTGGCTTTGTTGAAGGAATTCCTCAAAATGGGGATACTGGGCGGGCAAAAGCACGCCTTGGGGGGAGAAATACCTGGCGGCCAGGTGACGCAGATCGTCGGGACAACTGGTTCCGTGTCTCAGAGCAACATCACGGGCGGACCCATACCTCAAGAAAATTTCCGAATAATCGGGTTGAAAACCGGACTCGAACGCCTGGTCCGCGCCTTCTCGCTCCCTCAACCGGGCCAAAGTGAATTCGATGTGTTTACACGTGCCCAGGGTGTTGACGGAAAAATCGGGACAGGAACAGAAATTGTCTCCGGGAGCCTCTCCCCGTATGGCAACCTTATATCGTCCGCCCGATTTAGGATTTGTAATGATGAATTCCGAAAAAAAAGGCTCTTCACCCAAATTTTCCATGGAAAAATCCTGAACCACACCATATTCCTTGCGAAGGGCAATCTGCCATTCCTCCAGGGACATGCCTTCCGGTTGTCTGTTTCGAGGAGTCTTTTTTCTGGAACTGTTTTTTATATGGTGCGATTCTTCGGTTCCGCCGCCGGCTTTTTTAGGAGGCATGATCTCTTTCCCCATGCTTATTTATTTTCATTTTTTAATATCGAATTTTCCACGTCGAAAATTTCTTGGAGCCATGGCATACCGGTTAATATCCAGGCAGTGAGTAAAAATCGGTTCGGCCATATCGGCGAGGATATCCATATTATTGTCTGGTCCGTCGTCGCCTCCGGCAATTGACCCGAAAAGCCCAATGCGAATCACCGAGTGCCGGTCGGCCACTTCCGCTCGCATTCCGCGATTTTTAGGATATGCAAGCGAGCGCATTCCGCGCTGATGTTGTGGGCGGCTTCAACCGCGGCGATGGCCGCCCCGGTAATTTCCATGCCCTTCATGACCGTTACTCCAAGAAAAAGGGGGCAATGGCCTGGTTGTCGATACAGGTGTCATCTCCATAAATTCGTTTATTGACCCAACATGACCCGCCTGTCAAGCTCCTTTTCCCCCTTTACGTTTGAGTTGTTATCAATTGGACATCCATACTTAATTATAAAAATATTGACGGACATCCATTATAAAAAACAACCCTGTTTTCAAGTAAAACCTAACAAAGACGTATTGATTGTGGTAACAGGAAGAGCAAAGGGTGTCTTTTACGTAAGCATAAAACCAGGGTTAGACGAAATGGAAGAACGCGGGGCAAAGGCGCCCGCCATATTCCACAACCCATAACTTAACAAAAGTGTGGTTGACGAAAGTCGTCTCCGACTATGAAAACGCCTTCCTACCGGCGTTCAGGCCTCTCAGCCAACGCCGCCCCAAGGCTGAAGCCTTTTCTTGCATGAGTTCCGCCCGACCCGCGGCCAGATAAAAGGATTGACCAAAGGAGGCCGTTGTTTCCAACCACTGGCCGGAATCAATCCGCAGCCTCTCGAGAATGGGCGCCAACTCTTCGGGGAGGCTCTTTTTCCCGCCCTCCCGGAATTGACGGCCGGTCCAGTCAA
>JAZDGM010000006.1:0-17549 GCA_043806915.1 Pseudomonadota bacterium | reverse complement strand
GCCCGGCTCTATCCCTTCTTACGTCGGGACTTGCTGCTCGCGGGCGCGATTCTTCACGACGTCGGCAAGACCAGGGAATTCAGCCAGGGGTACGTCGGCGATTACACCGATGAAGGCCGCCTGTTGGGCCATCTGGTCATCGGCGTGGGCATGCTCGACGACAAATTGGCCGAACGACTCGATTTTCCCGCCTCCCTGGCCCTGCTGCTCCGGCACCTTATCGTCAGCCACCATGGCGAATACGAGATGGGTTCCCCCAAAAAGCCCAAGATCATGGAGGCCCTGGCCCTGAACATGCTTGACGATCTGGACGCCAAAATGAACGGCATCGGCGGATATATCGACGGCAAGGCCAACCCAGGAACCGGCTGGACCGATTACCACCGCTTGATGGAGCGTTTCTTTTTTCGGCCGTCCCCGCTTGGGGCGGAGACGCCCACGGCGGCGGAAGGCCCGGCGCCGGCCAAAACCAGGCGGCCCCGAACCCGGCCGGCGCGCAAGCCTTCCGAGTCCGAGGCCGGCGGAGAGCCCACGCGGGAGGCCAAGGAAAAAACGGACCACTCCACCCGCCAGGAGCCTGACCAACCCCTTTTGTGGGGAGATTAAGCGGGTGGCGGATGGGGTTTCCGGATATAATCGGGCATGAGCGGGCGAAACACCTGGTGCAAGCCATGTTGGCCGGCGGGAGACTGCCCCACGCCCTGTTGATCACCGGTCCGGCGGGGGTGGGGAAGAGGACCCTGGCCCGGACCCTGGCCCAGGCGGTCAACTGCGATGGCCCGGACCCGACCGAAGCCTGCGGCGTTTGCCCCGCCTGCCGCAAGATTGAAAAAAACAATCATCCCGACGTGTTCGAGCTGGAGCCCGAGGGTAAGCTGCGGGTCATTAAAATCGACAGCATCAGGGAGTTGAGGCGAAACATCGGGTTCAGGCCCTACGAGGGGCGTTGCAAGGTTTACATCATTCGGGACGCCGACCGGTTGCAAGCCCAAAAGGACGAGGCGGCCAACGCCTTGCTGAAAACCCTGGAGGAACCTCCGCCGCGGAGCCTGTTGATCCTGACCGCTCCACGGGAGTCGGACCTGCTGCCCACGATCGTTTCCAGATGCCTGAGGTTGAAGCTCGCCCCCTTGTCCCGGGAACGGGTTTCGGATTGGTTGAAAACCCGGCGGCGGCTGGACGGCCCCCAGGCGGACTTGTTGGCCGCCCTGTCCGAAGGCTGCCTGGGCCGGGTGACCGAGATGGACCCCCACCAGCTCTGGAACGAACGGCGCAAGGTGGTCGACCATCTTGGGACGCTCAACTCGAAAAACCCGGGACTGGCCTTGGACTGGGCCGCCGAGCTGGCTGGGTCCGAGGAATTTTGGCCGCGTTTTTTCAACCTGGCCCGGTTTTGGTATCGAGACCTGATGCTGCTGGCCGGGACCGGGGACGGCCGGCGCCTGGCCTTTTCGGACCTGGCCGGCGAGTTGGAAAAGGTCGTTGCTGGAAGGAGCGCCGAGCCCTTCATGGCGGCCCTGTCCGAAATCGATCGGGCCGAGGAGTCCCTGGCCCGTTTAATAAAGCCGGAGCTGGTCTTCGACAATCTTATCCTGGCTCTGGCCTGGCTCTGAAAAGGATGGAAATTGGGAAAGGTAGTCGGCATTCGCTTCCGTGACGGAGGCAAAATATACTATTTCGACAGCGGCAACTTGGTGCTCAATCTCGGCGCCCAGGTCCTGGTCAAGACGGAACAGGGGGTCGGCCTGGGCGTGGTGGCGACCACGACCAGGACGTTCCAGCCCGAGGGCGAGGAGGAGTTGAAAAAAGTGCTGCGCATGGCCAACGAGGACGATCTCTGGCAACACGAAAAAAACGTGGCTCGCGAAAAATTCGCCTTCGAGTTCTGCCTGGAAAGAATCAAGGCCCGGCAGATGGAGATGAAGCTGGTGGCGACCGAGGTCCTGTTCGACGGGTCCAAGATTATTTTCTATTACACCGCCGAGGGACGGGTCGATTTTCGGGCCCTGGTCAAGGACCTGGTCTCCAAATTCCGCACCAGGATCGAGATGCGCCAGATCGGGGTCCGGCACGAGGCCAAGATGATCGGCGGCCTGGGCTGCTGCGGCCGGGAACTTTGCTGCGCCGCCTTTTTGAATGAATTCGCCCCGGTTTCGGTCAAAATGGCCAAGGAGCAGAATCTGTCCCTGAACCCGGCCAAGATATCCGGGGTGTGCGGCCGGCTCATGTGCTGCCTGACCTACGAGTACGCGACCTACATGGAGCTGAAAAGGGGGCTGCCCAAGCTGGGCAAGAGGGTGACGACCGAAAAGGGCGAGGGCAAGGTCGTGCGCCAGAACATCATGGAGCGCGTCTCCATCGTCGCCCTGGCCGACGGCGAGGAAGTCGAAATCCGACACACCGAAATAGAGCCGGATGCAAATATTGAAATGGAAGAGGAAGGCCCGGACCTGGAGGTGGACGAGCCTTTTGAGGAGAATTAACCCATGAACGGGCTTTTTTACATTACCACGCCGATATACTACGTTAACGCCAAGCCTCACCTCGGTCACGCCTACACCACGGTCGTGGCCGACGCCCTTCGCCGGTTCCACCGGTTGATCGGAGAGGACACCTATTTCCTGACCGGAACCGACGAGCACGGCGACAAGATCGTCCAGGCCGCCGCCGCGCAAGGGGTCGAGCCGCGGGAATACGTGGACAGGATTTCCGGGCTTTTCCGGGAAACCTGGCCCGGCCTGAATATTTCCAACGACGATTTCATCCGCACCACCGAGCCGCGGCATATCAACGTCGTTCGGGAAATCCTCCGGAAGGTCCACGACCAAGGCGATATCTATTTCGACAAATACGGCGGCCATTACTGTTTCGGCTGCGAAAGATTCTACACCGAGAAGGAGCTGGTCGACGGGCTCTGCCCCGATCACCAGGTTAAACCGACCTATATCGAGGAAGAAAACTATTTCTTTCGGATGAGCAAATACCAGGACTGGCTGGTTGACCACATCCAGTCCCACCCCGACTTTATCCGCCCCGAAAGGTACCGGAACGAGGTCCTGTCCTTTCTGTCCGAACCGCTGGACGACCTGTGCATTTCCCGTCCGAAAACCAGGTTGAAATGGGGGATCGAACTGCCCTTCGACGACCGCTTCGTCACCTACGTCTGGTTCGACGCCTTGATCAACTACATTTCGGCGCTCGGCTATCCGGACGGCGACCTCTTCCTTAAATACTGGCCCGGAGTCCAACATCTCGTGGCCAAGGATATCCTGAAGCCCCACGCCGTCTTCTGGCCGACCATGTTGAAAAGCGCCGGGCTGCCCTTGTACCGGAGCCTGAACGTCCATGGCTACTGGAAAATCGGCCAGAGCAAGATGTCCAAGTCCGTGGGCAACGTCGTGGAAGCCCTGGCCATGAAGGACGTCTACGGCCTGGACGCCTTCAGGTACTTCCTGCTGCGGGAGATGGTCTACGGCCTGGACTCGGAATTTTCCGAGGACGCCCTGGTGGGTCGCATCAACGCCGACCTGGCCAACGACCTGGGGAACCTGTGCCAACGCAGCCTGACCATGGTCAAGAAGTTCGGCCAGGGCCAGGTCCCGGAGGCCCCCCGGGCCAGAACCGAGGGGGGGGAGCTTCGGACCGCCGGGCTGCGGGCCGTGGAGGAATACCGGAAATCATTCCAGGCCCTGTCTTTTCACAAAGCCTTGATGTCGACCTGGGAGCTTATCGGGCTGGCCAACAAGTTCATCGACCGGGAAGCCCCCTGGGCCCTGGCCAAGGACCCGGACCAGGCCGTCCGGCTGGCCGAGGTCCTCTATGAACTCCTGGAAACCCTGGCCCTGACCGCGGGACTGATTTACCCGGTCATGCCCGAAACCTCGGCGGAAATGCTCCGCCAGATCGGGCTTCCCGAAATCCTTCCGTCCCTGGATTATCGGGACCTGGCCAAGGCCTTGCTCCCCGGCCAGGCCATTCGCCAGGGGCGTCCGCTGTTTCCCCGGGTGGAGCTGGGGGGAATGCCGGCCGGACAGAAAGCCCGGCCGGACAGGACCGCGCCCGGCCAAGCCGAACCGGACAGCCCAGCCGGCGTCAAGGCCGCGCCCGCATCCCGCGCCGACGGACCCGGACGGGACGTCATCAGTTTCGAGGAGTTCAAAAAAGTCGACCTCCGGGTCGGATTGGTGAAAAACGCGGAACGGGTCCCCAAGTCGGATAAGCTGTTGAAGCTTATCGTCGACGTCGGCGGGGAACGGACCATCGTGGCCGGCCTGGGCAAGTATTTCGCTCCGGAGGACCTGGTGGGCCGACAGGTGATCGTGGCCGCCAACCTGGCGCCGACCAAACTGATGGGCGTGACCTCCCAAGGCATGGTCCTGGCCGCGACGGACCGTGAAGGGTTGGCCCTGCTCACGGTTTCGCGCGAAGTCACGCCCGGCGGCAAGGTTTCCTGAGGCCGGGGGTTGGCGACGGTTCAAGCCAGATTTTCCGCCTGGCGACGGAGCGGCGGTTCCGAAGTTAAAGGCGGCGGCAAAGAAAGGCGTGGCAGTCATGAATTCCCATGAGCTCGACTCCTTGTGCGAGTATCTGACCGAGTCCAAGGCGACCATGGCCCTGACCGGGGCCGGAGTGTCCGTCGAAAGCGGCATCCCGACTTTCCGGGGCGTGCAGGGCCTTTGGGAAAAATACGATATCATGGAATTCGCCCATATCGATTCCTTCCGGCGGGACCCGGCCAAGGTGTGGCGGATGTTGCTGGAACTCGACCGGACCATCCTGGGGGCCAGACCCAATCCCGCGCATTTGGCCCTGGCCGAAATGGAAAAAATGGGACTGCTGCGCATGGTGGTGACCCAAAACGTGGATAATCTTCACCAGAAGGCCGGCAGCCGGGAAGTTGTGGAGTTTCATGGCAATTCGCAAAATTTTCGGTGCCTGGAATGCGGCCGGGCCTATTCCCGCGGAGCGATTGACCTGGACAAACTTCCTCCTCGGTGCTATTGTAACGGATTGATCAAACCGGATGTGGTCTTTTTCGGGGAGGCCATTCCCTGGGCGGCCAATCTGAAGGCCTTCGAAATGGCCAAACGGTGCGATCTGATACTGGTAATCGGCACCTCGGCCGTGGTGGCCCCGGCCGGGGAAATTCCGGTCATGGCGAAACAGTGCGGCGCCAAAGTGGTGGAGATAAATCCGGAGGAGACGGTTCTGACGGGTTGCGTATCCGATCTGCTGCTGAAAGGGTCGGCCTCGGAAATTCTCTTCTCCGCCGTCCAAACGATAAAACAACGCCGGCGTTGAAATAACTCGCCGCCGGCGAGGCGAGCCCGCGACGGCGCCCCATGGCGCCGGGCGGCCGGACCGCCTTTTTTGAAGGAAATAGGAATATGAGTCCCGAGTTGATTTCAGCCTTTCTTGTCCAAGCCGACCTTAATAGGGGAGCTTCTCCCGCGGACATCTGGGGCATGATCGTTGGCGCCGGACCGGTAGTCCAACTGGTCATGGTGGTGTTGCTTCTTTTCTCGATAATTTCGTGGTCCATCATCGGAGTCAAGTCCTTGCAGCTCGGCAAGGCCCGTCGCCACTCCTATTTTTTCCTGGACCTGTTCTGGAAGAGTCGGAGCCTGGCCGCGGTCTATAACGAATCGGCCGCGTACGCCGCGAGCCCGGTGGCCCAGATTTTCCGGGTCGGGTACCAGGAACTCGGCCGGATGCGCAAGGCTCGGGCGGACCAGAACCTGAGCATGGAGAGCGTCCAGCGGGCCCTGCGTCGGGCCACCATGGCCGAGGCCACCCGCCTGGGACGGTCCCTGTCGTTTTTGGCCACCACCGGCAACACCACTCCCTTTATCGGTCTTTTCGGAACCGTGTGGGGCATCATGGGATCGTTCCACGCCATCGGCTTGACCGGCGCGGCCAACCTGGCGGCGGTCGCCCCGGGCATCTCCGAGGCCCTGGTGGCCACGGCGGCGGGCCTGGTCGCGGCAATCCCGGCGGTCATTTTCTTTAACCATTTCAACAGTCGGGTTCGGGTCCTCGAGGCCGAAATGGACAACTTCGTGTCCGATTTTCTCAATATCGTCGAGAGAGACCTGTTAAAAAAGAACCAGACCGAATAAGGCGGGCCAAGCCATGTCAATTTCAATGGGCAACAACAAATCACTGATGTCCGAAATAAACGTCACTCCCATGGTGGACGTGATGTTGGTCCTGCTCATTATTTTTATGGTCACGGCGCCGATGATGGTGCAGGGCATGGACGTGAAGCTCCCCCAGGTGGACACAGCGGCCATCCGGACCGAGTCCGAGCGCGTGGTGGTGACCATGAACACCAAGGGGCAGATTTTCATCGACGATCTCGCCGTGCCCTTGGAGACCCTGGAAGCCGACGTGAAGCGGATAATGGAAAATAGGAATACCCAGGATGTCTATCTGAGGGCCGATCAGGACATACCATACGGCCAGGTGGCCGCGGTCATGGGCGCCATTCGCGAGGCCGGCGTCGGCAACCTCGGCTTGGTGACCGAACCCGAGGCCGTGGCGGGGCCTGAAAAAAAATAACGACTATGAACCCAGGGTTCGCCCGGGGACGTATTAAAAAATAAAATACCGGACCGAGGCCCGGTTGTCGAAAGGCGTTCTTGCGGGGACGATTCCATGCGTCTGGCGTATAATGATATTATCCTCGACCAGGGACTGGGACCCATGTTCAAATGGTTCGTTCTGGTTTCGGGTCTTCTCCATGTGATTTTCTTTGTGCTGGCGGTGAAGGTCATGCCGGAATTTTTCCAGAAAAGTCGACCCTTGCCGCCGATGTTCAACGTCAATCTGATTTCCCTCCCCCCGGCTTCCGGATCGGCGCCCAAGACGGTGATCGCGCGGCCCGCGCCGGCGCCCAAGCCCAAGGCGGAAACCAAGCCCGAACCTAAACCCGAACCGGAGCCGACGCCGCCTCCCCAGCCCGAGCCGAAACCCGAGCCGAAACCGGAACCCAAACCCGAACCCAAGCCGGCGCCCAAGGCCGAGCCGATAGCCCCGCCGGAACCGGCGAAGCTGGTGCCGGTGGGTCCCATCGTCCCGGAGACGACGACGGCCAAGAAACCCACGGAAGTCAAGAAGATGGAGGCCAAGCCGGCGCCGGTGGAGTCCAAGCCCGAGGTGGACCCGGCCCAGGCGCTTGACCAGGCCCTCGCCCGGGTCAAGGCCCAGGTGGCCAAGAAGGAACTGGCCAGTTCCGAGAATATGGATTCGAAAATCGATCAGGCCATCGCGGGCCTGGCCGGGAAAAGGGAAAAGACGGGGGTTGGTTTCGCCGGAAACGGACCGGTTTCCGAGATGGATTCCCGGATGCGGGAATATTTTGTCGTCCTCTATAATATTATCAGCGCCAATTGGATCATGCCTCCGGAAAGCATCGCCGGGGCCGGGGCCTTGGAAGCCATCTACGTCGTGGCCATCAACCGGGCGGGAGAGATAAAGGACGGCTGGTTTGAAAAGAAATCCGGACACCAATTTTTCGACCAATCCGTGGAACGGGCCGTCAACCGCGTCAATCCCCTGCCGCCCTTGCCGGAAGTTTTCGCCGAGGACGCCATTGAAGTGGGACTGCGGTTTACGCCCAGCGGGATTAATAAAAAATAACCGCCGGAAAGATTGACAGCCCGCTCCCAAGTGGGATAATAGGGCGTTTTTGGGGGCCGTTTAAGAAATTTTATAAACCGGCAAGGGAGAATTGCTTTGAGCTTTAAAAATATAGCGGCGTGGGCGTTCTGCCTGGTCTTGCTTCTGGCCGTCGCCCCCGGGGCGGTTCAGGCTCGCGTTTATATAGACATCAGTCAACCGTTCGCCCGGAAAATTCCCATCGCGACGCCGGATTTCCAGTCGATCAACCCGGCGGGCGCCGATTCGTCGGAAATGAGCGTGGGACTTCCGACCCTCCTGAACCAGAATCTCGATTTCACGGGCATGTTCATCGCCCTGGACAAGAGAACGTTCCGGGAGAGCAACCCCCGTTCGGGGCTGGGCCAGGGCGAGCCGGTCAATTTCCAGGAATGGCGGACCGTGGGCGGGGAACTCCTGGTCAAGGGCGGATTCGACCTGATCGGTGAACAATTGACCCTGGAACTGCGGCTGTTCGATGTTTTCGAAGGGCGGTTGCTCCTGGGGAAAAAATACACGGGGAGTCCCGCCAACGCCCGAACCATGATCAACAAGTTCACCAATGAAATCCTGCGGCAACTTACCGGCGCGCCGGGAGTTTTCGGCACCAAGATCGTCTTCTCCGGCGGCAAGGGCACGACCAAGGAAATCTTCATGACCGAATTCGGCTCGGAAGAGGTCGTGCAGCTTACCGAGAACCCCGGGCCCAGCACCATGCCGGCCATCGGCGCGGACGGGCGCATCGCGTACATCACCCGCCGCGGCAAGGATTACGTGTTGAAGGTCGGGGAAAGGAGCGTCGCCTCGGGGCCGCTGCATCTCACGCCCTGCTTTACACCCTCGGGGGAACTCCTGGCCGCGATCAGCGGCCGGGTGTCGACCAATATCTTCAGGTTTCCGGAGGGCGGCAAGCCGGTCCCCCTAACCAACTACTGGGGCATAAACATATCGCCCACGGTGTCTCCCGACGGAAGCCAAATGGCGTTCGTGTCCGATCGGTCGGGTTCGGCCCAAGTCTATATTTCCTCGATAAATGGCGGTCCGGCCCGGCGGTTGACTTTTGAGGGGAACCAAAACATGGACCCCAGGTGGTCTCCCAACGGGGACCTGATCGCCTATTCCGGCGGGGGGAAGGATATTTACACGATCCGGGCGGATGGGGGGGACCTCCGGAAGCTGACCGCGGGCGCGGGGCTGAACACCGCCCCCACCTGGTCTCCGGATGGCCGAATGATCGCGTTTTCGTCCACTCGGATGGGCGATTCGCCCAAGCTGTTCGTCATGACCGCCAATGGAGAACGGCAGAGGCAACTTTTACCGGGATTCAAGGGCATTCAGCGCTCCTCGTTCTGGAGCCCGACGGAGTGGAATACTTCGGCCGAATAAAAAATTGCGATATTGATTTGACCGCGGAGATGTTTGCGGTTATAATTCCCAAGGAAGTCTTGTTTACGATCGAGACGGTAATGGTCCGGTTGTTTTCGGAAAGGGAAATGGCCGGTGTAGTCCGTGAAAATCAATTCTTAAGGAGGTTTTTTGTAATGAAGAAGAATGGAAAACTTTTGCTTTTGATCGCCTTGGTGTTGCTGCCGATTTTTATTATCAGCCTTTCGTCCTGCGCCGCTCCCGGCAAGGGCGCCAGCGGGACCGAGAACGTGGCCGATGACGACGCCGCCAAGAAGGCCGCCGAGGAAGAAGCCGCTCGCTTGGCCCGCGAGGAAGCCGAGCGTCAGAGGCAGCAGCAGGAAGCCGAGGAAGCCGCTCGCATGGCTGAGATGAAAAACGCCCAGCAAGCGGCGCGCGACCAGTTCCTCAATGAGTACGCTCATTTCGATTTCGACAGATACGACATCCGTCAGGACGCCGAAATGGTTCTTAGGGCCAAGGCTGATTTTTTGGCGGCTAATTCGACCGTGGTCACCGAAATCCAGGGGCACTGCGACGAGCGCGGCACCGAGGCCTATAACATGGCCCTGGGTGATCGCCGCGCCAACTCCGCGAAGAACTTCATGGAATCCCTGGGAATCAGCCCCACTAGGCTGAGCACTGTTTCCTATGGCGAGGAAATGCCGCTCGACGCGGGCCACAGCGAGGACGCTTGGTCCAAAAACCGCCGCGCTCAGTTTATCATCGTTTCCGAATAACCAATCACTCTTTGAAGGAGCGCGAAAGCGCTCCTTCAAACAGGCTTTTTTTTAAATGAAAAAACTTGTTCTCATCCTCTTGACGGTTACTTTGGTCACGGCCGGATGCGGAGTGACCAAGGAAGAATTCACCCGGCAGTCGGCCTACGTTCGTTCCCTCCAGACTGAAGTTCAAGACCTGAAGAACCAGAGTCAACTTCGCGACATGGAATTGGAACGCCGCATCGGGCAATCTCGACAGAGCCTTCCCGACATTCGCCTCGAATTGGACAACATGCGCACCGACGTGCAGCGGTTGACCAACTCCATGGACATGGCGGAATACACCGTCAAAAATTCCGACGGAAAATCCACGCCCCTGGGAGAACAACTCGAAAGAGTGCGGGCCCGCCTGGACCGGCTCGAGGCGGCCTTATCCCTGCCGCCGCTCTCGTCGGACGCCGCGCCGCCGGCGACAGGTCCGAACATTGAGGGGAGTCCCGACGCTCTCGGCGGCGAACCCGGAAGCAACGCTCCGGCCGGCGAGCCGGAATCCGTGATCATCGGCGGCGAAACGCCATCTTCCGACGAACCGGCCGACAAGGCGGACTACAAAATCGCCGAGGCCCTCTACAAACGCCAAGCCTTTCCCGCCGCCCAGGAAAAATTCAAGGACTTCGTGGCCAATCATGGCAATTCCGAATTCGCTCCCGCGGCTCAGTTTTTTGTCGGGGAATGTCTCTACAACCAGCAGAAGTATGAAGAGGCGATTCTCGAATACCAGAAGGTGGTCAAGAAGTTCCCCAAAAGCATGAGAGTGCCGGGCGCTCTCTTTAAACAAGCTTTTGCGTTCCTAAGCATCGGCGACAAAACGAGCGCCAAGCTCTTGTTCCAGAAAGTCATGCGGGAACACCCCAAAAGCTACTGGTCCGGTGTGGCCGAAAAAAAATTGGCGACGTTGAACTGACGACAGGCGCCAGGTGAATTCCCACCTTGTCCCGGATTCACGCGGCGCCTGAAATGCGTGGAGACGGCCAGTCCCGCAAAGCAACGTCCTTACGCTACTACAGTCTAAAAAACTATTTTCTAAACCGTTTTGGGGGCGAAACGGCCAAAATTTCATTGGACGCCGGGCTGACTTGTCCCAATCGGGACGGGACTTTATCCCGACGCGGTTGCCTTTTTTGCAACGAAATCGGGTCCGGCAGCGGCGCGTCGTTCCGGGGAACCTCCCTGGCCGAGCAAATGGCCCGGGGGCTGGAACGCGCGGGGCGGCGCGCGGAGCGGTTCGTGGCCTATTTCCAGTCCTTTACCAACACGTACGCTCCGGTGGAGGTTTTGAGGCGCCTTTGGGAAACGCCGCTTTCCTTTCCCGGCGTCGTCGGGTTGTCGGTCGGCACACGGCCCGACTGCGTCGGCGAGGAAGTGTTGGACCTTCTGGCCGAATTCAATCAACGGGTTGAGGTCTGGCTGGAATTGGGGCTGCAATCCGCCTCGGACCGGACCTTGGCCCTTCTGAATCGCGGGCACGATGCCGCGACATTCGCCCGGGCGTCCCGGCGGGCCAGGGAAAAGGGCTTGAAGGTCCTGGCCCATGTCATTCTGGGGTTGCCCGGGGAAGATAAACAGGACGAGGCGGCCACGGCTCGATTTCTGGTCGATCTTGGCCTGGACGGCGTCAAAATCCATTCCCTCTACATCTCGAAAGGGACCGGATTGGCTGAATTGCACCGCCGCGGCGAATTTTCCTGTCAGACCAGGGAGGAGTTCGCCCGCGCCGCGGTCGATTTTCTGGAGCTGTTGCCCCCGGAGATGGTTATTCACCGGTTGACCGGCGACCCCGAGCCAGGCGCCTTGGTCGCTCCCGACTGGGCGTCGGGGAAACAGGAAACCCTCAACCTGGTCCGGGAAATCCTGGAAAAACGCGATTCCTGGCAGGGGCGCGGTTTAGGCGCGCCCTGCCGCGATTACTCCGCTGTTTGGAGTGGGAGGATTTGATGCACCTAGCCTATTCGATTATTGTCTCTCCCTTGGGACCGGTGTTCGCCGCCGAGACCCGCCAAGGCCTATTCAGCGTTACGCTAGGCGATGACGGGCTGCAACGCCTCCTTCATTTCGCCAGGCGGTGGCATCCCGACGCCCAGGTGGTGCCGACGGTCATCGATTCCTCCACCCAACTGGAGGAATATTTCGCCGGGACCAGGCAGGGATTCGAACTTGAATTCGACCTTCGGGGAACCGACTTTCAAATCGAGGTCTGGCGGGCCTTGTCGGCCATCCCGTACGGGCGGACCCTGACCTACGGGGAAATCGCCGGGTCCCTCGGTCGCCCGCGGGCCGCCAGGGCCGTCGGCCAGGCTTGCGGGGCCAACCCGATCCCCGTGGTGGCTCCGTGTCACCGGGTGCTTCGTTCCGAAGGCGCCTTGGGCGGTTATGGCAGCGGCCTGCATTGGAAGGAATGGCTCCTGGCCCACGAAAAGCGAGTCGCCGGATGACGGCCCGGCCCTTCCCGCTTCGTCGCCGGCGCCGGGGCGCTTATGGACGCGTATTGACGCTCCGGTTATAAAAGCTTATATTCCGTTTATGTCCGACAAAAACACCATGGCCGATCCCATCCTCACTCCTCACGCTCGCCTCATACTGGAAAGAAGATACCTCCGGCGTGACGTGAACAGAAAGATCGAGGAGACTCCCGCCGGGATGTTCGAGCGGGTGGCCCGGGCGGTGGCCCAGGCCGAGGCCGGGCACGGCCCGGCTTCCCAGGTGGATGTTTTCGCCGGCCTTTTCCACGACCTGCTGGCCTCTCTCGATTTCCTGCCCAACTCCCCCACCCTGATGAACGCCGGTCGGGAACTCGGTCAACTGGCCGCCTGTTTCGTCCTGCCGATCGAGGACTCCATCGAAAGTATTTTCAACGCCATTCGAGACACCGCCTTGATCCACCAGAGCGGCGGCGGAACCGGGTTTTCCTTTTCCGCCATTCGGCCGGTTAACGACTTGGTCCGGTCAACCCAGGGGGCTTCGGGCGGCCCCATATCCTTCATGGCGGTGTTCGACGCCGCCACCGAGGCCATCAAGCAGGGCGGCGTGCGCCGGGGCGCCAACATGGGGTTGTTGTCGGTGCACCACCCCGATATTCTTGACTTCATCGTCCTGAAGAAGGACGCGGCGAGCCTCTTCGCCAATTTCAACCTCTCGGTCGCGGTGACGGACAAGTTCATGGCGGCGGCGGCCGCGGGCGCCGATTACGAGTTGATCAACCCCCAGGACGGCGCGGTCAGGGGCCGCTTATCCGCTTCCAGCGTCCTGGATTTGATCGCCGCGGCCGCCTGGGCGTCCGGCGATCCCGGCCTGGTTTTCATCGACCGGATCAACCGGGCCAACAATTTGCCGCACCTGGGGGAGATCGAGGCCGTGAACCCCTGCGGGGAACAACCCCTTCTTCCCTACGAATCCTGCACCTTGGGTTCGATCAACCTGGCCCGGTTCGCGCGGGAAGGACGGGTGGACTATTCGCGCCTTGCCGCGGTCGTCAAGCTGGCCGTTCGTTTCCTGGATGACGTCATCGAGGTCAACCGGTTTCCCCTGCCGGAGATCGAGAAGGTTTCCAAAAGAAGCCGCAAGATCGGCCTGGGAGTGATGGGGCTGGCGGACATGCTGATTCTGCTGGGACGACCGTACGGGGCGGACGATACTATTAATTTTTGCGGCCGCCTCATGGCCTTCATTCAAAAGGAAGCTCGGGAAGCTTCCACCCATCTGGCCGTGGAAAGGGGGAACTACCCGGCTTTCGAGGAGAGCTTGCAGCGCCGACTGGGCGTTCCCTGGATGAGAAACGCCACGGTGACCACCATTGCCCCCACCGGGACCATTTCCATAATCGCCGGTTGTTCCTCCGGAATAGAACCCCTGTACGCCCTGGCTTTCCGTCGCGGGATCGTTGGCGGATCGGACCTGTTGGAAATCAGTCCCTTGTTCCGTCAACTGGCCGAGGAGCGCGGCGTCTGGACCAAGGAACTGGCCCGGCGCGTGACGGAAACCGGTTCCATAAGGGACGTGGAGGGGCTGCCCGACGTTTTTTACCAACTTTTCGCCACGGCTCATGAACTTGACCCGCTGGTTCATCTCAAGGTGCAAGCCGCCTTCCAGGCCCACACGGATAACGCGGTTTCCAAGACGGTCAATCTGCCCCGCGCGGCTCGGCCGGACGAAATCCGACGGATATTCGAACAGGCCGACGCCTTGGGTCTAAAGGGCGTGACCGTTTACCGGGACGGCAGCAAGGCCAACCAGGTCCTGTGCGTGGGGCCGACCTGGGCCGCGGGGGCGGGCAATTCCTGCCCGGAATGCGGGAGCGGCCTTAATTTAGACAACGGGCGCCTTCAATACCCGGATTACGGTTTTTCCCGGTGCGGTTGAAACATGAGGGCGTTCGCCTCTCCGACTCCTCGCTTCGGCCTGGCCGGCTGCGGCTCCTCCGGCCTCCTCGCGTTTTTCCAGCTTGATTCCTCGTTTTCCCGTCTTTTTGCGGAAAGATTTAGTTGAAGAATTTGGTCTTTTCTTTTAAACCTAGCGGTCATGGGTCTTTCCCAAATTTTGTATAAGGTGGAAAAAATGTCTTCCGGTAAAAGCCTCCTCGATTTGATCGGCGGCGCCCCTCTGGTGGAGATCAAACGGCTTTGGACCAATCCCAAGGTTAAGGTTCTGGCCAAGCTTGAATACTTCAACCCCGGAGGGTCGGTGAAGGACCGCGTGGCCAAGTCGATGATCGAGGCCGGGGAAAAAAGCGGGGAGTTGCGGCCGGGGAAGACCATTATCGAGGCCACCAGCGGCAACACCGGCATCGGCCTGGCCATGACCGCGGCCATCAAGGGCTATCCCTTGATTCTAACCATGAGCGACGCGGTCAGCACGGAGCGCCGTCAGATTCTTTCGGCCCTGGGCGCGGAAATAATGCTGACTCCGGGGCGGCTGGGGACCGACGGGGCCATCGAGGAAGTCTATCGCATGGCCCGGGAGCATCCGGACAAATATTTCCTGACCGACCAGTACAACAACGAAGCCAACGTCGACGCGCACTATTACGGCACGGGCCCGGAAATATGGGAACAGACCAACGGCCTAGTCGATGTCTTCGTGGCCGCCATGGGAACGACCGGGACCTTGATGGGCTGTTCCAAGAGACTCAAGGAATACAATCCCAAGATTAAAATCGTGGGCGCCGAGCCGTACCTGGGCCATAAAATCCAAGGGCTCAAGAACCTGAAGGAAGCCTATATTCCCGGCATCTTCGATCGTAAAAGAATCGACCAACTGGTCAACATCGACGACGAGGACGCGTACGAGACCGCCCGGCGGCTGGCCCGGGAAGAAGGGATTTTCGTGGGCATGAGTTCCGGCGCGGCCATGTTCGTGGCCCTGGAACAGGCCCGCCTGCTGGAGCATGGAGTGGTGGTGGTCCTCCTGCCCGACGGAGGCGACCGGTATCTCAGCACCCGGCTCTTTGTGCCCCGGGAAAAGACCACGCTCCAGTTTTTCAACGTCCTCTCCAAGCGCAAGGAAGATTTTCATTCCATTCGTCCGGGGCGGGTCGGCATGTATTCCTGCGGACCGGCCCTTTACAGCGTCAAGCAGGTCGCCACCTACCGTCACCTGGCGGTGGCCGATCTTTTGAAGCGCCACCTGCGGCAGCGCGGATTCGAGGTCAAGCATGTCTTGAACCTGGTGGACATGGATGACCGGACCATCGCCGCGGCCAAGGAGGCCGGGAAAAACATCACCGCCCTCACCGAGGAATACTTTCAGATATTCCTGGCCGATTGCCGCGAGTTGGGGCTCGGCCCGGCGGACGTTTATCCCCGGGCCAGCGCCCATGTCGACGACATGGTCCTGCTCGCCCAAAAATTGGCGGAAAAAGGGGCGGCCTACGAAAAACTGCGGTCCCTGTATTTCGATATTTCAAGGTTCAAGGATTACGGAGTGCTGTCCGGCGTGGACCTGTCCAAGATTCGGGTGGGAAAAACCGTGGACCTGGATGTCTATGAAAAGGAGAACCCCCGGGATTTCACCTTGTTCAAGCGTTCAACCCTGGCCGAGCTGAAGCTGGGGTTGTATTACAACACCGAATGGGGTTCGGTTCGGCCGGGCTGGCATATTCAGTGCGCGGCCATGAGCTGCAAGCACCTGGGTCCGCAATTCGATATCCATACCGGCGGCCGCGACTTGAATTTTCCGCATTACGAAAACGTTCACGCGGTCGGCCAGTCGGCCAACGGTCAATCCCCGGCTCGTTACTGGGTCCATAGCGAACTGGTGCTGGTCGACGGCCAGAAGATGTCCCGGTCCCTGGGCAACGCGCCCACCGTGGGCGATCTGATCCACAAGGGGTATTCCGGCCGGAGCATCCGTTACTGGCTGCTGTCCACGCACTACCGCCGGCCCCTGGCCTTCAGTCCGGAACGGTTGGACGCCGCGGCCAAGACGATCGGCCGGTTGGACGAGTTCGTCGCGCGGCTGAAAAAAGGCGAACCCGGCCGGGGCGCTTCCACCATCGACCAATTCATTTACGACCTGCGCGCCCGGTTCCGGGAAGCCTTGGACGACGATCTCAACGTCGCCGGCGCCCTGGCCGCCTTGTTTACCTTCATTCGCCGGGTCAATCCCTTGCTGGACCGCAACGGCCTTTCCCGCGAAAACCTGGACCAGACCCTGGAACTCTTGGCGCAGATCAATGAAGTCTTGGGCGTCATGGATTTCAGCGAGGAGCAAATGGACCCGGAAGTCCAGCTTCTGCTGGACCGAAGGACCCAGGCCCGCCGGACCAGGAACTGGCCGGAGGCCGACCAACTGCGAATGGAACTGGAAGCCCGGGGCGTCCGCGTGGTTGACGCGCCCGCGTCGAGGTCGAGGAAAAATTAGCCGGTAAAAGATGGCGGCGTCGACCCCGGCCCGCCGGGACGGCAGGCCCGTCCCGGCGGGCCGGGGTTATTCACGGAAATCCCGGGCCTATAGTTCGAACCAGTCGGTCAGGGTTTTGCACAGGGTTTTGGCTGAATCGGGCGAAAGGTTGATGGCGTCCCTCTTTTTGAAGACGCCGCCGTGTTTTTGGTAGCGTCGCAACCCGGCCTTGGGGGGGCCGAATTCCCCGGTCTTCTTTTCGCGTTCCCGGTATTTGAAAAGGACGGTGGTCCAGGCCCCGCGGTTCAGGACCACCTTTTCCAGTTCCTCGACCACCAGCATCCCGTCTTCCTCGTAATTTATGGTGATTTCATCGATGGTTTCGGCCATGACGCCCTCTTTTCCTGGTTTTTTCAATGATTCGTAATTGCTCGTCTTAAAATAACTTAATTGACTCGCCCCAGATTATTCGCGTCCCCGGAATAAAATCAAGGGAAATATGCCGGGCAGACGGACTGATCCGGTTACATCGGGTTTGGTCGCCGGGCCAGAACTGCTTTCCGGTCGCTCCGAAGCCGGGGACGGTTCGGGCGTGGTCTTTATCTTTATCAGTCCGGAGTGCGAGGTGGGGACTCGGTATTCGGGGCCAGGGCCTGGCGGCCTGGAGTTTGGCTTGAGGTTAGCGGCCGGTTGAAAATGTAAGGAAAATGGCCAAATGAAAATGAGTAAGTAGGGTGCGCAACGCGCACCATCTTTTACTATTTTGCGGGCCTTGCCGCGGTAAATTGGAGACGTTGGCCGGCGCCTTGCGGCGGGGCTGCTCCGCCCCCCGCGCGCCTGGCGTTGGGCTTCGAGAGACTCCTTCCCGTC
>JAZDGM010000005.1:0-3363 GCA_043806915.1 Pseudomonadota bacterium | reverse complement strand
TGGCCGAGCGGTCGATCTTGGAAACATAGTCGCGCTGCTTGGCCGTGAGGTCGGTCTGGAGCGCCAGGTGGCTCATGCCGATGATGGCGTTCATGGGGGTCCGGATTTCGTGGCTCATGTTGGCCAGGAAATCGCTTTTGGTCTTGGCGGCGTCCTGGGCCTTGAGCTTTTCCACTTCCAGGTCCTCCATCATGTTGAGCATGGCTCGCCGGGCGCCGGCCAGTTCCTCGATCCGGGCCCGCATTGCCTCTTCCGCTTCCTTATTCCGGGCGAAGGAATTTTCCAACTGCTTGGTCATGCGGTTGAAGGCTTCGGAGAATTCCCCCATGAAGGAAACCTGGTGGCTGAAATCGCCATCGGCGATCTGCTGGGTTGTCCAGGTCAGGTTGCGCAAGGAGGCTTGCAGGTTTTTCAAGGACCCGGCCAGGGGGGACCGGCCGGCGGCCGGCTCGAAAAAAACCTCGCCCCGGGAAAGCCGCTGCGCCAGTTCGACCGAGGAGTAGTATTCCGCCAGGAAGCGGTTGATGAAGCCCACGGCCTGCTTGATTTCGTTATCCGGGTAATCCGCCGGCAGGTCGATGGGGCCGGGCTGTTTCCCCTTTAAGAGCAGGTAAAACAGCTCGCTGATTTTGTCGATGTCCTCGGCCTTGAACTCCGGCATATTTCATACACCTCCACTTGACGACGCGCGCGCCCCCGGGGATTCCGCCTTGTGCCGGAAAGAATACCATTTATATCGATTCTTGGAAATTTTTCCCGACCCGTCTGTTCGCCGACTCCGCCCCGCCCAACTCCTCCGTTGAAGGCGAGGAGGTAATTATCTCAATGTGTTCAGACTGTTCCACTGTCCCTTCCGGGAAGGGCCGGGCGCGGGGCGGAGTGGCGGCTCTTATTTTAAATATTTTCGAGCCGGTTGCAAAACTTCGGTCCCTGATCGAACTCGTCGTCAGGCTCACCCTTACTTGGCTCTTTCGAGAGCCGCCATGGTCCAAGGGCCTTCCTCCCCGGGGCGTGGGCGAGGAAGGCTTGTTCAAGGGGAGATCAGGCGGCGGGTTCGATCTGGAACCGGCAGACCCTGTCTCCGCTGCACCAGCAGTCCACTTCCTTGGCCAGGAATTTAGTCCCGGTGTGTTCGGACACGAGCCCGCTCAGGAAGCCCTCGTCGTAGGTGCAAATGGTTTCGTCGCAAGCCGGAAGTCCGGAACAATCAAGGTCCTCGGCCACGGTCAGGGTTATCTTTTTCTTTTCGCGGTCGAAACTCTCGACCCGCACGATGCCGATCCGGAGTTCCTTGAGGAGGTTTTGCACCAACAATAAAAAGGCGTCGAAGTCGCTTGAGGGCGGAACCAGGGCCTTGCAGAATTCCCGGCCGGCCAGTTCCCCGGCTTCGTGGAGAATCCGGTCCGCGGTCTCGACGCCGAGCCTTTGGATCATGACGTCGCGCATGGTGAACTGCATCAGGCGATACACGGCCACGTCCACGGTGGACCCCAGGTTGGGGCGGCCCTCGCTGATGTTCCCGATCATGCCCCACTCAAAAGCGGGGTTTTCGCGTTCTTCCTTGAACATATATTGTTCTCCTTTCGGTAAATCCCGGATGAGGCGACTTTTCGCGGGCCCCGGCGCCGGCCGGTTCCCCGACCATCGTCGCCGGGCTTGGACTAGGGGAGGGGAGAGTTAGGCGGCCCATGCTTTTTGGGCGTCAGTCTTCCCGATCCCGGCTCTTCTCGTCGTGGTCGGCGTATTCCATGGCTATTTCCCGGAAGCGGTGTTCGCAAGCCCTGAAGGCGTCCACCACGTCGGGGTCGAAATGCGCGCCTCGGCCTTCGATGATGATGCCCGCGGCCTTGTCATGGCTGAAGGGCTGTTTGTAGACCCGCCGGCTGATCAGGGCGTCGTACACGTCGGCCACGGCCATGAGCCGTCCGGCCAACGGTATCTCTTCCCCGGCGAGGCCATGAGGGTATCCCGTCCCATCCCACTTTTCGTGATGGGTATGGGATATTTCCCGGGCGAAGCGGAGAAACGAGGATACGGCGTGTTCTCCAAAGCCTTTTTCGGCGTTGAGGATGGCGTCGCGGCCCAAGGCGGCGTGCTTTTTCATTTCCGCGAACTCCTCGTCGGTCAGTTTCCCCGCCTTGAGAAGAATGCGATCCGGCACGCCGACCTTGCCCACGTCATGGAGAGGCGCTGATTTATAAATAATTTCAACTGATTGCTCATCCAGCACCGCCTGGTATTTGGGGTTGGTCATGAGTTGCTCGGCCAACGCCTTGATGTAATTCTGGGTTCGTCGGATATGGCCGCCGGTTTCGTTGTCCCGGGTTTCCGCCAGGCTGGCCAGGCTCAGGATGGTGACATCCTGGGTCAAGGCCAATTCCCTGGTCCGCTCCCGGACCTTTTGTTCCAGGATTTCGTTCTGGTTTTTCAGAAATTTGCGGGCCTGGGTCAGTTCCAGATGGGTCCTGACCCGGGCCAGGACGATGGGCGGGGAAATGGGCTTGACGATGTAGTCGACGCCGCCCACCTCGAAGCCCTTGGTCTCGTCTTCCACCTCGCTCTTGGCCGTGACGAAAATCACCGGGATGTCCCGGGTCGCCTCGTTGGCCTTGAGCCGGCGGCAGACCTCGTAGCCATCCATTTCCGGCATCATGATATCCAGGAGGATCAAATCCGGAGGGTTCTTGGAGTTGGCGATCTGGAGGGCTTTTTCCCCGCTCAGGGCCACGCTGCGTTTATAATGAGGCTTCAAGATCGCCCCCAGCACATCGATGTTTTCCGGGGTGTCGTCGACAATCAGAATCTTGGCCTGCTCGATCGGTTCGGTCATCGGCGGCTCCTGTTTCCTATAGTCCTAGTTGAGTGGCAAGTTCCCTGGCCTTGGCCAGGGCTTCCTCGAAATCGTAGCCGGCCAGGCCGCGCCCGACGCCCTCGGCCAATTCGGCGGCGGCGCCGTGGAGGCAGCTGGTCAGTTTTTCCAGCACTTCCTCGGCTTCCATGTCGTCCTCGGCCAGGAGTTCGTTCAGGCGTTGGACCAGGGGTCTGATTATTTCCAGATCGACCGGCGGCGCCGCCGCGGGCGGGGCGGGGCCGGCGGCTTGGGGTTCGTCGGTCAGGACGTCCAGGGCGGCCATGAAGTCGTCCAGGGCGAGCTTGAAGTCCTGGAGGCTCCCGGGGTCCGGTCCCGAATTTCCCGGCTTGAGTTCACTTTCCAGCCGGGCCGCCGCGGCTTGCAACCTGGCGGCCCCGATATTTCCCGACACGCCCTTGACGGTGTGAGCCAGGCGCTCGGCCAGTTCCAGGTCGCCCCGGGCGAGGGCCGTGTTGATTTGGTCCATGGCCCCGGCTTGGCTGTCCTTGAAT
>JAZDGM010000004.1:0-14299 GCA_043806915.1 Pseudomonadota bacterium | reverse complement strand
CTGCCTCTCGGCCAATTGATTAACTTCGGCGCCCCTTTGCTGAAAAAGGGTCTCAAGCGCATCGTCAACAACCATACAAGCTCGCATCCTCACGCCTCCGTGTGCATCAGCCGGAGGTGGATCACGGTTAATTCAAAAAACTTCGCGCCTTCGCGTGAGTGGATATACAAAGACATCCATATTTGATGCCGGCCCAAGGGCATTCAGATTAGGGTTCGCGGCGTGGCGCGGCGGCCAATTTTTCTAATTATGGATGTCCGTTGAATCGCTTCGGGTCTAATTCCTCGCAGCTTGCTGCGGGGATGTTCATTTCGAAGCATCGGATGTAGAGGGGCAATCAACAATAGTCAAACAAGTGTTGTGGGTAACTCTTTGTTTTTGTTTGGTTTATATAAAAGCAAGCAAATAAGGACGTGTTCCAGTCAAGCAACGGTCAAACAACTTCCGATTTCCCGTCACGCCCACCCAGGCAGATATTTCCTTGCCCGGCTACCGACGGTTTCGTCGTGACAGCGAATCAACCCGGAATCTATGGCGTCCTTGATGATTCGGGAAACCATGGAACTGTTTTTTTCCTGGATTCCAAATCGTTCCCGCAGTGTGGTGTTAGTCATGAAGTCTCTCTGAACATAACGCAAGCAGGCATGTAGGTAGCAGGCACGAATACGGTCCGCTTTATCCATTTCTCTGAATTTACGATGAGCAAAGAGGACAGCGCGGGTATGATCGTTGGTAGTTTCAAACAACGGCGCCGGAAGTTGGTAAAGCTCGGTCTGAGAAACGACCTTATCCACGCCGCTACCACGCTCCTCGCATACACCGATGCGGCGCATGAAGGAAGCCAGGGCCTCATTACGCGACTTGGGCGGGCTGTCGAGAAAGCGGTCCGTCTGTATCAGCGGCAGGCCAGGATTTGTGATTTCCATGCGTTTGGTAAATATCTCCACCATGGGGGCAGTTCCGGCGATGTGAAAATCCTGGTGGATAATGGCGTTGGCGACCAATTCCCGGATGGCGAGTTCCGGGAACATGGGTACCTGCTTGCGTAGGGCCTGACCGATCACTTCATTGCTGGGTAACAGGTTAGTGACAAAGCCTATCAGGCCTTCAAAGCCGGTGGCGTAACCTTTGTTACCCTCTTGTTCTCGCACTGTTTCAACCCGGCTTTCACCTTTATACAAAACAACCCGGACCGCTTTACGCTTTAGGGAACGAAATTCCGCGAGCCGTTTGGCAAATAAGACTGCTCCCAGATTAGTGATGTTCCATTTTCCACCTTCACTTCTGGCGATCATTTCCTCGGAAGCCAGCGCGGCCAGTATCCCATCACGGCCTTCAGGTAATGGTAATGACAGAAGGTCGAAGTAGGACGAATAGTCGAGAAGTTTGAGAACATCTTCTGCAGCCATGCTTTCTGCCGCAATTTCCTTTTCAAAGGGAATACGGTCAAAGACTCTCCACAGTTCACGCTCTTTTTCCGGAAAATCTTTTAGCTTTTTTTTGTAGGAACCGATGCGGATGAATTCGGTATTCTTAAACTGTACAGGGTGGCGGAATGCGGCGCCAATTTCCAGTAGAACAACCGGCTTGTCACCGGCCTGAAAATGATAGAAGCGGAAATTTATTTTGGGCGAGAGTAAACTCAGCAGCCAGCTTTCTAGTTCTTGGGCGCCGACCTTAGTGGTTAAGGGGTTGAATGTGGTGCCGACGATTTCATGACTACCATTTTCTACACCCCACAAGAGATATCCATTGACCTTACCGGTCAAGGCGGCGGCATTAGCAAGCGCGGAGAGATACTCCCCTATCTCGTCCGGTTCAGCATTGTTGTGCTTGAACTCCATCCATTCGGTTTCACGGGGGAGTTTACGTAGTTCCGCTAAAATACCAAGAAGTTCACTTTCAGGGCGGTCGATGCTCACGCTACGGCCTCCTTAAGCATTTGGCCGAGTTGAAAAGTAGATTTTGGCAGTTGCTTTGGCCAAGTCTTCTGGGCCGCCGCCGTATCAATCAATATAAAGTTCGACTTTGTTCTATCGTAGATGTTATAAGACTCCAGCTCTATCGAGGTGAGTAAGATTTTTATAAACTCATGTGTACTGTTAAGTTTCCTTGCTCGATCAATTTCTTCAGTCGTGAAGAAATTTAATTTTGCGAACAGCACGAATGTCTTGAAGCGTTTTCGTGGAAGGGCATCCGCGATACGGCATAGATTTTCGATATCCCTTTCAAATTCCATAAGTTTGACCGATCCTTAATCTTTACATTTACACAAGATAATCACGGTTCTCCTTGTGAATTGTCGTGGGATTGTCCAGAAAAATCGATCTCGCATTCGTCATTTATCTGCCATTTCGGTGTGATATTTTTGATAGTGTACACATCATATCATGTAGTCCAGGGCCGAGAGCCTCGTTTGGTATTTTTGAAGTGTTTTGGTGGAGGAGGCGAGACTTGGTCGCTTTTGGCGGAGTCGGATAGGTTAGAGACGTGTAAGCCCGCATTCGAAGACCTTCCCAATGGGTATCTACTTGTTTATTCCGTGTTTTTTCTCGCCCTAATGATCACCAAACGGATAGATTTACCCTCTAGCCGGCGGAAGTTGTCTTCGACTTACGGCGTGTTCCGCGCCCCCCGCAAGGCTAGCTGACCGTGTCGTCCCCCCCCAACAGACCACCAGAAGCGAAGAGCTTGTGGGGCGCGAGCCGAGGCGGCTAGAGCGTACTAGTACAAGTCATCGAGAACCTTGACATGCAACCCATGGCGAAACTTTTCCCGTCAAAGCCGTTTAACCCCCGCAGTGATAAGTGCAAGTATATGGTACCGAAAGCGAAAAAGCAACTTAGTTCAGGGAAAAAGCTTTAACTGACATCCATATAATAAGGATGTCCCGCCCGGCTTGACTCCGGCGCTCGGCTTGGGTTTGGGTAAAGTAGGGTCTTGAACACCCGGCGGCCCGGTAAACCCACCCACAGCGGCGAAGTCGTCGCCAAACCCATGGACTTGGGATTTTCGGGCCCGGCCAAGGGAATGGCGCGGGTTTTCGAGTCGTGGGGGAAGAAGAAGGGGGTGGACACAACGCCGCCTACGCCCGGCCGGAATCCTTGAACATGCAGCGAGCTTTGCCGCGGGGAGCTTCAACAACGGCCGCTTGCCCGTGGTCGTGGAGAGAGCGGTTCGGCTAGACGGCCCGACTTGAAACAGGAATTCATCGGCCGGTTCATTCATGCTTAGTGGTTGTCCGCCTGTTGCTTCCGTCTATTGGCTCTTCGGGCTGTTGGCGGCTCGCACAGGCGCAGTCCACTATAAAAGTCCACTGAATATTTACGTTTAACCTTTCGGATCAGGATATTTATTAACCCACCGGCCCCACTCCCCTCTGTCCGGCGAAATGGTGGTATTATACCTTTTGGGCAAATATGACCTTATTTTGTGGTCGTCAATCTTGGCCCGACGTCAGTTTTTGGCCCTAATTTTCTTTGTAAATCTAATAGATACGAGATAAAATTGTAATTATGTGAACTCGGCACAGGGATTGCTGTATATAATGCGACGAACAAATCGCCCACCCCGGAAGGAGCGGAAAAATTTAACAAAAAAATGGAGGATAATGATTTATGCGGTAAATTAAGCAGGACCATCATCCGAAAAAAAGCAGCGTGTCAGCCTCGGGCCAAAGCACAATAAAACACGTTATATCAGTGGATTTGTTTTGATTAACCTACTAGTCAACATGGCTTGTGATTCATCGCGCCTGGACGGATTACGCAGGGCCTGATCAAGGAAGCGCCCCCAACTACAATTCTTCGTGGTTTTTTGATGTTAAAACATTTTTTGATGTTTTGATTTTCGATTACTAAGCTATTAACGAATACAGCACAATATTTTTAAAAGGAGATAGAACATGAAACAAAAAGAACGCCGACTTTTTTCTCCAATGACCGTCACGTTGCTAATGGTGATATTCCTTTCCGCTGCGTTTTTGGTGAACGCTAGTTTTTCACTTGCAGGTTCCACCACAACGAAAGGCTCGCCAACCGAAATAACGACGGCCGTCGATTATGCCACCAACCGGATCGAACGGCTTCATGCCGCGCTTAAAATTACGGCGGACCAGAAAGAACCCTGGGATAACCTCGCCGCGATAATGTTGGAAAATGCGAAGGAAATGGACGAACGAACCAAGGATAGAATCGTTACTCCCAAGCCGATGAACGCGGTCGAGGAAATGAAGTTACATTATGAAATTTTTCAAATCAATTTAGAGCAGCAGAAGAAACTCATCCCGGTTTTCGAGGCGCTCTACAATAGTTTGTCGGATCAACAGAAGGAAATCGCGGACGTGATTTTTTTGACTGGGCGGCACGGAAAATACAGGTTCTAGATACGTGGTCGGTAATATTTCGTAATAAGGCCTGACGCAAAAAGGGCGCTTGGAATCGATTTAAGAATGGAGTTAACTTATGAAAACGTTGAGTATATGTAATCTCGGGGCCAGGGGGGGCAAGATTGCGATTGGGCTGGTTTTCGCCTTAATGATAGGCGGTATTGGCGCGGGGACGGCCTTCGCCCAAAAACACAATTATCGTGGCGGAAAACCTCACTATAATCGTTATGAGCAACGTGGGAGCTGGCATGACAACCGTCGGAATAAGCACGGTCGATATGATCACCGTTATTACTACCGGGAGCGGTTCTATTCTCCCCCGCCGCTCGTCGTGGCGCCGCCTCCCCCGCCGGGAGTCAGTGTCTTTTTTCCGCCGCTCTTTCTTCCGCCGTTCCTTATTCATCCCTAGGGAGCAATTGGGACTTGAATAAAATGAAAGGTTGGTTGAAAACCTGGATTTTGAGATAGTGACCGTGAAATAGATTGTTATTTTCAATCGTCTTTCGACGGCGTCCGGCGCTAAGCCGGATTCCGTTGTTACAACGGCAACCGGGGTTCAGTGACTGCCGCGCCGGAGATATGTTCTTCCACCGGCATCATGTTCGTCTACAATTTCAGCGCCGCCGCTTCGCGCAAATTTTCCCGGGCTTCCTCCAAGGTTTTTCCTGGAGTATTGGCTCCCGGCGGCTCCTCGATAAAGACAAGGTAACCCTCGGGGATTTTTCCTGATATACCGAGGTGAAAACGATGCTCGTGATGACCCCTTCACCGACCGCAAGCCGCGAACCAAGCCTGGGGCCCGCTCAAGGACCCTGGTCGGTAAGATTATTGATTTAGGCCAAATATCCGTTTGTTGCCATTGGTTCCCTACTCACGGACAAGGCAAGGGTTTGAAGGGGCGGAACGATGATGGGGCTAGCCAAGCTAAAGGCCGTCCCGCCCGGCTTGGCCCCGGGCCAGGGCTTGTGGGGCTTGGCCAAGGAAATGGTTCGGGTTTTCGAGGTGTGGGAAAAAAGCGGCCGTCAGGGGTCCCGCAAGCAACGGTTCAATGGCCGCGGTCGGTCCCTTAATATTCGATCCCTTCCCGGGCCTTAACGCCTCGGGCAAAATGATGCTTGACTTCCTCCATGCGGGTGACCGCGTCGGCCGCCGCCATTATTACTTCCGGACAGTCCCGGCCGGTGAGGATCAGGCTGAGTTCCCGGGGGCGATCATGGATGAAGTCGAGGACCTCGCCTAGTTCCAGCAGCCCGTGCTTGAGGGCGACGCAGATTTCGTCCAGGACCAGCAACCGATACCGGCCCGAGGCGGCCCGGGCTTGCGCTTCCCGCATGGCCTCGGCCGCGGCTCGGCGGTGGGGCTCCAGGTCCTTGGCCTTCAATATCAGACCGGCGCCTATCCGCCTGAATTCAATCAAGGGGACCCCGGCCAGGGCGAGCTGTTCGCCGGTGGTCCGGTCCTTGACGAATTGCAGAAAAAAAACCGGCCACCCCCGGCCGGCGGCGCGCAGGGCCGCTCCCAGGGCCGCGGTGGTCTTGCCCTTGCCCGGGCCGGTGTTGACCAGAACGAGTCCTTGCTCCATGTTGTGCTCCCTTGCCGAATATTTCAGAAAAGCAACATAACCAATACCGGGCCGCCGGGGCAACCCCAATCCGGCCCGGTTGACAAGCGGAGGTAAAAAGAGTAATAAAATCTCGGAAAAACAGGCGCCCCTCGGGGCTTTATAGGGAAGACGGTGCGAAGCCGTCGCGGTCCCGCCGCCGTAACCGGGGACGAACCCCGCCAAGCCACTGCTCCCTGTAACCTGGTCTCATCTCACTTTCGGAGCGGGAAGGCGCGGTCAGTAGATCGATCCGGAAGCCGGAAGACCTGCCTGTTTTTCATCGATGCCGGGGCTGCTCGGGACGGCGCCTGCATGGACGGCCTTGTCGGCCGGACCTGTTTTCCGTCCCCAGGCCCGATGGGTCCTGGGGATTTTTGTTGGATGAAAGGGTTGATCAAGCATGACCGCGCCTTCCGGGTCCGACAGCCGGACCATTCCCGGCCTGGTGGTGGCCGCCGCCAATTCCGGAGCGGGCAAGACCACCGTCACCCTGGCCTTGCTGGCGGCCCTCCGCCGTCGCGGGATCGCGGCCCAGCCGTTCAAGGTCGGCCCGGACTTTATCGATCCCGGTCGGCACGCCCAGGTTTGCGGCCGCCCTTCCCACAACCTCGACGGCTGGATGCTGTCTCCGGACGAAAACCTGGCCGTGTTCGGCCGGTGGTCCGCCGGGGCCGACTTGGCCGTGGTCGAGGGCGTCATGGGGCTTTACGACGGCTTTTCCGGCCGGGACGAGTCCGGTTCCACGGCCCAGATGGCCAAGTTGCTGGGGCTCCCGGTGCTGCTCTGCGTGGACGCCCGGTCCATGGCCCGCAGCCTGGCGGCCCTGGCCCTGGGGTTTGTGAAATTCGACCCGGCCCTGGCCTGGGCCGGGGTGGCGGCCAACCGCGTGGGCAGTTCCAGCCATGCCGAGTACCTGGCCGAGGCCATGGCCGACCTGCCCGATGTCCCGTTCCTCGGCGGCTTGACCCGGGACCCGGCCCTGGCCATTCCGGAACGGCACCTGGGCCTGGTCACGGCCGAGGACCATCCGCTTGATCATGAAGCCCAGGAACGCCTGGCGGACTGGATCGAGGCCGGCCTGGACGTGGACCGGTTGCTCGCCGGCCTGCCCCGGGTCCCGCGGCCCGTCGCGGCGCCCGAACCAGCGGCCGTCGGGCCGAAAGTCCGGATCGGGGTCCCCCGGGACCGGGCCTTCTGCTTTTACTACGAGGAAAACCTGCGCCGCCTGGCCGCCGCCGGCGCCGAGATCGTCGTCTTCTCGGCCTTGGCTGATCGATCCCTGCCGCCCAACCTGGACGGTCTGTACCTCGGCGGCGGGTACCCCGAGCTTTACGCCGCGGCCTTGTCCGAAAACCGGGGGCTGATCGCGGACGTCCGGGCCCTGGGGCAAGCCGGACGCCCGATTTACGGGGAATGCGGCGGCCTGATGTTTCTGTCCGAAACCCTGGAAGACCTGGATGGACGCTCCTGGCCCATGGCCGGGCTGCTGCCCCTCGGCGTCCGGATGCTGCCCCGGCTCAAGTCCCTGGGCTACCGGGAAGTGGTATTCAATAAGGATATATTTCTCGGCCCGGCCGGCGCCTCGGCCCGGGGGCACGAATTTCACTATTCCGAAATAACGCGGGCCGGGGACATGGACCAGGTCCATGACATCCGCGACCGCCGGGGCCGGACCCAGGCCGCCGGATTCAAGGTGAACAATGTCCTGGGCAGTTACGTGCATCTTCATTTCGGCAGCCGGCCGGAGCTGGCCGCCGCTTTCGTCAACGCCTGCCGACGGGCTTGAAGGATGGAACACATGACCGACTGGAACCTGCCGCCCCTGGAGATCGAGCAACGGAGCTTCGCCATCATCGACGCCGAGGCGCCGCCCCACGACCATTCCCCCGCGGTCTGGTCCATCGTCCGACGCATGATCCATACCACCGCCGACTTCGAATACGCCTCCTCGGTCCGGATTCACCCCCGGGCCCTGGAAGCCGGGATCGAGGCCCTCCGCCGGGGGCGGCCCCTGTTCACGGACACCCGCATGGCCTTGGCCGGGCTGAGTCGCCGGCTGGCTCATTTCGGGGTCCCGGCGGACTGCCTGGTGAGCGACCCCGCGACCGCGGAACTGGCCGGGTCCCTGGGCGTCACCCGATCGGCGGCGGCCGTGGACCTGGCCCTGGACCGGATCGAGGACGGGATTTACGTGGTGGGCAACGCGCCCACGGCCCTGTTTCGTCTATTGGAACATCTTGCCGCCGGGCGGCCCGGCCCGGCCCTGATCGTGGGCCTGCCCGTGGGGTTCGTCAACGCGGCCGAATCCAAGGCCGCGCTGGTGGAATCCGGAGCGGTTTTTATCACCAACGTGGGCCGCAAGGGCGGTTCCAACGTCGCGGCCGGCGTGGTGAACGCCCTGGCGGAACTGGCCCTGGCCAAGTGAAACGCCTGCGGACCGGCTTTTCCACCGGCGCGGCGGCGACGGCGGCGGCGACGGCGGCCTTGGAAACGCTCCTGACCGGACAGGCGCCGGACCGGGTCGTGGTCGGGCTGCCCGAGGGCGGGTCCCTCGACATCGCGGTCCGGGCAGCGGTCCGGACCTCGGCCAATTCCGCCCGCGCCTCGGTTGTCAAGGACGGCGGCGACGACCCCGACGCCACCCACCGGGCCGAGATCGTCGCCGAGGTTGAGTTGACGCGGCCGGAGGAAGCGGGCAACGGCGACCCGGAAGAGCTGATCGACATCCTGGGCGGGACCGGAGTCGGCCGGGTCACCCGGCCGGGCCTGCCCGTCCCGGTGGGCCAACCCGCCATCAACCCCGTCCCCCTGGTTATGATCAAGGACGGCCTGCGCCGGGCCTGGTCGGAACACGGGCCCTCGAACCGGCCCTTGCGGGTCCGGGCCGTGATCTCGGTCCCGGAAGGGGAGCGCCTGGCCCCCAGGACCCTGAATCCCCGGCTGGGCATCCTGGGGGGCATCTCCATTTTGGGGACCACCGGACTGGTCAAGCCCTTTTCCCACGAAGCCTACACTTCCACCATTGAAAGCGGCTTGAGCGTGGCCCGGGCCATGGGGCTTGATGAAGTGGTCCTGACCACCGGGGGCCGGAGCGAGAAATGGGCCATGGCCCGGCGGCCGGACCTGCCGGAGGTCGCCTTTATCCAGATCGCCGATTATTTCGGCTTCGCCCTGGAAGAGGTTAAAAAATTCGGCTTTTCCCGCCTGGGCCTGGTTTGCTTTTTCGGCAAGGCGGTCAAGCAGGCCCGCGGCCTGGCCTGCACCCACGCCCACCAGTCGGCCATGGACCTCGGCGTCCTGTCCCAGTGGTTCGCGGAAGCCGGGGCCGCGCCGGCCCTGGTCAAGGCCGCGGCGGAAGCCAACACCGCCCGCCAGGTCCTGGACATTCTTGCCGCGGGCGACGCCCTGGGGCTGGTGGACGCGGTGGGACGGCGGTTGGAAAAGGCCATCGCCGCTTTTCTTGGCCCGGGTGTTCTTGCCTGGGTCCGGGTCATCGATTTCGACGGCGCGGTCCTGTATTCGTCGGACCGGGCGGGGGCGGCTTGATGCACGCCGTCCAGATCGTGGGCCTGGGGCTCGGCCCGGGCGACCTGACCCCCCGGATGCTGGAGGCCGCGCGGGGCGCTGAAGTGTTGGCCGGGGGACGGCGCCACCTCTCGTATTTCCCCGATTTCCCGGGCCGGACCGTGGTCCTGGCCGGAGACCTGGGCGCGCGGGTGGAGGACATCGCCCAGGCCTTCCGCCAAGGCCTCCGGGTGACGGTCCTGGCCTCCGGCGACCCCGGGTTTTTCGGGATCGCGGCCCGCCTGGCCGGACGGCTGGGTCCGGAAAACATCGTGATCCATCCCAACGTCTGCGCCTTCCAGGCCGCCTTCGCCCGTCTCAAGAAACCCTGGCAAAACGCGACCCTGGTCAGCGTCCACGGTCGCGGCCGGGCCGAATTCTGGTCGGCCCTGGCCGTGTCCGACCTTGTGGCCGTCTACACCGAACCCCGGTTCGGACCCGCGGAAATAGCCGCCGCCATGATCGAGCGCGGCCAGGCCGGATGGCGGATGCACGTTTGCGAGGACCTGGGCGCGGACGACGAGCGGGTCGGGGTCCACGAGCCGGCCGCTGCCGCGGCCGGAAAATTTTCCGGGCTGAACGTGGTGGTCCTGGAACGGACCGAGAAACCGACGGCCCTGGGCCTGGGACAACCGGAAAGCCGGTACGAGCACGAGGCCGGTTTGATCACCAAGGCGGAAATCCGGGCCGCGGCCCTGGGTAAGCTGGACCTTGGGCCCAACCTGACTCTCTGGGACCTGGGCGCGGGCAGCGGGTCCGTGGGGATCGAGGCGTCACGTCTTCTGCCCGGCGGCCGGATCATCTGCGTGGAAAGGGACCCGGCCCGGGTGGAACAGATTAAGGCCAACCGGAAAAAGTTCGGCGCGGCCCAGGTGGAAATCGTCCGGTTGGACCTGCCCGAGGGGCTTGGCGAGCTGCCGCGGCCGGACCGGGTCTTTATCGGCGGCGGGGGCGACGCCCTCGCAAGCATCATCGACCTCGCGGCCGAAAAAATAACCGACGGCGGGGTCGTGGTCGCGGCCGTGGTCAAGTTGGACGGCCTGGAAACCGCGCGACGGGCGATGGCCGTTGCCGGACTGGCCGTGGAAATCGTGCAAATCCAAGTCAGCCGGGGCGCTCCCCTGGGCGGGGACCTGTATTTCAAGGCCCTAAACCCGGTCTGGCTGGTTACGGGACGAAAGGACGGAAGCAGCGATGAGTAACCTGGAACTCTTTCCCGTGGTTTTCGTGGGCGCCGGGCCCGGGAGCCCGGACCTGATTACCGTGGCCGGCCGCCGGGCCCTGGAGCAAGCCGACCTCGTCGTTTACGCCGGGTCCCTGGTCAGCCGGGAAATGCTGGACTGGACCGGGCCGGGAGTGGAACTAGTGGATTCCGCGTCCCTGGACCTCGAGGCCATCGTCCGCATTCTGGCCGCCGGTCAGCGGGCCGGCGGAAGGGTGGTCCGGCTTCACACCGGGGACCCTTGTCTTTACGGGGCCATCAGGGAACAGATGGACCTTTTGGACGAGGCCGGCATCCCCTACCGGGTTATCCCCGGCGTCACGGCCGCCTTCGCGGCGGCGGCGGCCCTGGGCCTGGAATTCACCCTGCCGGAAACCACCCAGACCCTGGTCCTGACCCGGGCCGCGGGCCGGACCCCGGTCCCGGAAAAGGAAGACTTGAAAGCCCTGGCCGCCCATGGCTCGAGCCTGGCCGTCTATCTTTCCGCCGGGCTGGCGGACCGGGTCAGGGAAGCCCTCGAACCCGAGTACGGCCCGGACGAACCCCTGGCCGTGGTTTACAAGGCTAGCTGGCCGGACGAAAAAATCATCTGGACCACCGTCGCCCGGCTGGCCGGGGACTTGGCCGCCGAGGGCGCGGGGCGTCAGGCCCTGATCCTGGCCGGACCGGCCGTGTCGGCCCTGGCCCGCAAGAAGCAGGCCCCCAAATCGAAACTCTACGACGCCGGTTTCAGCCACGGGTATAGGAAAAGCTGAGCCATGCCTAGTTGTTCCCGGCCCCTCGCCGTGTACGCCCTGACCGCCGGCGGCGCCGCGACCGCGCGCCGGCTGGCGGCAGCCCTGCCCGAGGCCCGGCTGTTTCTCCCGGTCCGAATGGCGGACGGAGGTTTCGACCGCCTGGCCGCGGCCCTGGCTGAAAACTGGCGGTCCTTTTCCGGGCATGTGGTGGTGGCCGCCGCCGGCATCGTTGTCCGGGCCGTCGCCCCGCTCCTTAGGCGCAAGGACGTGGACCCGGCCGTGGTGGTGGTGGACGAGGCCGGCCGGTTCGCCGTGAGCCTGCTTTCCGGTCACCTGGGCGGGGCCAACGACCTGGCCCGGCAAGCGGCCGAGGCCTTGGGGGGACAGGCCGTGATCACCACGGCCACGGATTCCGCCGGCAAGCCGTCCCTGGACGTCCTGGCCCGGGACCGGGGCTGCAAGCTGGAAAACCTGTCGGCCCTGAGCCGCATCGGCCGCCTGGTGCTGGAAGATGAACCGGTCGGGGTTTTCGATCCGGACCGGCGCCTAGCCCCGGCCCTGGCGCCCTGGCCCAACGCCTTTTTTTTGGTGGAAAAGGCCCCGGCCCATGACGATTGCCGACCCCTGGTCTGGGTCGGCCCGGAAGATTTACCCTTTCCGGGGGAATGGCTGCTCGTCCGGCCTCCCTGCCTCTTCCTGGGCCTGGGGTGCAACCGGGGGACCGACGCGGCCGAGATGCTGGACTTGGTCCGGGTCGCCCTCAAGAAATTCGGCCTGTCCCCGGCCTCGGTCGCGGGCCTGGCCAGCGTGGATATAAAACAAGACGAGCCGGGGCTGCTGGCCCTGGCCGAAATATTAAACCTGCCCTTGACCTTTTTCACGTCACGGGAATTGTCCGCGGTGGAGGTCCCCAACCCCTCGGCCGCGGCGGAAAAGCACATAGGAGTGAAGAGCGTATGCGAAGCGGCGGCGTTGCTGGCGTCCGGGAGGGGTCGTCTGTTGATTCCCAAGCAGAAAAGCAAGAACGCGACCCTGGCCGCGGGCTGCTCCAGGTAATCGGCCTCGGCCCCGGCGCCGAGGGCGGGTTGAGCGGACAGGCCCGGGCCGCCCTCGACCGGACCGAGGTGGTCCTGGGGTACAAGACCTACATCGACCAGGTCCGGCCCTGGCTCGGGGACCGCGAAATTTTGGCCAGCGGCATGACCAAGGAGATCGACCGGGCGTCCCAGGCCCTGGACCTGGCCCTGGCCGGACGGCGCGTGGCCCTGGTTTCCGGCGGCGACCCCGGCATTTACGCCATGGCCGGGGTGGTGTTCGAGGTGGCCCGGGGCCGGGGCCTGGCCCTGGGCGATGGGCCCGGCGCCGTTCGAGTGGAAATCATCCCCGGCATTCCGGCCCTGGCCGCGGCCGGGGCCCTGCTGGGCGCGCCCCTGACCCACGATTTCGCCTGCGTCAGCCTCAGCGACCGCCTCACGCCCTGGGACCTCATCGCCCGCCGCTTGGAGTTGGCGTCCCAGGCGGATTTCGTCATCGTCCTCTACAACCCCAAGAGCCGAGGCCGGGACTGGCAGTTCGGCGAGGCCCTGAAAATCATCGGCCGGGTCCGGGGTTCCGAAACCCCGGTGGGCGTGGCGACCAAGGCCATGAGAGCCGGACAGTCGGTCCGGCTGACCACCCTCGGGCAAGCCGCCGAGGCCCCGGTGGACATGCAGACCATCGTGATCATCGGCAACAGCCAAAGTTTTCAATATCAGGGCTTTATGGTCACCCCGCGCGGGTACCTGGATAAATACGGACTGGAAGGCGAGTGAACCGGGTCGGTTCTTCTTAAAAGCGCGCCAACCGCGGCGGGGCTGGTCCAAAAACCTCCCGAAACTCATCCCGGCCCACTACCCCTTAAAGGGTCGTCAGCTCTTCGACCCCCGCCCCGTGGGCGCCCTCTTTCCAATCACGCGGAAGAGGGCAGGCGCGGGGACCCGCCCCTACCTGCCCAGGGGAACCACCGCGACCGGCGCAATGTAGGGGCGCCTCCCCGTGGGCGCCCTTTAATACGACATCCATCCATATGCCAAGCGACACTCCCGATTACGCCGAAGAGGGCAGTTTGTAGGGTGCGCAACGCGCACCATCTTTTACTATTTTGCGGGCCCGACCACGGTAAATTGGAGACGTTGGCCACGCCTTGCGGGCGGGGTTGCTCCGCCCCCCGCGCGCCTGGCGTTGGGCTTCGAAAAACTTTTTCCCGTCCCAGGGTCAGGGGCGCGCCTGGCGTTGGGCTTCGAGAGACTCCTTCCCGTCCCAGGGTCTGGGGCGCCGGAGCCGGCGCCCCCGGCGACCCCCGGCTCTTTTTCCGGAGAACCCGCCTGGCGTCCATGCCCGCCCGAAGAAGTCCGGGGCGTTTGGAATTGCTTGGCCCGGCGCGCCTCCGCTGGCCCAAAAATAATGTGATCGCAGTAGGTTGGGTTGAGGCCTTGCGAAACCCAACATTTTGGCCGGTCCCGTCGGCCCGGGTGAACTAAATATCCCCCCTCACCCCAACCCTCTCCCCCCCGTCGGGGGCGAGGGAGATAATTGTCTGGCCCGACCCGCCTCCGTTTGGAACAAGGTGTTGTCTTTCAGAATAAAAGGAACAATACATTTTCAGATGGCCCCTGACAAATAACCACCGCGGCCTGCGCAATGGAGGGGCGCCTCCCCGTGGGCGCCCTCTTTTTGTGGATATACAACTACATATCTCGCTATGTATATAATAATTATATCCCGCGCGTCGTGGTGTTGCCTTTTTT
>JAZDGM010000003.1:0-9517 GCA_043806915.1 Pseudomonadota bacterium | reverse complement strand
CACTTGCACCCATGGTAATCCAATTTCGCCCCGCCTGTCAAATGAATTTATAGCCGTCGGACCGGTCAAGGCTCGGTTTCGGTCCGTCAAGGCGGGAAAAGGGCTCCCCGGCGGCTTGGCGCGGTCGGCAGGGCCGGCCCTGCGGCCTTTTCCCGGGCCGCGGTCCCTCGGTGTCAGCGGCCATCTGATAATGCCTAAAACCTGGCCCTCTGAAAATGTATTGTTTTTTTTATTCCGAAAGACAACACCTTGTTTCAAACGGAGGCGAGGGCCGGGCCGGCCAATTATCTCCCTCGCCCCCGACGGGGGGAGAGGGTTGGGGTGAGGGGGGGAGTCCTTGGCTCACCCGGGCCGACGGGGCCGGTCAAAATGTTGGGTTTCGCCTGCGGCTCAACCCAACCTACGGAGATCACATTATTTTTAGGCCAGCGGAGGCGCGCTCGGCCAAGCAACTCCAAACGCCCCGGGCTTCTTCGGGCGGGCATGGACGCCCGCCCTTTCCGCCCTCGAAACAGGACGTTTCGGGGCGTGAAACCGCCGCTAGGCGGGTTCTCCGGAAAAAGAGCCGGGGGTTGTCAGGGGCGCCGGCTCCGGCGCGCCCCTGACCCTGGGACGGGAAGGAGTCTCTCGAAGCCCAACGCCAGGCGCGCGGGGGGCGGAGCAGCCCCGCCCGCAAGGCGCCGGCTAATGTCTCCAATTTACCGTGGCAAGGCCCGCAAAATAGTAAAAGATGGTGCGCGTTGCGCACCCTACATACTATCGCTGGTTCCCAAGCTCAAGCTTGGGAACCAGCCTTACTCATTTTCATTTGGCCATTTTCCTTACATTTTCAACCGGCCGCTAACACCCAATTGCAACACACGGATATTAGGTCCAAATCAAGAAAGTCCAAAAATCTCGCCCAAAGACGGGCTGAAGTATTTCGGGGAGCTAAAATTGAGACTGAAGACGGGTTGGGGCCAAGGCCGGCGTTTTACAACCGGCTCCCTATTTAGTATTTTTCACGGAGTGACCGTAACAGGTGGTCGCTTTCACCGGAATACGCACTATTCGCGCACCAAAGTCCTCGACGGTTTCAATGGCGCCGACAAAGATAGTGGTATCCGGATCACGGCGTGGGCGACCTTTTTCATCAAGCTCGGTTTGGGTGAAGACACATCCCAGCTTCGCTTCCCTGGTCCGGGACGTTCCGTCGGCCTGTTTACCCTTTCGGCCGGCAAGTTCTTGGCGAGTCATCGGCACACCGGTTCCGTCCATCTCAATATACATGGTTGGCACAGACGCACAGGAAGAGGATTCCAATTGGCCGGTCAACAAAAATTCCCGTTGTTGGGCCTGCCAAACCTCAATTTCTTCTCCGAGCCCTTCGGCCACCCGTTCCACGTCCTTGGCGCTGACTTGAACGCCGGCATAAATTCCAAGGTCGTCCCGGGCATCCTTGAAGGTGTGACGGCTACCGGCTCGGGCCATCATGCGCCGCACCCCTGGGGAACGGCTGGTTCCTTCCACGCCCAGTTCTTCATCACCTGGATATCGAGAAGCGTGGCAGCGCGGACATTCATACCGGGAACGGGAAAACCGCACCTCGCCTAAAATGGTCAACACGGTCTTTTCTTCCAGCCCCCGGCTCCGCATTGGCATCCCGCAGGCGCAAACCACCGGCTTATTTCTTCGGCCCTGGTCCACATCTTCAAGAAGTTTTGCCAAAAGCCTGGCCCCGGCCGCGAGGATGGCGGTTCGCAGAACCGACTCCACGGCTTCAAGATCGAAAGACGGCTGTCGGCTGATACGCTTTAGCAAGCGGGGTTTTCTTGGTCCCGTTCGACGGCGAATTCCGCTGTTTTTTTCCTGATCGCTCCCAAGCTCACAAAGTTGTTCTCCGATGAGAAGAAGTTCCCGAGTCAATCCCTCAAAGCGGCGAAAATTTTGAATTTGCTCGCGATACCGTAATACCTCCTTTTCCGATTTCAGCCTCCTGCTGATGGTCCGGCCTTTTTCTTTATAAGAGTAAAGGGGGTAGGGCCCACGAAGGACTTTTTCGCCGGTCGGCAATGTCCGCTCCTGGTATTGCTCCACCACGCTGCCACGGCGCATCTCTTCCAGCCCGGCCAATTCATTAATAATTGCCAGCCGGCGCTCCACTAATCCCAAAGCATCCATGATATGAACCTCCATTGAAGTATATAATACTACAAACTAAAGGCCAAAAAAAGAGACAAATAGGCTAATCCCCATTTCATGGCGCAGGCCCATTATAAAAGTTTTGATACCTTTTTATACGCGTAGGTGGTAGCATGGCTTGATATCGACAGCATTGGGCGTACTGCAGGACGCTGGCAAAAAAGGCCCCAACCGGGAGGTGCGGGATGGCTCTTTCGCGCGATACGCTCGTATATATTGGGAATTTACTCGGTTTCCGAAAGGAAAGAGGGCCGCTAAGGCAAGAGAAGTATGCTTTTTTTTCATCCGGCCTGCCTGAAGAAACTTTCGGCGTCGTCAGTTTCAGCGGTCGGGAAAGCCTTTCAAAATGCTTCCAATTCGAGGTCAATCTGGTTTCAAAAACTAATGGGCTGGATCTGGACTACCTGCTGCCCCACGAAGCCGCCCTGCTAATCAACCGTGAAGACCGGCATCCCGTGGCCTTTCACGGTATATTGAACGCTTTCGAACAGTTTCATCAGGCCAAGGGCCTCACCTTTTATCGGGCCACCATGTTGCCCAAGCTTTGGTACCTCAATCTCATCCACCACAACCGAATCTTTCTCGGTAAAACGCTCATCCAAATTCTGGAAGAAGTCGTGAAGGACATGTTTCCGGTAATTCCGCAGTATGAATTTCGGCTGCAAGGAGATTACTCCAAGCCTCTGGAATACGTCTGCCAATACCAGGAAACCCATTTCGAATTTCTGTCCCGGTGGATGGAACGGGAAGGGCTCTATTATTTTTTCGAAATTACCGACGCGGGCGATAAACTGGTCATTACGGATTCCCATTTGGCCCATTCGGACATCCCCCAGGAAGCCGTCCTGCAGTATCGGGAGCTTTCCGGGCTGGCTGGTCCCTGGCAGGAAATGATTACCAACTTCAACTGCCGGTCCACCCCCGTGGCCAAAAGCGTCCTGCTCAAGGATTACAACTATCGCAAGCCCAACCTGGATCTTTCCGGCCGGGGCGTGATTCATCCCGGCGCCCAGTGGGAAGTCCATTATTTTGGGGATCATTTCCAGACGCCCGAGGAGGGCGACCGCCTGGCCCGGATTCGAGCCGAGGAATTGCGATGCCGGCAGAAGACCTTCAATGGCAAGAGCACCATTCCATTCCTGCGTCCCGGCTTAAAATTCAAGCTGAGCGATCATTATGAGAAAGGCTTCAACGGCGCCTACCTGATTACCGAGGTCAGGCACGAAGGCAACCAGATGGGCTATCTGGTTTCGGACTTTAAGGCGGAAATGGCCGGCCGGAAGGCAAGCCTTCTCTATCAGAACACCTTCACCGCCATACCCGCGGACTTGCCTTTTCGCCCCGAGCGCCTGACCCCCAAGCCAAAAATCAATGGCGTGATCAGCGCCAAGATTGACGGGGAAGGCTCGGGGCAGTACGCGGAAATAGACGACTGGGGTCGGTACAAGGTCCGCCTGCCCTTTGACGTCAGCGGACGGCAAGGCGGCAAGGCCTCGACCTGGCTGCGCCTGGCCCAGCCGTTCGTGGGTGAACAATCTGGCATGCATTTTCCCCTGCACAAGGGCGCCGAGGTTTTGCTGACTTTCGTGGACGGCGATCCGGACCGGCCCATCATCGCTTCCGCGGTCCCTGATTTGGAACATCCCAGCGTGGCCAATGCCCAAACCGCCACCCGCTCCGGCTTTCGCACTTCCAGCGGCGCGGGCCTGGTCATCGAGGAACTTGCGGGCAAGGAAAAAATGGTGCTTCGCTCGGGTGACGGCCGTTCCCAGCTTTCCATGGGACGCGGCTCGCCTGGAAGGCGCCAGTTTGATCCGTTGTCTGCTGAAGGGGGCCAGTTTGCGGCGGGCCGACGCCCGGCGGGCCGACCTGTCGGACTCGGACCTCACCGGTGCGGATTCACGATTGCTCGACCTGGCGGAAGGTTCCTTGCGCAAGGCCCGGCTCCACCAAACCGACCTGAGCCTGGCCAACCTTTTTGCCGTGGACGTGTATCAGTCCAAACACCAGGAGACCCGGTTGTACGGAACCAATCTCAAACGGACCCTGTTGGCGCCCAAGAGGGATAAATAACATGACCGTCCGCCTGGAGAAATCCACCCTCATGGAAAAGGCGGCCGGTCGCCAGGTGATCAGGGACGCGGACTTGAGCGGCCTGGATTTAAGCGGCGCGTCCCTGGCCGGGGCGGTCTTCGAAAAAATCCTGGGGCGTGGCCTGATTATGACCCAAGCGGATTTGACCGGGGCTTCCTTTGCCGAGTCCGACCTTTCCGAAGCGGATTTCACGGGTGGCCGTCTGATCCGGACCAACCTGGCCGGCATTACCTTGGCCAAGGCCCGGATGCGCGGGACGGATTTGACCGAAGCCTTTTTGGCCGGAGCCAACCTGACCGGCGTTGATGGTTTTCAAGCCGAGATGAAAGGCATGGAAGCGACTTCCTGCATCCTGACCGGGGCCAATCTGCGCCAGGCCCGTCTTCACTTTGCCAATCTCACGGACTCGGACCTCACCGGCGCGGACCTGACCGCGGCCAGCCTGGATCAAACCGTGCTGAGCCGCGCCCGGGTTCAGAATGTGGTCTGGCAAAACGCCAACCTGCACAAAGCCTTCCTGGACCGGGTCGACCTGACCGGCGTGGACCTGTCTTCCTGCCGTCTCATCAAGGCCCATTTCGATCAAGCCAAAGTATGCCAGGGGATATTCAGAGCCGCGGACGTGAGCCAGGTGGGGTTCGACGGCGCGGATATCTCAGGGGCGGATTTTAGCCAGGCCCGGGGCTGGGCCGTGGGCCTTTCCCGCGTCAAGGCCATCAAGACCCGATTTACCGGGACCCGACTGGAACAATCGGATTTTACGGATGCCGATCTCACCCAGGCCGATTTTTCCCAGGCCTCGCTCCAAAGATGCCTTTTGGTCAGGTCGAACCTGAAGGGCGCCCGGTTGGCCGAAGCAGACATCGCCTACGCCGACTGTTCCCACGCCGATTTTTCAGGAGCGAATTGCACAGGGGCAAGCCTGCGGTCCGCCAACCTGCACCGGATCAAGCAAACCGGCGCCATCTGGACCAACGCGGATATGAACCAGGCTTGGCCCACTGACCCGGATCGGGCGGAATCCGAAGACTGGGCGACGTTGATCCAGGCTAGAATTTAAGGAGAATTAAATGGCTTTGCCGCATGCATCCAACGAACCGGAATCCTTGAGTCTGGCCATGGGAGAGATCAAGGGGCGATCCGGGCAACGTTACCTGGTTTTGAGCGACCAGGGCCTAAGCCCGGCGCATCGTTCAGCCGGTTGCCTGTTGGAACCGGAGATCGGCGACCAGGTTCTTCTGCTCCTGGCCGAAGACCAACCGCTCTACATCCTTCATGTCCTCCGGCGTGGACGCCAGGAGAACACGGCAAGAATTTCCGTGGAAGCGCCCGAACTGAAGGTGGCCTCTTTGTCCCTGACCCTTTCCGCCAGGGATTTCCTGAAACTGGAAGCCGCGGACCTGAAGGTGGAGGCCCTGCGCGGCCAAGCCCGCTGCGGGGAGCTGTCCTATCAGGGCGGCTGTTTGACAGCCCGCATCGGCCACGTGAAAACCTGGGCCAATTTCCTAGAAACCAGGGCGGAACGTCTGATCGAAAGAGTACAGCGATCCTACCGCCAGGTGGAGGAATTCGAGGAAACCAAGGTGGGGCGCTTGCGCCTTTTGGTCAGGGACCTGTTCTTTCTCGGTTCCAGGAATACCACCCTCAAGAGTGAAGAGCAGACCAAGATTGACGGTGAAAAAATCCAGCTCGGCTAGCGCGGGCCGGTCTCCCGTCCGGGGGGATCAAGCGCGGTAAGGAGCCATGACCATGTTTGCTTCAACCCTGGAAACGGGTTTGTGTCAGGCCTTTCCAGATGTCTGCCAAATGCCTTCACCAGCCGGCCCCTTGCCGATGCCGTACCCGAACCTGGCCCAGTGCCCCACGGCCAAGTCCGACAGTTGTTCGAGCAAGGTGTTCATCAACTCAGCCAAGGCCTTTAACCTCAAGACGGAAATCCCCATGAGCCAGGGTGATGAGGCCGGCTCGGCGGGCGGCATGGTGTCCCAGAAAATCATGGGTGAGGTCCGCTTTCTCAAGGGTAGCATGAAGGTCTTTATCGAAGGCCCGCCGGCAGTCACCCTGGGCAGCGCCACCGCCCACAATGGTTCGCCGCCCAACGCGCCCATGGGCTCGCAATTGTCTCCCAGCCAAACGAAACTGACCGTGGTCGGCTAGCCGGGCCGGCCGGCCATTAGGAACAACCGGAATATTCCGTATTCCGGGGACACAATACTTAATAATTGGTCTTTTTGTCCAGTTCCAGGACCTGATCATCTTGAACAAAACGGCCGGCCGGCTTTGCGAAAAAATAATTACTCCCAATAGCGCGGCCAGTTTTTCCTGTTACGCGGAAAGGACATTTCTTCGTCACAATGCCCCGTTCGGAGACTAGGCGGCGCTCGGCAGACCGTCTAAAGGGCCGAAGTCAGACCGATCGGTCCATTGAGCTTTAATTCCCGGGAGTGGACTTGTGCGTATTCCGGAGCAAACCGGCCACCCATTCCGGTCCAAAGCGGCCACTGGTTCCGATTGATTCCGGCCACCTATTCCGGAGTAATCCGACCACATTGATCTATTGTGAAATTCGGATCAATTTGTAACAGTCATTAGTACTCCAATGGAAACTTTAAAGGACATCCAAATATAGCTCCTTTCAACCTTCGAAGGCAATTCCTTGACCTAATTGTGTCAGCGACCATCTGATAATGCCAAAACCTGGCCATCTGAAAATGTATTGTTCCTTTTATTCTGAAAAACAACATCCTGTTCCAAACGGAGGCGAGGTCCGGGCCGGACAATTATCTCCCTCGCCCCCACGGGGATGGGGCGAGGGGGGGAGTCCTTGGTTCAACCGGGCCGACGATGCCGGCCAAGATGTTTGGTTTCGCCTACGGCTCAACCCAACCTACGGAGATCACGTAATTTTTTGACCTGTAGAGGCGTACTCGGCCAAGCAATTCCAAACGCCCCGGACTTCTTCGGGCGGGCATGGACGCCCGCCCTTTCCGCCCTCGAAACAGGACGTTTCGGGGCGTGAAACCGCCGCCAGGCGGGTTCTCCGGAAGGATATACTGGACATCCATTTCTGATTCTGTATATTATTCCCCATAAACTAGGTATACTGTATTAATTAATTGATATTAAAGTGTAATCATGCTTCGATTTTGTTGGGCCGGGATATTCGCAAGGAGCTTGGGTTTGGTTCCCTGGTCAATTTTTCAACCTCCCGGTGATCGCTTGGCCCACGGTTGGGGGAGGACCAGCAACCGGGCTTGCGACCAACCGTTCAACCAAGCGGGAAGGGCTTTCCAAAAGAATGACCGCGGCCCAGGCCGGTACGTAGATCGAGATATTTGACGCCTATAGAAAAGCGTCCGAGGTGAAAGACTGTTTAACCAAGCTAGCGGTCAGGAAAAGGCGAGCCGACTGGAGTTTATTCCTCGAAACCAACTTTTACCGGCCCGGCGCGCCGCGTCCCTTAGGGATTTTTCCCTTCCGGTTGCCCTGGAAAACAACTGCTTGTAATTACAAACAGTTTCCAGCCAATTCTCCCTCTCGACCCGGAGGCGAATCAGGATTGGTTCAAGGTTATCGGGTATTGAGCCGCGGGCTTTTTCCCTGATTTGGCGGCCTGTCCAGTCAAGCAGATTGACATAGTCGGTGAAACCAAGCCCTGGAACGCCGGTGGTAGAGTCAACCCGATTATTGGTCATGGGGGATAACCATGAGTCCAGGTTAATTTTTTTCTTTTCCGCCTCAATATCGGCCGGCGGGATGGCTTGTGCCTGGGCGTTGTCGTCGGATTGGGCCAGCCGCAGCTTTTCCTGGGCTTGGTTGGCGGTAATACGAAGATAAATGCTGGTATTCAGGCTGGTTTCCGGGGAAGCGGCTATTCCGGCGCGGATGGGGTTAATATCGACGTAAGCCATGCAGGTAAAAACAGCGCTATCGTCCAGCAGCGCTTGGCATTTGAATCGCCCTTCCCAGAAGCGCCCCTTGCAGCCATCCTCCAAGTTGGCTCGCCGGGCTATGTTTTCGTTGAGACAGCGCATAAACCAACTCAGGTTCCCCAATCGTCGGCGAAATACTTCCAGCCGGCCTTTATTTAACGTCAAGGACCGGATGTCCGAAGGGGCCAAGGCCGCCGCGTCGCCCTTGGCCCAGTTTTGGGGAAAAACCGACAACCACCGCCTGGCTATCTCCTCGTCGTCCCAGCTATCGGTCAGGTCTGGCTTGGTTTTCAGAACCACATGGAGATGATTGGACATGACGGCGAAAGCCAGGATTTCCACGGCGAATCCCTCGGCCATTAGTTTCAGGCGGGATTGGACCCATTGCTTCCGATGTTCGAAGGACTTTCCGGAGTAGGAGTCGAACCCGCACAAAAAGGCCCTCCGGACGCAACGGGAAATGCAGTGATAAACGCCCTCGACGCCGTCCGGGACGGTTTCGTTCCTGGCCATGGTCATGTCTCCTCCTTGTTTGTGGTCAAAAAATAAGGCAAAAAAATGAAAAAGTCAAAAATAAAAAATGGATGTCTAATAGAAATCAATATTAAACTGAAAGATTGGATGTCCGATCAAGAGAAAAAATGAAAGATTTGACACATGGAAAGCCTTCTGGCAAAATAACTTGTTTGTAATTCATCATCGGGGTGGATTTTGGAGGGGTTCATTTTGGAGCGGGTCGAGGAAAAATTATTCGTGGAAAGCATTCGGGAAGGACGGCAAGTCGACGCCGTTTTCCTGATCGACGATCTTCGCCTAGGGACCACCAAAAACGGGAAGCCCTACGCTGGTTTCAAGTTAAAGGACCGGACCGGGTCCCTGGAAGCCCGGGTGTGGGACGGCGCCGAGTCTTTTTGCCAGACGTTCAAAAATGGGGAGCCGGTCCGGATATCCGGGTTGGCGGAGTCGTTCCAGGGGCAAATACAGGTCAAGGTGACCGGGGCGCGAAACGTTCCGGCCGATGCCATCGATCCGGCCTGGCTGGTCCCGTCGTCGCCGTTCAATATCGACGACATGTTCGCCGAGCTGCAAGGCCTGGTCGCCGGCCTGTCGGACCGACATCTCCGGGAGCTGCTGGAAGGCTTTTTAACCGATTCGGAGTTCGCGGCTAGTTTCAAGAGGGCTCCCGCCGCCAAGAATTTTCACCACGCCTACGCCGGGGGACTGCTGGAGCATACCTTGTCCGTGGCCCGGGCGGCGGACGCGGCGGCCCGGCTCTATCCCTTTTTACGTCGGGACTTGCTGCTCGCGGG
>JAZDGM010000002.1:0-11086 GCA_043806915.1 Pseudomonadota bacterium | reverse complement strand
CGCCCTTTCCGCCCTCGAAACAGGACGTTTCGGGGCGTGAAACCGCCGCCAGGCGGGTTCTCCGGAAAAAGAGCCGGGGGTCGCCGGGGGCGCCGGCTCCGGCGCGCCCCTGACCCTGGGACGGGAAGGAGTCTCTCGAAGCCCAAAGCCAGGCGCGCGGGGGGCGGAGCAGCCCCGCCGCAAGGCGCCGGCCAACGTCTCCAATTTACCGCGGCCAGGCCCACAAAATAGTAAAAGATGGTGCGCGTTGCGCACCCTACAAGCCTTTCGCCACCACCGTGGGCGCCCTTTTGGGTTTGCCCCAGCCGGGTCGGACAAGACGAAATCCCCCTCACCCCTGCCCCTCTCCCGGCGTGCGAGGGGTTTAAATTCCCCATCAATCAAGCCTTTCCCCACCACCATGGACCGCGCACGTAGGGGCGCCTCCCCGTGGGCGCCCTTTTGGGTTTGCCCCGGGGCCGGCCCCGCCCACCCGCACCCTACAAACTTTATGTTCCCGTTCCCACCTTGGCGCGCGCGCCCCATCCGGTTATAATCCAGTAAAATAGCAGCCAATCGCCGCCGTGGTTCACGATGAAAAAAAGCCAAATCCCGTCAATCGCCCCGGCTTGTATCCGGACCCCGGCCGGCGCCGATTTCCGGCCCGCGGTTTATCCAATGCTGTTATAATGGCCGACGGACGAATTTCAACCGGACCTAGGGGGCCAAGGGACCATGGATAAAAGAAAACTCGAAAGAAAAAACCTGGTTTATTATCTCAAGGTCGTGGACCGCTCCACCGGGGCCCTGGTGGGGAAGCTGGCGGATGTTTCCACGGAAGGGATCATGCTCATCCATCCCAGCCCCCTTCCGGTCGGGACCTTTTATGCGTTGCGGATAGATATTCCGGCCCACCTGGAAGTCAAGGGCCCCATCGATTTCGACGCCGAATGCCGGTGGTCGAAACCGGACGTCAACCCCGACTTCTTCGCCGCGGGGCTTCAGTTCAGGAATATCCTTCCCCGGGACATCGAAACTCTGGAAAAGCTGATGGAAGTCTATTTACTGCCCAAATAACCCGGCTTGGCCCCGCGCCGGGACCGGCTAGCCCAAAAGTGTAAAAGGTGTAACATGAAAAGTGAAGAGCAGGCGTTTTCGAACAGGCGGACCGCGCGTTTCCGGCTTTTGATTATCGGCGCGGCGGTTGTTTTGTCAGTGGGGCTCCTAGCGGCCGGGTGCGTGGAGCGCATGGCCCGCAAAGCGGTGCAAAACTGCGAATTCAACATGATCGGCCTGGGAATCGAACCCCTGGACCAGGCCAAGATGACCCGCCTGGCTCAGGCGGTGGTCCTAAGCCTGATGACCGGCTCCACCCAGGTCCAGGGGGACGAAACCCTCGACGTCAGCCTGGTTATGTCGATTACAAACAAGAACAGTTTTTCCATCACCATCGATTCCCTTGATTACAACCTTTTTCTGGACGACAAGCAGGTGGCGACCGGCGGGTTCGCCTCGGACAGAAAAATCGCGCTGACTTCCGGAAAAACCGTGCAAGCCGTCCTTCCGGCCAATATCTCCCTTCTTCAACTGCTCCTGGTCCTGGGAGGTTTTCAGAACCTCGACGACGCCGACTATCGGGTGGAAGGGACCATCGTGCTCGATTCCGCGGTCGGCAAATGGACCTTCCCCGTCAACCTGCAAGGCAAGGACCTGAATTTGAAACAAGGCCTGCACCGGGCCGCCGGGAACTAAACCGAACTCGGGCCGCCCCCCCCAGCGCCGGCTGGGGGGGCCGGCCGAGCGCCTTTCCTTCCCGGCCCGCTACTTCTTGGCCCGAAGCAGCACATAGCTGGCCCCGGTCCCGCCGTCGTGGGGCAAGGCCGAGGTAAAAGCCAGGATGTGCTTGCGGACCGGCCCCTTCAACAGAATCGCTTCCAGCCGTTCCTTCAAGACGGAAATCTGGTCCTTGGAATTCAACCCTCGACCATGCACCAGCAGGACGCAGCGATATTTCAAAACCAAGGACTCGGCCACGAATTCCCGCACCGCTTCCTCGGCTTCCCTGACCGTCAGGCCGTGCAGGTCCAGATAGGCCTGGACCGAATACCGGCCCCGCCTGATTTTTTCCAAAATAATCGGGTTGAGCCCCCGCACGTATCCTTCCAGGTATTCGTCCGAAAAGAACAGATCGAACTGCGCCCGGCCGGCCACCAGGTCCTCGAGCTGGGCCAGGACCTCGAGGTCCTCCGCGTAAGCCCGGCCGGGCCGGACCGGCTTCAATTCCGGCGCTCCCAGGACCGCCCGCTGCTTTTTCCATTCGACCTTGGCCACGTCGGTCATGGCCGACTGAAATAGGTCGTCGTCCGATTCATCCTCGGGCGGGGGCGGCGGCCGGTTCTCGAGGGGCGGCGGAGGCGGGGGCGGGGCGGGCTCGACTTTTTCCTCCCTGATGATCCCCTTCAAGGACAGGAACGGATTGTATTCCAAGGGGCCCGCGTCCAGGACCGGCTTGGAGGGGACAATGGGTTCTTTTTTGGGTTTCTTGCGCGCCATGGCCTTGCTCCCCCCGCGGCGGGCGAGCCCGCTAACCGGCCCGCCGGCCTTGAATGCTTTTTTCCGGGCCCGACCTCGCCGCACAGGTGGACAGGGGCCGAACCCGGTATTAATATAGTAGAGAGCGCCGGGCCCGTTGTAAAGGCCCCGCGCCAAAAGAATGGGGAGGTCTGATTTGGCCCGGAAAGACGATTACGAAAACGCGTTTAAACTCGCCGCCAAGGAACTGGGGGCCAAGGACCCGGTCCTGGTCGCGGAACTGGCCGGGTGCGCCCACGACCCCGAGGCTAGGGGCGTCCGCTTGGAATTCATCGGCCGACCGCACCTGGTTTCCTTTCCCGAAATCGACGTCAGGCCCGCGGACGGCGGGGACGAGGTTCCCCTGACCGAAAAAGTTCTTATTCTTCACTACCTCAACCAGGCCAACGGGGCGCCGGTTAAAAACGAGGCGGTGACGTACCGCGAAACGCCGTCCGGGGAGTTTTACTACCAAGCCTTTTACAAGCGGGCCGAGGCCCCGCTGGTATCGGCCTTCGGCCCGGACCCGGAACTACTGCCGCGAACGGCGCCCAAGATCGGCGGCCGGCCCGAGGAAGGAATGGGCGACGCGGCGGCCAGGTTCCAGGCCCTCCCGCGGGTCCCGGTCACCCTGGTGGTCTGGGGCGGCGACGAGGAGTTCGAACCTTCCGGCAATATCCTGTTCGACCGGAGCATTCAAAATTACCTGTCCGCCGAGGACATCGCCTGGTTGTCGGGCATGATCGTCTACCGCCTGATGCGCCTGGCCAAAACCTGAGTGGAAACAGCCCGACCCGGCGGGCCCTTGACCTTAACACGAATCAATAACTGGAGGACTCGCCATGAAAATAGCGGTCAGCGGAAAGGGCGGCGTGGGCAAAACCACCCTCGCGGCCACCTTGGCCCGAATTTTTTCCGCCAACGGTAAAAAGGTCCTGGCCATCGACGCCGACCCGGACGCCAATCTCGCCGGCGCCCTGGGATTCGAGCGGCCCAAGGACATTGTGCCCATTTCCGAAATGAAGGAACTCATCGCCGAACGGACCGGGACCGAACCCGGCAAATACGGCTCCATCTTCAAAATGAACCCCAAGGTCGACGACCTGCCGGAAAAACTGGCCAAGGATGTGGGCGGCCTGAAGTTCATGGTCCTGGGCGGAGTGGCCAAGGGCGGAGGCGGCTGCGTCTGCCCGGAAAGCGTGATGCTGAAAATGCTGATCATGCACCTGGTGCTCGGCCGCGACGAAGTCGTGATCATGGACATGGAAGCCGGACTGGAACACCTAGGCCGCGGCACCAGCCAGTCCGTGGACAAGCTCCTGGTGGTGGTCGAGCCCGGCCGCCGGTCCCTGGACACGGCCGAGTCGGTCCGCCGCCTGGCCCGGGACCTCAAGCTCAAAAACGTGGCCGTGGTCGGCAATAAAATCAGAAACGAAAGCGACAAGGAATTCATCCGCCAGGGGTTGACCGATTTCGAGATTCTCGGTTTCATCCCCTACAACGACGACGTCATCGAAGCCGACCTGACCGGGCGGTCCGCGTACGACACTTCGCCCGCCACCGTTACGGCGGTCACGGAAATCTACCACCGGTTGATCGGCCGCTAGTCAGAACTCCCGGCGATAACAGAATAATCGCCCGTATTCGCCAAACCCGAGCCGCCGGTAGACCCGCCGCCCCAGGTCCGAGGCCTGGAGCACGGCCAGCCGGCAGCCCCGGGCCTTGGCCAGGTCCAGCACGGTCCGGGTCAGGGCCCGGCCCAGGCCGCGCCCCCGAAAACCTTCCGCGACGCCGATAAAAAAAAGCCCGCCCACCGGGCCGGAGATTTCCAGGGAAGCGCACCCGATCAATTCCCCGCCCCGCCGGGCCGCGAAATGCGCGTGCTCGCCCCCGGGACCGAAATCGACCAGTCCATGGGCCTGCTGGGTCAGCTCGGCCCAACCCGGCCCAGCCCCAATGGACCGCCCGAACAGGCCGATCAGGTCCTTCAGTCCCGCCTGGTCGAAGACCCGCTCGATCCGCTGGCCCTGGTCCGGGACAGGCTCAAAGTCTCCCCAATCGGCCCCGGTCAGGTCCAAGGCCATGCCGGTCATCTCGTTGTGGCGGACGAATCCCCGTTCCCGTAGGATTCGGTCCAGGTCTTCCGGCCGCCGGACCGGGCCGAACCGCCAGTCCACGGACCAGCCGGGCCGGGAATAAAGGCCGAGGACCCGGTCCAGGGTTTCCGGGGTGAGTTCCCCCGGCTCGCCCGAGCCGAAAACGCAGTTTCCTCCCGGAGGCCCGGGACCCACGACAATGCACCGCAGCGGCCCCTCCCGGCGGACCTGGGCCCCCGGCAACAGGCTGAACACCCTTCTCAGCCTGAACCAGGATTCCTCGATCTCCCGGCCCGGGTCCGCGGCGGATAACACCTGGTTCGACTCAGTCACCCTTGTTCGAACCCCACCGTTTTTCCTCGCCCCTGGTCAGGCGGCCGATGTTTTCCCCGTGGCGCAGAATAATGAAAACGGCGATCACCGCCGCCGCGGCTTGGGTGGAGCCCGGAGCGTCCAGCAGCCAGGTCGCGACCGCGGCCGCGACCGCGGCGGACATGGAACCGACCGAGACGTATCGCCAGCGCATGACGCTGAAAAGAAAAACCGCCAGGGCCGGGACGACCGCAAAGGGCGCCAGCCCCAGATAAACCCCCAGGGCCGTGGCCACGCCCTTGCCTCCGCTGAACCCGAGAAAGGGGGAATGGATGTGGCCGAAAAACGCGGCCAGGCCGGCCGCGGCCGGGACCCAGCCCGAGCCTTCCCCCCCCAGCCAGGCCTGGGCCGCCAGGACCGGCGCCAGCCCCTTGCCCAGGTCCAGGACCAGGGTGGCGACCCCGAACTTGGCCCCCAGGGTCCGGGCCACGTTGGTGGCCCCGATATTCCCGCTTCCGGTCGTCCGAATGTCGATCCCGGCCGTGAGCCGGGCGATGATCAAGCCAAACGGCACGGCCCCCAGAAAAAAGGCCGCCGTGATTATCAGCGATGAGTAAATCATGAATCCTTAATAATATAACCATCCTTGGAGAGCAAGCCCCTTTTCCCCTTGCCAGGGTTGTTTGCGGTCGAGTATATTATTTTCCGGGCAAAAAGGGCCCACGGGGAAAGGAGGCTCTTGTTGCGCAAGAAAATATGCGTCATAGACGGACAGGGCGGCGGCATCGGCGCCACCCTCATTAAACGATTAAAGGAAGCCTACGGCGAATCGGTGGAGATTCTGGCCCTGGGGACCAACGCCGTGGCGACTTCCCAGATGATGAAAGCCCGGGCCAACCGAGGGGCCACGGGCGAAAACGCCATCATCCGGACAGCCGCCGAAAGCGACGTCATCATCGGACCCGTGTCCATCACCTGGGCCAACGCCATGATGGGCGAAGTCACCCCGGCCATGGCCGAGGCCGTCACTTCCAGTCCGGCCCCCAAGCTGCTCCTGCCTTTGTTTCAGGAAAAAGTGACCTTGGTGGGGTTGAGTGGCGAGCCCCTGCCTCACCTGGTCGAGGAAATAGTCGCCAAAAAGATCAAGGAGATACTAAAAGATGTGTGAAGCCGCCGCCTTCATCCTTCAAAACGGCCGGGAAGAATTAGTCCTCGAAGCCGTCGACCTCATCGAACCCGAGGAAGAGGGCGTGTATCGCCTGATTTCCATCTTTGGGGAACAAAAAATCATCAAGGGCAAAATTAAGTCCATTAACCTCGTCAATCACCGAATTTTATTCGAATAACCACGCGCCCCTCCGGCGCCGGCGGGAAAAACCCCTCGGCCCGGAAGGGCCATGACGGAGGGGCCGGCCCGCCGCGCCCTTCAGCCGAGGACCACCGCGCCATGGACCGGAAACACCTTGCGGCGGCTTTCGAGGAAGCGGCCGTGCTGCTGGAATTGCTCGGCGAAAACCCGTTCAAGGTCCGGGCCTATAATCAAGCCGCCCGCGCGCTCCTCGGGCTGGAAGGAGACTTGGTCGCCCTGGCCGCGTCCGGCGACCTGGCCAAGGTCAAGGGGCTGGGCAAGACCTTGTCGGCCCATGCCGCGGAGCTCATCCAAACCGGTCGGCTCGAGTACCTGGCGGAACTGAAGAACTCCATTCCGGCCGGCCTGTTGGAAATTCTCCAAGTCCCCGGGCTGGGCCCCAAAAAAGTCAAGCTGCTCCACGACCACCTCGGCGTTAAATCCCTGGGCGAGCTCGAATACGCCTGCCGGGAAAACCGCCTGGTCGCCCTGAAGGGCTTCGGCGCCAAGACCCAGGCCAATGTCCTGCGCGGCCTCGAAACCTTGAAAAAATATCGCGGGCGGTTCCTCTGGGCCGAAGTCGAGGGGCCGGCCCTGGAACTGCAAAAACGCCTGGCCCAGTGCCCGGTTATTTCCCGCGTTGAACCGGCCGGCAGTTTCCGGCGGCTGAAGGAAACGGTGAAAGACCTCGACTTCGCCGCCGCGACCGCGTCCCCGGCCGAGGCGGCCCGGTTCGTCCACAACCTCGACCTGGTGGAAGCGGTTACGTCCGGGGGGGAAACCAAAATCAGTTTCCGGCTCAAGGCCGGTCCCAACGTGGACCTGCGCCTGGTCCCGCCCGAGGCGTTCTCCTTCGCCCTACACCATTTCACCGGCTCCCGGGAGCACAATGCGCTGCTGCGTCAACGGGCCAAGGCCCTCGGCTATAAATTGAACGAATACGGTTTGTTCGACGCCGAGGGCCATACCCCCGCCGCCCTGGACGAGGCCGGGGTGTTCGGGCTGTTGGGCCTGCCGTTCATTCCCCCCGAACTACGGGAAGGCCTGGGGGAAATCGAGGCCGCCGCCAGGGGTGAATTGCCCGCGCTCATTTCACCATCCGACCTCAAGGGCGTTTTCCACGTCCACAGCGCCTACAGCGACGGCGGCCTGACCATCGCCGAACTCGCGGCCGCGTCCCGGGACCTGGGCTTCGAATATCTCGGCCTTTCCGACCACAGCCGGAGCGCCTTTTACGCCGGAGGGCTCCAGCTCGAGGACCTGGAACGTCAACAAGACGAAATCGAAAAAGTCCGGCGCCAATATCCCGACCTAACCATTTTTTGGGGCATCGAATCGGACATCCTGCCGGACGGGTCCCTGGACTACCCCGACGACATCCTGGCCCGGTTCGATTTTGTCGTCGCCTCGGTTCATTCCCATTTCCACCTGCCGGAACCGGACATGACCCGGCGGCTTATCCGGGCCGTTCAAAACCCCCACGCCACCATCCTGGGCCATCCCACCGGCCGCCTGCTTCTGGCCCGGGAACCCTACGCGCTCGACCTGGGGGCCGTGCTCGCCGCCGCCGCCGCCGCCGGGACGGCCGTGGAAATCAACGCCAACCCCCACCGCCTCGACCTGGACTGGCGCGAGCTGCGCGCGGCCAAGGCCCTGGGACTCAAGACCTTCATCTGCCCGGACGCCCACTCCGCGACGGGGCTGAAGGATGCCCGCTTCGGGGTCAACATCGCCCGCAAGGGCTGGCTGACCGCGGCCGACGTCGTCAACTGCCTGAATCGGGAAGAAATGGCGGACTGGCTAAAAAAATGACCGGCCAATAAGGAAACGATGCGCGCCCCCGACGAAGTTAAGCAAATAATGGACCTCCTGGACCGGCATTACCCCGACGTCAAATGCAGCCTGGTCCACGACAACCCCTTTCAACTCCTGGCGGCCACCATTCTGTCCGCCCAGTGCACCGACGAGCGGGTCAACCTCGTCACCGCGGACCTGTTCAAAAAATACCGGGGGCCCGAGGACTTCGCCGCCGCGCCCCTCTCGGAGCTGGAAGAAGACGTCCGTCCCACCGGTTTTTACCGCAACAAGGCCAAGGCCCTCAAAAACCTGGCCCAAATACTGCTCGAGAAGCACCGGGGCCAAGTCCCCCCCAGCCTCGAGGACTTGGTGAAACTGCCCGGGGTCGGCCGCAAAACCGCCAACGTGGTGCTGGCCACGTCCTTCGGCATTCCCGGCATAACCGTGGACACCCACGTCGGCCGCCTGTCCCGGCGCCTGGGACTGACCTTGAACCAGGACCCGGTCAAGGTCGAATTCGACCTCATGGCCCTGATACCCAGGGAAAAATGGGACCGCTTCTCGCTGCAACTGATCCACCACGGCCGCCGCGTCTGCGCCGCCCGCAAGCCGGACTGCCCCCGCTGCCCCCTCCGGCCCCACTGCCCCTTCGGTCTGAATTCCGCGCCAACCGGCTAGCCGTTTTTTCCAAGGGGCCCCCGGCCGTCCCTTTGCCCGGGGACCCCAACTTACCGCCTACAAAAAAACCAGTTCCAGGGGCGTGGCTTTTTCGAGGGAATCGCAGAGGGGACACCTTTCCTCCAGGAGTTTTTGGACCTGTCGCCGCCCCTCCTCGCTCCAAGCCGCCCCCGGACGCACCTTGACCGTCAGCCCCAGGAACCCGGCCCGATTTTCCGTGGGCAAGCCAAAGGCCTTGTCCAGATCGATCCTTCCCGACGCTTCCACCGCCAGGCCCGCGGGGTCCAGGCCCTGCCCCGTCGCCAGGGCCCGCGTCATGTTCAGGACGCAGCCGGCCAGGGACAAGACCATGACTTCCGGAGGCGTGGGGCCGACATTTTCCCCGCCCCGCTCCGGGCTGAGGTCCATGACCACTGTGTGCTCCCCCACCCGGCCGATCATCTGGAATTTGTCTCCCGCTTCCACCCGGGCCGACGCTTCCAATACACCCATGCTCGATTTTTCCACCGAACCCGCCGCTCCGGGCGCGTCGCGCTGTTCCATGATTCCCAACCTCCCGTGTTTTTCCCTTGATCGAAAAACATGATTAAATATTAATAACCAAAGCCTGGACAATTATCTAACGCAATTAAGCATTGCTTGTCCAAGGAAATTATTCTATTATGCTTATCTGAAAATACGATTAGCCAGGGAGGATGACATGGACCTGCGCTTTCTTCGAACCTTCCGAACCGCCGCCACGCTGCTCAACTTCAACCGGACCGCGGAAGTCCTGCACTACGCCCAATCAACGGTTTCCGCCCAGATCAAGGCCCTGGAAGACGAAGTCGGGGTCGGCTTGTTTGAGCGGATCGGAAAGAAGGTCGTTTTGACCGAGGCCGGCGCGGCCCTGCTGGAATACGCCCACAAGCTCATCGCCCTGGAAGAGGAAGCCCTGGGCGCCGCGGCGGGCCGGGAGGGGCCGGCCGGAAGAATCAGCCTGCGCGTTCCCCAGACTATTTCCACCTATCATCTTCCCGGGATATTGGCGGAATATTTCGCCCGCTTTCCCGGGGTTAACTTCGACGTCAGCAGTTGCGCCCTCTTTTCCCTGGAACGGGAACTGGATATCGGCGCGATTGACCTGGCCTTCCTCCTGGCCGATTACGTCAACTCCGCTTCCCTGGAAATTGAACTACTGGGGACGGAACCGCTCCTTTTCGTTTCCAAACCAGGAGGCCCGCTGACTTCATCCCCGGAAGTTCGGTACGAGGACCTCCGCGGCGCCGCCCTTTTCCTGCCCAAGGCCGACTGCGGCTATCGCATGGCCCTGGAACGGACCCTGGCCGAAAAACGGGTGGAGCCGTCCAACATCATGGACTTCAACAGCCTCGAGGCCATCAAGGAATGCGTCCGGGCCGGGCTGGGCGTCGCCGTGGTCCCCCGTATCGCCGTGCTGGACGACCTGCAGCGGGGTCTCCTGGTCGCCCTGCCCTGGGAAGAGGACCTTGAAACCGCGATCATCATGATTCGTCGCCGTGGTAAATGGATGTCGCCAAGCCTGGCAGGCTTCGTCGAAACGGTCCGCGCTTGGTTCCGTTCCCACTGATTCCGCGCTTTTTCAGCATAGGATGGGTGTCAAAAATAAAATCAGTAATGGCATCCTGAAGGGAATCAACAGCCTCATCCAAGCGGCTAAATCCAAGGCCAGGGGTCACCGCTCTAACCGTAACCTCATCGCCATGACTTACATGGTCGCCGGCAAGCTCGACTTCGGCTTACCGAAATGAAAAAGCGAGGAGGCACAATTTCAGATGGCCAGGTTTTAGGCATTATCAGATGGCCGCTGACAAGGATGTTTTATTTTTATGGCGTTTGAGGAAAAAGGCGACCGCCAGTTAGGATCGACGCGGTGGGTTCCCACGCCATAGGAGTGGTGAAGAATGGGGCCAAGGTGGTCCGAAAAGCCCCCCTCACCCCGCCCTCTCCCCCATGAATGGGTGGAGAGGGGGAAAAAGCGCCCCGGGCTTGTTTCTTTTATTCCACAAGACAACACCTCGCCCCAACCCGAAGGAGCGCGCGCTTGACCGGACTATTATCTCCCTCGCCACCCACGGGGGGAGAGGGCTGGGGCGGGGGGGGATTTGGTTCACCCGGGCCGAGACGTCTCCAAGCGCCCCGAACCTCTTCGGGCGGGCATGGACGCCCGCCCTTTCCGCCCTCGAAACAGGACGTTTCGGGGCGTGAAACCGCCGCCAGGCGGGTTCTCCGGAAAAAGAGCCGGGGGTTGTCAGGGGCGCCGGCTCCGGCGCGCCCCTGACCCTGG
>JAZDGM010000001.1:0-45108 GCA_043806915.1 Pseudomonadota bacterium | reverse complement strand
CATCCCGGCCGGCTTCCACGGCCACGTATTCGAATTCGGGATTGAGGGCCACGCCGAGATTGGCCGGAATGGTCCAGGGCGTGGTGGTCCAGATCACGAACGAGACCCGACGTCCGGCCAGGTCCGGATGCACCTTCTCCGGAGCATCCAGCAAGGGAAACTTGACATAGATGGAGGGCGAGGTGTGCTGGTCGTATTCGACCTCGGCCTCGGCCAGGGCGGTCCGGCAGGACGAGCACCAGTAAATGGGTTTGGAGCTTTTGTACAAACCGCCGTTCAGGGCGAATTTGCCCAGTTCCCGGGCGATGATCGCCTCGAACCAGGGGTCCATGGTCAGGTAGGGATTGTCCCATTCGCCCAGGACCCCCAGGCGCTTAAATTCCTCGCGCTGGATGTCGATGAATTTTCCGGCGTACTTCCGGCAAACCCGCCGCATGTCCCCTTGGGAAAGCGAGGCTTTTTTTTCGCCGAGTTGCAAGTCGACCTGGTGTTCGATGGGGAGCCCGTGGCAGTCCCACCCCGGGACGTAGGGGCTGGAAAAGCCCATCATTTCGCGGGATTTGACGATTATGTCCTTGAGGACCTTGTTCAGGGCCGTGCCCATGTGGATGTGGCCGTTGGCGTAGGGGGGCCCGTCGTGGAGGACCCAGAAGGGACGGCCCTGGCTGCGTTCCCGGATTTTTTGATATAGTCCCGTCTGTTCCCAACGGGCCAGGAAGTCCGGTTCCCGTTTGGCCAGGTTGGCGCGCATCGGAAAATCTGTCTTGGGCAGGTTAAGCGTTTCTTTGTAATCCATTCAATCCTCCACCTTATAACCCCGCTTGGTTCAAACCTTTGTATAATAGAATCTCGCTCCGGAAAGTCAAGAGAACAGGCTAAAAGTCGCGGTTCTTTTTTCGGAGGCTTTCCAAGCAAAAAAAGGGGAAGCCCCAGTTGGGCTTCCCCTTTTTCCGGCCTTGGGTCAGCCGGCGTCGGCGTCGCCCCCGGATTTGGTTTTTCCAGGGGGCCCACTTCCCTCATACTCCTGGTTCGAAGTCGTCTTGGGAAAAAAAAAGCCCCGCCGGTGGGCGGGGCTGTTTGTCGATCGGACTTTTATCCTAGGCCGACAAACCTCCCCGCGCGGGAATGATAATGATCCCGGAAATAAGGCTGAGAGTTTTGACGGCGTTAAAATTCATTCGTTCATCTCCAATAAAACTGAAAATTAGGATACTACCACCACCGGGGCCTGTCAACCGTTTTTTACGGATTTTTGAAGGGAAAACCGGGGTCGGGATGGTTTCCGCCCGATTTTCCCTGGGTGAAGCCCGGATCAGTTTTGTTGTGGGGGCATCATTTTTTGCAGTTGTTCCATGCTCATGGCCGCGGGCGGGGTTATTTTTTCCGGGTCGAAGATATCGTCTTCCAGGCCCTTGTTGACCGTGACGGAAGAGACCGTGACCGTGCTGAGAGGCTTGCCTTCCGAAAATGACGCCGTTTTGTAGGGAATTTCAAAATCGCCCATGACGGCGCGGTAATCGGAGAACATGGTTTCGACTGTTACTCCTTGCGGGGTTTGCCCGACGGCCTTGGCGATGACCAGTCTATCCTTGTCCAGCCAGATTTTGGTAAAAGGTTGAACTTCACTGGGTTTGATATTCAGAATCAGGCAGTCGCGGCCGTCGACCGTTTCCTTGCCCGCCAGGCTGCCCTCGTCCAGGGTGCTTTCCCACCAGAAAGCCGAATTGCTGATCTGCTTGGCTTGTTCGGGAGGAAGCTTTTGCTTGCCCTGGAACGGGGAAAAAATGTAGGCGTTTTGGCCGTCCGACACGGCGATGGTCTTGAGGGAGCCCATGCCCTGGCCGGCGCCGGGCATGGTCATGTCGTTTTCGATGCGAAACTTTTGTCCCTTTTTAAACTGTTTGTTGATGGACTTGACGTCTCCCGTGGGGGAGGAAGCGGTGAAATCCTGGACAATGACCAAGTCCTGGATTTGTTCCTCGAACTTTTGGTATTTGTCCTGGGCCTTCTTTTTCAGGTCGTCCATTTCGGAGGCGCCGGCTTGATTAAGGGCCAGAAAAACCGCTCCCACCAAAAACAGTCCGGACAGGATTTTACCGAGATTTTTAAACTTCAAGGTTGAACCTCCTTGTTGAAAAAACTGAAAAAAGGATAAACCAAAATAAAAAAAAGTAAAGGCCGGCGGCTCGGGTCGAGCGGTCGGCTGTTTTCACCTGGGCCTGGACGAGGCGGTCCTGGCGATGAACCTGATCATTTGGCCGGCGACCATGGCCATGACTTCCCTGGGCAGAAAATAACCGGCGGCGTTGGACATGAAATAATCCGTCACTTCCTCGGTCGCTTTTTGTTCGTCCCCGACCCGGGAGTAAATTTTTTCCAGGGCTTCCCTGGTCCGTCGGGCCGCTTCGATGGACCTGGGGATATAGGTCCGCCCTTCCTCGCCGACCGAGGCGCCGTAATGCTCGGCCAGGAATATGTCGACGTCCAGGCGGGCCATTTTTTGGAGGCTGGCCTGATATTGATCGAAATTGGAGTTGGCGGAGGCGAAGATGTCGCCGCCGTAGGGTATGCCTCCCGCGTCGGAAGCGGCGAGCGCTTTTTCCCGGGGGATGTAGACGGCGATGGAGCAGGAAGAATGACCGGGGACCTCGAGTATTTCCAGGTCAAGGTCTCCCAGGGAAATGACGTCGCCCTCGGACAGGACCTGGTCGACGGTAAACCCGGCCCGGTTCAGGTTCGCCTCCGCCGCTGGAAAATCCGGGGCGTTTTGTTCCAGCAAGGCTTGGTTAAAGGCGATCACGGAGTCGACGATTTTGGGCGAGGCCAGAAGTTCCCGGGCCCGGGCCGAGGCGTGGACCGTGGCCCCGGGCCAGCGGCGCCGCAGGAAGGGGACCGCCCCCACATGGTCAAAATGGGCGTGGTGAATAATAATGTGGGATATTTTTTCTTCAGCGACGCCAAGGTCCCGCAGTTGGCGGGAGACGTCGGGCGCGATATAGGCCATGCCTCCGCCCAGAAGGGCGGACTGGTCCCGCCCCTCGACCAGGTATAGATTCGATTCCTTTTTTCCGAGCAGGGTGATGCGGTCGGTGATTTTTCCCGGTGCGTCGATGTTCATGGTCATACCCTTGGATGCTATCGGTTTTTTCTTTCCACCAGGTCGTAGTGGGAAAATTGCATGGAAAACGCGCCCCGTCCCTGGGTGGCGGACCGCATGGCGGTGGAATAGCCGAACATGGCCGACAAGGGGACCAGGGCGTCGATGATCTTGATGGCCTTGCGGGGTTGGATGTTTTCCACCTTGCCCTGCCTGGAGTTCAGGTCGCCGATGACTTCCCCGACGAATTCGTCGGGCACGGTGACCTCGACGTTCATGATCGGTTCGAGGAGGGCGGGAGCGCCGGCCTGCAAGCCTTCCCGGAGGGCCTGACTGGCGGCCACGCGGAAATCGTTTTCATTGGAGGCGCCTTCCCGGGCCTGGGCGTCGACCAGGGTCGCCTCGACGTCCAGGACCGGGTAACCGAAAATGACTCCAGATTTGGAACCTTCCGTGATCGCCTCGGTCGCGGCCTTCCGGAAGACTTCGGGCAGGGCGCCTTCCGGCAGGGCGTCCTTGAAGACAAAGCCGGAACCTCTCCGGAGAGGCTTGAGTTTCAATTTGACGACGGCGAAATGCGGGGAACCGCCCAGGTCGCGGTCGAATCTTCCCTCGGCGACGCTTTCCTGGGTTATTGTTTCCCTATGGACCACCTGGGGCTTGCCCACGTTGAGGTCCACGGCGAATTCCCGCAGCAGCCGGTGGATCAGGACGTCCAGGTGCAGTTCGCCCATGCCGGAAATGATGGTCTGCCCGGTGTCCTCGTCCACCCGAAAGTGGAAGGTGGGGTCTTCCTCGGTCAGCTTTTCCAGGACGGCCGCCACCTTGTCCAGGTCGGCGGACGCTTTCGGCTCCACGGCCACGTTGATAACCGGCTGGTAAACCTGGATGGATTCGAGTATCACCGGGCTGTCCAGGTCGGTGATGGTGTCGCCGGTGGTGGCGGATTTGAGGCCGATGAGAGCCACCAGGTCTCCGGCCAGGGCGTCCGGAATGCGTTCCCTTTTGTTGGAATGCATCTTCAGTATCCGGGCGACTTTTTCCTTCTGTCCGGTCCGGACGTTCAAAACGTCCCCGCCGGTGGTGATCTTTCCGGAATAGAGCCTGATGTAGGAGAGCTTGCGGCCCTGGTCCATCTGAATCTTGAAAACCAACGCGGCCAGGGGAGCTTTTCCCTGGACGGTCAGGAGTCTCGATTCCTCGGAGTTGGGGATCAATCCCGAAACGGGGGGGACGTCCAGGGGGGAGGGCAGAAAATCGACGATGGCGTCCAGAAGGGGCTGGACGCCCCGGTTCCGGAGGGCGGCGCCGCAGAAAACCGGGACCAAGTGGAGGCCGCAGACGGCCCGGCGGACGGCGGCCAGCAACTTGGGCGTGTCTATTTCCTCTTCGTTCAGGTACGCCTCCATAATGACGTCGTCTTTTTCGGCCAGGGTTTCGACCAGGGCCACCCGCGCCTCCTCGGACTCGGCTTGCATTTCCGCGGGAATGTCGATTTCCGTCATGGCGGCGCCCAGGCTGGCTTCGTCCCAGGTATAGGCGCGCCGGCGAACCAGGTCGACGACGCCCCGGAATTTTTCTTCCGCTCCCCACGGGAGTTGCATGACCAGGGGCAGGGCCCCGAGGCGCTCCTTGATCATTTTGAGAACGTTGTTGAAGTCCGCTCCGACGCGGTCCATTTTATTGATAAAGGCGATTTTGGGGACCCGGTACCGATCGGCCTGGTGCCAGACGGTTTCCGATTGCGGCTCCACGCCGCCCACGGCGCAGAAAACTCCGATGGCCCCGTCCAGGACCCGCAGGCTGCGTTCCACCTCGATGGTGAAGTCCACGTGCCCCGGGGTGTCGATGAGATTGATGTTGGTGGACTTCCACTGGCAGGAGGTCACGGCCGAGGTGATGGTGATGCCTCTTTCCTGTTCCTCGGGCATCCAGTCCATGGTGGCTTCGCCGTCATGGACCTCCCCCATTTTGTGGGTCCGACCGGTGTAGTAGAGGATGCGCTCGGTCAGGGTGGTCTTGCCCGCGTCAATGTGGGCGATTATGCCTATATTTCTAATTGATTTTAGCCTTTTATCTTGAGGCGCCATCGTCCACCAGACTTTCGTCGGCCAAAAAGGACCGGGATATGTCCACGTGACCCAGGGCGGTTGAGGCTTCGGCGCCGTCAACCAGGAACTTGACCATGTTCACTTCGGACAGATTATAGCAGAGCGTGTTAACCAGGGCGAAAAGGCCCAGCGCTTCCTCCGCGGCGTCGCGGGCGGACGTGGTTCGGTCTATTTTCAAATCCACCAGGGCTCGCCCGGTTTGGTCCACGAAAACCTGGCGCAGATGGACGCCCGGCGGAAAGACCGGGGCCAAGCCGGCGCGGGAGCCGTCCAGAAGGGCCCTGATCAGGTCCCCGGCCTTGGCTTCGGGAGCATCCCCGCTTTTTATTTCCCGCTGTTCCCGACCGAGCCCATGCCGGTTGGGCAGGGGAAAAAACAAGGCGCGCGTCAAATCCAGCGGGTCCGAGGCCAGGGCGGGCTGAAGTCCGGAGCAGAACAGGACCGCCGCCAGCAGCGCCGCCATGATTTTTCCCGGCCGGGCCTTCGGGAGAGGCCTCGGGAAGCGCGATTTCGTCATCTTACGCGGGTCGTCCGACATGTGACGGATATTTAGGGTATTTGGCCGGGGCTTGTCAAGTCCAATTGCCCAAATCGCTTTCCGCTATTATAATAAACCGGTAGACCTTGAATCGGACGGCGGCGCCATGATACCCTTTTCGTCAAAAAGGGGGGGTATCTTGGCTGTCAATCCGGGGAAAGTAGGCGGAATGGGAGAGAATGTTATTCCAGCGGGCCAGGCGGCGTGGGCCGGGAAATCGATTCTGGTGGTGGACGACTACCCCAGCATCCGAAAGTCCATGAAGGAACTGGTGCAAAGCCTGGGGTTGAGGTTTCGGGAAGCTGAAAATGGTCTCGAGGCCTTGGAGGCCTTGAAACTGGAAAAGCCGGATGTGGTGCTTTCCGACCTAGTCATGCCCGAAATGGACGGGTTCGAATTGACCGAGGCCCTCAAGGCCTCGCCCGAGTGGCGCCAAATCCCGGTGATCATCATTTCCACCCATTCCGACGCCAGGTATATTTTCAAGGCCCTGCGCCTGGGCGCGGACGATTATCTGACCAAACCCGCCACCAAGGAAATGCTGACTTTGGTAATGAACAGGTTGTTTGACCATGAGTGGTAAGGGCGGTCCGGAAATAGACCGCATGGCCGTCAAGATTTCGCATCTCGACCGCCTGCTGGGCCTGACCGGCGAAATAATCATCACCGCCAGCAATATTTCCATCCTACAGCGGCATATTCAGGGGCAGGTCCAGAACCTGGACAAGGACACCCTGGAAATGATCAAGAACGCGAACCTGACTTCCAATCGCATTTCGTCCGACCTGCATCATCTGGTCATGGATATCCGTCTGATTCCCATCAAGGAGACTTTTTTACGGTTCCGGAGGCTGGTTCGGGACTTGGCCAAGAAAAAGGGGCGGCAAGTCAATTTCGAGATTGTCGGCGAAGACACCCTGGTGGACAAGACGGTCGCCGAAAAATTGTACGAACCCTTGGCCCATCAAATTCGAAACGCGGTTGACCACGGCCTGGAAGACCCGGTCGAAAGGAAACGCCAGGGCAAGAACCCCACCGGGCAGTTGACCCTGAACGCCTATAAAAAGGAAGGGTTCACCTTTGTCAGCGTCACCGACGACGGCCGGGGGCTCGACGAGGCCCGGATCAAGCAGGCGGCGGTGGAAAAGGGCGTCATTACTCCCGCCGCCGCCCAGTCCCTGAGCCAAGTCGACGCCTTCGCCCTCATAATGCAGCCCGGATTTTCCACGAACAAGGAAGCCACCGAGATTTCCGGGCGGGGCGTGGGCATGGACGTGGTTAAAAGCACGGTCGAGGAACTGGGCGGGGAAGTCCTGATCGAATCGGCGCCCGGCCAGGGGTCGTGTTTTACCTACAAGATACCGCAGCTTTCGGCCGTCAATATCACCGACGCCCTGATAATCAGGGCCGGGGAGGAATACTACGCCGTTCCCATCGGCGCCGTCGTGGCCACGCAGGCTTTTTCCGCCGGCGAGTTTTTCAGCGCCATGGAGGCCGGCGAGTGCATCATTTACCTCAACGCCATCATCTCCTTGCATGACCTGCGGGGGCTGTTGTCCGGCCGACCCTTGGAAGAGGAACAGGACATCGTTCCCGTGATTATCATCGAGGCCAAAAACGGTCGAATTGCGTTAAAGGTTTCCGAATTCATCCGACCCCAAAAACTCGTGCTCATCCCCATGCCCGAGATTTTTTCCGTCAATGGCATTTCGGGGGCCACCATTCTGGGGGGCAATCAGTTGGGGTTGGTCCTGGAGCCTTTCGAACTGATCGGCCTGGCCACCGGGCAGCTACAGGAAGAGGTGGAAAGTTCCTTTTTGAGCCGGACCAAGGCCCCCGTGGGGGAGGATGTCGGCGCCTCGCCGGAGAACGGGACCGAGACCCAGGCCGGCGAGGCCGGCGTCGCCGCGCCGAAGGCGGACCAGGCCCCTCCCGCGCCTTCCCAGCCGGTTGACCTGGAAATGGATGAAAACATGGCGGCCGAGTTTTTCCACGAAATCCAGGAAATTCTCAAGGACCTCAACGAGGAAATTTTCCAGTTGGAAAAGGAGCCGGAAAATTCCCGCCGCGTCAACACCATTTTTCGACATTTTCATTCCATCAAGGGCAATTTTTTGATGACCGGGTTCAAGGAACTGGGGACCTTCGTCCATCAGGTGGAAACGGTCCTGGACCGGGTCCGGGACAAGGAGCTCGAGGTCAACCAGGAAATAATCGATCTCTTATTGGACGCGGTCAGGGTGTTGGAAAAGGCCCTGGCCCAGATCAGGTCCGGACAAGCCTACGAAATCAGGGACCAGGAATTGATCGACGCCCTGGAAAAATACCGCGGCCGGGAAATAGCCGCGGAAGTCGAGGAGGAGGAACAGGAAACCTTCCGTCTGTCCGGTCTGAGCCAGTTGCTGCTCCAAGCCAAGCGCGCCCGGGGCGCCAATGTTTTCCAGTCATTGCTCCGGTTCAAGCCGCGTTTCCAGGAACCCGGGCTGGCGGCCTACCTGATTCTCAGGCGCCTGGCCTTGCTGGGGGACGTCATCGACACGCTGCCTTCCTTGGAAAAAATCGAAAAGAACTTGGTTTCCGATTCCTTCAAGCTTCTTTTCGCCACCTCCTTTTCCCAGGGAGAAGTCGACCGGTTCATGGAAAGGCAGCTCAAGCGTTATTACGAGGTAACCGATTTCGAAAACCTGCTCATGGAGTAATGTAAAAGATGGCCCTCATTCTGGTCAAGGCCGAGTCAACGGACGATTATCGGATCATTTCACAGACGTTGGGCAATGCCGGTCACGAAACGGCGGCCTTGGGCCAAGCGGGCCCGAACCCTGGCGACGCCGCGTCCCTGGCCCGGGAAGTCGCGGCCGCCAAGGCCGATCTGGTGGTGATGGATTATCTGGCGGAGGACGCTTTTTCGGTTAAGGTCATGCAAGGGGTCAGGACCGAAAACCCGTTTATCGGTTTCATTTTTTTAATGCCCGCCAACGCGGAGCGGGAGCACATGATCCTGGCCCTGAACGAGGGGGCCTCGGCCCTTTTGAGCCGGCCCCTCCGTCCCGCGGCCCTGGTCAATTACGTCAACCGTTCCTTGGTCAGCCGGAAGGAAGCCATAACCCGCCTGGAAGAGGTGGAACGCTGCCAGACCCTGATCGAGCGGGAAAAATCCTGCGTGATGGGCCAGGCGGAAACTCTTTCGGATCAAAAAAGACTGCTGCGGAACCTCTGTCGCCTGGTGGATGGGCTTTTATACGGCCTGCCGGACAACAACAGAAAAGTGCTGGTGGTCTCCGATTCCGCCTATCAGGTCGACCTTTTCAGAAGGCATCTGGAGGAACGACGTTTTCAGGTCCTGACCGCGGCCGACGGAGAAAAGGGGCTCGAGGCGGCCAAGGCCGAAAAGCCGAGAATTATTGTCTCGGACCTGGAAATGCCGGGCCTGGGCGGCCTGGAGTTTTGTCGGGCGGTGAAGAACCTGGATTACCTGGCGCCCAATTATTTCGTTATCTGCACGGCCAATGAAAACAAGGTCAAGGCCGTCATGAGCCCGGAAAACAAGGTGGACGACTGCCTGGTCAAGCCTGGCCGCGTCGAGGACTTTCAGGAGTTCGTGGCCCGCGTGGCCCTGGGGCTGCTGACCTGACCGGGCGGGAGCAGCGAGACCCTGGCTTCGGCCGGGAAAACCGTTGACAACGTCGTAACCTTGAAAAACGGCCTGTCGCGCGGCGCCTGACCCGGCCGGCCGTTCGGTTTCCGGTCGAATTCGGTTTTCACGAGCCGGGACTTCATGCCCCCGCTGGTTCGCCCTTTAATCCTATTTCCTCGGCCGCCTCCCTCATGCCCATGATCGTGTCGGTGATGAGCTGGGTCAAGTCAACTCCCAGCATCTCGGCGCCGCGCTCGATGATCGAACGATCGACCCCGGCCGCGAACCTTTTATCCTTCCATTTTTTCTTGACGGATTTGGCGTCCATGTCCAGAACGATTTTGGAGGGTCGGACCAGGGCGGACGTGGCCACCAGTCCGGTGAGCTCATCGATGGCGAAGAGGGTTTTTTCCAGATCGGTCCGAGGTTCCACGTCGGAACAAATACCGTAGCCGTGACTCACCACGGCCCGGACATATTCCTCGGGCCAGCCTTTTTGAACGAGTATTTCCTCGCTTTTTCGGCAGTGCTGTTCCGGATATCGTTCGTAGTCCAGGTCGTGAACCAGGCCGATGACTCCCCATTTTTCCTCGTCCCGACCGTTTTTGCGGGCCAGGTGTCGCATCACCGCCTCCACGGCCAGGGCGTGCCTGATCAAGCTGTCGCTCTGGTTATATTCCTTGAGCAGGGCGAGCGCTTCCTCGCGGGTTGGAGCGTTGTTCATTTTTTTTCCTCCAGACTATTAATGCGGCCGCGCGCGCCGCCCCGGGCCGCGTTCCATTTGACACGCCGGGTTTTTTATAATAAGAACCCCGTGGCCGTCCGTCAATACCGGTCCGTCAATACCGGACGGCCCAAATGAAAAATCGTTCTTCCCGGCGGACCGCCCGGGAAAACGGCCCAAGAAAAATGACCTCGAACGATTCCTCTCCAGGGCGATTTTTCCCCAATAAATTAAGGCAAGTCGGCCTCGGTTCGGCCCACGCTCCCCTCGGCCGGCGGGCTGGTTTTTTTTTAGCCGCTCTCCTATATTCTAGAAAAGGCCCGGTTAAGGCCGGGAGCGGAGAAGACACGCGGTCTTGGCCCCATGGTCTTGAATTTTCAAGAAGACCGCGAATTCACAAAAATGACGGCGCGGCCGTCGGGACAGGTGCTTATGTCAGGTGAATTGCTTGTAGGCTGGAAACCATTTATCCTTACCCTTACCACGATCGCCTTCATCTACGTTGTGAACATGTACGCCCAGCGTTTGGAAAAGAGACGCTTCATCAGCGACGACGAATTCCTGTGGAGATTCGCCCGGATCAACAATTGCAGCGAATATGACGTCTTTCTTCTGGCCATCGAGGACTGGTCCATTTCGGGAACACAGGTTGAGGCAGACTTCAGGGATTATCTGCTCCAGGGAGACATACCCCACTACGTCCGGCATTTTATCCGCAAGCACAAGGACTTTCTCCTGCGAAAACGGGTTCCCGGATTTTTTCCGAGTTGATTTGACGGAGGTCCGTCGGGCCTTCGCCGGATTTTTTTCAACCCTTGTCCACCCATGACCGGCGCGATAGGGAGGGCCCCGCTCTTTCCGACCGCGCCATTATTTTGTAACAACTTGATTTTGTATATATATTTTAGCGGCGCCCCGCCAGGCCCCGCCGGCTCCTCGCGCGCGGAAAACCATCCTGATTTTGTTATGTAAGATTTACTAACCGGAAAAAGGATTGTATAATCCCGGCGGATGGCGGGACTATCCTGTAGGAGTCGGCGTGGGAAGGCGCTCTTCTTTTTCGGGGGAGGCGTTCCGCGACCAACCGCGGCGGGCCAGGTGCGGCCGCGCCGCCAACGACCTGTTTCAACATATAGAAGATAAGAGGTAAACCATGGGACCTTTGAAAGGCGTTAAGGTAATCGAGGTTGGTGGAATCGGTCCGGGTCCGTTTTGCGCCATGATGCTTTCGGACATGGGCGCCGAGGTTGTGCGGTTGGAGAGGAAAGGCGGCTTGAGCCTCTACGACCCGAAATTCGAAATTCTTCACCGGGGCCGCAAATCAGTGAACATCAATTTGCGGAAAACCGAAGGCGTGGAAGCCGTGTTACGAATGGTGGAGCAGGCGGACGTCCTGACCGAGGGTTTCCGGCCCGGAGTCATGGAGCGGCTGGGCTTGGGCCCGGACGCGTGCCTGGCGAGGAATCCCAAGCTCGTGTACGGTCGGATGACCGGGTGGGGCCAGGAGGGTCCCCTGGCCTCGGCGGCCGGTCATGATATCAACTATATCGCCCTTTCCGGGGCGCTTCACGCCATAGGGCGTTGCGGAGACCGTCCGACGCCGCCGTTGAACCTGGTCGGCGATTTCGGCGGCGGGGGAATGCTGTTGGCCTTCGGAATCGCGGCCGCTTTATACGAGGCCCAGAAATCCGGTCGCGGTCAGGTGGTGGACGCGGCGATGGTGGACGGGTCGGCCCTCTTGACTTCCATGTTCTATGGTTTCAAGGCGGCCGGCTTGTGGAACAATGGGTTGGGCACGAATTTTCTTGATGGCGGCGCCCACTTCTACGATTCCTACGAAACCAAGGACGGGAAATGGGTGTCGATCGGTTCCATCGAACCGCAGTTCTACGCCGAATTGCTGCGACTGGCCGGCCTGGACAACTCGGACTTCGAGGCGCAATTCGACCGCGCCAAGTGGCCGGAATTGAAGGAAAAGATAATGGCGGTTTTTAAAACCAAAACCAGGGGCGAATGGGTCGAGATAATGGAAGGCTCGGATGTCTGCTTCGCTCCGGTATTGGATTTCGACGAAGCCCGCCGGCACCCCCACAATGTTTGCCGGGAGACCTTCGTGGAAATCGAGGGCGTGCCGCAACCAGGACCGGCGCCGCGGTTCAGTCGGACCAAGCCGGAAATCCAGGGCCGGCCGCCCCAGCCCGGCGAGCACACCGAATCAGCCTTGGCGGGTTACGGCTTCAGCGCCGAGGAAATCGAATCCCTCCGCCAAGCCGGAGCCATATAAGGGGAGCGGGATGTTCCTTCCTCTCGTCGCCGCGCGGGCGGCGGGAACATCCCGGCGCCCTGGCGGCCGCGAGTTGGCGGGCGCCGGCCTGGCGACAAACATGGCCGCGCGGGGCCCCGGGATTATTTCTTGCTGAAAAAAAAAACAGCGAGTAATGGTGTTCGACCTTTTTCCCCGTCGCGACCGGAGGCCGCCTCCAGGGAAACCGACACCCTTCACGATCGCGGCGGCGGGGCGGTCGGCGTCGGCGGCCGGACGCCGGAAGCGGCCCCTTGGTATTCGGCGAAAACCCTGTCCCTGATTTTTTTGGCGCTGCGTCGACCCAGTTCTCCGGTCAAGTCAAGACGTCCCAACCTTTTCAGTTCCAGCGGGCAGCCGGGCCGGGCGTTGAGCAGCGTCCGTCCGGGCGGGAAAAGTATGTTCGTCCCGTTTAGAAGAAACATTTCCAGCGGGGCCTGTAGGGTCTTGGCGAAGAAGAAGGCCCCTTTTTTGAACTTCGCCGGCTTTCCGGACGCGCTTCTGGTCCCTTCCGGAAAAATGAAAACCACTCCGCCCTCGGACAGGGTTTTTTGGGCTTTTTGAAGCATGGCGTCCGACCACAGTTCATCGCCGGCCTCGAGGGAGGAGGAGATAAACCCCGATTTTTTCATGATCCAGCCGAAAAAGGGAAAACTGATGTGTTTTTCCTTGACGATGGTGGAGGCGTTTCTAAAGATGCTGATCAGCAACAGCGGGTCGAGGAAGGACAGGTGGTTGCAGACGACGACGGCCGGCCCGATCCCGGATATTTCCTTTTTATCCGGAAGTTCGATCTTCAGGCCCGGAACGACCAGTTTGGCCAGCCGAAAGAAAATTCGGAGGTAATAATGGTTGGCGAGACGGAACCCGGCTTCCCCGCCGGGGTGAATCCATCCCAGGTAAAGATAGGCCGGCCAAAAAAAGGTGAAGAACCCCAATAGAAAATAGCCGAACATAGCCGCGGAGACGGCTAGGTCGAGGACTGGGGGGTGGGTCTTGGGGTGGACGCTGTTCACGAAAAGCGTTTAATAAAAAGCACCGTGTTGACTCCACCGAAAGCGAAATTTTGGATGGAGGCGACTGTAATTCGATTGTCCCTGACCTGGCGCGGATGGTTGATCATGGCGCAGGCCTCGTCCACGTGGTCCAGGTTCAAGGTGGGGACGACCAGGCTGTGTTTCATCAGGTAAAGCGAGAAAATGGTCTCGATGACGCCGCAGGTTCCCATGGTGTGGCCGACATAGCTTTTAAACCCGACGACCGGCGGCCGGGACCCGTAGACCGCGCCTAGGGCCTGCGCTTCCACCGCGTCTCCCTGCTTGGTGGCGGTGGCGTGGGCGCTGACGAAGTCTATTTCGTCCGGGTTGAGGCCGGCGCTGTCCAGGCCGGTCCTGATAGTGGCCGCGATTCCTTCCCTGGAGGGCAGAATCAGGTCGCCGCCGTTGTTGCGGCAGGCGAAGCCCACTATTTCCCCCAGGATTGGAGCGCCGCGTTTTTTGGCGAATTCCAGTTCCTCGATGACTATGGCGCCCGCGCCCTCGCCGATGACCAGCCCGTCCCGATCCACGTCGAAGGGCCGGGGGGTTTTTTCCGGGGCGTCGTTATAGGAATGGGAAGCGGCCAGCAGGCGGTCGAAGACGGCCACGGTGGTGGTGTCGTATTCGTCGGCCCCGCCGCAGATCATGGCGTCCTGAAGCCCGAACTTGACGGCTTCGTAGCCAAAGCCGATGGACTGGCTGCTGGTGGTGCAGGCGGTGGAAGAGGAAATGACCCGTCCGGTAATGGCGAACATTTTAGCGATGTTGGCGGCCGTGGTGTGGGACATGGACCGGAGATAGTCCACGGGGTTGAGTCTGATGTACTGGGAATGGTCCTTCTCGAAAAAGACCTCGAATATTTCCCGTTGCACGGTGGGGCTGCCCTGGGTCGACCCGAAAGCCACGCCTAGGCGGCCCGAGGCCACGAATTCAAGGTCCAGCCCGGACATCTCCACGGCCTCCTTGGCCGCCTGACAGGCGTAGAGACCCACCGGCCCCATGGTTTTTTTGTATTTTCTGGGAAAATCGTACTCGATGGGGTAGGTGATGGCGGCGAAAACCTTGGATTCCAAAAAATTGAATAAAAGCCCATCGTCGGCCAGTTTGGAGACGCCCGAGCGGCCGTCGGCCAAGGCGGCCATGACTTGTTCCTCGGTGCGCCCCACGGGGCTGATCAGGCTTGCGCCGGTTATCACGACTCGTCTTGTCATTTCTAAACGGCCGGTCCTGTCTTGAAGCTGATTGAGGCGGCGGTCAAGGGGCTCAACTCCGTTGTTGGTAGATTTGGGTCAGGTAGTCGCAAATCTGATTCACGGTCCGGTACTCGAACAACTGCTTTTTATGGTCCATGGTCATGGGGCCGTATTTTTCTTCAACCTGGATCAGAACCTCCAGGGCGTCGATGCTGTCAAAGTCGAACTTTTCAGCCAGATTGGCATCCTTGTCGGGATTGACTATCTCGAATTCGGTTTCCAGTATGCCCAAAATGGTTTCTTCAATATCCAGTCTGTCCATTGACTTGAATTCCGACCTCTCTTAACTCCGTCTCCTTGGCCGGCCTTCCGGAACACCGGGCCAAAAAGTTTTTTCTTCCCGGGCCTGGGCAATACAAATCGCGGCCGCTCAAGCCCCCGGTCCGGCTTCGGGACGTTCGCTTCAAAAGCAGCTCCGACCAATCCCTTTTGCCGGAGTGACGATCTTCCGACATATCCGTTGTTTTTACTGGCCAAGCTTCAAAATGTCAAGACATTATCCAGCGAAAAAGAGCGGCGTCCAGGCTAAAACAACAATAATTATAACAGGATGACTTGACCTTGACGTCAGCGTCCGACGGCCGGCCGCGGCCCTTTCCATCAAGTCGCCCCCGAGCCGCCGGGGAGCAACGATAAGCGGAAACCCACTTCCTCCACCCTGGTCCGTTCGGATCAGTTGGGGGCGGTCAGTTTCATTCCCTTCCGGAAGGCCGTGAAATTTTTTTTCAACTTTTCGGGAGAGAGAAGGGCTTGCATGGCCTTTTCCAACTCTTCCGGTTCCAGCGGGATCAAACCGGTCCCGACCAAGGCGCCCAAGAGGACAATATTGGTCATGATGGCCGAGCCTAGCTTGGCGGCGGCCGAGGAGCCGTTGACCCACCAGAGCTTGGCCGATAGTTCGGTCAAGGCGGCCTTCAGGATTTTTTCGTTGGGGTAGACCGCTTCCCCCGCCGAGGCGTTGAGGGGCGGAAGGGGGCGTGAATTGACGATTATTTGAACATCCGGCCCTCCGAATTGGGGGAGTATCCGGAGTGTTTCCAAGGGTTCGAGGCCGAGAACGACATGGGCCCGGCCTTCGGGAATCAGCGGGCCGAAAATTTTTTCGCGGGAGATTCGAATATGGCTTTGGACCGCGCCGCCGCGTTGAGACAACCCGAAGGTCTCTCCCACGGCGACCTTGAAGCCTTTGTCCACCAAGGCCTTTCCTATTATTTGGGAAATAAGGACATTGCCTTGCCCGCCCACGCCGGTGACTATGAGATTAAGAGGTTCCGGGGCGCTCATTGGATTTCCTCCCTGATAATGGCCCGAGCCGGACATATCTGTTCACACACCCCGCACCCCACGCAAACGACTTCGTCGATAACCGCCCGTCCGGACTTTTCGTCCCAGGTCAGGCCCGGGCACCTGAAAACCCGGTTGCAGTAACGGTCGCACCCGCAGGTTTCGCCTCGGCACAGGTCTTGGTTAATGCTCATTTTGTAGGCAAAGCCGTCTTCCCTTCCCTGGACGAGGGCGCATTTGCGCCTCATGATCAGCACCTGCACGTCCTTGAGGTTTTGGAGGAGCCGGGTCAGGGTTTCCTCCGAGCCTTTCAGGTCGTAGGGGTCGCTGATGGTCACTTTAAGTCCGAGGGAAGAACAGACGTCCTCTATTTTTATGGGGACGAGTTGTTCTCCCGTGGCGGATTTACCGGTGCCGGGGTGCGGTTGGAACCCGGTCATGGCCGTGGCGGAGTTGTCCAGGACCACCAACAACAAGGTGGAACGGTTATAGGTCGCGTTGATCAGGGCCGGAATGGCGGCGTGGAAAAAGGTGGAATCGCCGACCACGGATATGACCGGCTGGGAAAAACCCAACGCTTTTAATTTTCCGAAGCCCGAGGACATCCCCACTCCGGACCCCATGGCGTGGGCTGACTTGACCTGGCGGAAGCCGGTGGACCAGACGCCCATGGTGTAGCACCCGATGTCTCCGGAAACAAAGCCTTGACGGTCGTCGTCGGCCAAGGCGTTCTTGATGGCCCAGTAGGAGGCGCGATGCGGACAGCCGGGACAGAAACCGAACTCCCGGGTCGGAACGTTTTGGGCGACTATTTCCGCCGCGCGGGCCTGGTATTCCGGATCGGCCTGACCGGCGGAAACGCCGGTCAGGCGGGCCAGGGCCTTGACGACCAGGGCCGGGGTCGTTTCCCCCACCGCCGGGATGTGACCGGAAGCCTTTCCGTAAAATTTTTTGACCCCAATATCCGGTCCGTTCTCCGCGGCCAGGACCTTGAGGTTTTTTTCGAGGATCGGGTCGATCTCCTCGACGACCAGGACTTCCTCGGCCTTGGCCAGGACGCCCAGGATCAGGTCGCGAGGCAGCGGGTAGGTGGTCCCGATCTTAAGCAGTCCGACTTCGCCGGTCAGGCCGGTCATTTCCAGGGCTTCCTGGGCGTAAAGATAGCTGGGGCCGGAGGCTATCACCACAAGTCGGCAGGATTCCGGTCCGGCATAAAAGTTGAAAGGAGATTTCTCGAAAATTACCCGGGCGCGTTCCAGTTTGTCGTACATGGCCTGATGACGGACGGTCACGGGAAAGGTATGATACTGGGTTTTAATGTCAAAATGGGGTTTGGCGGTCGTGGCTGGTATTTCGCCCAAGATGACGTTGGCCCGGGCGTGGCTCAGCCGGCTGACGCTTCGAAGAAGGCAGATCGCGCCCAGTTCCTCCGAAAGGTTCAGGGCGAACCGCGTCATTTCCAGGGCTTCCCGGGGAGTGGCCGGTTCGAGCAGGGGCAGGTGGGCCAGGGCGGCGGCGAACCTGGAATCTTCCTCGTTGGAGCTCGAGATGCTCGAGGGGTCGTCGGCCGAGACCAGGACCAGGCCGGCCTTGATCCCGCCGAGGGCCAGGGCGGTCAGGGAGTCGAGGCAGACGTTGACCCCGTTCTGCTTCATCGAAGCCAAGGCCCTGAGCCCGGCGAGGGAAGCCGCGGCGGCGCCTTCGAGGGCGACCTTTTCGTTGACCGACCATTCCACGTAAAGCCGTCCCGGTTGAGCCGCCCGAGCCAGGTTTTCCAGGATTTCGGAAGAAGGGTTCCCGGGATACGCGGACGCCCAGGCCAGGCCTCCTTCCAGGGCGCCCCGGGCTATGGCTTCGTTCCCCTGGAGCAGGACTTCTTCTCCTGGACGGCCGTCCCTAATTGAATTCATTGCTGTCACCCCTCGCTTTCCCAGGCGGAGCGGCTTCTTTCCTTTTTATTCAGCGACGCCTCTTTCAGATGTTCCAGGTCGCGCGCCGGGAATTCGTCCACCTGGAGGATTTTTTTCTCCAGCGCCAAGTTCAGTAGTTTTTCTCCGGCCTTGGTTCTAACGATTACGGTGTTCCACCCTTCCAGCCCTTCCACCGAGCCGACGGATATATCGGCCATGACGGCGGTCATGTCGTCGCAAAAACGACAGGCGTTGAGCCGCATGGGGCGAATTTCCGCGAGGGGAAAGGCCTTGATGCCGTCGCCGGTATAAACCTTGAAAACATCGGCCGGAGGCGGGGGAATGTCAAACCCGGAGGCTCTTTCCCCGAACAGCATGTATTTGAGATAGACTTCGAGTTGGCGGAAATCCAAGGCCCAGGTGCAGAATAATCCGATCAGGATTTTTATGCGGCCGGGATCGAACTTGACGTCGGCGGCCGCGGCTCGACGCATGGCGGCCGCGGCTTTGATCTGGCAGGGGAGTCCCACCATGCCCAGCGGATGCCGGGACGGCTCGGCCAAGGCCTCGTTGAGGGCGGCCGCGGCGCCGGAAGCGGCGTACCTGGACCCGGCCGAGGCGATGACCTGGCTGCGGGAAACGGCCCGAATCCCGTGGGGCGGGTCTTCCGGGTGGCCGGACGTGAGGATCATTTCCCCGATCAGCCCTAGGTTCAAGGCCAGGGCCGCCAGGGAGGATACTACTCCGCCATACTGGCTTCTTTTCAGGATGTCCGCCTGGGTGGCCTGGGCGATCAGGACCTTGCGGCAAGCGCCCAACTCACCCTCGAAATTTCCCCTGGCGCCGGCCATGGGGCAGAAATCGTAACAACGGCCCCGAGCCAGGCCGCACCGGTCCCTCATGGCGACGCGGCCCCGTTGGTAGGAGAAATAGGGGCAAGTCCCCACGCAGGCGCCGCAAACCGTGCAACGGTTCTTTTCCAGGACTTCCCGGGATAAATCGCCTGGCCCGGCTTTAAAGCCTGGTTGAGGGTAATTCAAGTCTTTCTCGTCCATGGCCCCGGTCCTTTTTCGTTGTGATGAAGATTTGAGGCGTGACTATAGTCGGAGAAGGTTTTTTTTTCAACTCAAAATCCAGGCTAAAAAAAATGTTGGGCGCGGCATGTTCAGGAATCGAGGAGCGTGCGGTAGTAATACATGACTTTCGTTACGAAAAGCTTGGTCTGGACAAAGGGCGGGACGCCCCCGAAACGCCGGACGTTGGCCGGCCCGCTGTTGTAGGCGGCCAGGGCGAGGGCCTCGTCGTCCTCGAACATCAGCAGGAGTGTTTTTAGATACCTGATGCCGGCCAGGATATTCGCCTCGGGTTCCAGGGGGTTCTTGATTCCAAAGGTGCGGGCCGTGGCGGGCATGACCTGCATGAGCCCCATGGCGCCCATGTCGGACACTGCTCGGGGATCGAAATTGGATTCCACCTGGATCAGGGCCTTGACCAAGGCCGGGGAGACTTCGTGCAACCTAGCTGTTTTTTCGATATAGGCGTCGTACCGGCTTTCGAAGCTTTTTTCCAGGGCCCCTAAATCCGTTTTTTTGCCGACAAGGTCCACTAGGGCCGGGGCCGTGCTATCGGCCAGGCTGACCTGGTCGAAGAGGAAGGCCTTCCAGTCGGGCTTGGCCGACACGGTCATATTTTTGGAAAAACAGGCGCCGTTTTCCAGGGCGGCCAAGGGCAAGGCCAGAAGGAAGGCTAATAGCAGATTAAGAAAAATCCTTTGTAGTCTCATATTTTTTTCTCCGCGACATGGGCCGCGAAACAAAAGTAACCTACGAAAGCCAGGCTGTCAACTGGGCTAAAAATTTAGAGGTGAAAAATAAGCGTACGAAACATATTCGCGGCGCCTTGGCGCGCGGCCCGGAAATGAGCTATCATGCCTGGGAACAGCCTAATCACTTCACCCGCGGGAGAAAATTATGAAAGCGGTCTATTTCAAGGATGGAAAAGCGGCCCTGGTCGAGGTCCCCCAACCGACGCCGGCTCCGGGCCAGGCCTTGATAAAGCCTATTTTGGCCGGGGTCTGCAACACGGACGTGGAACTGCTGAAAGGTTACCAGGGCTTCGAGGGTATCCCTGGCCACGAGTTCGTCGGCCGGGTCATCGAGGCGCCGGGACGCCCGGACTTGTCCGGAAAAAGGGTGGCGGCGGATATCAATATCGGGTGCGGGTCCTGCCCGGACTGCCTGGCCGGGGACGCCCGGCATTGTCCCGACCGAAAGGCGCTCGGAATAAGGAATTGGGACGGGGTGTTCGCCGAATATTTTATCCTTCCGGTCCGGAACCTTCATCTCGTCGGGGAAGCGGTTTCGGATCTGGAGGCGGTTTTCGCGGAACCCTTGGCCGCCGTGCTGGAGATCAGTCAGCAAGTTCATTTGAAGGCCGACCTGAGGACAGCCGTTCTGGGAGACGGCAAGATCGGTCTTTTGTGCGCCTTGGCCCTCGGCGTTTTTCTCCCGCGCATCGTTCTGATCGGTCGGCATGAAAACAAGCTGGCCCTCGCCGCAAGCCTCGGCCTGGAAACCATGCCGGCCGCGGCGGGGGAAGACGGGTCCGTTCCGGCCGGGCGTCGCGGACGGTTCGACCTGGTTATCGAGGCCACGGGCCACCCGGGCGGCATCGGTCAGGCCCTGGAACTGGTCCGACCCCGGGGGGTGGTGGTGGTGAAAACCACCAGTCGGCGTAATTCGGAAATTAACCTGTCCGGCCTCGTGGTGGCGGAAAAGACCGTGATCGGTTCGCGGTGCGGGAATATCGGCCTGGCCCTGGGATTTTTGGAAAGAAAGATCGTCAATCCGGTTCCCCTGGTTGAGCGGGTTTTTCCCCTGGATGAATTCGTTCCGGCCCTGGCCATGGCCGGAAAGTCCGGGACGGGAAAGGTCTTGATTGAATTCTAGGGATTGGGTGGGAAGCGCCGGCCCTGGTCCGGGCCGACCCTTTACCGGCGTGTTTTAAATTTTTCCAATTCCCGCAGCCTTTTTTGGTGGCATTCCGGGCAGAGGCCGTGGGAGAATTCGGTTTCCGTGGCCTGGGTGATGAAAGTTTCCAGGTCTTGCCAGTAATTGGTGTCGCTCCTGACTTTTCGGCAATCCATGCAGATGGGCAACAGCCCTTTCAAGGTCCGGATTTGAGCCAAGGCGTCCGACAATTCCTGGTTGGCCCGGCGCAATTGTAGCTGTCCCTTGACGATCCGGATTCCCGTCCGCACGCGGGCGATAAGCTCGTCCTGGTTAAAAGGCTTGACCATGTAATCGTCGGCGCCGGCGGCCAGGCCGGCGACTATGTCCTCGCGCCTGGTCTTGGCGGTCAGGATAATGATGTAGGTGTAGTGATCCCCGCTCTCCAGGTCCCGCAGGGCCCGGCAAAGGGACAGACCGTCCATTTTCGGCATCATCCAGTCGGTGAGCAGTATGTCGGTGTTATTTTCTTTTATGGTTTCAAGGGCCTCGCCGCCATCGCCGGCGACGTGGACTTCAAGGCCCTTTTCCCTGGAAAGGTAGGTTTCCAGGAATTTTAGGGTAATCCGGTCGTCATCGACGGCGAGGATTTTCAGTTTGGCTTCGTCCACGTGTTTCCCCCTGTGAAAGCCGGGCGCCGGGGCGTCTCGACGGAGAGCCCCGGTTGCATTCAATTGGGCTGAGCCTATTTCGCGCCGGTTTTGACTGCTAGGCTTTTTTCGCCGAACAAGGAAAATTTAAGCCATAGGAAACCCAGTTGCAAGACGGCTTCGTCATCATCCCCTAGTTTTCCGGCCAAGCCCTCGTCGACCTCGAACATCCGGAGGAATTTGCTGGTTAGGACAAAATCCTTGAACCGGTCCAAATTGTAGGAAACCATGAAAAACATCTGAATTTTTTTAAGATGGTGCTCCGGGGGGCCGAGGGAGCTTTTGGAGGTGATGATCTCCATCCACAGGTCATTGAACCGATTGTATTTTTCCAGCCCTTGATCGGCCAGCCATTCCTTTGTTCCCCAGTTTTTCTCTTCCTTGAAGCCTTGGCAGTGGTCTTCGCGGACCAGGAAGAAAAATTCCTTGCCGCCCTGGGCCGAGCCCCGGCCGAGAGGGTAGGTGCGGCAGGCGCCGGGCCGTTCGTCGTAAATGGAACAACCCGCGGGGGTTACAAAGGGGCAGGGGCGCCCCGGCGCGTCGCTCATCTTGAGCAGGACCTTGGGAAACCGGTCGCCCGGCTCGGTCCTGGTTTCGGTATGGGCTTCCAGGAATTCTCCCGACGACAGGCCCAGCTTTTTTTTCAATCGCAGGATGTCATAGGGAGTCAGGGTCAGGGACAGGTCCCGGCAACACTGATTGAAGCAGGGGACCTTGGGGTGGCAGGCGAACTGGAAGGAATCCCCTTCCAAGTCATGAAAGGGGCCGCCCAGGGGAAGGCCGTCGGTGGTGAGATTCATGATCAGCCGGCCTTTGGCGCGGCGGCCTTCGCCCTTTTGTGGGCTTCCAGCACCTCGGCTTTTAGTTTTAGGGTTTTTTGGCCGAACAGACCGAATTTGATCCAGTCCAGGCCGAGCTTCAAGAGTTCGGTATCGTCCACGCGGACTCGTTCCTCGAGGTCGTCATCGAATTCGAACATTTGGAAGAAACGGCCGTCGAGAACGAATTCCCTAAATTTATCGAGGTTGTAGGCAGCCAGGTAGACCATCTGGCGGATGCGTTCGTTGGTGATTTCCAACTCGTTCATCTTAGGATGGGAGGTGATTTCCGAATAATAGTTATTGACCCGCTGATAGTCCATCACGCCTTGGTCTTCCAGCCATTCGATGACGCGCATTTCGGCGTCTTCCAACAGGCCGAGGCATTTTTGGGGCGAGGCGATCACCGAGAACATTTCCTTTTCGTCCACGTCCAGGGGAAACATGCGGCAGGCCCAGGGCCGGTCCTCGTAAACCGTGCAGCCTTCCGCGGTGACGAAGGGACAGGTTTTCCTTTCGTTATCCGACATTTTGAGCACGACCAGGGGGATGACCTGTTGTTCCCTGTTCAGGAGCAGCGTGTGTTTTTCCATGAATTGGGCCGAGGCGAGGCCCAGGCGGTTTTTCAGACGCAAAACGTCGTAGGGCGTCAGGAATATAGTGACGTCGGAGCAACAATTAGTGAAGCATTTGACTCCGGGGTGGCACCTGAATTTTATCCTGGATTGAAAATCGAGCTTGTTGGCGTCCTTGGTTTGTTCCTTGGTTTCGGTCATGGCGTCTTTCCTTGCCGACCGGTTGACACACCGGTCTATTTTCATTTTCCATCGAATTGACTAGAGTAACACAGCCGTTTTTTTTCTGTCAACAAGGTCGGGCGCTTGAGCCGCCGCGAAACTTCATAATGATATTTCGAACCCTTTTAAGCGGCCTTGGATGGTCAGGGGTTGAATTTCCACATGGTCGACCCTGGCCCCGGGAGGTCCATGGCGAGCCCAGTCCACCATGGCTTTCACTTCCGGGTCGGCGCCCTCCAGGACGGCTTCCACGCGGCCGTCCGGAAGGTTTCTGACCCACCCCGAAAGACCCAGTCGCAGGGCTTCCCGGCGGGTGTAATGACGGAAGGCCACGCCCTGGACCCTGCCGGAAATGAACAAGTGAACCCTTTCGCGGTCGGCCATCGGTCAATCCTCCAGCATTTTCAGAAATTGAGACTCGGTCAACACGGCGACGCCAAGCTCGCCGGCCTTGGCGGCCTTGGAGCCGGGGTTGTCGCCCACCACCACAAAATCGGTCTTGCGGCTGACCGAGGATGAAACTCGTCCTCCGGCCGCCTGCACCCTGGCCGCGGCCTCATCCCTGGTCAGCCGTTCCAGGGTCCCGGTCAGGACCACGGTTCGGCCCAGGAAGGCCGAAATGTCGGTCGGCCGTTCCGGCGATTTTATCTTGATTCCTATTTCCGGACCGGTAAGGCGGTCGAGCAACGCCCGGTTGCGGTCGTTGTTCATGAACGCGACCAGGCAGCGGGCGACTTCCGGGCCGATTTCCTCGGTCGCCTCCAACTCTTCGGGACCGGCCTGCCTCAAGGCCTCGAGGGACCCGAATTTATCCGCCAACACCTGGGCGAGGCGCCGACCGACGTTGCGCACGCCCAGGGCGAAGATGAATCTATCGAGCGTCGTGCTTTTACTCTTTTCCAGGGCCTCGATTATGTTGCGGGCGGATTTGTCGGCCATGCGGGGCAAGGCCTCCAGGTCTTCCCGTCCGAGCAGGTAGAGATCGGCGGACGACTTGACCAAGTCGCGTTCCACTAACTGATCGATAAGTTTCTTGCCTAGTCCGTCAATGTCCAAGGCGTTCTTGGAGCCGAAATGAAAAAGGCTCTCCTTGATCTGGGCGGGGCAGGAAGCGTTCTGGCACCGGCCGGCGGCTTCCGAGGGCAGGCGAACCACCTCCGAGTCGCAGACCGGGCATTTTTTCGGCATGACGAATTCCCTGGCGCCGGCCGGTCTTTTTTCGGGAATGATACGCACCACTTCCGGAATGACGTCCCCGGCCCGCTGGACGATCACGAAATCTCCGATGCGGACGTCCTTGCGGCGAACTTCGTCCTCGTTATGAAGAGTGGCCCGGCTGACCGTCACCCCGCCGACCTCGACGGGCTTCATGCGCGCCACCGGGGTCAGGACCCCGGTACGGCCGACTTGGACCCCGATATCCACAACCTCGGTTTCCGCCTGGGGCGGGTTGAATTTAAAGGCCAAGGCCCAACGCGGGCTCCGGGTCGTGGCGCCCAAGCGGGCCTGGAGCGCCAGATCATTGACCTTGATTACCAGGCCGTCGACTTCGTAGGGCAGGCTAGGCCTGCGGCGTTCCAGGTCCCGGTGGAAATCCAAAACTTCCTCGATGGAGCCGCAGACCTTGCCGTCGGGGTTGGCTCTTAGGCCCCAAAGTCTAAAAAAATCGATCAGTTGATACTGGGTTGACGCCCCCAGCGATTCCGGGCGGGCCGCTCCGTAACAAAAGATGTTCAAGGGCCTGGTGGCCGTGACCCGGGAGTTGAGCTGCCGGAGGGAGCCGGCGGCGGCGTTGCGGGGGTTGGCGAAGCGAGGCAGGTCCTGTTTTTCCCTTTTTTCGTTGAGTTTATGGAAGTCTTCCAGGGGCATGTACACTTCGCCCCGCGCTTCCAGGCGTTCCGGGATAGCCAGGTTTCTCCTGGAGGCGAGGGTCATGGGAACAGTCAGAATGGTCTTGATGTTGGCGGTGATGTCTTCCCCGACTTTCCCGTCGCCTCGCGTGGACGCCTGGATCAACCGTCCGGAATCGTAGACCAGTTCGACGGCCAGGCCGTCTATCTTTGGCTCGACGAGATACTCGATGGGCTGGTCCGAACCTAGCTGCCGCTGGATTTTCTGTTCGAACTGCCTGATTTCGTCGAGGGAAAAACCATTGTCCAGGCTGAGCATGGGCGCGGCGTGAACCACCGGGGAAAATTTTTCCGCCGGCGGGGCGCCCACCCGCCTGGTGGGGGAGTCCGGCGCGCCCAGGTCCGGATAGGCCGCCTCGAGGTCCTTGAGCTCCCTGAAGAGCAGGTCATATTGCCCGTCGGTGATTTCCGGAGCGTCGTCCTGGTAATAAAGCTTGTTGTGGCGATTGATTTCGTCCCGAAGAGCATCCATTCGCTTTTTGGCTTTTGTTTTTTCGTCCATTATTATTTTTCGTCTAGCTCGGGTTGTTGGATCTCACGGTTGGACGAGGCGAGATTGTAATCCTTCTCGACCCGGTCCAAGATCATTTCCAGTGTTTTTTGGGCTAATTCCGGCACATGGGTGAATTTCCAGGCGACCCTGACTGTTTCCGGGGTCTCGTCGGCGCGCCAGGATAACACTTCCACCCGGCAGATGACCCCCAGGACGCCCCTGGCCCGGGCCTGTCCGAATTCCTCGGGGAAGGTCAGGGATACCCGGTTAATTTTCCATTTTGTGACGAGCCAGTCATCATATTGAATTTCCCCCATCATCCCTTCCACGCTGACGTTGAGGATTTTCAATCCAAAGGCGCGGTCGTCCGTTTCGACCTCCGCTTCCGTGCCGAGGATGCTGAACCTGGTATATTTTCTCATATCCCTGGGAGAGACGGCCTTGTCCACTATTCCGGCCAGTTGGGCCGAAGTGAAGGGCGTGGACAGGATATGAACTATTCCTTTTTTTCTGATCCGTTCGTGATGCCGGGGATCGTCGGTGGAAGTCATGATGACGAACGGCGTTTCCTGGTTGGGGCCGCTCTCGCGGGTCTTGCGGAAAAGCTCCAAGCCGTCCAGCCCGGCCATTTCCATGGCCGAAAGCACAATATCGTATTTTTTTTCCCGCAGGAGCTGGAGTCCCAGGGAGGCGTAATCCGCTTTCTCCACGATCAGGTCGCTAAGCTCGGATAGAGCGTAGCTTGTCACGATTTTTCTGATGAGATGAGACTCATGAATTACCAGCAGGCGCCTGGGCATGCCTTAACCTCTCCACCGGGTTGATCGGCTTTTACTTGGCCGTCAAATTCAATATAGCAGAAAAGGCGAGGGAGGTTAAACCATGGCGGTGGAATAAAGGTTTTTTTCCGTCCCGCCCCCGGACCCGGTTGGGATGTTTTTTCCGCCTGAAGGGGCGCGAACCCGAACGCGTCGGCGAGCGCCTCTCCGGGGGCCTCATTGGGGAGTCCGCGTCACCACCTCGCGGTTGACGCTCAATTGCAAGCCCTGGTTCACCAATTCCGGTCCCATGATCCGGAACGGGATATAAACCAGGACGGCTTCCCGGGTCGCCATGACCACTTCCGGGAGGCGGGGGAACACGATCCGCTTGGCGACGATCAGGTTGGCCAGGACTATTTTAAGGCTTCGAGCCGCTTCGCCCGCGGAGATGGAGGCGTCGGCGGCGTTTTTCGGCGTCTGGCCCTCTTCGTACCGATGCGGCTGGGAAACCGTGGCGTTCCGGGCCATCCGCAGGAAGAGCGTTCCCGGGAGACTGAAGGCCGGCGTAAAAAAGAACCAGTCCCAGCCCTTCATTTCGGGTTGGACGACCTTGGGTAGATTGGCGATCCGGATGAGGTCGGCGAAGGTTTTTAACTCCAGGCCCTTGACTTCCGCTTTGATCCGCCAAAAAGGCAGATGAACGTCCGGCCGGTCGGGGCCTTCCAACAAGAGATATGGTCGCCGGAGGAACCCGTGGGGGCCGGACTCCCAGGCGGTCCGGCAATTTCGACAGAAAACGATCAGGCTTTTTTGTCCACCCTTGAGGTCCCCGCCGCAATTGGGGCACAAGGCGGGCAGAAAGTGGATTTGGCCGCTCGGATTCAGGCCCGGGGACCCTCCCCCCGGTCCTCCCGGCCCGATTTCGGCGAGCGGTTTCCCCAGCAAGGCGTCAAAAAATTTGTTGTGGTCGGAATAAAACGGGGCGTAAATCAGGCTGGCGGTTTCTCCTATATATTCCTTTAAAAAGGTTTTTTCCTCCGCGGGCCAGACGCCGAGGCTGACCAGCCTGTCCTGGATTTTTTCCAGGGCGGTTTTCCGGTCGAAATCGGGCGGGAGGAAACAGCCCGGGGATGCGGGGGAGAGGATTTTCAGCTTCAGGGCCTGGGGTCTGACTCCCAGGGAGCCGGGCAGCTCGGGGGGGCCTCCGGCCAGGATGGAGGCGTCGAGCATGTTGAAAACGATCTTGTAGGGCGGACATTTAAAGATCATGCCCCTGAAACGCCAGTAGGGGGCGTAAAAAAGCCCCTTGATCCCGGGATCGGGCGCGGGAATATAATACATGGGGGGCCGGTCCCGGGACAGTTGAAACCTGGTCCGACAGTATGCGCAGGCCAAAAGCGAGTCCATTTCCCCGAAAGCCATGGGCGCCCCGCATTGCGGGCAGGAATGTTCAATTTTCCATTCGGCCGGGTTCACAACTTGTCACCGCAGTTGTTGCAGAAGACCGAGGTTGGAAGGTTTTCGGCGCCGCAGTGGCCGCAGGTCCTGGCCTGAACCGCGTCCTCGACTTTTTTACCGCAGCGGGTGCAGAATTTGGCTTGGGGCGGCAGGTTTTTGCCGCAGCTTTCGCATTGTTGGAAGACCAGTATCTGGTGGCCGCAATGAGGACAAAAACGGCTTTCCGGCGGCGCCGGGAGGCCGCAGTCCGGGCAGGGGCTCATTTTTTCGGCCGGTTCGGCGTTGGAAAGTCCCAGGGACCGGGCGAACATGGCCGGCATCATCACACCCAGGCCCATTCCCGTCATGGCCGCGGCTTCGCCCTGATTTTCGACGGCTTTTTCCAGGGCCATGGCCGCCTTCATTTTGACCAGCTTGTCCAGGTCGTTGAACAACCCCAGGCGGCTTTTGTCGTCAATGGCTTGTTGGACTTCCAAGGGCGGGGTGATGGCGTTAATATATAGATTCATCAGGGCCAGTCCGTAATGGCTGAAGTCCTCGCGCAGCTTTTTTTTGAGGCCTTCGGACAACTCGTCGTATTTCCCGGGCAGGTTGATGAGGGTGTCCAACTGTTCGCCCAGCAGGTCGTTCAGGCGCGAGACGATGACCTGGCTGAGGTATTCGTCGATTTCCCGGGTGCTGAAGGCCCTTTTGGTCCCGACCAGGCTGTTGATGAACAGGACCGGTTGGATTATCCGGATGTCGAAGACGCCGAAGGCCCGCAGGCGGATCAGGCCCAACTCGGAATCCCGGAAGGCGACCGGGTCCTTGGTCCCCCATTTCAGGCTGGGAAAGACCTTGAGGTTGGCGAAGTAGACTTCGGCCCTCAAGGGGCTGGACATGGCCCAGGGGATGGACAATACCTTGGTGAGAATGGGAATATTGCCCGTGTGCAGGGTCTGGCGACCCGGGCCGTAGGCGTCGCGGGCCCGGCCCTGGTAGAACAGGACCGCGGCCTGGCTTTCCCTGACCGTCAACTGGGCGCCCCACTTGATCTCCCCGGACCCGGATTCCGGGACCCGGTGGACCATTTCCGTTCCCGTTTCGTCGAACCATTCGATGTTTTCCAAAAAAATAAGATTATTGCTTCCCATGGTCTTCCTCCCCGCCGGGCGGACCCGGCCCGGCTTTATCCCTCGACGGGTTTATCCGTTAAAAGCACTTGCCTGGAATTCCCTAACCGCCTCTATCAGGCCGAAACACCCCGAGAGCATCATTTCACCGAAGGGCGCGGCCATGCCGCCGAGACCCCGGGCGATATCCCTTTGGGGACCGGTGACGAACACCGGTCCGAAGGGGGCCAGGTCACGGTATTCGGCCCGGTACGCCAGTCCGTGACCGCCTTGGTCGAAAATTTCCTTGTTGGAGAGCGTCCCCCGGGCGAAACGGTCCATTTGATCCGCCAAAACACCCGGGTCGATGATGCTGGTATGGTGTTCGTAAACGCCCAGGACTCGTCGGCCCTTCACCAGAAAGGCCACGGTATGCTCGTTTCCGGCGTTGACGACCACCAGGCCGGAATCCAGGCATTCCCTGGCGTTGTCATCCAAAACGGCCCCTCGCAGGGCGGCCGCGCAGGTGTCCATGAAAAAGGCCCCGGGGAGGTCCTCGGCCGCGGCGACCCACCTGGTCAGGCCGGCCGGCGGGGAACGGAAGAGGAGCCTTTCAACTTCTCCACCAGAATCGAGGAAGTCCTGCCATTGCCGGAACCGGGTGATTCGGTTGCTGAATCCCGGCGAAAAGCCGTGGTCCTGAATGGCCAGGGCCGCGAGGTCCGGCAGGGGGACCTCGAAAATCGCCAGGGCCCGGGTCAGGGCGGCCAGGTCCACGTCTCCCAGGCGGACCTCGAACAGGGAATTCAGGTCCCCGACGGATTTTTCCAGTTCGGCCTGGTCCGCGACCACGGTGATTCCCATCCGACGGACGTGGTCGAGGTTGTCGTGAAAGGTCAGGGCCGGGCCGGGCAGGGAATAAACGGCCAGCCCCGCGGCCAGATGGTCCCTGGCCGCCCGCCCCACCGCTCCGCCGCCCATGACCTTGCCGGTCAGCAGCACGGGAAGACCACGCGACGAAGCCCGGCGGATTTTGCGGGCCGCAATGACCGTGGGGGATGGGAGAACAAGTTTAACCGCGTTTTCGAGCGGTTGGGAAGGATCGAAGAGCAGGATGTCCTGCGTGCCTCCACCGATGTCGATCGCCAGAATGGCCTCTTTCATGATCGCGCCGCCTCCAGGATTATTTCAGCCGCTGTTTTCAGCCCTTTTTTCAACTCCACCGATTGGAACCCCGGACGCCATTTTTCCCCCCAGAGTTCGTCCGACACCACCATTAGTCCGGCCCAGGCGAGATTCCTGAACCGGGCGACGGTCATCAGGGCGGATGTTTCCATATCCACGGCCAGGACCCCGTCGGCGGCGTGGCGGGATATTTTTTCCCGGGTTTCCCGGAAGGGGGCGTCGGTGGTCCAAACCTTGCCAACCTTGAACTTTTGATTTTTTCGGCGTAAATGGTCCAAAATCACGCCGGCTAGCCCGGGGTCCGGCGAGGGCGGGCCCGCCAGGGGATAACAGGCGGAAACGCCTTCCTCGGAAAAAGCCGTCAGCGGGACCACCACGTCCCCCCAAGTCAGGTCGGGTTGAAGGGCGCCGCAGAGCCCCAGGGAAAAAAATTCCTTGGTCCCCCGCCGGGACAGGGTTTCCAGGACCATGCCGGCCTGGGGGGCCCCCAGCATGGGGCCGGCCAGGACTAACCCGGGGAAAAAGACAATTTTCGTCATGCCGCCCAGGATCGGGGCTTTTTCCTGCCCGGTCCCGAGAAGGGTCCGGAATATTTTCAGTTCCATCTTGGTAAAGGCCAGAACGCCCCGGGCGGGCCAAGCCGGGCCGGGGGCGCGTATCCGGTCGCTGAACACGCTTTCTTCGGTCATATTTTTTCCGCGGTGAATTTTTTAATGGCCGGGCGGCCGGCCCGGTCCAAAATATCTAATAACCCTAATGGCCCAGAGGCGCAAGTCGGAAAGCGGATTTCATCGGCTGGGGAGGGCCCGGGCGGGCGATAGTTCCTTTCGCCTTTCCAAGTTCAATTTTTCTTGACAGGGCCTTGAAGAATAAGTATATTTTTTATTTACGTTTTTTCAGGGTCTTTAATATCCGGCCCGGGGAGAGTTCAAGGTGTTTGACAGCCTCTCGGAAAAACTTAACGAAGCATTCCGCAAGCTTAAAGGGCGGGGCCGGCTGTCCGAGGCCAACATCAAGGACGGCCTGAGGGAAGTTCGCCTGGCCTTGCTCGAGGCCGATGTCAATTATAAGGTGGTCAAGGACCTGGTCGAGGTCATTCGGGAAAGGGCCGTGGGCCAGGAAGTCATGGGCAGCCTGACTCCGGGCCAGCAAGTGGTGAAAATCGTATACGAAGAGCTGACTTCCGTCATGGGCGGCTCGTTTCAGCAATTGGATTTCACCGGACGGCCCCCCTGGATACTGATGTTGGTGGGCTTGCAGGGTTCCGGCAAGACCACCACGGCCGGAAAACTGGCTCGGTACCTGAAAAACCAGGGGCGGCATCCCCTGTTGGTGCCGGCGGACGTTTATCGGCCCGCCGCCATCGAGCAGCTCACCCGGTTGGGCGAGCAGGTCGGGGTTCCGGTTTATCCGTCCACCAACCACATGGACCCGGTGGATATCGCCCTGCGGGCCAAGATGAGCGCCGGGGAATGGGGCGCGGACACACTCCTGCTCGACACGGCCGGACGCCTGCACATCGACGAGGCCCTGATGGACGAATTGGCGACCATCAAGGCCAAGGTCAATCCCAAGGAAATCCTCTTCGTGGCCGACGCCATGACCGGCCAGGAAGCCGTAAACGTGGCCTTGGCCTTCAGCAATCGGCTCGACCTGACGGGAGTAATCCTCACCAAGATGGAGGGCGACGCCCGGGGCGGCGCGGCGCTGTCCATCAAGGCCGTCCTGGACCGGCCCTTGAAGTTCGTGGGCGTCGGCGAAAAACTGGACGCCTTGGAACCCTTTCATCCCGACCGGGTGGCGTCGCGGATTCTGGGCATGGGAGACGTTCTCAGCCTCATTGAAAAAGCCCAGGAAAACATCGACGAGGAGCGGGCCCTGGAACTGGCCCGAAAAATCAAGAAGAACGAATTCACCCTGGAGGATTTCCAGCAGCAGATCAAGCAGATCAAAAAAATGGGGTCGCTGGAATCCATTCTGGGGATGATTCCCGGATTGGGCGGAAAGCTGAAAAAGTTGAAGGAAGCCCAACCCGACGAAGGCGAACTGAAAAAAGTCGAAGCCATAATCAGTTCCATGACCTTGGAGGAACGTAGAAACCATAATATTCTCAACGCCGGCCGCCGGCGCCGCATCGCCAAGGGCAGCGGGACCAGTGTGGCCGATGTTAACTCGCTTATCAAAAATTTCGTTCAAACCAAGAAGATGATGAAAAAATTTTCCAAGGGCGGCTTGCCCGGCCTAGGCCGGGGAGGTTTTCCTTTTTAAAGAAAGACGCCCGAGGACTGGCGTTAAAATTTTAATATAATATACTAAGAAGAAAGGTTGAAAGATAATGGCGGTTAAGATTCGACTGGCCCGCATGGGCGCGAAGAAGAAGCCCTATTACAGGGTTGTGGTTGCGGATTCCGAATCCAAGAGAGATGGGAGGTTTCTCGAGATTATAGGCACTTACGATCCCAACCAGGATCCGGCCGAAGTGAAAATCAAGCAGGATCGTCTAATGGACTGGCTTGGCAAGGGCGCGCAGCCGACCACGACAGTGGCCAGTTTAATTAAACGTGTGGGCGCTCCCGAAGCTGAAGCGCCCGCGGCTAACTAAACCCCGCGAGGTTTCCTTGGACCTCCGGGGGGGACGAACACCCCGCTCCTGGGGCTTAGGACGGGGGGTTGATCTTGTTGCGGCGGGCGAATAACTCCTCTGCAAGGAAGTTAGGGTGGTAATGATGGAGGTGCTAAAGATGAAGGAATTGATTAAGTACATCGCGCAGTCGCTGGTGGATCAACCTGATCAGGTGGAGGTTTCCGAAATCGAGGGCGAACAGACGTCGGTCATTGAACTCAAGGTGGCCAAGGAGGACCTCGGCAAGGTTATCGGTAAACAAGGAAGAACGGCCCGCGCCATGAGGACCATTCTTTCCGCCGCCTCGACCAAGGTAAGAAAAAGAGCCGTCCTGGAGATTCTGGAGTAGGTTTTTCATGAGTGGGGACTTCGTGGTTTTGGGGCGCCTCGCCCGGCCCCACGGGGTCCACGGGGAAATAAAGGTTCGGCTGTTCGTCGAGTCGCTCGACGCGTTCGGTCAACTTCGCAAAATCTATCTTCGCCAGGGAAACCGGGAAAAAAGAGCGGTCGAAGTGGAGGAGGTCAGGTTTCATCAGGATTCAATCCTGTTGAAAATACGTGGAGTATCCAGCCGGGAACAAGCCCGGGAACTGACCGGGACCGAGGTCCTGATCGAACGGGACCTCTTGCCGGAGCTTAGCGAGGACGAATACTATTGGACCGATCTGATCGGCCTGCTGGTATTCGACCGGGCGGGAAAAAAATTGGGGCCGGTGGTCAACATGTTGGCCACTGGCGCCGATGATCTCTTGGTGTTGGAGATTGACGGCCGGGAGGTTTTTATTCCCTTCCGCAATGAAATGGTCATAGAGGTCGATCCGGCGGGCGGGAAGATTATCGTCGACCCCCCCCAGGGCCTGTTGGACCTGTAGACGCCGGGGCGGTAAAATGCGGTTTGACGTGGCGACCCTGTTCCCGGCGATTTTCGACTCCTTTTTGGCGGAAAGCCTTATTGGAAAGGGTTTGGCCGCCGAGGCCTTCCAGGTGCGGATCATCGACATCCGGGATTTCGCCCTGGACAAGCACCACACGGCCGACGATAGACCTTTCGGCGGCGGACCGGGAATGGTCCTAAAGCCCGAGCCATTGGCCGGGGCCATTGAGTTCGCCCTGGCCGGGACCGTGGATCGCTCCCGGACCAAGGTGGTTCTGCTGACCCCCGCCGGCGCCCCCCTGACTCAGGCCAAGGTGGGGGAATATTCCGATCTCGACCAGTTGGTTTTGGTCTGCGGACGTTACGAGGGAGTGGACGAAAGGGTCAACCGTCTCTTTATCGACGAGGAAATATCAGTCGGGGATTATGTCCTGTCCGGTGGAGAAGTGCCGGCCATGGTCCTGATCGAGGCCGTGGCCAGGCTGCTTCCGGGCGTGCTGGGTAAAAGCGAATCCGTGGAGGAGGAAACTTTCAGCCAGGGACTCTTGGAATATCCCCAATATACCAGGCCCCGGGTTTTTCGCGGCTTGGCCGTGCCCGAGACGCTGTTGTCGGGGGATCACGCCGCGATTCGGACTTGGCGCCTTCGGGAGTCCCTCCGGCGAACCTTGCTGGGCCGGCCTGAAATGCTGAAGCGAGTTTGCCTGACTCCGGAGCAAACGAAGGTCTTGAGGGGAATTCGGCTTGAACACGACGAATTTAAGCTTGCTTTTCCCGACGATGAGGATTAAGGTTGTCCGACTCTTTTTTGGCGCTGGCCCACTGGCCGGTCCACAATAAAAACAGGGAAGTCATCGCCTCGGCCTTGACTACCATCGATATGCACGATCTGGCCAGGTCCGCGGCCACTTACGGTCTGGCCGGTTTTTTTGTGGTCACTCCGGTGGAGGACCAACTCCGGGTGGCCGGGGAAATGCTGGATCACTGGCGGCTGGGATGGGGCGCCGCGTATAATTCCACCCGCCGTGAAGCCCTCGGGTTGGTCCATTTGACCAAAAACCTTGGGGAAACAGCCGCGGCCATCGAATCTCGCTGCGGCCGGCCGCCCCTGATGATTGGGACGTCGGCGGCGCCCGGGCCGGGCCGGGCCTCCTTCGGGGAGGTCAAAAAGCTCATGGCAGGCGACCGGCCGTCTTGTCTGGTCCTTGGCACGGCCTGGGGGTTGACTCCGGAAGCCATGGATGATTTCGATCTTTTACTGGAGCCGATCATCGGCCCGACAAAATACAATCACCTGTCAGTCAGGTCCGCGGCCGGAATTATTTTGGATCGGCTTTTCGGACAAAGATAGGTCTACTGGAGGATGGAAATGGACGCCTTGGGAATGCTGGAACGCGAACAAATGAGGACCGACCTGCCCGATTTCCGGGTAGGCGACACCATAAAGGTGCATGTGCGGATCAAGGAAGGGGACAAGGAAAGGATTCAGGTTTTCAAGGGCACGGTTATCCGGAAACGCAAGGGACGCACCGACGCCACCTTCACCGTCCGGAAAGTGTCCTATGGCATCGGCGTGGAAAGAATTTTCCCGACCAACTCCCCGATCATCGACAAAATTGAAGTGGTTTCCCAGGGTAAGGTCCGCCGCTCCCGTCTGTACTACCTGCGCGCCCGCCACGGCAAAGCCGCTCGCATCAAGGACAAAAACTGGAATTAAGCCTGCGATCGGCCGCATGACATGGCCGCCCGACGGAAGAGCGATCCTTCATTATTCCCGGACCTGGGGACGGCCCCCGGTCCCTGGGAAATTGAAGGGTCGATTCGCGTACTTGGCTACGAATCGGTCGCCGGCGTCGACGAGGCCGGTCGCGGCCCCCTGGCCGGACCGGTTGTGGCCGCGGCGGTGATACTGGACCCCGAACGGGAGTATCCAGGGGTGGGAGATTCCAAAAAGATCGGGCTGTTGGACCGGGAAAAGGCCTTCCGGCTGATTCTGCGGAGCGCCGCGGCGGTTTCCCTGGGGATCGTCGGACCGGATGTCATCGACCGCGTCAACATCCTGCGCGCTTCCCTGGACGCCATGCGCCAGGCGGTGGAGGGGCTGCGCCCCCAACCGGACTTCGTCCTGGTCGACGGGCCCATCAAGGCTCCCCTGGCCGTGCCGCAACGAGCCCTGACCCAGGGCGACGCCCTTTGCCTGAGCATCGGGGCCGCTTCCATAGTGGCCAAGGTCGTGCGCGACCGTCTCATGCTCGCGTACGACCACAACTACCCCGGATACGGATTCGCGGCTCATAAGGGATATGGGACCCGGGAACACCTGGAAGCCTTGACGCGACTGGGTCCCTGCGCCATTCATCGTCGCAGTTTCAAGCGGGTGGGACCATGATCCCTGTCGGACGGCCGTCGTCTCGTCGGATCGGCGCGATTCGGAGATGCATTTTTAGGGAGCTTGCCAAGTCTGGAACGAGAATCGCGCTCGTTCCGGATATTCTTTTTTTAGGGGACGGGGCGGTTCATTCGGGCGGACGGGCGCTTCGGGCCGCGCCGTTCGCCAGGCCCTCGGAAACGCTCGGGGCGCCGCGCGGACGGTTACTTGCTGTTTAAAAGGAAATCCGGGCGGGCGCCCGAGCCCGAGCCCGAGTCGGTCGGGGTTGGACCCGCCGGGGAAAGACTGGCCGTCAACTATTTATCCTCCAAGGGCTTGAAAAAGGTCGAGACGAATTTTCGAACCAAATTCGGCGAGATAGATTTGGTGTGCCTCGACGGGGACGTGGTGGTTTTCGTGGAAGTCAAAACCAGGCGGTCCCGCCAATTCGGCTCGCCCGTCGAAGCGGTGAGCCTGGAAAAGCAACGGCGCTTGTCCATGGCCGCCTCTATTTTTTTAAGCCGCCGGGCCTGGGAAGGTCGTCGCGCCCGATTCGATGTGCTGGGAATCGGACTTTTCGGGGAACAAGTCGAGATCGAGCATATTCCCGACGCCTTCGACCGGGTTTGGCCGTCTTCCGATTAGCCGACCGGAACACAGGGGACATGGAACAACCAGGAACGTTATATGTGATCGCCACGCCTCTCGGCAACCTCGAGGACCTGACCTTCAGGGCCGCCCGGATTCTGGGGGAAGTGCGGGCGGCCGCCGCGGAAGACACCCGGCGGACCATGAAAATAATGTCCCACCTGGGCCTGCGGACCAAGGTGATCAGTTATCGGGAACAGAATCACCAGACCGCCGCCCCCAGGATCATCGCCCACTTGGTTCAGGGAGAGGATATCGCCCTGGTTAGCGACGCCGGCGTTCCGGGCGTGTCCGACCCCGGCGCTCTTTTGGTCGCCGAAGCGGTCAACCGAGGAATCAGGGTCGTCCCCATTCCCGGGGCTTCCGCCCCGCCCACGGCCCTGTCCGTTTCCGGTTTTTCCGGCGACAGCTATTTGTTTGTCGGCTTTACTCCGACCCGACAAAAAGCGCGTCGCCGGGTATTGGAGGAAATCCGGGAACAGCGGCGGACCCTGGTCTTTTTCGAGGCGCCGCACCGGCTTAAGGAATTTTTGGAGGACGCCCTGGCCATTCTGGGAGACCGCTCGTGCGTTGTCGGCCGGGAGATGACCAAGCTCAATGAAGAGTTTATGAGGGGGACCCTGGCCGGTCTAGCGGCCCAGGTCGCCTCGAGCCTGGACCGGGTCCGGGGCGAGATCACCGTGGTCGTTTCCGGGGCCGAGGACTTTACCAGGCGATTGACCCGGGAGGAGCTGCTGGAGATAATAAAAGACGACGATCGGCCCGTGCGGGAGATCGTCGCGGAATTGGCCGGGTCCTCTGACCTCAACCGAAGTGAACTCTACCGCTTGGTCCTCGAGGCCTCCGGGAGGAGATGACAATAACGCTTTGAAAAAAAAAGATAAATATTCAAGGGATTCGACCGGCCGGCCCGATCCCGGGTTGACAGGCGGGCCGCTATTCCCTAAGATGCGGGGTCTCGAGAGAAATAGAGGCTTGAACGAGTGAACCACCTGACCCTCAGCCGCATCCTGTGGCGCTCCTTCTTTCTACAGGCGGCCTGGAATTTCCAGGGTCAACAGAATATCGGCCTGGCCGCGGCCATGTCGGCGGCCTACGAAAAGATGTACGGTCGTGGAAACCCGGCCATTGCGGAGGCCCTGGCCAGAACCCTGAAACCCTTCAACACTCAACCCTACATGTCCGGGCCGATCATCGGGGCCTTGGTCAGGGCGGAAGAGATGGGGGCCGAGGGGGGGTACCCTCCCGAAAGGCTGGAAAGGTTCAAGACGGCCTTGATGACCGCGTTCGCCGCCATCGGCGACGCCTTCTTCTGGAACGCCCTGCTGCCGGTCACGGCTGTATTGGGAACGCTCTGGGCGGTCCGTTCGGAGCCGATCGGAATTTTTATCTATCTGTTTCTTTTCAATCTCGGACACCTGACCTGCCGGGTTTGGGGTTTTTTCAAGGGATACCGCGAAGGCAGTGGAATAGTGGCCGTGATCGACAGGTTGTCCCTGCCAGCGGCGGCCCTGCGAATCCGCCTGGCGACCTCCGGTTTGCTGGGGCTGTTGGCCGCCTGCGTTACCTGGGGGTTGGCGCCGGAAGACTGGGACCGCGGCGAGGTTTTTTTTCTGGGGGTCGTGGTGGGGCCGGTTTTATATTTTTTTTCTTTTTTGTTTAAAAGGGGCCTTCCGGTGGAGGCCTTGATATACGGATTGTTGGCCGTGTTTACTTTAGGCGCCTGGGCCCGCGGCTGAACGAGGATGATGGATTTTGACATGGAAGCAAGTGTTGTTCAGGAAAACAGCGAACATTTCACGGAGTTGACCATTTCCAACCGCTTGGGGCTGCACGCCCGGGCCGCCGCTCGCTTGGCGGCCATGGCCCGGGCTTTCAAGGCCGAGCTTTATTTGGAAAAAAACGGTCTATCCGCGGACGCCAAAAGCGTGTTGTCCTTGCTGACCCTGGAATGCCCCTTGGGGACCAGGGTGGTCGTCCGGGCCGTGGGGCCGGACGCCCGGCAGGCGGTTGATCTCGCGGCGGAATTAATCGACAACAAATTTGGTGAAGAATGAACCTTCCTCCTCCATTCGTGGATTCAAGCACGGTTTTGGTGGGCGTTCCAGCCTCGCCGGGGATTTCCATCGGCAAGGCCTATCTGGTCAACCGGAGCAAGGTTGAGTTCGTTTATCAGAGCCTGATAAGCGAATCCTTGATCGATGAAGAACTCGATCGTTTCAAAAGGGCTGTTTCCCAGGCCAAGGCCCAGTTGGAACAGATCAAGGCCTCGGCGCCCTTGGACCTGGCCGGCCAAACCTTTATCCTGGACGCCCACCTCTTGATTCTCCAGGACAAGCTGATTTACGACGAGACCATCGCCCACATCGAAAACGAACGGATCAACGCCGAATGGGCCCTCAAGAAGGCGGTGGATCACGCCAAGGAGATGTTCAGTCGGATCAAGGACGAATACATCCGCAGCCGCCTGAAGGACATCGAGGACGTCACCGACCGGATCATGAGAAACCTGGTCGGAAGCGAGCCGGATTCCCTGGGCGGAATCAAGGAGCGGGTGATCATCGTGGCCCGGGACCTGTCCCCCGCGGACACGACCCAGATGCCCCTGGAAAGGGTGATGGGGTTCATCACCGAAATGGGCAGCCGGACCTCCCACACCACCATTGTGGCCCAGGCCCTGGAAATAACCGCCGTGGTGGGCCTGGAGGATTGCACCAGGCGCATCAAGACCGGGGACCTGCTCATCGTCGACGGGACCGCCGGCCACGTGATTATCGATCCCGATGACAAGGCCCTCGAGTTTTACTACGGCCGGCAAGCCAGCTACGCCTCGTACCAGGCCGAAATCGTCCGCTGCTCGCATTTGCCAGCGGAAACCATCGACGGCCACCGGGTGGTGATCAAGGGCAACATGGAGATGTTCGAGGAAGTGGCCGCGGTCATCGATCATGGCGGGGAGGGCATAGGCCTGTACCGGACCGAATTCCTCTATCTGTCCAAGCGCTCCTTGCCCACGGAAGAGGAGTTGTTCGAGGACTACCGGGACGTGGCCCAGATCGTCGCCCCCCGTCCGGTGACCATCAGGACCCTGGACCTGGGCGGAGACAAGTTCCTCAACACCCTGGACCTGGGAGACGGCTTGAACCCGGCCATGGGGCTCCGGGCGATCAGGCTGTGCCTGAAGGAACGGGGACTCTTCCTCACCCAGCTTCGGGCCATCCTGCGAGCCTCGGCCTACGGCAACATCAAGATAATGTTCCCCATGATCTCCGGGCTGCAGGAATTGCGGCTGGCCAAGGAGATACTCAAGGAAGTGCGGCGGGAACTGGACTTGGTGGGCATGCCCTATGATCCGGACATGGAAGTGGGAATAATGATCGAGGTCCCCTCCGCCGTGGCCATCGCCGAGTTCCTGGCCCAGGAATGTGATTTCTTTTCCCTGGGAACCAATGACCTGATTCAGTACTCCCTGGCCATCGACCGCGTTAACGAGCGGGTCGCCCACATGTACGAACCCCTTCATCCCGGCGTGCTGCGTCTGATCATGGCCGCCGTTCAGGCCGGTCACGCCGCCGGCATCAGGGTCAGCGTCTGCGGGGAAATGGCGGCCGACCCGATTTCGGTCCCGATTCTCCTGGGCATGGGGCTGGACGAACTCTCCATGAGCAGCCTGGCCATTCCCAGGATTAAAAGACTCATCCGCATGGCCACCCTGGAGGAATGCCGGGAATACCTGGCCGAGGTCCTGAAATGTAAAACCACCGTGGAAGTCCACCGGTTCGTGCAACGCGTCATCGCCAAAAGATTCCGGGAAATGTTCGACGTGAGCAGCGAGCCTCGCTAACCCGGCCCGATTTCCCGCCAAACCCGAACCGGGGCCGGCCGGGCGGCCCGGACGGAAAGACCGGCGTTTTATATCGAGAAATGAAAAAGCAAGAAAAAGAACACAAGGACAAGAATATAAAGATCGTTTGCCGGAACAAGCGAGCCCGTTTCGATTACGAATTGGAAGACCATTTCGAAGCGGGAATGGTGCTCACCGGCACCGAGGTCAAAAGCCTCCGGCACGGCAAGGCCAGCCTCTCGGATTCCTACGCCAAGATCGAGGACGGCGAGGTTTGGTTGATAAAGGCCAACATCAGCCCGTATCCCTTCGCTCATTACGACAACCATGAACCGGAAAGAAAAAGAAAGCTCCTTCTCAAAAAAAAGGAGATCGCCAAGCTTTTCAGCCGCACCCAGGAACGGGGTCAGTCCCTGATCCCCCTGGCCATTTATTTCCGAGACGGGTACGCCAAGGTGGAACTCGCCCTGGCCAAGGGCAAGAAGATTTATGATAAACGCCAGGACCTGAAGCGCAAGGACGCCGATAGGGAAATGGCCCGGGCCTTCCGCCGCCGGTCGGAATACTGACCCGGCGGGCCTATTGACATTCTCTAACGCTGCTCGATGTTCCCCGGGGCCGGTCGCGCGGGGGGATCGTCAGGCCAGGGGGACCGACGCGATGGAAAGACCGCTGGATAACGTCGCCGTGGTGGGCGCCGGAATTTTGGGGGCGCAAATCGCCCTGTTGGCCGCTCACGCGGGATACCGGGTGAGGTGTTACGATCCCAGGGCGGGCGCCCTGGCCGAGACCTTGAACAAAATCCGCCGGGACCTTGAAAATAAGAAGGCCGTGGTTCCGCTCGTGCCGTTCGCGCTGTGGGACTCCACCCTGGCCCGGGTTCGATCGGACCGGACGCTGGAAGACGCCTTGGCCGGGGCGGACCTAGTTATCGAGGCGGCGCCGGAAAATTTGGAATTGAAAAAAAAGGTCTGGAAGGACTTGGGCGACCAGGCGCCGGCCAAGGCCATCCTGGCCACCAATAGTTCGTCCCTGCCTGTTTCCAGGATGGAGGAAGCCGGAGGCCGGCCCCAACAATCCTTGAACATCCATTTCTACTTTCCCCTGCAGGGCGTCAATCACGTCGACGTCATGGGCGGAACCGCCACGACTCCCGAAACCATGGCCGCGGGAATAAAATGGGTCCGCTCCCTGGGATGCATCCCCCTGACCGTCAACAAGGAACTTTTGGGCTTTTGCTTCAACCGCGTTTGGCGGGCCATCAAGCGGGAAACCTTGTACATGTGGGGCGGGGGCTTTGTGGACTTCCGCGACGTGGATCGGGGCTGGATGGTATTCACCGGCATGAAGGAAGGCCCCTTCGCCATCATGGACAAAGTCGGGCTGGATGTGGTGCGGGACATCGAAATGGTCTATTACCGGGAATCCGGAGACCCTCGGGACCATCCGCCCCAAGCCCTCCTGGACATGATCGAACGGGGGGACCTGGGCGTGAAATCAGGCCGGGGGTTTTATTCCTATCCCGATCCCGAATACCTGGCCCCCGGGTTTTTATCTTGATTATTTTCCGGTCCCGGCCGGCAACGCCGGGATTCGGAGCCAATCGATCCGCCAGGCCTGGCCGAGGGGCGGCCCGGGCGATTTCCGGGCCCCTGGAGGGCGACCCAGCTACAATTTCGTCAAATTCCCGCTTGGAAAAGCCGAAAATGTCGTTTTTTTCGGCCCGAAAAACGCGAAAAGCCTAATAATTGTTCCAAGCCAAGGACCTCATTGTTGGCACAATGGTTGCTCTCCCATGAGTCCGGCTTTTTATTTTATTGAAACCAGGAAAAAATTTTGCTTTCGAACGAGAACGTCAAAAAAAACACGGAACCTGAAGATTTGGAAAATAATTGCCTTTTTCCGGAAATTCTGGAAAAGGGGTCGATTGGATCCCGCTTCCAACCAATAATTTCCATGCGGGAAAAAAAGGTGATCGGCCTGGAGGCTTTGTCCTTCGGAATAAATCCCTTGACCGGTCGGCGTATTCCGCCGGATGTCCTGTTTTCCCTGGCGGCCCGGGAGATGAAGTCGCTCGAACTCGACCGTCTCTGTCGGGAAAAATGCCTGGGCGATTTTTCCGCGTGCTTCAAGGGCCAGGACGATTATTTGCTGTGGCTGAATTTCGAGACGGCGATTCTGGACCAAATCCAGGTCGGGACCGGTCGCTTGCTTCAGGCGGTCCAGCGGGCCGGCCTTCGCCCCTGCGACGTGGTTATCGAGATAATCGAATCGAAGGTGTCCAATCTCGCCGCCTTGACGGAATTCGTCAACCTGCAGCGGGGGCATGGCTTCAACATCGCCCTCGACGATGTGGGGGCCGGGCATTCAAACCTGGAAAGAATCGCCCTGATAAAGCCCGACGTCCTAAAGATCGACCGGTTTCTGATCCGCGATCTGGATGTTGAATACCACAAGCAGGAAGTGGTCCGATCCCTGTGCAACCTGGCCCAGGGCATTGGAGCCCTGGTCGTGGCCGAGGGGATAGAAACGGAAGCGGAAGCCCTGGCCGCCCTGGATTTGGGAATCACCCTGCACCAAGGCTATTTTTACGCCCATCCGGACGATCCCTTCACCAGGCAGCGCGAGCGGCTTAATTCCAGAATGGAAAAGCTGGCGGAATCCTTCCGGTTCCGCCGGATCGACCGGTTTTCCCTGCGCAAGAATTTTTTCCTGCGCATGGCCGATTCGGTCCACCAGGTCGCCGCAAGGCTTCGGACCTCGAGTCCCGAGCAATTCGAGGAAGCCCTTCACCTGGCCATGATCAGCGACCAAAGTATAGAATGCCTTTACATTCTCAATAACCATGGCCTTCAGGTCAGCGAAACCGTCTGCAACCAGGGAAAACTCCTCCGACCGCATTCCTCTCTTTTCCGACCCGCCCCCAAGGGCGCCGACCTGTCTCTCAAGGACTATTTTTTACTGATAAAAGCCGGCCTGGAACGGTACGTTTCCGACCCGTATATCTCCCAGGCTTCCGGCAACCTTTGCGTCACCGTGTCCCAAGCGATAACGGCCGCCGATGGGTTTAAATACGTCCTTTGCGTGGATTGCGATTTCGAGGCCGAAGTTAAAAAAGATCGTCCGGGCCGGCCTAAAGACTAACCCGGACCCCCGGTTGAACATACCAGCGAACGCAGTCCCCGCGGCTGGCCGCGGGCTGCTTCAACTCTCTTTATTTTTTCGTCACTCCCCGCCGGCCTGATCGCCGTCGGGGGCTTTTGCTTTTTTTTCGCCGCCAACCTGGCAGGCCGGCTTCATTCAAGTCGAGACTCCCAGTCTGGGCAAAATGACCGCCTGTAGAAGATACCAAGCGACTATAATAAGAACCAACCAAATGTAGTCCACGCGCACTCCTTTTTCGGCCTCCGGCCGAATAGTCTCAGGCTCAGGAAAATCCGCCCTTGCTCGAACACCCGCCCAGCGAAGCCCCCCGGCTTCCGGAAGAACCAGCGGACAGGGCGAAGGAAGACATGGCCTTTTCCAGCCTCTTGGATTCGCAATCCGGACAACACACTTCTTCCCGGCTGTTCAGGACCAGGGTTTCAAAAACCTTTCCGCAGTCCAGGCAAACATATTCAAAGATAGGCATTCTTTCTCTCCCTACAAAAATCGTAAATTCCAACCAATCATTCCCGCTTTTTAAAGAGCCCGCGCCGGGAAATAGGTTTCAAGAAAATTACAAGGCGGCCAGCAGGTCGTCAATGGCGGATTGGTCCATGCCTTGCCCTTCGTCCTGGGGGCCCTTGAGCTCCGAACCAGGCACGGGCGCCGGCGCCTGCTCCGTTGATTCGGCGCTTAGTTTTTGACCGACGTTGCCTAGTACTCCCTGGACCGTCAGCTCGATTTTTTGAACCAAGTTGACTATTTTCCGGATTCTTTGACCGGTCAGGTCCTGAAAGCTCAGTTCCTCGAAAATGTTGATAATGCGGGATTCATTGGAATTAAGGGCCGCGACCGCCCCGCTCAGGGCCTCGACCTTGGAGCGAGCCATCCTCTTGGTTCCGAGCGCGGCATCCAGGGCGGTCCGGATTTTTTGGTTCTCTTCCTGCATTTCCTCAAGAATGTCCATTATTTTGGTAGCGGCGTCCTCGGTGGCGTTTATTATGGCGTTCAACTGATCGGAAGCTTCGGGCAGCTCGCTTGCGGCGATGCCCTGAAGGGCGGGGTGGACCCGGATCGAGATATCATCGTAAAATTTTTTGAAATCGGACGTTATTCCCGCCAAGCCCTCCACGGTGATCCGCGAAACTTCGCGGTAGAAAGTAAGGTCCTTCTTGGGGCTGGACTTCTCCATGCTATCCTCCGATCAACAAAAATTTGAAACCTGCCGACTGCTTGGCGGCGCCGACGTCCCCTAGGCCCGCCTCCGGCGGCCGGTAGCTTCAATATCGGACAATTTGACTAAAAAAACAAGATGTTGTCGAATTTTTCCAGTTCATGGATGAAAAACGGGGAAATGTTGTCTTCATTGGGTTTTCCTTTAGATATTAATGATGTCAAGCGCGCCGGCGTCCGGCCGTCCCGGGAGTGGAAGATTGATTTTTAGCAATAATATCTCTATAATAAGTTGGGAACACGGTCTCCGGGAAAAAAATTGACAAAGCCGGGCGGTTGGGATAGGTTTGTTCAATAATTTAACATAAAGCAA